>OZ255843.1:0-722500 GCA_965277775.1 Gammaproteobacteria bacterium | reverse complement strand
TCATTCAACCGACTTGTGTACCCAATCCTTCGGAAAATTTGGTGGAGATGTTGGTGATGATAGACGCTTTTAAACGGTCATCAGCCAAACGCATCAGTGCCGTACTGCCGTACTATGGATTCAGTCGTCAAGACAGACGTCCATGGTCTGCTCGCGTGCCCATTAGCGCCAAGTTGGTCGCCGATACGCTGACGATTGCGGGTGCAGATCGTGTTTTAACTGTTGATTTACACGCAGACCAAATTCAAGGCTTCTTTAATATACCTGTTGACAATATTTATGCCTCGCCAGTTTTTGCAGAGGACATCATTGCCCGTGTTGAAAAGCCAATCATTGTTTCACCCGATGTCGGCGGTGTAGTTCGTGCTCGTGCATACGCCAAGCGTGTCAATGCAGAATTGGCCATTATCGACAAACGCCGACCCAAACCCAACAGTTCTGAAGTTATGAACATCATTGGCGATATTGAGAACAGAAACTGTGTGATTGTTGACGATATGGTCGATACGGCTGGCACTTTATGTAAGGCAAGCAATGCCTTATTAGAGCGCGGTGCAAAATCAGTCTGCGCCTATTGCACACACCCAATATTATCGGGCAATGCTTATGAGAATCTTAAAGAATCATCACTAAAAGAGATGGTCATATCGGATACCATCCCATTGTCAGAAAAAATGAAAACACTCAATAAAATTCGGATTGTATCCATTGCTCATTATGTTGCAGAATCCATCCATAGAATACACTTTGAAGATTCTGTCAGCGAAGTCTTTGAGGGCATGCAGTAAAAATTGAATGCTTGCCCCAAACCTCAATTTTTGAAATATTCAAGTTAAATATTCTGGTCAGAAAGGGATAAAATGGCAGTAACAAAATGTCGGTTTTTAAACATTAGTTAAACTATGTCAATCGTTCGTCTTTGGATTTTCATCGCCATCCTGAGTGTCATTCTGTGGTTGGTATTAAAAATAAGCCGAAGGTCGGTTGCTTTTCATTGGGTGTTTTTATGGGTGATGCTGGCCAGTGGTTTAGCCATTGCAATATTGTGGGGGCTGGCGCACTTTCTTGGCAGCGCATTCCCATTATTTTAAAAACTAGGGCTCAATGGATCAAAACATCAAACAATGGATTGAATCAACCTTAATCGATTGGTTCAAAGCACATGGTCTCGTCCAATCTCCCGCATTTATCGTTGAGTTTGCTAAAAATAAATCTCATGGGGATCTCGCATGCAATATTGCCCTGGTTTTAAGTAAACATTTAAAACAAAAACCTTATGACATAGCACAAGCCATTGTCGAACAACTCAACGACCATTTGATTGCAGAAGTGCGTCACATAGAAATTGCAGGTCCAGGTTTTATCAACATATTTCTCAATAATACTCAGCGTTATCAAGGGTTGATTGACGCTTTGAATGAACGCGAGCAATACGGCTATGCAGCGCCAAATACATCGAAAAAACAGAAAATACTGGTAGAGTACGTATCGGCCAATCCAACGGGTCCACTACACGTGGGACACGGCCGAGGGGCGGCTTATGGTGCCTCATTAACCGCGTTGTTAAAAGCCGCAGGGCATGATGTTGACAGTGAATACTATGTCAATGATGCAGGACGGCAAATGATGATCTTAGCTGTTTCGGTTTGGCTACGATATTTGGGTTGTAAAACTTTACCCAGTAATGCCTACCAAGGGGCATACATTAAAGACATCGCCCAAAAATTACGGCAAACATACGCAGACACTTTTCAACACGATGTTGACCAAGTATTAGCAAAATGTGGGAAAGATGAGGCTGAGGGCGGGGATAAAGAAAAATACATTGATGCCGTTATTGCCCAAGGGAAATTGTTATTAGGTGCAAATCTATTTGCGCAACTACAGACCTTTTCATTGACAGAAATATTGCAAGAAATCCAACAAGACTTAGATGAATTTGGGGTCTCATTTGATCAATGGTTCAGTGAGCAACACCTAATCGATGAAAAATGTATAGACGATCTGATCGAGCGCTTAAGGCAAAAGGATTTATTGTACGAACAAGACGGTGCTTGGTGGTTTAAATCAACGCAATTTGGTGATGAGAAAGACCGAGTGGTGGTGCGTGAAAATGGCATAAAGACGTATTTTGCATCCGACATTGCGTATCATACAAACAAATTAGATCGAGGTTATGACACGCTCATAAATATTTGGGGGGCAGACCATCATGGTTATGTGCCACGTGTTAAATCAGCACTCAAAGCATTGGATTATGATGCCGATCGTTTGAAAATTTTATTGGTACAGTTTGCTGCGCTCTATAGAGGCCAGGAAAAACTGCCCATGACCACACGAGGCGGGCAATTTGTCACATTACGCTTGCTTCGAGATGAGGTCGGTAATGACGCTGCTCGTTTTTTCTATGCGGTGCGCAAACCAGAACAGCATATGGTTTTTGATTTGCAATTGGCTGTAGAAAAATCAAATGAAAATCCCATGTATTACATTCAATATGCCCATGCAAGGATTTGTTCTTTGCAAGAAAAATTGCTCAAGGTGGAGCCAAGCTGGTGTGTTACTGTACCAAACGATGCGCAGATGTCGCTATTAAACAGTGAAATAGAGCTGGCATTGCTCATGCAAATTAGGCGTTTCCCCCAATTAATCGAGCGGTATGCTCTGCAATTAGAAGTGCATAATCTGGCGCATTTATTACGTGAAGTTGCGACCAATGTCCACAGTTATTACAATGCGACGCCCATTTTGGTTGACGATGTGGCGCAACGAAACAGCCGAATGGCACTGCTGCTGGGGGTTCGTTGGGTACTCAGTAATGGTCTAAATATTTTGGGCGTTAAACCCTTAGAGAAAATGTAGTCATGGCGTCCAAAATCAGTGATCAGTCGAGCAGAATGACTCATAATGTTAGAATTTAACGGATTCATTTTTAAATGGTAAACGATCGACCATCAGCAAAAGACTTGCCAACACCGTCTGTCATTCAAATTATAGGTGCCATTGAGTGGCCGCATTTTCTGAGCCGCAAAGCTTGGCCTTTTTGGGTGCTTATACTGGCAATATCGATGTTGATTTTGGTGCAAGTGTACTTGGCAAAATCATTGCGCTCTGAACAAACGGCTCAAACGGAAAACCAAAACAACAACTTCGCCTTTTATGAAGCGTTGAATAACCAAGAAAGTACGGTTGAAGTCGTGGCTGAGACGGGCCCTAAGTACCGTTACCGCATTCGCATTGCTTCGCTGAAGTCACAACAAGCCGCACTCACTGAGGTAGCGCGCCTCAAAGATTTTCACGAATTCAACATAGAGGCACATCAAACCAAATATGGTGAACGATTTCGAATATATTCAGGCTGGTTTGAATCCAAACGCAAAATGAATTTATTTCGCTCACAAGCGGTTAATTATGGTTTAGATACATTGGTGCACAAGCAACGCGTGGGGCAATAACAGGATGGGTGATTTTTTCAAAGCGAATGAAGGCGTTGGGCAGATGGCCGTTGCGCTGAATCAATTCATAGAGGCATTACACTTTAATGAGGCGGGCTTAGTGCCTGTTATTACCCAACAGTATGACACCAAAGAGGTTCTGATGTTGGCCTGGATGAATAGGCAGAGTCTCGAACAAACATTGACAACGAATCAAATGTGCTATTGGTCTCGTTCGCGCCAGAAACTCTGGCTTAAGGGAGAGGAGAGTGGGCATATTCAACAATTAAAAAAAATGTTTGCCGATTGTGACGGTGATGCTTTACTGGCCTTAGTTGATCAACAAGGTGTTGCTTGTCATACCCTTCGGCCCAGTTGTTTTTTCTGGCAGATGGATCATCAGGGTGCAAAAAAAGATGATTGATTTGCATTTTAAAAACGCCAAAATAGTCAACGAAGGACAGTGCATTGAGGGCGACCTATTAGTGCTGAATGGACGCATTGAAGGCATCGATAAAAAGACGGCTAAAAACGTCCAAGAAATTGATTGTAAAGGCTTGTATTTGGTGCCGGGTATGATTGATGACCAAGTGCATTTTAGAGAGCCCGGATTGACTCACAAAGCAGACATACAGCACGAATCACAAGCTGCAGTAGCAGGCGGGGTGACCTCCTTCATGGAAATGCCCAACACCATTCCAGCAACATTAGATCATCAGACATTGGCGCAAAAATATGCCATTGCCGCACAGACATCGGTGGCCAACTATGCGTTTTATTTGGGGACAAACAATCATAATATTGAGGCGATAAAAACGTTAAAAGTTGGGCAGGCCGCAGGCGTTAAGATTTTCATGGGTTCTTCAACGGGGCATTTACTCGTTGATGACGATAGCGCTTTAGAAAAGATATTCGCCCACGCCCCGACCTTAATTGCGACGCATTGTGAAGACGATGCGCGAATAAAAAGCCATGAAAAACTTTGGCGACAACGCTATGGTGAGAAGGTGCCTATGGCCGAACACCCGAATATTCGAGACCGTCAAGCGTGCATAAACTCAACACGAAAGGCCATGGAAATGGCGCAAAAACATGATACACAGTTACACATACTGCATATTTCAACCTTGGAAGAATGTCAACTGTTCAGCAACGTCGCCTTGGCCCAAAAAAACATTACTGCAGAGGCTTGTGTGCACCACCTAAGCCTATGTGATGAAGATTATGCACAAGGTCAAGGCCTCATTAAATGTAATCCAGCCATCAAAACGGCTCAAGACCGGCGAGCCATTCAGCAGGCGCTGGTCGAAGGTCGTATTGATGTTGTTGCCACCGACCATGCCCCACACACATGGGCCGAAAAACAGCAAGATTATTTCAATGTGCCATCTGGACTTCCCTTGCTCCAAGAAACCCTGCCTTTGTTGTGTGAGATGGTACACGATGGGCTGTTGAGCTTGCCCCAATTAATTGAAAAGTCAGCGCACAATGTTGCCATCCGTTACAACATCATAAATCGCGGATTTATTCGTGAAGGTTATTGGGCCGATTTATGCTTATTAGATATGAAAAAGTCCTATCAAGTAGATCATAAACAAGCTTTGAGTAAATGTGGTTGGACGCCATTTCACGGCAAACAACTTCGAACGTCGGTGCTGTCAACTTTTGTCAATGGTCATAGGGTTTACCAACAGGGGATGATTGATGCGTCAATCAAAGGACAAAAAATAAATTTTGGTTTGCAACGATGAATCTAAAACTCTATAACACAAAATCCAATGCCGTAGAAACGTTTAAACCGATCAATCCAAAGCGGGTTGAGATGTACGTTTGTGGTCCAACCGTTTATGACCATATTCATGTTGGCAATGCACGACCTGCCATTGTATTTGATGTGCTTTATCGCTTGTTAATGCGCCACTATGAGCAAGTCACTTATGTGCGAAATATCACCGACATTGATGACAAAATCATTGCCAAAGCCCAGCAACAAAAAACATCAACCCAACAGATTGCGCAACAATTTACCCAGTCATATCACGACAATTTGAAGCAATTGAATGTACTTAACCCGTCATTTGAACCCAAAGCAACGGCGTTCATTCCTCAAATGATCGATCTGATACAGCGCCTTTTGGATAAAAATGTGGCCTATCAAGCGCAGGATCATGTGATCTTTTCAATTGAGAAAATGCCTGACTATGGGGCCTTATCGGGTCGCAAGTTAGAGGATTTACGCGCGGGCATGCGTGTTGAGGTCGCTGATTATAAAAAATCCCCCTTAGATTTTGTGCTATGGAAGCCATCAACCGGTGATCAGCCTGGTTGGGATAGTCCGTGGGGATTTGGTCGTCCAGGCTGGCATTTAGAGTGTTCTGCCATGGCGCAACATTTATTGTCCGATTGCATAGACATTCACGGTGGCGGCTTGGATTTACAGTTTCCGCACCATGAAAATGAGCGTGCTCAGAGTTGTTGTGCCAGTGGTCTGCCTGAGTTTTCAAATTATTGGGTGCATAACGGCTACATTACTTTTAGTGGTGAAAAAATGTCCAAATCAATTGGCAATATTTTCACTGTCAATGAATTATTGGATGCCCATACAGGCGAAACCATTCGCTATGTGTTGTTGTCAACGCATTATCGCAAACCTTTAGCTTGGAATATTGATGCCATCAGGCAGGCCAAATCAGCCTTAGACGCTTTATATCAGGCCTTGGTAGACACACAAAGTGCAAATATCGCGTCAGAAACTGAATGTATGCAACATAAATGTGCAGAATTTGAGCAACATCTGCTAAACGATCTAAATACCCCTCAAGCATTGAGTTATTTACACCAATTGGCACACGAATTACGTAAAGCCGAAGGCTCAATGCAACCAAAACTATGGGCAACTTTGATTGAATGCGGACAACGATTGGGATTATTCACCTATGAGCCCAATGTTTGGTTTCAGTTGTTACAGAAAAACGATGTTGTCGATGCCGCAGCCATAGAGCAAGCAATAGAACAAAGGCAAGAGGCCAAAGCCAACCGTGATTATGCCTTAGCCGATAGCATACGTCAGCAACTCAGTAATCAAGGCATTATTTTAGAAGATATGCCAGATAAAACGATTTGGAAGAAACGTTAATAGGTCGCTAATTTTACAAAGATAGCAAAATATCCAATGACCCTAAGGTTGATGCGATTTTTTTGCATGATCCAACAGCCATTGGTATAAGGTTTTTTTGTTTTCACCAGTGATTTTTGCGGCCATCTTTGCCGCTTTCACAGTGCCAATTTCTGCTTCTAAAAGCTGAGCAATGTGGGTGGCAAATGTGGCGTCAATCGCCTGCTTTTTGGGCAATGGTGGAAAGATAATGACGAACTCGCCGCGCAGCCACTGAGGATGCTCATTGAGCGTTAGGATGGTTTCGTTGATGGTCCCTTGAATGACTTTTTCATGTACCTTTGTCATTTCTTTGACCAAGACCACCGTTTGTTCGGCATGAGCGACTTGTGCCGTATCGGCCAGCATGGCTAACAATCGGTGGGGCGCTTCAAAAAATACGACTGTTTCAGAGCGTTCCAAAGCAGTGGTTAAAGCTTGTTGTCGCGCCTGGCTTTTGCTCGGCAAAAAACCCAAAAAACTAAAAGGGAGGGTTGGCACACCAGCGATAGAGAGTGCTGAAACGATGGCGCAAGGACCTGGAATGGCGCAAACTTCAATGTTATGATCATGGCAGCTTTTGACCAATTGATAACCAGGATCACTAATCAAAGGTGTGCCTGCATCGCTGATTAAGGCGATATTGGCACCGGCTTTTAATTGTTCGATGATTGGGGCATTTAAGCTAATCTCATTATGATTGTGGAATGCACGTAGTTTAATATTGGCTAAATTTAACAGGGTGCATAGTTTTCGGCTTTGGCGCGTGTCTTCGCACAGAACCATGTCAGCGGAGGCTAAGACTGACTGAGCGCGTTGGGAAATATCGGACACATTACCGATGGGTGTGGCAACTATGTATAATTTACCAATGTTCTCCACAGCTTAGCTTAAAAGGGAGAAGGGTTCGTGTTTCTGGTTCATTCGCTTTATTATCTGCTATGCTTGGCTTTAAAAATGGTTAAAATACAATAACGATGACAGCAAAACACATTTTCTTAATTTTCTTATTTAGCGCATTAGCAGGATGTGGGCAATCGCTCAAAATCGTTAAGTCATCCTCCGACCAATCTGAACAATTAGATTCTGAGCGCATTCAAAATGACAACACAGCGACGGGTTCAGATAGGGTCAATGAGAGCACGCCCACCGGAACGATCAGAGAAGAAATTATAGCAAAAGGCACCCCAGGTTCACGCTTGAAAATTGATTTTCAAGCCGCCATTCCATGGTCATTATTAGAAAAATATGATATAGCAGTTTTGTTGCCATTGTCAGGTGAATACAAGGCAGTTGGATTGAATATCCAGCAAGGCATCATTGATGCTTATTACGATAATAAACAGCGTCAAAAAATTCAGTTTTACGACACAAACGGCGAGAATATTAATGATCTCTATGCGTATGCAATATCTGAAAGTTCAAAAATTGTCATTGGCCCTTTGTTAAAAGGAAACATTCAGAAAATCAAATTCAACTCGGATCGTATTAATGTCCCCTTAAACGCCGTGATCAATCCTGAATCGAGTGTACATCCAATCGATATTAGCGTAGATTATGAGCTCAATCAACTGATGGACATCGCCTATCAACGCGGCTATTGCAGAATATTGACTGTGACACTGGATACTCAAAAAGGGGCGGTAACTTCAGGAGAAATGCGCAAAATTTGGGAACAAAAAGGTGGTGAAATCCTTGATCATATCTCCTTACCAATGAAAAGTATCAATGAGGGATCAAAATTATTAAAGAAATCCTTAACCACCAATATAGATTTAAAGGTTTTTGAGAATGGTCAATTTATAAAAAATGAAAAAGATGATTTCCCTTTTGTTCGACAAGACCTTGATGCGATTATTATCAGCTTACCCGCACCACAAGCCAGACAGATCATGCCAATGATCAATCTTTTGGGCGGACAAAAACCAGTGCTTGCCACATCAATTCTGACTTCAGAACAATTCCAAGACCAAAATGAATCAGATTTGGTGGACATAGAATTTTTAGAGCGACCGTCTCGATTCCAATCAGCTGAGTCCTCGAGATTATTCCAAGCCTTGGGTTATGACGCTTTTCAAGTTTCCTATCGCCTAAACGATCAACGATATTTTGATTATGAGGGTAAGACTGGATCGTTTGAATTTGATGGTGATACGCTCCTTATGAAGCGGTTGTTGACCTTATACAAGGTTGGAAAAAATGGCATTGACCCTGTACCTATTGAGGAAGAAACGCTGTTCTAATGAGTCGTTTCATCGGAACGCAGTACGAGCAAAAAGCGGAAGCATTGCTCAAATCAAACCACTATCGTACAGTTGCTAAAAATTATTTCAGCGCGCACGGTGAAATTGACATCATCGCAGAGGATCGCAATGCCGTGTTGTGCTTTATTGAAGTACGTTTTCGACAAACGAATACCCGTGTCAGCGCATTATCTTCGGTCACTCCTGCTAAGCAAAAGAAGATCATCAAAACCGCCAAGGCTTATCTTTCTCAACATCCTGCCCAACGTCAACAGGTCATGCGTTTTGATGTGATTGCATTTGATGGCGAAGTGCCGATCTGGATTAAAGACGCTTTTAGAGCCAGATAATCCCATTTATAAAGCTTGAGGCTTGATGTCTTTAGCCAGTCATCAACGCTGAGCCACCTTAATAATGACGTTTTTGATGCGAGTATAATTGACCAAGGTTTCCAGACCGCGTTCCCGACCAATACCACTTTTTTTCATACCACCAAATGGGCTGGCCATTTCGCCAGAAAAATATTCGTTGACATAAATTGTGCCTGCATCAATTTGCGTGCTTAAACGTAGCGCCCTATCGATGTCTTGAGTGAAGATGCCAGCCGCCAAACCATAATCGGTGTTGTTGGCAATATGTAGCGCTTCTTCTTCGTCATCAAAAGGGATGATAGAGAGCACAGGTCCAAAAATTTCTTCGTTGGCTATGCGGCTTTGGGGAGAGACTTGGGTGAAAATCGTCGGTTCAATAAAATAGCCCTTGTCGAACATTTTAGGTTTATGACCACCGTATGTCAGCACGGCGCCATCGTCCTTGCCTGCTTGAACATAATTGAGCACTTGTTGATGCTGATTGTGCGATATGAGGGGGCCCATATGAGGATCATCCGTCGGCAAACCAATGCGAATGGTTCGTGTTTTTTCCAATAATGCCTCAACGACTGCGTCCTGAATATTACGCGACACCAACAACCGAGATCCAGCATCACAATACTGCCCCGTATTAGAATAAATGCCTTTGGCCGCCTCTTGTGCGACGACGATAGGGTCTGCATCATCAAAAACCAACAAGGGGGATTTGCCACCCAGTTCAAGTACAACGGGTTTGATATGTTCGGCACAAGATTTCATGACTTCACGACCTGTGGCGACAGAACCCGTAAAAATCAAGCTGTCTATGTCAGGATGCCCTGACAATGCCGCGCCTGTGGTTCGACCATAACCATTAATGATATTCACAACGCCCGCGGGCAATCCCGCTTTTTTAAAAATTTGCGCCATTTGTAATGCCCCCATGGGCGTCTGCTCAGCTGGTTTGACCACCGCAGTACACCCAGCTGCCAGAGCAGGCGCAACCCCACGGGCCAGCATATTTAAGGGGACATTCCACGGCACAATGTGCGCCGTAACGCCAATGGGTTCACGCAGTGTAAAATCGATGTAACCCTCACCCAATGGAATAGAAGACCCTTGGATTTTGTCGGCCACACCCGCGTAAAATTCAAAATAGCGGGCAACTTGGCGAATGGCAGCTGTCGCAGCACTTATGGGTTTGCCTGTATCACGCATTTCCATTTCAACCAATTCATCTATATGCTCAAGGACCAATCCATTGATTTTCATCAACAGTCTGCCTCGATCCCATGGGGTCGTTTGACGCCATTCACCAAGCAAAGCCGTTCGCGCACTGGCAACCGCTTCGTTGACTTCTTGCTCACCAGCGCATGCGACTTCAGCAATTAAGGATTCATCGGAAGGATTGATATTGACGATTTTTTCGCCGTGAGCAGGTTCAATCCATTGATTATGAATAAACAATCGGTGTTCAGAACTTAGTGACATATTTTATTTCCTATAAAGGGTGGGTTTGTCTTTCATTGATTAGGGCGACCTTAGCAAGGATCTTTTGGGCAATTCTCAAATGGAGGTGCTCTACCATTTTTCCTTGGACGCGTAATACGCCGTGATTATCCAGCTTTTGAGAAAAAGCTTCAACCACAGCGGTTGAAAATGCAATGGTTTCTTTATCCGGAGAAAAACATGCATTACACTGAGCTAAGTGACTGGGATGAATGACTGTTTTGCCTGTGGCGCCCAGTTGCACACCTTGCATACACTCAGCGTACAGCCCTTGGATATTTTCGATGTCGGTGTAAACCCCATCAAGAAAATCTAAGCCATAAGCTTTGGCGGCAAGTAGGCTGTGACTGATCCATGGCAACATGGGTTGACGAGTTTCGGTCTGCAGACTGTCGGTGGCCAAAGCAAGGTCGTTCGGACCCAATACCAGACAATCAAATGCTGGGATGTGTGTGCTCATCTGACAAATGCTTTGGGCGTTTAAGACGGCCAGAGGCGTCTCAATCATCGCCCAGATTAAGGTGTTTTGATGCAGGTTATGATTGTGTAAGTGCCTTTGAAGCGATGCAATGTCTTGTGCCGTTTCAACCATGGGTAAAAGCACAGCATTGGGGCGATTTTCAACTTTTATGGCTTGTAAGCAGGCCAGATCGCGCTTGAAGTGAGGGCTATTTATGGCATTTAAACGCACCACGGTTTCACGATGATTGAAATCTACCGCGCTTAGAATCTGTTGTAACTGTGTTCGAGCTTGTGGTTTGACGTTGTCAGCGACCGCGTCTTCTAAGTCGAATAGAACAACATCGCAATCCAAATGCGCGGCTTTTTCTAATGCACGCTGATTGGATGCAGGCATGAACAGCGCACTGCGTCGTAATTTAATTGAGGCATTTTGTTGTATAGTCATAGCTTAAAGATTATTAATATTGCTGATATGTTCGCCCAATTTCGGCGAACGTCCAGAAATGGGTTGAAATTCAGTGTTAACGATTGGGCGAGCAGGAATGCTGACTTGAACGCCTTCTGTTAAACCAACTTTTCGTCTCCGTAGGCCCGAATGTTCAGACAATTCTGCCACACTGTTGACTGATCCGAATGCAATTTTATGTTCGATTAAGCGAGCGATAAGTTCTGTTTTTTGTAATTGAAGCGTGCCTGTTTGAATGGCATCATCCAACAGAACACGATTTGCCACGCGTTGATTGTTTGAGTGAAATCGTTTATCTAAGCTGAGTTCTGGTTGCTTCAGTACGCCTTTGCAAAATCGCTGCCATTCTGATTCGTTTTGAATGCCAATGATAAGCAATTGATTGTCCTTGACGGGATAAGCGCCATAGGGGGCAATGGAAGGATGATGGAGTCCCACTCGTTTTGGCGCTTTGCCAGCATAATCATAATGCATCAAAGGCACACTCATCCAGTCGGCAACCACATCGAACAAAGAGACTTGTACGCCGCTGCCTTTGCCAGTTTTATGGCGCAGAAGTAGGGCTTCGAGAATGGCGGCGTGTGCGGTCATACCCGCTCCAATATCACAAATGGACACCCCAATTCTACCGATCTCATTAACCCCGCCAGAAACATCCAATAATCCGCTCTCTGCCTGAATCAAAAGGTCATAAGCTTTTAGATGAGCCCTTTGGGTGCTGGGACTGTATCCCGAAATGTCGCAGGTGATTAACTTGGGATGTTTTTCGCGTAACGCTTCGCTGCCAAATCCAGACCTTTGTAGTGCCCCTGGTGCCAAGTTCTGAATGAAAATATCCGCCTGAGACAGCAAGCGAGACAAGCATTGTGCATCAGTGGCTTTTTTAAAATCAAGCACCAGCGATTCTTTGCCTTGGTTGGTCCAAGTGAAATAACTGCTTTCGCCTTTGACGGCCGAATCATAACCTCGGGCAAAATCGCCTTGTGCTCGTTCAATCTTAATGACTCGAGCACCCGCTTCCGCTAGACGGCTACTGCATAAGGGCGCAGCCAAGGCTTGCTCAATGGTGACAACGGTCAGGCCTTCTAGTGGCAGGGTTTGATTCATACTACTGTGGCGAAGCGGGCGTCTGTTGCAGGTTTAACTGCTGTAATAAGGGGCGAATGGTAGGCATTTTCTCTAAGTTCAAAACCTGTTCATAAACCGCTTGAGATTGATTCACGTCAAGGACGGTTTGAGCCGATTGATGGAACAAATTTGCAAAGGTTTTTTCGTCTAATGGATTTTCTGGCGTACCTTTTGCGTGCGTGGTAAATCGTTCGATGGGGTGACCAGCATCGTTCAATTGTAATTGAATACTAGATCTCATTGTATGGTCAGTTGAGGGTTCAGCTTGAATCTTGTTCATTAATGGTTTTATCGATTGGATCGGATCGGCCGATGCTTGAACAGCATATTCGTCGAAATCGGCAGAACACAAGTGACCATTAAGCAGTGTTTTGGCCAAACAATACCACAGGCTGAATCGAGCTTGATGGCCATCGTTTGGATTTTGAAAAGCAACCGATTTAAAATGCTTCAGTGGCAAGGTAACTTTGATCCACTTAATCGATTCAATGGGTATTTGTTGTTGTTTAAAATCGTGGGCAATGTCAGCCATCAGATCAAGAAATGGATGTAAAAATGCGCAGCAGGGATAAGGTTTATACGCAATGCCCGTGCGTCCCAAAAGCAAGTCATTTTGATTTTTAGCGTTCAGATCGGCGAATGCTTGTGCAAATCCAGGGGAGTGTTTGGTACCGTGCAGTGTAAGCAGACTGTATTCACCGTCAAAGGTGGTGTTTTGAGCAGAGGCGCCTTGTTGGGCCAATGTGGCACAAATAACCCCAGTTTCGGCAGCAAAGCCTGCGTGCAAGACTTTTGCCATGGAGCCAAATTGTGATTTATAACCACTGATTCGACTGGTTGCCAAACTTAGAGCCACCGCTGATTTGTTGGCATCTAATTGAAGTAGGTGACTACATGCCATAGTGGCGCCCAAGGCATTGAGGGTGGCGGTGGTGTGCCAGCCTTGGTAGTAATGGCTGGGGTTCAATGCCATAGATATGCGCATCAGTGCCTCCATACCGACAATAAAAGCATTGAGGAACTGTTGACCGGCAATGTTTTGCTCGGTGGCAGTATCGAATTCGATGTGTTCAGACAAAGCCAGCAATGCGGCTATGATCGATGAGGGGGAGTGGCTCAAACTGAGATTATCGTAAGCGCAACGATCTTCCATGGTGGCATAGGCAGCGTTGATTAAAGCCGCTGAAACGGGCGCTGTTTGCCGACCATTGCCTCCAATAACTTGGCAGCAACCCGTGCCCCAAATGTTCATTGTTTGTTGGAGTATGGGCGCAATGTCGGTGGTGGAACCGTATAAAGCATTGGCCACAGTGTCCAGCAATGCCTGTTTTGCCATGTGTTGCTCTGGTCCTTCAACATCGATTTGAAGGTCAGCACACCATTGAGCCAAAGTGATCAAAGCATTGTTATTCATGGGCGAGCCTCAAAACTCAACAAAATGCGCTTCAGTAATCAATTGATTGTTTTGATTGCTCACCCAGCCAGATTTTTGCTTGGGCTGTGATGAATCCGAGGCAATGTTCATCGTGATGGTATCGGGTATAAATACTGGGGCTTTGGCTTGGTAACGTAGAGATTTTAATCGACCTTGCGGACTGGCTTTTTGATAAGCATCTAATAACAAAGTGGTGCTGAGCGGACCATGGATGATGAGGTCTCTATAACCCTGTTCATGACAATAAGCGGAGTCGTAATGAATAAAGTGCGCATTAAAAGTCAATGCAGAATACCGAAATAACATGAGCGGACTTGGTTGCCAAACACAGCTAAAGTCCGGCGCAATATTAGGCGCAGCCATCGGCTGACTGACGTTTGTGGTTTCTCTATAGACAATGGTATGGGTTTCAACAAGATTTTTAATCTCACCCGTATGAATGGTGTGCTCAACCGTGACAAAGATTAATGCGCCCGTGCGCCCCTGTTTAGGCGTAATTTGGGTTATCTTAGAGGTCTTGGTGGCATGTGTGCCCAAAAGAATGGGGTTAAAAAATTCAAAAGTTCCACCCGCCCACATACGGTGTGGCAGTGGCAATGCTGGAATAAAATGCCCTAATTTCTCATGACCATCTTCGGCCAAATTTTGAGTTTTAATGGGCGGATGAAAATAGAGCCAATGCCATGCTAATGGCAAGGTTTGACCACTTTGCCAGCTCGGTTCACGGTCCAGCGTTGCCGCCATTAAATTGGCTGGGGCAATGTCAAGATAGGCATTTTGTCTTTGCGTGTGTCCGATGAAACGGCTGTAGTCAGTTGTAGAATTTTGCATAGGATTAGGACATTATTGGTAGTGTGCAATGCTTGGGCCAATGATCGTTGAATCGGGTTGTACACCAAGACCAGGCATCGATGGGACAACAGCGCAGCCATTGACATTTCTGGCGCCTTGTTCAGGTGCAGTGTCAACGCTGAGCATTTCTTGACACAACCAAGTGCCAATGAATTGTTTGGTCGGAATGGTTGCGGATAAATGAACGGCTGCTGTATCGGCTAAGACCGAGCCGCCGGTTTCCATCACTAAGAGATGAAATCCTCTGTCTAGTGCAACATCACGGATTCTCCGAGCCTTGGTTAAACCGCCGACACGACCAACTTTTAGATTGATGATTTCGCCAATTTGACGGTGACCGATGTGGATCATATCGCTCAGAGTTTCTAATCGTTCATCGATGGAAATAGGGTGAGAGGTCAAGCGTCTTAGATGTTCACATTCTGCCAGTGTTTCACAAGGTTGTTCAAAGCAGGCTTGGGGCAAATTTTTCACACTATTCATAACTTGTATCGCTTGTAGCGGCGTCCAAGCACGATTGAGGTCATAAATGATGCGCTCGCCAACATTTTGGTGTGAGCTCAAATGTTGAATACGAGCAATGTCCTCATTGACATCTGAGCCAATTTTGGCTGAATGGACATAGTACCCCTTATCCCTGTAGCGCTGAATTTCAGCCAGCATATTGCTGGGGGTGTCTGTTGATATGCTTGAAGCAATGGGCAGATCGCTTTGATAATTTGCACCAAGTACCGTGCTCAGTGGCAATTGACATTGTTGCGCTAATATATCCCAGCAAGCAATATCAAACGGAGATTTTGCATACCAGTGTCCAGGTAGGGCAATATCCATCGCTTGATTGATGGCATCCAATTCGCAGGGATTCATACCGATAAGCGCCGGTGCCAAATGTTCTGAAGCGGCTCGGATGCCTGGGCCATGTGCCGGCAAATAAGTATTGCCCCACGGCGTGCCTTCACCCCAGCCTATCAGTCCAGTATTGGTCTCAATACGGACCAGCGTTGCGTCTAAAATTTCAAAAAGTAAACGCCCGCCAGATAATCGATAAGGCTTATGCAAAGGCAGATTGACTTGGAAAAGTGTTATGTTTTTTATGCGTATCATAGGGTTTTCTTTGAGGCAATGGTTGTTTGCACGATCAATCGAATGCGTTCATGAGCTGGGGGCGCTTTGTTGTGCTGGAATAAATTGCGCTTGTGCCTCATGCAACCATTGATGTAGGCAAACGATTGAGTGTTCGCTTTCAATACCCTGTTGCGGGTGACAAACCAGAGGCCCTGGTTTATATCCCAAGCTATACAAGCCACGTTGGACGTTTTTTAGAATTTGCAAATCCTCTGCAAAAGTGGTCTCACGGTCTAAATCAATGACTTTTTGCAAATCATCATCAATGGTGCTGGTTTTAGAAAACCAGCCGCGATGAACGCGACTTAAATTGACACTTTGAGGCCGCCAGTAATATGTGTTTACCATGCCACCTGGATAGATTTGAATAGAGCATCCCGGCCACATATAGAAGGAATGATAATCCTCGCCATTGTTGTTGTACCAAGCGTTTTGACCTTTGCTACTTCGAGCTTCGTGATGCAAACAAGGACTGTCATTGAAATGGGAAACGTTATAACTGGTCGGATCCACCACCCCCTTAGAAAAATCGGGGTGCGCCACCTTGCAATGATAACACTCGTTGTAGTTTTCAACAGCCAAGAGCCAGTTACAAGTCTCATCCACAGAATGTTCATGGACAAATTGGCGCGTTTCAATGTCTGGGCAAATATCAGTAATGGCTGTTCTCAAACCTTTAAAAATTTGATCCATTGGCGCTGCATCATGATTGCAGTTGATGAATATGAATTGACAGAATACTTCCAAGCGTACTTCGGTTAAGCGAATGCCTTCTCGGTTAAAGTTTGGTAAGGATTCTGTATTCGGGGCGCTTTTTAATTGGCCATTTAAGCCGTAACTCCAAGCGTGGTAAGGACAAGTCAACAATTTTTTATGCCCACTTTGTTGCAAAATCAGCTTGTGTCCACGGTGTTGGCAGACATTATAAAAAGCGCGTGGCGTCTCATTGTCCAAGATGATGAACAAATCTTGATCAAATAGTGTTATACAAAAGAAATCGCCCGATATTTTCAGTTGTGACCGATGTCCTGCCATCTGCCAAGTGGATAAGAAAAGTGACCGACTGACTGACTGAAAGAAATTGGGATCATTGTAATAATGAGGCGGTAAAGCGTTGTGTTTAATCATAGCTGGAAGCGTTATTTTGATTTACTAAGTCAATCTCAGGTAAAACGTTGTTCTATGGATTTCAAAAGAATGTGGTTTATATGGGCAGCTCATCTTAACAATGGCCTATGACAAAGGGTGCTCTTTGAGAAAATTGTGATATTTTGGATGGCAACACCCAAGCCTCATTAGTTGCGCTCAAGCATAATTTCAATTGTTTTAGAATGGACGAATTGTGCATGCTGTTTTCCCAAGGACACCGTGTCCGCGATTAAAACACGAACGATATATAAAATCAAACACAAAATATGCGTTTATATGGCTTGAGTGTCGACCAGAAGGGTCGTTTTTGAATAGATACTTGTTCACCTGTAATACCATCATCTATGAATTGTTAAAATGATTTCATTCGAATGTATCCACAAGTTCAAACGTTTTAAAGAAATAGGTTGCAAGAAGGTTCATTTAATATTCTCATTGTTATTTGGCATCTTTTTTATAGAGTACTATGACACCAAATAGTTCATTTAAAATGACCCAATCGACTCGTAATAAAATGACAAAGTTATTGTTAAGTTATTATAATGATGAAATCTCAAGTCATTTGATTATGATTTTAAATTCAAGAATGATAGGATTTTAAGGATGCTGATAAAGTTAATCGTTATCATACTAGTTGTTATGTTAACCTCTTGTGGCAATAACGGGGGTGATTCAGGCACAGGGAATACCATAAATATTTCTGGGGTTGCCGTTGATGGTGCCATCCAGAATGGTCAAGTTTTTATCGATCGTAATGGCAATGGCTTATACGACAATGATGGTTCTGAGTTTCCATCTCCTGTAGTAACCAATTCTTCAGGTCATTTTTCATACAATTACTCAGGCGGTAACGGTGTGTTGACCGTTCGTGATGGCATAGATCAAACGACCAACGCCCCATTTCGTGGTGTGATGCGCTTTAATCTGGCTCAGCAAGCTAATGGTCAGCAAGTGGTATTGTCACCATTGTCGAGTTTAGCCAACAATTTAACTGCCACTCAAGCTGATCGTCTGTTCAATGGCTTTGGAACCTCACTCAATGAAATATTAACGACCGACTACATTAGCGGACGTTTGCCTGATTTAACGGCGCAGGCTAATGTGCTGATTTTATCTGTCTATAACCAAAAACTCGTTGAGTTATTGTCGGAAGCCTCCGTTGCTAATCAAGCGATTGTTTATCTCAGCATGAATCCCGGTGCTACTATGCCTTTAACAAGTGCTGTGACTTCATTTTCGTCAAGTATTCAAAAAGTCATTGCCAATGAGCTTGCTAGATCTCTGGATTCGATGAATGGTGCTCGATTTACCGCTGGCGATCTTATTGATAATGTTCGGACCTCATCATTGGTGACCTCAGTCATTGTCACAACAAATTCCGCATTGACGGTTCAATTGATTCAAAAAATCAGTACTTTTACCACAACCATCCGCGCAATCGGTGCAGCAACGACGGACACAAGACGGGTATTATTAGCTGGTGAGTTATTATCACGGATAATTAGCACGGATCCTTTCTCTTTGATTCTATTGCAAAGAATACGACAGAATCCGTTATTATTAAATATAGACCCTGTGGCTTTGGCTCATTCGGCTGTCGTGACAAATGATGGTGCGCACTTATTAACGACAGATTCCCAGCATTTGATTGATGCTATTAATAATAGCACTGTGGGGAGCACTGTGGATTCTTTGGTACAACAATCGTCTCTTACGACTTTTCCTTCAATTACAACCGATAGCCGGGTCATCCTAAGAGGGTCGGAATTGGTCTATCCAGATTCAGAGATTTCAACATCAGGTGTGGCTGTTTTGTTTTTCTCACCCATTGACTCAGTGATACAGTCTGGGGCGGCTGTTGTGTGTTTGTCTATTGCCAGTGAAGCTTTTTTTACGGGAAGATGGCATTATGTTGATTCATCTAATATTCAGATTTCCAGTGGTTCCTTTATTTATCGACTGGCTTCAGTAACCTCCCCTGAATCGAATTTTGCTCGGGTCGTCAGTAGCAATATTCCATCCATAGGCGGGAGAACCATTCGTTCAGTTACCAGTGTTCGAGTACGCGAAACGCCAACCGCTGAAGACTTTACTGCTGTTTCATCTGAATCTATCCCAACGAGCGCGGTTAATTGTACGAGCGTCATTGCTTCCCTTCCTTCTAATTAGAGAGCGTTTTGAATCATGATCTATAACTCTTTAAGTTTTAAAAATTGCATGTATAAATTAATTTTTCTATCGCTACTTCTATGGACGTTCAATGTCAATGCCATAACGGGCGTATCCAATCCAGTAGGCAACGCTTCAAATCATAGCAATGTATTTAACATGTTAGAAAATCCTGCCTGGGGAAGTATTTCTGACGATCAATTTAATCGTTCTTACATCTTTGGATTTAAATCAGGTTTATACTTTGAATTGGCAGGCATACAGTCTTTGAATATGGTGCGTAATAACCTTAATGCGGCGCTCAATGATTCAAATGTTACCATAGCAAATGCCAATGACAGCATAGCGTTTTTGAATGACTTTCTCAGTGTTAGTGCATTCCGATTGAAGCAAACCGTTGACACTAATCTGCTCATTGGGTTTTCATTGGGTCGTTCCGCAGATTCTGGATTCTTAACATTAAACTACAGTCGATCTCTATTTTTAAATCAAAGTACATTATCTCGTAACGGTGCGATTTTAGATCAATCCAGACTGGATGCTCTAATTATAGAATCAATTGGAAGTGATAGTGGAACCATAGACAGACAAGCGATTGTTAATACTGTCGCTACCGACTCGGCGCTTTACGTTAAGTCGGTTGTTTTGGATGAATTTGCACTCACCTATTCACTGCCCCTGGGGCAAGTAGCGGGCGCAGCGGTTTATCTGGGAACCAATTTGAAACTGATAGGCGCTATTTTGGATAAACAAACCTATGCATTTAGACCTTTATTAGAAAATTCACAAGGCGCGACTAATCGCATTAAAGACAATTTCACTGAGGTAAGCAATTCCGCTAGCAGGAATTCTGCTTTTTCAGCAAATGCAGTGAGCGCCGATGTCGGTGTTATGTTTGATTGGAATGGCCTGCGTGTGGGCCTAACGGGTTTTAATATTAACACGCCTGAGTTGACCTATCCAAATATCGGCACCAATTGTCGTACGAGCGATCAAAATTGTTTAATCGCACAATCTTATTCTGATCGTATCAGTTTGAGTGAAAAATATGTGATTGACTCAAGATACCGCCTAGAGGGCGGTTTTTCTCTATTATCTAAAGCGATAAGTGTGTCAGCCGATTATGACTTGAAGGACTATTTGGATCCGCTCGGTGAGTCGTATCAGTGGTTAAACCTTGCCTTTAGGTTTACACCTTATACTCAGACCGGTGAATACTTAACCAACTGGATTCCAAGTATTCAGATCGCTCATCATGCTAACCTTTCGGGTTTCAAAGACAGTTATTACACAGTTGGCATACCTTGGGGTCCTTTGACATTTGATATTGCTGCGACGTCAAGAATAACAGATGTATCAAAAATAAACGACGGCGATGGTTTCGATAACGAACCTTTGATCTTGGCATTGAATATTGGATTAGACATTGCATTCTAAAATCACTCTATTGAAATTGCTCAATACACTTACTAAATTCCATTAAATTCATCAGCTGAGCCAAGCTGGTGGAACGGTCCAATTATTCAACTCAGTTCATGAGTTCAGAGAAAAAATCGAGCAGTTATAGCTTTTTAGTTAGCAAATGATAATTTTTTTTAATAAATTCATTTTGTTATATAATTATCAGACGATAGTGTTTAAAAAAACAATTTAATTTTAATGATCCGAAAAACATTCCTTATTACATTATGTATAAATTATTCTTAAAACAATTCCTTAAATTTATTGACAGATCTTACAATCAAGAATATGTTATCAGTGCATTTGCTTTTGGCGTCAAAAACGCAATGAAGGCAAGGAGTCAACAGGTATTGAATGCAATTAGCACCACCTTAGTACTATCAGTTTTATTAGCCGCCTGTGGCGGAGGCGGAGGCGGCGGAGACGGAAGCACCGCTCCCGCTCTAACAACCCCAAGCTTGGTGGTTTCAACTGCAAATATCAACGTACAAGAAGATTTTAGGACAGCTGTATTTGTCACAATCACTGCCACAGATGCGGATGGTGAAGCAATATCCCTTTCATTAAGTACATCTACGCGCATCGTGAATGCAGTTTTCTCAGCACTAAGCAACGGCGTGAGCACCATGACCTTAACAGCGATTGCCAATGTCAATGGCACAGAGACTTTGACGGTCCTAGCCACAGACGCTGGTGGACGATCTACATCGGTTGAAATTGTGGTCAGAGTGGATGCTGTCAATGATGCGCCAACACTAAATGTTCCAACGGCCACCTTAACATTCATTGAGGATTTTTCAAGCATCCGTACGATTGCTACAGCAACTGATGTGGAAAACAACCCACTAACTTTTACCGTGAGTGAATCCGACGCAGAGGTGGTCAGTGTAACAACGTCGGCTTCAGGTGTTCAAATCGAGGCCAATGAAAATGCCAATGGTCAAACCACTTTAACAATCTCAGTCAGTGATGGTACAACCATTACTTCAACTCAAGTGACCCTATCAGTGACGGCTATTAATGACCCACCAACCTTAACGATCCCCAGCGCCATGTTATCCGTGCTTGAGGATTTTGAGATTCTCAGCACAATTGCCACAGCTATGGATTTAGAAACCAGTTCGCTGACTTATAGTGTGTCTGAATCCACGACTGGGGTGGTCACTGTTACGACTTCAGCCGCTGGTGTATTTGTATCAAGCATACACAATGTCAATGGTTTCACAACGCTTCTGATAACGGTCAGTGATTCCGAACTGAGTTCGACTGTTCAAGTGGTGGTGGACGTCACACCCATTAATGACCCACCAGTCTTAAGGGTTTCTACCACAGCATTGACTTTAAATGAAGATTTTGCAACGGTTTTGATCGCGACCACCAGAACCGATATTGATAGCACTACTTTGACGTTAACCGTGGCTGAATCTGCTACAGGGGTGGTCACTGTGCAGACATCAACCTTAGGCATCTCTGTATCGAGCATAGAGAATATAAATGGCAGAACGACTTTAACCATCACCCTTAGTGATGGCAGACTAAGTACAACCACTCAAGTGGTGGTTGAAGTCACACCCATAAATGACCCACCAGTCTTAACTGTCACTATGAATGCATTGACGCTACTTGAAGATTTTGGAGTGGTTTTGATTGGGACAAACAGAAGTGATGTGGATAGTAATACCTTGACTATAACCGTGGCTGAATCCACTACTGGGGTGGTCACAGTGCAGACAACGACCTCAGGAGTCTCTGTATCCAGCATAGACCATAGGAGTGGCAAAACCACCTTAACCATCACGCTCAGCGATAGCCTATTAAATTCAATGGCTCAAGTAGTAGTAGATGTCTCAGCCGTTAATGACCCACCAGTCTTAACTGTTTCAACCACTGCCTTGACCTTGGCTGAAGATTTTGCAACGGTGTTGATCGCAACAACCAGAACGGATATTGATAGTACTACCTTGACATTAACAGTGGCTGAATCGGCTACTGGGGTGGTCACAGTGCAGACATCGACCTCAGGAGTCTCTGTATCGAGCATAGAGAATATAAATGACAGAACGACTTTAACCATCACCCTTAGTGATGGCAGACTAAGTACAACCACTCAAGTGGTGGTTGAAGTCACACCCATAAATGACCCACCAGTCCTAACTGTCACTATGAATGCATTGACGCTACTTGAAGATTTTGGAGTGGTTTTGATTGGGACAAACAGAAGTGATGTGGATAGTAATACCTTGACTATAACCGTGGCTGAATCTACTACTGGGGTGGTCACAGTGCAGACAACGACCTCAGGAGTCTCTGTATCCAGCATAGACCATAGGAGTGGCAGAACCACCTTAACCATCACGCTCAGCGATAGCCTATTAAATTCAATGGCTCAAGTAGTAGTGGATGTCTCAGCCGTTAATGACCCACCAGTCTTAACTGTTTCAACCACTGCCTTGACCTTGGCTGAAGATTTTGCAACGGTGTTGATCGCAACAACCAGAACGGATATTGATAGCACTACCTTGACATTAACCGTGGCTGAATCTACTACTGGGGTGGTCACAGTGCAGACAACGACCTCAGGCGTCTCTGTATCGAGCATAGAGAATATAAATGGTCAAACCACTTTAACCATCACCCTTAGTGATGGCAGACTAAGTACAACCACTCAAGTGGTGATTGACGTCACACCCATTAATGACCCGCCAGTCTTAAGTATTACAACTTCCGCATTTTTACTTAGCGAAAATTTTGCAACTTTTGTGATCGTAGTAAACAGAAGTGATGTGGATAGTAATACTTTGACTTTAACCGTGGCTGAATCCACTACTGGGGTGGTCACAGTCACAGTTACAACCACAGGCGTATCTGTATCGAGCATAGAGAATATAAATGGCAGAACGACTTTAACCATCACGCTCAGCGATAGCCTATTAAATTCAATGGCTCAAGTAGTAGTGGATGTCTCAGCCGTTAATGACCCACCAGTCTTAACTGTTTCAACCACTGCCTTGACCTTGGCTGAAGATTTTGCAACGGTGTTGATCGCAACAACCAGAACGGATATTGATAGCACTACCTTGACATTAACAGTGGCTGAATCGGCTACTGGGGTGGTAACAGTGCAGACAACGACCTCAGGCGTCTCTGTATCGAGCATAGAGAATATAAATGGTCAAACCACTTTAACCATCACCCTTAGTGATGGCAGACTAAGTACAACCACTCAAGTGGTGATTGACGTCACACCCATTAATGACCCGCCAGTCTTAAGTATTACAACTTCCGCATTTTTACTTAGCGAAAATTTTGCAACTTTTGTGATCGTAGTAAACAGAAGTGATGTGGATAGTAATACTTTGACTTTAACCGTGGCTGAATCTGCTACTGGTGTGGTCGCTGTTACGCCAACAACCTTAGGTTTTGAAGTAAGTAGCATTAGAAGTGTGAATGGTATAACGACTTTAACCATTAGTCTTAGTGATGGCGACCTAACGTCAACCACTCAAGTGGTGGTTGACGTCGGACCCATTAATGACCCACCAAGCTTAACCGTCTCTACCGCTGCTTTGACCTTGGCTGAAGATTTTGCTACGGTATTGATTGCAACAACCAGAACGGATATTGATAGTACGACCTTGACGTTAACCGTGGCTGAATCCACGACTGGGGTGGTCACAGTCACAGTCACAACCACAGGCGTATCTGTATCGAGCATAGAGAATATAAATGGCAGAACAACTTTAACCATTAGCCTCAGTGATGGCGGACTTAGTACAACCTCTCAAGTGGTGGTCGATGTCACAGCTGTTAATGACCCACCAAACTTAACCGTCTCTACCACTGCCCTGACTTTGGCTGAAGATTTTGCAACGGTTTTGATCGCAACAACCAGAACGGATATTGATAGTAATACCTTGACTTTAACCGTGGCTGAATCTGCTACAGGGGTGGTCACTGTAACAACCTCAGTTTCGGGTGTTCAAGTAACAAATGTGGCCAATGCCAATGGTCAAACCACCTTAACGATTACAGTGAGTGATAGCACGCTGAGTTCAACGACTCAAGTAGTGGTTACAATCACACCCGTTAATGACACGCCGACACTGACCATCCCAACTACAGTTTTGACTGAACTTGAAGATTTTATGGGCATCAGTACGGTTGCCACAGCAATGGATTTGGAAAATGACACGCTCACCTTAAGTGTGGTTGAATCGACCACAGGCGTGATCACTGTAACAACTTTAAATTCAAGTGTTCAAATAGCAAGTATTGCCCATGCCAATGGTCGAACCACTTTAACGATTACAGTGAGTGATAGCACGCTAAGTTCGACGACTCAAGTAGTGGTCACAATCACACCCGTTAATGACACGCCGACACTGACCATCTCAACTGCAGTCTTAACTGAAATAGAAGATTTTATGGGCATCACTACGATTGCCACAGTAGTCAATGTTGATAGTGACACACTCACTTTAACTGTGGTTGAATCGACTACAGGCGTGGTCACTGTAACAACTTTAAATTCAAGTGTTCAAGTAGCGAGCTTTCCCAATGGCAATGGTCGAACCACTTTAACGATTACAGTGAGTGATAGCATACTGAGTTCGACGACTGAAGTAGTGGTCACAATCACACCCGTTAATGACACCCCAACTTTCACCCTTTCCACGTCCATTTTGACAATCATTGAAGACTTTGATACAACGGTTCCTATTACAGTAATGAGTAACGATTTAGAAAATGACACTCTAACTGTAACCGTGGTTGCATCCCCCACAGGCGTGATCACTGTAACGACTTCAAATTTAGTTGTTCAACTAACGAGCATTGCCAATGTTAATGGTGTGACAACGCTCAATATTGCAGCCAGTGATGGCCAGAAAAGTTCAACTGAACAAGTCTTCGTAACAGTGCAAGCCGTCAATGACACCCCAACTTTCACCCTTTCCACGTCCATTTTGACAATCATTGAAGACTTTAACACGACTGTTCCAATTACAGTAATGAGTAACGATTTAGAAAATGACACTCTAACTATAACCGTGGTTGAATCCCCCACAGGCGTGATCGCTGTAACGACTTCCGCTTTAGGTGTTCAAATAACAAGCATTGCCAATGCCAATGGCGTGACAACGCTCACAATTATAGTCAGTGATGAAACTCTAAGTTCAACCGATCAGGTGGTGATTTCAGTGACACCCGTTGAAGATACGCCAACCATAAATGTCTCAACAGACAATATTTCAACCAATGTTGGTTTTTCAGTTATCACTATTAACACAACTGCGAGTGACGCCGAAGATATTGCCTTAACTTTTTCAGTGACAGAGTCTCCCCCCGGCGTTGTTAGAGTGACCACATCGACGAATGCCATTGTTTTGAATAGCATTCCATTCTTTTCAGGTCAAACCAATTTAACGGTTCGTACAATAGACAGTGCTGGATTGACAGCTATGCAAACGATCGCTGTTAATGTGGTTACTGTGCTCAGTGCCACACCTGTGCTGACTGTCTCCACTAACCTCATCCGTGTGGATGAGGATTTTACGACCGCTGTTGTCATCATAACGACTGCAACGGATGCTGAGAATGGTCCAATAATCGTTTCAGTGAATTCATCTACGCCTCTTGTGCGTGTTGTTATATCATCACCGGTTAGTGGTATAAGTACTATCACCAATAGGATCACCTTATCAGCGATTCTTAATGCGAATGGTGTTACTACTTTGACTGTACAAGCAACCGATTCTGGTGGAATTTTCACTTCTGAGGAAATTGTCGTTGTGGTAAATTCGGTGACCGACTCTATCTCCTTTAGCTTATCGACCTCTGCAGTCGCCTTGACAACTATTGGTAATCAGCTCAACCGAAATATTCAAAGCATTAACGTTAGTAATCCGGGCGATGATAGAGTAAATGCCCAATTTCAAGTGACGAGTAGTGGTAGCCTTTTATTTTCTGCTAATCCCGCACCAATAGTGAGCTATACCACCAATGCCTTAACGACTATGTCCACCTTGAATTCAACGACGCAATCAGCGCAATTGTATTTTTCAATCGCGCCTAATCAATCAGGCACGGCCACTCTGACCATAAGACTCAACGATCTGACGCGTTCTGAAATGTCGCAGCAAACCTTGGTGGTCGTTGTTAATCCTACAGAAGTTCCCCCGGTGATTGTTCAGGCCAATCCTAATATTCAAAATCTTATGGTTGATGGTGGGCGTCTTTATGCCAATTCGGTGAGGACAGCATTAGAGGTCACGTCATTTTTGGTAGAAGCCAGAAATTTGGGCGGGCATTTGATCAACATCAATACAGTTGAAGAGTTTAATTTTGTAAATTCACCCTCAAACCCGTTAATTGTAGATCAGTCATGGATTGGATTGGTATTACCGCAGCAAACCTTTCCGGGCGAGCTGTCTTGGATATCGAATGACAGCACCATTGCCTATGGTATTTCAAGTACAAATGGTAGGAGCAATCTCACTGTGTATCCAGGTCATTACCCCTTGACCTGGGATCCCATGGATGGCCTGCTTGCTCATAGAAGAACAAATCCTGCTACAGTATTCAATTGGACGATTTATGATCAAGGGGAACTGTCATTTTTCCTATTAGATGATCAAGGTGACCCTTCTTCCCGACGGGGACTTTATGAATTTCCCAATGGCTTGGTTCCAGCCACTATAAATCCTATAGCCGTTATAGGCTCGACTGCAACTGTACGTTTGACGGGTTTTGATTTGAACGGCGATACTGTAAACCTATCTGATTGGACAGCAACGGTAACAAATGGCACAGCGACTTTTAACAATATTGCTCAAAATCAAGGCGTTCGAACAGTGGATTTGGTTTTCACCGCACCAGCTAATTTTGATGGTCGGTCAACAGTTGTGGTTACACTCGATGTGAATGGTTTGACAACCAGTACGACCATTTTATTCACAGTGGATGGACCACCCAGTATCGCTTTATCGACTCATGCAATTACGGTTTTAGAAGATTTTACCAACTTTGTTATTGCTGCCACGGCCACAGATGTGGTTGATGTTACTGTGCCAATAAACGTAACAGCCTCCTCCACGGGCGTTATTGCCATAGCAACCTCAGCCAATTCCATACAATTTTCGGGTGCACGTGATTTTAACGGTGTAGTCACACTGACAGTTCAGACAATGGATTCGGTTTCATTAACCGATTCTACCCAAGTCGTGGTTACCATACTAGCGGTAAATGATACGCCAACTTTAACCGTTTCAAGTGATAATTTCTCAGTACTCGGTGGTTTTGTACCTTTTTCCATCGGCACGACAGCCACTGATGTTGAAGGCGACACGATAACTTTAACTGTAGGCGCATCTGTCGCAGGCGTAGTTTCTATAAGGACTTTGACCAATGCCATTAATTTGTCTCCCCTCGAGGGGGGGTCGGGTCGAACCACCATAACTGTCACAGCCGTTGATAGTGCAAATGCAACAGTGGTCCAAACCATTGCCATTAACGTTATCGTAAACCAAAGCACGTCACCCGTACTAACTGTTGCCAGTAATCTCATCCGCCTGCCAGAGGATTTTAGTGATTTTGTTTTAGGAACCACTGTCACAGACGCTGAGGATGGTACCTTGTCTGTCACAATTAGTTCATTAACGTCTTTGGTTAATGCAATGGTGGTTTCTACTCATAATATCACTTTGAGCTCGAGGGCAAATATTTTTGGCACTTCGACCTTAAGTGTGAGCACGCGCGATAGTGGCGGGATATTCATCTCAACAGAGGTTGTGGTCATTGTGGAATCTGTTAATGACACACCAACCATAACCGTCTCATCGCCCACGGTTGATATTATTTCAAGCACCGTTTTACTGAGCGTATCTGCCTCTGACGTAGAGAGTGGACTATTAGCCTTCAGCGTTTCAACTGGTCAGGGCATTATTAATACAACCATAACAACCTCAAGTTTGGAAATAAGCCGAATTTCCAACTTAATTGGTGGTCAAGTTGTTTTAACCCTCAGGACAACTGATACCGATGGTGGTACAAATTCAACCAGTGTTATTGTTAACGTGCAATCAGCGTTTCGTGTAAGCATCTCTGGTGTTAAGATGATTGATTTCACTTGGGATGCACTTCTTAACGTAAACCATTATCAACTTCAAAGTGATCCCTTTCATGGTTCAGGTTATGCGGACTTGAGTACAACAGGCCTTGTAGTCAGCCCCAATAGCACAAATATTAGACAAACCTCTGCACAGGCTTTGGTCAGCTTACATCGATATATTCCGAGGGTGAATAATCCACAGTATGGTGTAATGACTTGCGATACAACAACTTCGTGTAACCCCTCATTCAGGTATAACACAGTTGCTTTGACCAATGCGCAGCTCAATGGCATGATTGGACGTTTAGTGGCCAATAATGCTGTTGCTCGTGACCGATTTGGGACTTCCGTGAGTTTGAGTGGTGATGGCAATACGCTTGCTGTAGGGGCAGTAGGTGAGGATAGCTTGAGTTCTGATTCAGGGGCGGTGTATATATTCCGTCGAAATGGCGGCACATGGTCACAACAAGCGTTCATCAAAGCATCAAATGCATCAGAAACTATGTTTCTCCCTAGTCGATTTGGAGAGTCTGTGAGTCTAAGTACAGATGGTAACACGCTTGCTGTGGGCGCTTCAGTCGAAGGTGGCTCTAGCAATGGAATCAACAATTTTCCATCTGATCCATCTGGTTATTTTCAATTTGGTGCAGGCGCCGCCTTTGTATTTAGTTTTAGTGGGAGTGTATGGTCACAACAAGCATACATCAAGGCCTCAAATGCTCAAGGGGGCGATACATTTGGTACTTTTGTAAGCTTGAGTGGCGATGGCAATACGCTTGCGGTTGGAGCACAAAATGAGGATAGTTCTGCTACGGGCATAGGTGGCACACAGAGTGCTGATTCAGCTGTAAATTCAGGGGCCGTATATGTGTTTAGCGTGGTTGGTGGAAGTTGGGCACAACATTCATACATAAAAGCTTCAAATACGGGGGCGGGCGATCAATTTGGCATTTCTGGAAGTTTAAGCAATGATGGCAATACCCTTGCTGTAGGGGCATTTCATGAAGATAGCTCATCTATTGGTATTAATGGGGCTGATAATAACACTGCCGACGCTGCAGGCGCAGCATATGTATTCCGTTTCAACGGTATTGCGTGGAACCAACAAGCGTACATTAAACCATTAAATACGGGGGCAGACGATCAGTTTGGCCAATCTGTGAGCTTGAGCGGTGATGGTAATATGCTTGCGGTGGGGGCATTTCAAGAAGATAGCTCATCTACAGTTATCAATGGGCCAGATAATAATAATGCCTCTGATTCAGGTGCGGTGTATGTATTCAGTTTTATGGGTAGTGCTTGGACACAGCAAGCATACATCAAAGCAGCTAATCCAGATATGGGCGATGATTTTGGTCAGTCTGTTAGTCTAAGTGAGGATGGAACTGTTCTTGCAGTAGGGGCAGCAGATGAAGATGGCTCTGCCAGCGGTGTTGGAGGCAATTATACAAATAACGTTAGTTTTATGAATTCAGGTGCAACCTACGTGTTTGAACTAAGCAACGGCATTTGGGCTCAACGAGGCTATGTCAAAGCCAGCGACCCTTCAAGTGGCGCTCGTTTTGGATTTTCGGTGAGCCTGAGTAGCGATGGTGGTACATTAGCCGTAGGCTCAGCGAGTGCTAACTCTGAAGCAGGTGTGGCTTATTTGTATTGATCGCGCCTTTTGTCCTAATCGACAGAGGAACAGTGTTCCGTTAAGAAGAAGAGTGTCAGTCGTTTAATTGTATAAGTGTCTGTGGTGTTAGGCTATCATTGATTGATCATGTCACTCACTGTCTCAAATAGAGTTCATTATTAGATTTTTGAAACTCTTTTGATTTTTCAGTCATGCCAATTTCTACGGCAATGCCCAAGTCTTTAATTTTATTGTCTCTGGCGTATTTCCTAATGTCCTGAGTAATCTTCATAGAGCAAAATTTTGGTCCACACATAGAGCAGAAATGGGCTATTTTGGCAGATTCTCTGGGCAAGGTTTCATCATGATATTCGCGCGCTTTATCAGGGTCTAATCCGAGATTAAACTGATCATACCAACGAAATTCAAATCGTGCTTTTGAGATAGCATTATCACGAATTTGAGCGCCTGGGTGTCCTTTGGCCAAGTCAGCGGCGTGGGCAGCGATCTTATATGCCATTAACCCTTCTTTGACATCCTCCCGATTGGGCAGACCGAGGTGTTCTTTTGGTGTGACGTAGCATAGCATGGCTGTACCAAACCAACCGATCATTGCCGCCCCAATGGCCGAAGTAATGTGGTCATAGCCTGGGGCAATATCTGTTGTCAAAGGGCCCAATGTATAAAATGGTGCTTCATGGCAATGCTTGAGTTGTTCATCCATGTTCTCTTTTATCAGCTGCATTGGAACATGACCAGGACCTTCAATCATAACTTGAACATCATTTGCCCAAGCTATTTTAGTGAGTTCACCCAAGGTTTTAAGTTCAGACATTTGTGCTTCATCGTTGGCATCGGCAATAGCCCCCGGGCGCAATCCATCACCCAATGATAGACTGACATCGTATTGAGCACAAATTTCACAAATTTCAGCAAAGTGCTCATAGGCGAAATTTTCTTTGTGATGGTGTAAATTCCATTTTGCATGAATAGAGCCGCCGCGTGAGACGATACCGGTGACGCGTTCAGCAGTCAGATGTACGTAACGTAGAAGCACACCAGCATGGATGGTGAAATAATCCACGCCTTGTTCTGCTTGCTCGATCAAAGTGTCTCTAAATATTTCCCAAGTCAATCGTTCGGCAATGCCGTGAACTTTTTCTAATGCTTGATAAATGGGTACTGTACCGACGGGCACAGGACAATTACGAATGATCCATTCGCGGGTCTCATGAATGTTTTGACCCGTTGATAAATCCATTAATGTATCACCACCCCAACGAACCGACCAAACCATTTTTTCAACTTCTTCCTCAATAGATGAGGTTGTTGTGGAATTGCCTATATTTGAATTTACTTTAACCAAGAAGTTTCGACCGATGATCATCGGCTCTAATTCAGGATGGTTGACATTACATGGGATGATGGCTCGCCCCATCGCAACTTCTTGTCGTACAAATTCAGGGGTGATTGATTTGGGTATAGAGGCCCCATAATTTTCACCTGGATGCTGTTGAAAGAGACTTTTGTCTTCAATGTTACTTAAATTTTGATTTTCTCGAATGGCAATATATTCCATTTCAGGTGTGATGATGCCTTGTTTGGCATAGTGCATTTGAGTCACACTTTTGCCACGTTTGGCGCGTTTTGGCAGTGGGATGTTGGGGTAGCGTAGATCATTCAACCGCAACAGTACATTGCGTTTAATGGTGTACTCCGAGCTGAACTGGGCGAGTTGTTCGCAATCTTTGCGTTCATCGATCCAGACGCTTCGAGGTGTTGGTATGCCGTGCTCAAACTGGATATTTACTTTGGGGTCAGTGTATGGCCCAGAAGTATCATAAATCCAGATGGGTGGGTTCTCGATGGGATCGCCTTTTTCGACTGCAGTCGCAGTTTGTTGGACTTCGCGCATGGCAACATTTATATCTGCGCGCGAGCCTTTTATATGAACCTTACTCGAATTGGGTAGGGATTCTACGTGGGATTGTTCAGTGCTGAGATTCTTTAGAACGACGCTCATGATAATAGGCTCCTAAAATGTCAATTGATGTATTTTACCGTACGAATTAGAGGGAAATATTCCCAGAAAAAACATGCTCTGCATGCCCCGTCATAATAACCGATTGTGCTCTATCATTCCAATGTATCTTTAGCTGTCCGTTTGTCAGCTGGACATTCACTTGATCGTTTAATAGACCGAGATCTATGCCAATACAGGCGGCGGCACAAGCGCCACTGCCACAAGCTAAGGTTTCACCAACACCGCGCTCATAAACCCGCAATTGAATGTTAGCACGATCGATTTGCTGGGCAAATCCAACATTAACCGATTCTGGAAATATGGAACTGTTCTGCATGGCTTGAGCAATGGGTTGAATATCATAGTTATTGAGGTTATCAACCCAAAATACCGCGTGTGGATTGCCGATATTAACGACATCAAACCGATGCGAATGATTTGCAAATTCAAATGTCTTGCAATCGTGTGTCATGGGAATGTGCTGAGCTTCAAAACGGGGCACGCCCATGGCAACAGAGATGGATGCATCATCATTGACCGTTAATGTCATTTGATCTACAGCGGTTTCAATCACAATTTGTTTTTTTGTGGTACGTTTTGAATCGTACAAATAACGAGCCAAACATCGCGCACCATTTCCACACTGATGGACTTCGCAGCCATTGGCGTTGAATATACGATATCGGAAATCAGCCGCAGGGTTTGAGCTGGGTTGCAGTAACAGTAATTGATCAAAACCAATGCCATAGCGACGATCGGACCATTGTTTGATCTGATCCACATTGGGTTCAAAGGTCTGATTAAGGGCATCGATGACCATAAAATCATTGCCCAGACCGTGCATTTTTTCAAATTTAATGTTCATGAAAGGCTTGATTCGTATTGTGACAAGCGTATATTATGGCTTATTGCAACGCCGCCTAGGAAAGTAATTCCATAAGGGTTTAAACGCTCATTTTCCAAAAAAAAGGCGCAGATGAAAAACTGCGCCTTATTAACTCCAATGTTAAGGATTTTAACGTTTTGAGTAATGTGGACGCTTCCGTGCTTTTCGAAGACCTGTCTTTTTACGCTCAACTTCTCTGGCGTCGCGCGTGATAAACCCTTTCTTCCTCAAAGGGGATTTTAAGGTTTCATCATAAGTGACTAAAGCTCTGGCTATGCCGAGTCTAATGGCGCCAGCTTGTCCAGTTGAACCACCGCCGATCACATTGACGGTGATGTCAAAATGACCCATCAAATCAACCGATTCTAAAGGTTGTCTGATGATCATGCGATCGGTTTCTCTACCAAAATAATTATTTTGATCTTTTTTATTGATGACAATTTTACCATTGCCTTTATCAACTAGAACACGCGCAACTGCGCTCTTACGACGTCCAGTGGCAAATATTCGTTCCATAGTTTATTTCCTTGCTTTTAGCTAAGATTAAGTTCAGTGGGTTCTTGTGCTGAATGTGGATGTTCAGAACCCGCATAGATTTTTAGATTGCCTAACTGAGCACGACCCAAAGGGCCTCTTGGTAGCATGCCTTTTACCGCCAATTGAATGACTTTGGTGGAATCTTTTTCAAGCATTTTTCCCAAGGATGCTTCTTTTAGATTGCCCACATATCCCGTATAACGATAATATTTTTTATCTCGTAGTTTATTGCCAGTGGTATGAATTTTATCCGAATTAATAACGACTATAAAATCACCACAATCGGCGCCAGGTGTAAATTCTGGTTTGTGTTTTCCACGTAAACGCAAAGCAAGCTCTGTCGCTAAGCGACCCAAGGTTTTGTTCGATGCATCAACCAAATACCAATTTCTACGTATTGTAGCTGGTTTTGCAACATAACTTCGTTGTCCAATCATTCCGTTCACTCGCCACTATAAATTGTTTAATATTAGAAATGTGCATAAGGGAAATCTGATGTGACAACCCTAGGCATTTCTCAACTTTGGAAAAGGGCGGAATTCTAACCACAAAGCGTCTTTTAGTCAAGTATTATTTGTGTTGTTTGAGGTTTGTGCAGTGGATTGAATGAAATGGTTTTTTGTGCCGTCTCTTGCTTGAATGAGTATGAAGATGGATCCAATGAATAGGGTGATCAATCCCAAGAATCTGAGATTATTATCCCATGAAATGATTTGAACAAACGTCCCTCTAAAAAGATCAGTTGTTGATAAAGAAGTGAGCGTGAATATTAGAATGAACGACAGTCGATTAAAGAGACTGGGATTGTTTAGGCAATAGCAAGCAAAAAAGGGATAAACGGCGCTTAGAAAAACCAAGGAAGGTCCCTCTGTTCGGGTGTTAAATACCAATATAAAAAGCAAGGAAACAACCAAAAACAAATGGCTGTTTAAATGGGTCATTCGCTCATGATGAAGCAATCTCATGCATAAGTAAGCTAATATCAATGCCGTCAAGCCAACCAGGATGAAATATTCGTCTTGCCAAACGTAATTAAAGTGCAATTGACTGAAGGGTTTAACGCTTAAATAGTGGTGAATGTCATCATTCCAAACGATATGGCGGTCAATGACGAGTGCCTCAAACCAACCTTGATAAAGTAAGACGGCTGTCTTAACACCCAATATGAATGGAACGGCTGCAATAATGCAATGGCTCAATAATGACCAAAATATGAAACGATACTGCCGATCTATGAAAAGCAATAAAGTGAGTACAATCGGCACCAACTTCATGTTGGTAACAAATGCCAAAATGAAAGCCGCTAAAAACCATTTTTTCAATTGGTAGCAGTGTATGCTTAACAACATGCCGGCAAGAATGATAGTATTTGATTGGAGATAACTGCTATTGGCGAATAGGTCATGTAGTGTGCTGACAACAATCAATATGGACCATGTCCAATGAATGGAGCGATTCAATGGTAATTTTTTTGTGACGAGATAAAGTGCGATTAACCATAGTGAGACGGAAACAAATTGCCAAATAAAAGCTGCTGCTGTAAGGTCTAACTGTGATAAGGGGACCAAGATGGTCATGAGGAATGTTGGGCTATACTTGAATAAATCAAATCCATAACCAGACGCGTAGGGGTTAAGCCCTATTTGAAATTGAATGGCCGCATTATAGAAGGTTTCAAAAATCAATGGACCTTGTGCGAATGGGATTGAAAAATTCAATAGCAGAACGAGTAATACGATGATCATCGCGGTGATTTTCAGTCGTTGAGTCGATAGAACAATCTGCCAGAAATTATTCATTCAATTATTAGGGACGGCGTTTGGATAGCAAGCATTTTAGTCATTGGATCTGATTCTGCAATTATGCAGGAAATTCGCTCTGATATTGTGTTTATTTAAATTCTAATGATTATCAAGAGTGGTGTATCTGTCAGTCGTTATAGCCTTTCATTCACCCTATTTAAAGGTTCAATTTAACCATAACCAAAGACAGTCATCTGGCGCCTTATAACCAACCTGATTGAGCAATTTCAACAGAAATTTGATAGAATGCACGTCCATGAATTTTCAAGTTAGTTATATACGCACACTCTGGTCAACCTATGTCAATTATGTCTGGCTACTCCATAAAAATGGTTCCAAACACTGTACCATTGTTGATCCTGGTGAAGCTGAGCCATGCATTCAAGCATTGTCAAGTCGGCAACTTATTCCCAAAGATATTTTAATCACGCATCATGATGGTGATCATGTCAATGGCGTTGAGGCCATTATTAATCAGTATGGTCCTATGCCCATATATGGCCCTAAAGATTCCCCGTACACGGGCATTAACACGCCTTTATGCGATGGTGAAACTTTCGTGTTACCCAGCATTGACGAAACTTTTACGGTGATGGCAACCCCTGGGCACACGCTGGATCACATGGCTTATTATAGTGAGGACATGGTTTTGTCTGGAGATGCGCTTTTTACTGGCGGATGTGGCCGGCTTTTCGAAGGAACCATGGCCCAGCTGCATGATTCTGTTCACAAAATCGGCGCATTACCCACAGATACGTTGCTCTATTGTTCGCATGAATACACCGTTGAAAACTTAGAGTTTGCCTCTAAGCTTGAACCAGATAACCGTGCTATTATCGAGCGATTAGACAATGCCATACAAAATGTGTTGGATCATAAACCCAGTGTCCCGTCAACCATTGAATTAGAGCATCAAACTAATCCTTTTCTAAGAGCGCATATTCCTACGGTTAAGCAGAACTGTGAGGCCTATGCCAAGCGGACCCTAAAAACCGAGTTGGCTGTTTTTGAAATAATCAGAGAATGGCGCGGTTGAATGTCAATATCATCCCTTAGCCTCAAAGTACATTCAAGCATTATTCGAAATATTTTCGGATGTATTTTTATAACGATATTTTTGGGTGCTTGTGGTTCTCAGACGCTCACCAATCAGGTAAAAAAAACGCCTGATAGCCAAAGCGTTTCTTCAGATGGCACTGGATCAACACCACAAATTTTGAATAAGGATGAAAATACAGAAAATGGGGTTGAAGATGCATCAATAAAATTCTCTAAGGTGCATAAAAATGTCGGCAAGTCACTCATAACCATTAATGATGACATCCAACCGCTGACAATCCATATCAAAAAAAACCACCAAATAGATTTATCAAAGCTAAACATTCCTGTTGAGAATGATCCATACAATAATGACTTATGGAAAAGAGTGAGTCAGGGTTTTTCCATGGGCAATGAGTATGAAAATCTACCCATTGTGCAATGGCATGTGGATAGAATTTTGCGTTCGCCAAACTATTTTTTCAATATGTCCAAACGAGCTTCTATGTACTTACATTTTGTCGTGGAAGAGGTTGAAAAAAGAAACATGCCTTTGGAAATGGCCTTGCTACCCTTTGTTGAAAGTCGCTACCACCCTTTTGCGGTTGCGCCAAATAGTGCGGCAGGCGGATTGTGGCAATTTACTCGCTGGACAGGTCGATTCTACGGTTTGGATCAAAATTGGTGGTACGATGGTCGATTTGACGTTTATGAATCGACCAATGCCGCGTTGAATTTATTGCAGGATTTACACGACCGTTATGGTGACTGGAGTTTGGCATTAGCGGCCTATAATTGGGGTATGGGCAATGTCGATCGTTCCCTCCGTAAAAGCCAAAACAAAGGCATTAAACAAAAGAATTACTGGTCGATTCGAATGCCTTGGGAAACCCGCAATTATGTGCCTAAATTGATGGCATATGCTTACATCATCGCTCATAGAGCAAAGTTAAAAGTCAGCGTTTATCCCGTTGAAAATAAAAGAAAGATAAAACCCGTTGAAATTAACAAACCTTATGAGATGGTGCACATGGCCGATGCTGCCAAAGTCACTTTGGGCAACTTTCGTTTGCTAAATCCGGGATTTAGACGTTGGGCTGTTAAACCAAATTCTAAATTTCAAATCATGGTGCCAGCAGAAGTTGCAACTGAGTTTAAGAAAAATATTGCCTCATTTGACAAATATAAGCAGCTTAAATGGCGTTCGTACATCGTTCAATCGGGCGATAACCTCTATGACTTGGCGCGTTATCACGGCATTACTGTCCGCACTTTAAAGCAGGTAAATCGTCTAAGAAGTAATCTTATTCGGATTGGGCAAAAATTGATCATTCCTGTTAAAACTCTTTAATTAATTCTTATGATTACCGCCATCGTCCCTGGCAGTACGTATCTTTGGGGTGAACATGCCGTTTTGCAGGGCCATAGAGCAACGCTGGTCGCAGTGGCGCAATATTTATCCGTCTGCTTTATCCCAAACAGTCGCAGTAAGGACATTCAGATTCAGTCGCATTTGGGTCAACACACGCACTCTTTACGAGAGTTTGCGGAAACATTTCCACCGGAATTTAGATTTGTTTGTCATGCTATCAACAGTCATAGACCACCCACTGGGGGCGTGTTAATTATTCGCTCTGAATTTTCACATAAACTTGGCCTGGGTTCTTCAGCGGCAGTAACGGTCGCAACAATGGCTTGTATGAAGCAAGCGGCAAAGCAAATTTTTACTGAGCAGAGTTTGTTGGAGGAAGTTACCGATTTGATTCGCAAAATAGAAGGCATAGGCTCTGGTGGTGATGTGGCTGCATCCATCTTTGGTGGTGTAATCAGTTATCAAACGCCTCAAAAAGCCGTTGTCAAACTGCCTTCAATCGGCCCATTGAGCTTGCATTATTGTGGTTATAAAACCGCCACCAAAGCCGTTTTGGAACACATTGGTAATAAATGGCAGCACAATCAAAACGCGCTGACTGAGTTATATCAAAACATGGGTCAATTGTCCGAACAAGCAGAAACTGCTTTGAAAAAAGATCAGTCCAAGCAAAAAATCGCCAAGTACATGAATGCCTATCATGGGTGTTTGGTGCAATTAGGTGTTGAGGACGAGGCGCTTTGTCAAATTCGCAAGAGGTTAATGGCGGCAGGTGCGCTCGCTGTTAAAATTTCTGGTTCGGGCTTGGGTGATTGTTTGATTGCTTTGGGAGTTTCTCAGCAAGAAACGCAAGGCGCTCATAACCTCGCCGTTAAAATATCATCCCATGGTTTAAGATTTCTATGAAACTCAATCATCATCCCAAAAATGAATACGCTGTTGGGCAGGCAGATGCCAACATTGCCTTGGCCAAATATTGGGGCAAACGTGACCCAGTATTGAATTTGCCAATGAACAGTAGCTTGTCCATTGGTTTGAAAGATTTAGGCACTAAAACCGAACTGACAGTTGCCCAGAATGACGAATTTCTACTCAATGGAAAGCACGACGCTCTAGCTCAAAAACGCCTATTTAATTGGATAGATAAAATCCTGCCGAAGCGACCAAACTTACACATTAAGTCAGTTAATCACATTCCTACGGCAGCAGGCTTGGCCTCTTCTTCTTCGGCTTTTGCGGCGGCCACCTTTGCCTTAAATAATTTGTTCGACTGGCAATTAGATACTTCCTCTTTAAGCGCCATTGCCCGGCGAGGGAGTGGCAGTGCCTGCCGTTCAATCGAAAAAGGTTTTGTGATTTGGCACAAAGGACAACTTTCAGATGGTTCAGACAGCGTCGCTCAATCTTTGGGCGTTGATTGGTTGGATTTTTGCATTGGTATAGAAATGGTTGACAACCAACCCAAATCAATCAGCTCAACCAACGGCATGAATCAAACGGTGCAAACATCACCCTTGTATTCAAGTTGGGTCGAGTATGCTGAGGCTTGTGTACATAAAATACAACGAGCCATTGAACAAAAAACCTTTGCCGAATTAGGCGCTGGGGTTGAACAAAACGCCATGACTATGCATGCAACCATGATGAGCGCTCAGCCAATGATCCATTATTGGCAGCCCAATACCTACGCGGCCATTGAAAAAGTTCTGCTTTTAAGACGTAAAGGTTGTGCGGTTTTTTATACAATGGATGCTGGTCCAAATTTAAAGTTGCTTTTTTTAAAGCCTGATTTAGAACAGATTATGGCAGTATTTCCAAATTTAATAACGGTGTTTCCATTCAATGACTAACGCTTATTCTGACGATATTGAACAATTTAACCAAAATGCGGCGTCATGGTGGGATCCGAATGGTGCTTATAAAACGCTCCATCAAATCAATCCCTTGCGCTTGAATTTTATGCTTGAGTACACAGCCATCGATCGAAAAAAGATTTTGGATGTGGGTTGTGGTGGTGGCATTTTAAGCGAGTCTTTGTGTGCTTTGGGCGCTCAAGTAAAAGGCATTGATTTGGCAAAAAAAACACTGGAAGTTGCACAGAAACATGCGCAAGACAAGCAGTTTGACATTGATTATCAATGTTGCTCGGTAGAGTCATTGATCGAAAAACATCCCCAACACTATGATGTTATCTGCTGTATGGAAATGTTAGAACACGTGCCTGAACCAGAAAAAATAATTGCCGCCTTGGCACAGTTATGCAAACCTGGTGGTTGGGTATTTATATCAACCATCAATCGAAATGCACTGGCCTGGTTGGGTATGATTGTGGTGGCAGAAAAAATATTGAAATGGCTGCCCGAAGGCACACACAACGCCAGTCATTTTATCAAACCAGAAGAAGTCAGCGCTTGGGCGAAATCGGTTGGTATGATTCATATGGCGACCAATGGGCTGGTTTTTGACCCCATACATCATCAGTTTAAACGCCATAAAGATCGGGTCCAAATAAATTATGTCCAAGCCTATCAAATGGCTGAGGAGGCTTCAAAATCGTGAGTCAAACGGCTATTTTTTTTGATTTAGACGGCACCATCTTCGATACGGCTTCAGACTTGGTGGATGCGGCCAATAAGACTGCCAAGCATTTTGGTTTACCAGAAAAATCATTTGAGCAATTGCGTCATTATGTATCAAATGGTGCACGAGCCGTATTGGCACAACTGTTCCCAGAGTCGCAAATTGAACAAGCCCGAGTGTTTATGTTGGAGGTTTACGAAGCGAGTAATTATCAAAATACGCGCTATTTCGGCACCTTGGAGCAAACCTTATTTGAATTGAATCAAAGCGATTGGCTGTGGGGTATTATGACCAATAAATCTCGCTATTTAAGCACGCACTTACTCAATATATTGATGCCCTGGTGGGATCAACAAACGCTCTATTGTGGGGATGATTTTGAGCATTTAAAACCGCACCCAATCGCCTTCCACTGCATCACAAAAGCGCATGACATTGCACCGCATAAAAGTTATTATGTGGGCGATCATCGAAAAGATGTGGCCGCTGCGAAAGGCGCTGATTGGCAGACCATTGCCGTGGATTATGGTTACCATGACAAAACCGATCCACCCGAACTTTGGCAAGCAAATTATGTGTTCCAAAAGCCACAAGATTTACAAAAATGGTTGTATAAAAGCGTCCTCTCATGAACTCAACCATTCCAAACTATCCTGTTCAAGGACATATTCTGAAAGATAAGGTGGTGCTTATTACGGGCGGTACATCAGGCATAGGAAAAGTCTTGGCATTAGCCTGCGCCCATCAACAAGCTGAGGTTATATTGCTTGGGCGCAACGTGCGTAAATTAGAAGCGGTTGCTGATCAGATAGAAACCGAGGCTTCAACGCAAATTCATTTGTACCCCTTAAATTTGGCGGCTGCCAATGACACCGATTATTCGGATCTGGCCAAAACCCTCAGCCAGAAATTTGGACGGTTGAATGGTTTGGTGCATAATGCGGCGGCTCTGGGCAACCTAAGCCCATTCAAGCACTACAGCCTTGTACAGTGGTATAAGGTGATGCAGACAAATGTCAACGGACCCATGGTTATGACACAAGCCTTATTGCCTTTGTTAGAAACCAGCGATCATGCCAGTATCATTTGGACCAGTTCAGGTGTGGCTCAAAATGTCCAATCCTATTGGGGCGCATACGGTGTCAGCAAATGTGCCAATGATTATATGATGGAGTTGATTGCAACAGAGTATGCCGAATCAAAGTTGCGTTGCAATGCCATCAATCCAGGACCCGTTGCAACGGGCATGCGTGCCAAAGCATTCCCTGGAGAAGACCCCAATACCCTGAAAAAACCTCGTGATATTTTAGACACTTGGCTGTACTTGTTGAGCGATGACAGTATTGGCATCAATGGCCAGCGACTTCAGGCTCAGTAACCCCAGAAAATCAATCATTTTGATTGGGCTTAAGAGAGCGAAATGAATGATTTTATGGTATCATTTGCGCTCATAAAACACGCACAAATGAGACGATATTTTAGGGGCCTCCACCCAATATGGGTTTTCATTTTTCACAATGGTTTGACGCATTATCTCAGCTAAAAAATGACAAAAAAAATACAGTCTTATGCCGACAGTGGTGTCAATATTGATGCAGGCAATCAACTCATTGAAAGCATCAAACCGGCGATTAAAAAAACCCGCCGACCCGAAGTCATGTCGAGTATTGGCGGTTTTGGTGCAGCCTTTCGCATTCCAAAACATTATAAAAACCCCCTGTTTTTTACCGCCACAGATGGGGTGGGAACAAAACTACACCTTGCCATACAGCGCAATGATTTCAGTGGCATAGGCATTGATTTGGTAGCCATGTGTGTCAATGATTTGATCGTCAGTGGTGCAGAGCCCTTGGTATTTTTAGATTATTACGCCACAGGACAGTTAAATAATGCCGTGGCGATTAGAGTGATTGAAAACATTGCCAAAGGCTGTGAACTCGCTGGATGCGCATTGATCGGTGGTGAAACGGCCGAGATGCCAGGGATGTATGCCCCAGACCTATTTGATTTGGCCGGTTTCAGTATAGGGGTGGTTGAAGAGGAAGATATGATTGATGGTCGTCATGTGCAAAGTGGCGATTTGGTCATTGGTTTGCCCTCGAGTGGCATACATTCAAATGGCTATTCTTTGGTGAATGCGATTTTGAAACAAACAGATGACATACCTGAATCAGTGAATCAAAAGCTGTTGATGCCAACCAAAATATACGTCAAAACCGTATTGCAACTAAGCAGAAAAGTAAAAATCAAGGCTATTGCCCACATTACGGGCGGCGGAATGACTGAGAATTTACCAAGAGTTCTACCCCCTCAAACTCAGGCACAAATCTCCTTAAGCAGTTGGCAACGACCTGATATCTTCCAATGGCTACAGCAACAAGGTCAGGTGGCTGAAGCTGAAATGCTTCGAGTGTTTAACTGCGGGATTGGCATGATTTTAGTAATAGCCAAAGAAGACTTGAGCCAAGTCGCCGACGTTTTAAACGCCTGTGGCGAATCCTTTTTTGAATTGGGCGAAGTCAAATCCAATCCTTTTGAACCATCGACTGTAGAATACAATGCTTGAACGATTGGTGGTGCTCATTTCAGGGCGGGGGTCAAATTTCAAAGCCATCCATCAAGCGTGTCAACGCGGTGAGCTGAATGCCGAAGTCGTCGCTGTTATCTCTGATAATCCAGAGGCGGCTGGATTGGATTATGCTCAAGAACATGCCATCCCAGCAATGACAGTCAATTTTAAAAATTATTCCAATCGTGCACAATTTGAAGGGGCTTTGAGTGATACTGTGAACGAATTTCAGCCTCATTGGATTATTTTGGCCGGTTTTATGAGGGTTTTAAGTGGTCAATTCGTCGATAAGTATAAAGGAAAGATCGTGAATATTCATCCGTCATTATTACCAAAATATCCTGGACTGAATACCCACCAAAGGGCTATTGATGCAGGGGATCAGTACACGGGTGCCAGTGTCCACTTTGTCACGGCTGTTGTCGATGATGGACCGCTGATAAAACAGACTCAAATGGCCATTCATCGCCAAGACAATGCCACTACATTGAAGCATAGACTACTTGCAGAAGAAAATATTCTATATGTTGAGGCATTGGCCTTGGTGGTCAATGAGAAACTGAGATTGATATGAAAAACGTTGTAAAATTATTCGTTATATCTTTCATTCTGCTTAGCACAGGATTGCTGGCAAAAGGTCCGCAACCCTTTGAAGCAAAATATGAAGTCACTTATGGCTTAATCAGTCTTGGGACTGGCGTCATGAAATTATCAAAAGTTGATGAGTACAACTACCTGTTGACGTTCGAGGCTAAAACCGATGGTGTAGTTTCGTGGTTGATTGAAAATACTTTGATTGAAAAAAGTTGGCTCAGCATCAACTATGATGATCGTTTGGTCACAGACAAATATTTCTTTAAATTAGAGGGTGATCACCCACAAGAATATACAGTTTTATTTGAATATTTAACAGGCACCATTAGACGTCTTGATGGCAAAGAGTCGTGGGAGATTGACACGGATTTGGCGACCGACCGATTGGCTTTTGCATTTGCAATGGGCAACGATCTTTTGAATGGCTATCCTTTGCGTCAACCATTTGTCATTGCCGGCTATCATCATATGTGGCGTGTTGAATTTGAAAACAAAGGGATTGAGAAGCGAAATTATGCCGGAGCTGAGTATGATACAGTGCACATGCACGCCAAATATAAAGACGAAGAAATTGACATATGGCTAGATGAAAATCAAGAATATAGACCCGTTGAAATCAGCTTTGATAGCGGTTCTGGCTGGTCTTCAAGGTATGTGCTTAGCCAATAATTTTTCTTATTGACACAATGGATATTGACACTCAAAGAACACTAACCTTATCTGCGCTTTATCAGTGCGCTCAGATCGTACACAGCATTTCTGTTGATGGTGTTGCGACGTTGACAGATTATAAAGCGATCACCCAATTATTATTTGCCGAGGATAACGAAGCGTTCAACAATATCTTGAACGAAGTTAAGCCCTTTAAAACGGGTTTAGAGCATTTAGGCAAACAGCTGTCCGGTCAACAAGACAGTATTGAACATTTAGAAATAACGCGCTATGTGATTAGTCTGATCGCCCTCGAGAAATCCTTCAGTAATCAAACTCAATTGTTACAGCAAGTGGCGGAAAAAGTTGAATTATGTCATCAGAAAATGGGCGACAATGACGATAAATTTGTTGAAAAAATAAAACAAGTGGCCGAAGTTTATGTGGAACACATTTCGTCATTGCAACCGAGAATTCGAATCAAAGGCTCAAAAGGACATTTGTCGAATCCCAAAAATTCTGAGCGCATTCGATGCATCTTATTGGCTGGTTTGCGTATTGCCATGCACTGGCGCACCTTGAACGGTCGTCGGTGGCATTTGTTTTTTTTCCGCAGTCGATACATCAACAAAGGGAATGAGCTGTTGAATTCCATAGTGGACATGTAATACAAGCAAAAATTTAACCTTAAACCAACACATAACCAAATTAGCCATGCATTTTCTAATTTCACCCGCTAAATCATTGGACTGTCTATCAGAACCACCCACACAAGAGTTCAGCATACCAGTATTTATCAATGAAGCCACAATACTGGCCAAAATTTTACAGAAAAAAAGTGCTAAAAAACTGAGAGGGCTGATGGACATCAGCGAGAAATTAAGCGAACTGAATGTGCAACGTTATGCTCGATGGAACGGTGACCTTGAAGGAGAGGAAGCAAAGCAAGCCGTTTTTATGTTTCAAGGCGATGTGTATCAAGGGTTGAATGTGAGCGATCTCAATGCCAATCAATTGTCCTATGTCAATGAGCATACATTTATCTTATCAGGCTTATACGGCTTATTGACCCCATTGGATAAAATTTTACCTTACCGTTTAGAAATGAGTACGCAGCTCAAAAATCGACGCGGTCGTGACTTGTACGCGTTTTGGCGGAAGAAAATTGCCAAACACATGAATCAGTCGGGTTCAGAGGTATTCATCAATCTGGCCTCCAACGAATATATAAAATCGGTTGATCGTTCGCAATTAACCGCCCCCATGATTGATATTGTGTTCAAAGATTGGAGCAATGGTCAGTTTAAAGTGATTGGTTTTTTTGCTAAAAAAGCTCGGGGCATAATGTTGTCTTGGGCGGCAAAGCAACAAGTAACAGACCCGCAACAACTGAAACAATTTGATCAAGGGGGCTATGTTTATGATTCTGCACTTTCAACGCCACAAAAATGGGTATTTACTCGTAAAATAGCCGCATGAATACACAAAGCATCTCTTCCGACATTCCCAAACTTAGAACGCTTAAAGCGAATATGAGTAAGGCTGAATACAAAGCCAGTAAACTGCGCGATCGTCCTGACCCCAATGCACAGCGTTTAAAAAAACCAGCGTGGATAAAGGCGGTTTCTCCTAAGTTAGAGCACATTGGTCGCATTAAGGAAATTAAATCACTCATGAGATCGCTTGATTTACACAGTGTTTGCGAAGAAGCTTCGTGCCCAAACTTAAGCGAATGTTTCAGTCATGGTACGGCAACATTTATGATTATGGGTGATATTTGCACACGCAAATGTCCATTTTGTGATGTGGCTCATGGTCGGCCTAAAGTATTGGATAAAAACGAACCCGAAAATTTAGCCAAAGCCATCTCTCATTTAGACTTGAAGTATGTTGTTATCACCTCGGTCGATCGCGATGATCTTCGAGATGGCGGGGCAGCGCATTTTGCAGAATGCGTGTCGCGCATTCGATCTTATTCACCAAACATAAAAATTGAAACCTTGGTGCCTGACTTTAGAGGGTGCGAATCAATCGCCTTAGAAAATATTAAGCAAGGAACGCCTGATGTTTTTAATCACAACTTAGAAACTGTACCGCGCATTTATGATCGAACCCGACCTGGGGCAAATTACCAGGCATCGCTCAAATTATTAGAAAACTTCAAGGCACAGCATGCTGAAGTACCCACCAAATCAGGCATAATGGTCGGTCTGGGAGAATCCATTGAAGAAATCATTGAGGTTATGAAAGACCTCAGAAGTCATGGGGTCAATATGCTGACGGTCGGCCAATATCTCCAGCCCTCTCGCCACCACCTGCCTGTAGAGCGTTATGTGACGCCGAGCGAGTTTGCTTTTTTAGAAGAAGAAGGCAACCGCATGGGCTTTGAAAATGTTGCAGCAGGACCGATGGTACGTTCTTCCTATCACGCAGATTTGCAAGCAAAGTCGGTTTAATTGGCATCTCCAATCATTGTCAACGGCCAGTATTGAGCACGTTGACATCATTCTCGCTTATTCGGCGGTTCTATTTAATCTCGGGGTGTATCCGCACAGACCATGGCGCAGAGAATCCCTGCAAGATAAAAATCCTCAGTGGGCAAATGAATTTGGGATGAACATGGCATCGCCGTAGCTAAAAAATCGATACTGATTTTCGACAGCATAACGATAAGCGGCAAGCGTATTGTTGAAACCATAGAATGCACTCACCAGCATCAGCAGGGTAGAGTGGGGCAAATGAAAATTGGTGATTAGGGCATCGGTTAGACGAAATTGAAAACCAGGGGTAATGAAAATATCGGTTTCGCCTTCTATGGCTTTGAGTTGGCCTTGGCACTGTATCCAGGCGCTTTCTAAGCTACGCATCACCGTTGTTCCTACAGCAATAACACGACCATTCAGAGCCCGAGTTTGGATGATTTGATCGATGGTTTTTTGGTCGATGTGAAAATACTCGCTGTGCATTTTGTGGTCTTTGATGGCTTCAACTTGAACGGGCTGAAATGTCCCAGCACCCACGTGCAATGTTAGATCGGCTGTTTGGACGCCTTTCTGAGCCATTTTCTTCATTAATTCATGGCTGAAATGGAGTCCGGCAGTGGGTGTGGCCACAGCGCCATAATGCTGGGCGAATATGGTCTGGTAACGTTCGACATCGACCGCTTCGGCCTTGCGTTTTATATAAGGGGGTAGGGGTAGTTCACCATGGGTTTCAAGCAAAGCATACACATCAATGTGTGGGGGAAACTGGATGGTAAAAAAATGGTTCTCTCGACCGGTTATGGTGACTTCCAAGTCACTGTTCAAAAGGATGATTTGGGTGCCAATAGCCGGTGCGCGATTAGACTTAATGAACACTCGAGCTGAATGATCAGCCTTGAGTCGCTCAAAGAGTAGTTCAATTTTACCGCCACTTTTTTTATGACCATAGAGGCGAGCGGCAAGTGTTTTGGTATTGTTAAAAACCAGTAAATCATTGGGCCTTAAGTGGTTGATCAAATTGTTAAAGTGTTGATCTTCTAAGGTCTCACCCGCAATTAATAAACGCGATTGATCTCGAATTTTGCTGGGATATTGGGCAATCTGGTCCAGGGGCAGATCAAAATCAAAATCCTTGGTGTTCATGTACGCCAAAATACCGGGGTTAACAAAACCACCAGTGTATAAAATTCTAATCGACCCAGCAGCATGGCAAAACTTAAGACGTATTTCGCTGTGATACTAACACCTGAATAATTTATGGCAGCATTGCCCATGGCTGGGCCCAAATTATTGATACATGAAGATAGGGTGGTAAAAGCGGTCAGAGGCGGTTCTCCTGCAATGAGTAGGATCAAAAATAGCAATAAAAATGAGGAGACGTACAAGGCAAAAAATCCCCAAATGGTGTTAACGATGCGCTCTGGAATAACTTGTTCATTGAGGCGTAAGGGTTTAATCGCACGGGGGTGGATTAACATGATGATTTCTCGTAAGCCTTGTTTGAAAAGCAGTATGAGGCGAATGACTTTCATGCCACCACCCGTAGAGCCTGCACAAGCCCCAATAAAACTTGCAAAAATTAATATATAAGGTATGCCACTGGGCCAATTGTACCAATCCGTTGTGGTAAAGCCAGCGGTTGAAGCCAGAGAGATGGTTTGAAAAATACCGTGGCGAAGCGCATCAGAAATTGTAAAGTCGGTATTATAAAAAAGTAATAAACTACAGATCACACAAAGTATGGCCATTAAATAAAGAAAAATGCGCGTTTCAGTATCTTTGAAATAACTCAAAATGCCGCCCAAATTACGACGATGCCAAGCGTTGAAGTGTAAGGTGAAATTGACGGCTGAAATCAGGATGAATAAGATGGCAATGGATTCAATGATGGGACTGTCAAAATAAGCAAAACTGTTGTCATAGGTTGAAAACCCACCAATCGAGATGGTTGAAAAACTGTGGGTAATGGCTTCAAACCAGTTCATGCCAGCGAGCTTATAAGCAATGGCACAAAGGACGGTTAGGGCCAAATATATGCCCCAAAGCGCCTTGGCTGTTTCCGAAATGCGCGGTGATAGTTTCTCATCTTTCATTGGGCTGGCTAATTCAGCTTTAAACATGAATTGCCCGCCCACACCCAAGGTTGGTAGAACGGCAATGGCCAGAACGATGATGCCCATTCCTCCATACCACTGCAGTTGTTGGCGATAGAACAACAGTGATTTCGGTAATGCTTCCAAATTGGTAAAGACCGTTGCCCCTGTTGTTGTTAATCCTGAAAAAGACTCAAACAAGGTGTCACTGAACCCCAAATGTGCGGTCTCTAAGGTCAGATGAAAGGGTAGAGTGCCGATTAACCCTAAGCTGACCCAATAGAGGACAACGATGATAAAGCCATCTTTTAATTTTGGGGTGCTCTCTTTATAACTGGCTGTGGGCACATAGATTAAAGCTGCAAGCAAGATCGTGAAAAAACCCGTCATGGCAAATGATGAGAACGTTTGCTCTTCATAAATGAAGGCAACGACTATTGGCGCGATCATGGTGACACTGTACATGGCAATGAGCATGCCGAGTACGCGAGCAATGGTGGGTATACTCATGTCTATTTATGGGCGATGTTAAAGTTCATAAAGCATCTGGGACCATTGTAGGTATGCGCTAATGAATAGTGGCTATTTTATACAAAACAATTGTTCAACGGCTGGGACTGACTGGCGATCGTTGACAAACACAATGATGTGGTCGTCCGTTTCGATGACCGTACTATTATGGGCAATGACGATCTCATCTTGGCGTAAGATGGCGCCAATAATCACGCCATCAGGAAGATCAATGTCTTTAATGGCTTTACCAATGGTCTTTGAGTTGGATGAATTGCCATGAACGATGAGCTCCAATACTTCGGCACTGCCTAATCTAACCGTATGGGCCTCAGCGGTGTCATCTTTGCGCATGAACGCCAAAACATTTGAAATGGTGATCAAATCGGGAGAAATCGCTGCATCAATCTTAGAACTTTCTAATAAGGTCATGTAATCGGGCTTGTTGATCAGCGTCATCACTTTTTTAGTGTGCAGTGATTTTGCGAGCATTGAGCTAATGATGTTGTCCTCATCACTATTGGTTAAGGCCATAAACACATCAGAATCAAAAATATTTTCTTGATTTAGCAACACTCTGTCCGTGGCGTCGCCTCTTAATACCACGGCTTTTTCTAAGCGTTCAGCAATATATTGTGATCGGTCTGCATTGTGTTCAATGATTTTGACTGAGTGCATCTTGTCTTCTAAGGCGCGGGCTAAACGGTATCCAATATGCCCGCCACCGGCAATGGTGATGGATTTATAGGGTTTTTCAGTCCTTTGTAACTCGCCCATAATAAGCCGAATGTGATTTTTTTCAGCAATGAAAAAGATTTCATCGTTGGCTTGAACAATCGTATCAGCTTCGGGTTTTATTGGTTGCCCCCCTCTGTACAGCGCGACAATGCGGGTATCTACTTCATTCGGCAGGTGCGATTTTAGGGCGATGATTTTTTTATTCACCATCATCCCACCAGGATATATTTTGACCGCAACCATACGCACCTTACCTTTTGCAAAGTCTATGACTTGGAGGGCACCAGGGGTTTCGATCAATTTTCGAATGTACTCCGTCACAATACGTTGGGGGCTGATGAAATGCTCGATTACTTGCGCGCCAGCGGCATCGGTCGAAATTAAATCACGATGCGCCCAATAACCAGGCAATCGAACACGACATAATTTACTCGCTTCGCTGTTAAAGCGTTGTGCAATATGACAAGCTAATATATTGGATTCATCATCTCGGGTGACCGCAATGATGATGTCAGCGGTTTCTGCTTCAGCGCGGCGTAATGTTATGGGATCTGAGGCAATGCCGTTGACCAATCGGACATCAATAGAACTTCTTAACAGTTCTAATCGTTGCACATTGCTATCGACGACCGTAATGTTGTTATTTTCTTCCGCAGCAAGGTGACGCGCCAGCGCTTTACCAACACGGCCAGCGCCCAAAATCAGAACATTCATCGATTAGCCTCTATGAAAAGCCGTAAAAATTCAGTTAAACGGTTGGTATTAATAGAAAATAATTTCAAGTTAATTGGTCTATGTGTTAGCAGGTTTTGTAATGACACAGTTAATAGTTTTTTACGGTATATATTTTAAATCAATAAAGCCGTTTAGGCTAACATTACATGTCATTTATAAAATTTCGCGTAAACCATTTTTGTTCATTTTACTAACAATGCCCTTGGCTTCCATTTCTTCTATTAACCGTGCTGCACGGTTATACCCAATGCGCAGTTCACGTTGTATTCTTGAAATAGAGGCTTTACCAGATGACATCACCACATTAACCGCTTCTTCATACAGGGCAGAATCCTCATCTTCATGGGACACTTTCTTGCCATGATCTATTGCTTCAGGTTCTTCAACCAATTTTTCTAAATAGTTTGGCGGTGGATTATGACTTTTAACAAAGTCAACAACACGGTGTACTTCAGCGTCTGACACAAATGCGCCATGACCCCGCATGGGTAATCCACTACCTGGTGGCAAATAAAGCATATCGCCCATGCCCAATAATTGTTCAGCCCCCCCTTGGTCGATGATGGTTCGAGAATCGATTTTGGTCGAGACTTGGAAAGACAAGCGGGTGGGTATGTTGGCTTTGATCAAGCCCGTAATCACGTTGACCGAAGGCCGCTGGGTCGCGAGAATCAAATGGATACCTGCCGCTCGAGCCTTTTGCGCTAAACGCGCAATCAATTCTTCAATTTGTTTGCCAACAACCATCATCAGATCGGCAAATTCATCAATAACGATGACGATAAAGTTGAGGGGTTCTAATTCAGGAGACTCTTCCGCCATTTCATGTCCATAAATGGGCGTTGGTTTATACAATGGGTCTTTGATGTGATGCCCTTCATCGCGAGCTTTTTTAATCTTATCGTTCATCCCTTGAATGTTTCTAACGCCTAATATGGACATTAATTTGTAACGGCGCTCCATTTCAGCCACGCTCCATTTCAACGCATTGGCCGCTTGACTCATATCTGTTACTACGGGGCTTAACAAGTGCGGAATGCCTTCATAGATAGACAGTTCCAACATCTTCGGGTCAATCATAATGAATTTGACTTGTTCGGGTGGCGCTTTAAAAATCAAACTTAAGATCATTGAATTAATGCCCACAGACTTGCCTGAGCCAGTGGTACCAGCGACCAATATGTGCGGCATTTTAGCGAGATCAACCACCACGGCTTCGCCAGCAATGTCCTTGCCCAATCCTAAGGTCATGGCATGTTTTGATTGGACAAAAACTTCAGATTGTAAGATTTCTTTAAAACTGACCATCTCACGTTTTAAATTGGGTATTTCAATGCCTATAACCGACTTGCCAATAATAACATCAACCACGCGTACACTTTGAACAGCCATTGCCCTGGCAAGATCTTTGGCTAGCAAACTGATTTGATTGACTTTGACCCCAGGTGCGGGTTGTATTTCAAATAAAGTTACCACAGGACCAGGTTGTATGGCTTCCACAGTGATGCTGATATTAAAATGCTCCAAGCTGTCTTTTAACTTTGTGGCCAATTGTTGCAAGTCGGTTTCAGAATACCCTTGTGTTTTTTCTGGAATTGGGTCTAATAATTCAACGGAGGGTAAAATGCCAGACATATGCGTCATTGATTTTGCTTTGGTTAATGATGCCACGGGCGCTGTCGGTATGGTTGCAGTCGCTGAGGGTTCAGTTTTCAAGTTGGTTGGTGCGACGGCATCGAAATTTGGTTCATCAAGTGGATTGATTTGATTTGAAACAGGGGGGATTTCTAAAGACTGATCAAACTTTTGATCGGCCAGCACATCTGCAAATTGATCTTGCTGAGCAGAGGGGCTAGCCTCCGACCGGGTTGGGATAGTATGATTATTTTGAATTTTTCTTTGTGGAAACTTTGGCATTTTAAACGTTAGCCAAGACATTTTTTCTTGGAGCGTACGTTTTTGTGTAGATTTGAGGTCGGCAAGTTTATTGTCTTCTGGCTTTTTTGATGTTTTGAATAAAGTGAGTATTGAAGCGCCCGTCTTTTCAAATAAGGTGATACAGGACATGGCCGTCGAGAGGGTAAAAGCAAAAAGAAACAGAACATTGAGTATCAAAATGGTTCCAAGAAAACCAAACCAATTTTGTAAATGCTGAACGATCCATTGACCAATGATGCCCCCATTGAGGACATGGCTTGGTGTATCAATGGTGACTAAACCACACAGGGCAAAAAACAACACCATGAGCCCCATGAATCGCCCCCAATTTGGCATATTGAGAGATCCTCCAATTCTTTCACGAAGTTGCCAAAGCCTGTCACATAGGCTGATCAATATGATGAGCGGGATGAGATAGGCGATGTTTCCGAGTAACAATTTTAAGTAATGACCCATCCAAAGACCAAAAGATCCTGCTTCATCTGTCCGTAATGCCACATACAAATACACAGCACTCGACAAGTAAGCTAAGTAGATGACAATACGGAAGGGCGGCACAACAGTTGCGGTATTCATGACTATATTTTACATTAACAGTATCATATTAATACATTGTATTATAAAGAAAAAATCACAAAAATGTTTTGCGCAACTGCCACCCAAACAGCTGATGAACTTGTTTCCTTATTTCCTTGTCGCAAAGGTTGATAGATCTGATTAAAAAATTGGCGGCTAGGCTTGTGGCTCGAGATGGATTAGTCGTCTGAATGCGTCAGCTGATCAATGCGGGTCGTTAGTGCTTCAACTTGCTGTTCTAAGGCGGCTATTCGTTGTTCCAATTGAGAAGGTTCGCGGGTGTTTTTTGGTCGATGATCTGGTTCAACCACCCCACAAAGTAAATGCGTAAATCGATCCTCTCTTCGTCCCAATCCTTTTGGTAATAATTGAACGAGTGGACTTTCCCTTTGAATTAAATTTGAAAGATTTTCAAGCAGAATTGCCTCGTCTTCAAAATCAACCATGCGCTTGGTGCGCACTTTTAACTCATTCAGTGTTTGGGGCGAACGCAATAGCATGACGGCCAGCAATGCTTGATGGCTTTTTTCCAATTGTAGTTGTTGGCGGATGCGGTGCTTATAGCGATCAGCACGATCACCAAATTGAATGTCAAGCCATTTATTCTGCTCTAAGATTTTTGCCGTTCGACCGACTTCGCCCATTTCTAACTGCATGGTGGGCTCTCGATTGCTTTTTTGGTTACAGGCAAGCGTCAACGCATTTAAAGTCAGAGGGTAATTTTCTGGAACCGTCAACTCTTTTTCCATCAAACAACCCAATACCCGTGCTTCAGTGGGGGTCAAAATGGCTTCGCTTTCAGTTTCAATCTCGGAAGCGCTTGCTATTTGCTGATGTTCAGAGGATTCAACGTCTGCTAAATCTTGGTGGCTTTCTATCATGATGAATCCAGTTATTTACAATTGTAAATAAAGTAAATTGAAAAATATTAAAGGTGCCTGTAACGCCGACGTAGTCATAAAAAATATGAACCATTGTACGCTATTTAAAAGCACATATAAACCAAACATATATTATAATTGACGGAGCTAATTAGGCTAATAAAGTTAACACATTGCTTAAATCGTTGTCAGCGCTCTTGCTGACTCTGTTATATAGGCATACACTTTCGGAGTTTTACTATGGAACAACTGAATCAGATTATTTCAGAAATTAATAGTTTTGCTTGGGGACCACCCATGTTGGGGGCTTTGAGTTTTACAGGGTTACTATTGACCTTAGGCCTGGTATTTATGCCATGGCGTAAGATTGGTTATGGATTTAAATTGCTTTTTGATAAAAGTGAAAGTCAAGGCGAAGGTGAAGTAAAACCTTTCAACGCTCTGATGACTGCTTTGTCAGCAACAGTTGGTACTGGTAATATTGCTGGTGTTGCAACAGCCATTGCATTAGGTGGACCTGGCGCCATCTTTTATATGTGGGTCATTGCCCTTCTTGGTATGGCAACAAAATACGCTGAAGCCGTTTGTGCGGTAACGTATCGTGAAGTTGATGCTGAAGGTAAATTTGTTGGTGGTCCCATGTACTATTTAAGAAATGGTGTTGGTGAATCAGCCCCCGCATTGGGTAAATGGCTCGGTATGGCATTTGCCATCTTCGGCGCAATTGCCGCCTTCGGTATTGGTAATGGCGTACAAGTAAACTCCATGGCTCAAGTCCTAAGCACTAACTTCTTTGTACCAGAATACATCACAGGTATTGTTGTTGCGGTTTTGGTTGCATTTGTTATTTTTGGCGGCATTAAGCGTATTGGTGAAGTGGCTGGTAAATTGGTTCCAACAATGATTGTTTTATACATTGGTGCAGCCCTTATCATTTTGGTCATCAACATTGCCGAAATTCCCGCTGCATTTGCTTTAATCTTTGAGTCCGCATTTAATCCTGTCGCAGCCACAGGTGGTTTCGCAGGTGCCGCTGTTGCAGCCGCCATTCGTTTCGGTGTGGCTCGCGGGGTATTCTCAAATGAGTCAGGTCTTGGTTCTGCTGCCATAGCGCATGCTGCAGCTAAAACCAATAACCCAGTAAAACAAGGTCTTATTGCCATGTTGGGTACATTCATTGATACACTCATCGTTTGTACGATGACTGCATTGGTGATCCTGACTTCTGGTGCTTGGACTTCTGGGGTAAATGGCGCGGCTTTAACTTCTATGGCTTTTGGTGCTTCTATACCAGGCGGTGAGTATATTGTCACCATCGCATTGGCAATCTTTGCATTTACAACCATATTGGGTTGGTCTTATTACGGTGAGCGTTGCTTCCAATATATTTTCAGCGAAAAATACCTAATCATTTATCGGGTATTTTGGGTCGCTGCAGCGCTATCTTTTGCTAACTTTAAGATTAATCTGGTTTGGAATCTTTCCGATACACTCAATGGATTGATGGCCATTCCAAATCTTGTTGGCTTGGTTCTTTTAGCGCCAATGGTATTCAAAGTCACTTCCGAGTACTTTGATGAACGCGAAAAGAAAATGGCGTCATAAAGTTTAATCAACTTTGATTAACCAAATTAAAACACCCCTCTTGAAAAGGGGGGGTGTTTTTTTATGCATCAATCAGCTTCAATATAGCCAGTATGAATGCAATGGTCACTGACGCTGAATGAATATGAACTCAATTCTAAAGTAGGCAATGACCTTCAAAACTCAGCTTCGCCTAAATGCTCTTTAGCACTTCCTCTATTGATATTAGCCACCTTACAATCCATTGTTGATCCAGACTTAACGCTGTCATTCAATGTGATTTAAATTAAAATGCTCGTTCACTCAATACAGTTATCTTGTCATGCCAAGTTGGCCAGTGGCTTTGTAATCTGTGAACCCGACTGGCAGTATGCTCAATGAAGCGTCCAATAACATGCATTTCGCGAAAGGATAGGAATAAGTAGATAATGAATCGAAAAAACGAGTGGTATCTTCCTTTATTTTTGGTCATTTTTTTGCTTATGGCATTGAGTGGTCTCAGCATCAACCACGATGGCATCAACTATTCTCAATATATTAAAGAGCTCGTTGCTGGCATTGGATTTCCTGCTGTATTATTATTAATACTTTTAACCAAAATTAAACGCCGAGACTTTCAAATCAATCTCACACCTTCACACCTAAGTGTATTGTTACTCGTTGGGTTTTCTGGTCTTTCGGGCTTGTGGGCGGTTAATCTGGATTTTTATATCAGTACTTTTTCACTCTATGTTGCGGCGCTCTGTGCTGGCATCATTGCGGTGATGCTTGCACCTGTGCATCATACTTGGATATTGATCTCTCGCACCTTGGTATTTACCGCATTTTATATTGCATTCTTTGGGCTACTGCGTGCAGTATTAAGCATCGAAATTTTTGGTGAGGCCTTAGCCCCCTCGGCCAATTATGTCAATCCCAATATTGCGGCGCAAGTGGTGTTATTGTGTATGCCCTTACATATTTACTTAATTCTTTGTGATAAAGCCCCGAAAATTACGCTGTATTATTGGTTATCTGCAGCCTGTTGTTTGGCTTTTATTTTTCACACGTCCACCCAAGCCGTATGGTTAGGCCTGGCGGTACAAATGATTTTGCTGATTGTGGGGGCAATGTACGTGATTAAAAAAACGCCCAAGGGTTTTTTCAATCAAAAGCCTGATCTAAAAAGATGGCGCATGCATGGATTGATTGCAATATTGTTGATGCTGGTATTGGTGAACATTTCTGAGCGAAAGTTTGAGTTTTTCTGGCATGAGTTGTCAACAGGCATTGAGTCCATAGAAGATAGGGCAGAGTCTGCCATTGTTGATAAAGCCGACTTGGATGGGCGTCTATTAATCTGGCAATCTGCGTGGGAAATGGTTAAGGAGCAACCATTGATTGGGCATGGATTGGGGGCTTTCTACCACAACATCACCCTCTATGCAGATCGCTATTCAGTCAGCAGTTATGTGCGAACACATAATGACTTCATCAACGCTGCGGTTGAACTTGGGTTTTTGGGCATGTTGTTATTGGGCGTTGTGATGGTTGTTTTATTGGGGGCTTTTAGGCGAATATTTCGCGATGGTGAAGGCGAAGAAAGCATTCTATTTTTCTCAATATTCTTGGCTATGGTCGGTAGTGCGGTCAATGCACAATTTAGCTTCCCGTACCAGATGCCGGTTCCGCCGATCATTATGGCAATCTATATTGGGCTATTGTTTAAATGCAGTGCAAAATACCACCAAAGCAAAGCCCTCAAGATAAACAATCCACAATGGTACGCTGGTGTAGCAGGCGTTGGGCTCATTCTATTCTTTCAAGTGGCCATGCATCTGAACTGGTACCAATCCTGGCAAACATTAAATAAAAATTTACAACGTTCAAATTGGATTGTCCCAGTTGCGCAATCACAGCCTCATTGCACACCACTATTGACCAAAATGATCCATCTCAGCGCCCAACATCTGTATCAGTCAAACCGCGTAAGAGCCGCCAATGGCGCGGCTCAATCGTTTGAGCAATGCTTTATCAAAAACGCGGATAATCTGCCTAAATAAGCATCAATACCATCGTTGAATGATTGATCCATTCAATATGAACTGGCGAATCTGTATCGGTTCGTTGTTCATGGATCAGTGAAATCAAGGCTCGCTATGAATGGTGTTCAAAGCGTGAAAAAATGAAAAAGTCCCGCGGTTTTTTTATGGTGGGATGTCTAATTGAAAAAGGTTTGACGCCCGAACTGTTGTAAAATACGGCCTTAAATTTGATGATCGGCATTCATAGCTTCTTCGTTCTAACAAAAAACATTATAAAACACTGAAACACGTTGTTCCAACGTTTTGAGCAGACGTTGGATAATGGTTTTATACTCTGGATAATATTAAAAATGGCATTAGATACAATTTCATTACGCGGTGCTCGAACACATAATTTAAAAAACATCGATCTCGACATTCCCCGTGATAAGATGGTGGTTATTACTGGATTATCAGGCTCAGGCAAATCTTCATTGGCTTTCGATACCATTTATGCAGAGGGGCAAAGGCGCTATGTAGAGTCATTATCCGCCTACGCCCGCCAGTTTTTATCCATGATGGATAAACCGGATATTGACCATATAGAGGGTCTGTCACCGGCCATCTCCATCGATCAAAAATCCACGTCTCACAATCCCCGTTCAACGGTTGGGACGGTCACTGAAATATACGATTATCTTAGGTTATTATTTGCGCGCATTGGTAAGCCCATGTGCCCAACGCACCGTATTGAGCTCAATGCCAAAACCATAAGACAAATGGTCAGTGAAATTATGGTTTTACCCGAGAACTCAAAAGTAATGATGCTGGCACCCGTTATACAAGGCAGAAAGGGTGAGCACACAGCGCTGTTAGAAGGCTTATTGGCTCAAGGTTTTGTTCGGGCTTTGATCGATCATCACGAAGTTTCCTTAGAATCACCACCAGAATTAGACCCTAAAAAGAAACACACCATTGAAGTTGTGGTTGACCGTTTTAAAGTCAAAGCAGACATGCAAAGTCGTCTCAGCGAATCCTTGGAGACAACGCTCAGGTTAGGGGGGGATTTAGCCAAGATAAAAGGCATTGACAATGACATATCGCTGATTTTTTCGGCCAAGTACGCCTGTCCACATTGTGGTTTTTCGTTGAGCGAACTCGAGCCTCGATTATTCTCTTTCAACAGCCCCCACGGTGCCTGCCAAACCTGTGATGGCTTGGGTCGTATTGCTTTTTTTGACCCTAAAAGAGTCGTGCTAGACCACAATACCAGTTTGGCGGATGGGGCCATTGCAGGTTGGGGTAAACGTTCAAAGTATTATTTTTTATTAATACAAGCGGTGGCTAATCACTATCAATTTGATGTTGAAGCGCCGTGGTCTAACTTATCCGAAGAACAGCAAAACATCGTGTTGTTTGGCACGGGGCGCGAGCGGATCAAAATGCCGCATGGTCGTTACAGCGATAAGAGACCATTCGAAGGGGTCATCAACAACATGGAACGGCGTTTTCAAGAAACAGAAAATCGTCAGAGCAAAGAGGAACTCAGCCGTTATCGCCTCACGGATGATTGTAAAGATTGTCAAGGTAAACGCTTAAATGAAGCCGCACGACATGTTTTTATTGATAATCGTAACCTGCCTGACATTGTCCACTTATCGATACAACAAGCATATCAATATTTTGATGCGCTTGAACTGATTGGGATGGATCAGCAAATTGCAGAAAAAATCATTCAAGAAATCGGCAATCGGTTGAAATTTTTAGTCAATGTGGGTCTGGGCTATTTAACCTTGGCACGCAGCGCAGATACGCTTTCTGGCGGTGAAGCCCAGCGCATTCGCTTGGCCAGTCAAATTGGCGCGGGTTTGGTTGGAGTGATGTATGTTTTGGATGAGCCGTCGATTGGTTTGCATCAACGAGACAATCAAAAACTGTTATCCACCCTTAGGCACCTTCGTGACATTGGTAATTCTGTGATCATCGTGGAGCACGATGAAGAAACCATTCAAGCGGCAGATTTTGTGGTTGACATTGGTCCAAATGCGGGTGAAAAGGGCGGTGAAGTAGTCTATGCAGGCGACGTAGCGGGTTTGCTTGGGTGCAAATCATCAATAACCGGCCAATTCTTAAGTGGCAAACAACACATTGAAATTCCCAAACGCATTGAAACAAAATCCTTGAAAAAATTAAAAATAACTGGGGCTTATGACAATAACCTCAAAAATGTGAATGTGAACATACCGCTTGGTGTGATGACCTGTATCACAGGGGTATCGGGTTCGGGAAAATCAACGCTGATCAACCGGACCTTGTACCAGGTCGCAACGCACGAATTGAACCGTGCTCATGTGCAAACCCAAGCTTTTAAGAGTATAACTGGATTTGAACACCTTGATAAGGTCATTGGCATAGATCAAAGTCCTATTGGACGCACGCCTCGCTCTAATCCAGCAACTTACGCTGGGTTATTCACCACCGTTCGAGAATTATTCGCTGGAACCAGAGAAGCGCGCACCCGCGGATTTAAAATTGGACGTTTCAGTTTTAATGTTCGAGGGGGACGTTGTGAAGCGTGTCAAGGAGATGGTGTCATAAAGGTTGAAATGCACTTTTTACCCGATGTTTATGTACAGTGTGATGAATGTCGCGGACAGCGTTACAACGACCAGACCCTCGAAGTGAAGTATAACGGTAAGAACATTGCAGAGGTGTTGTCATTAACCATTGCTGAAGCATTGATATTTTTTGATGCCATACCCTCGCTTAAACGCAAACTGAGCATATTGGTCGAAGTTGGGCTGTCATACATACGATTGGGTCAAAGTGCGACAACCTTATCAGGCGGTGAAGCGCAACGGGTAAAGCTGTCAAAAGAATTGTCGCGTAAAGACACGTCCAAAACATTGTATATCCTCGATGAGCCGACCACAGGATTGCATTTTCACGACATTGCGCTTCTGATTCGAGTATTACATCAATTGCGCGATAAAGGCAATACCATCGTCGTGATTGAGCACAACTTAGATGTGATTAAAACAGCAGATTGGGTCATTGACTTGGGACCAGAAGGGGGCAGCGAAGGAGGCGAGGTTGTGGCTCAGGGCACCCCTGAACAGGTGGCTGAAATAGCCGAATCCTATACAGGCTATTATCTAAAATCTTTATTGGCTAAAGCGCAATAGGGCGTTTTAGCAAACAGAACGATGCAAAGGATCGGTAATGAGGATGCAATCGTTAACTTCGTACCATATTTTTAATTAAAATACTTTCTACGGGCACGTCCTGATGTCCCGCTTTTTGACCCGTTTGTACTTCAGCAATATCATCAATGACTGACAGACCTTCAGTGACTGCGCCAAATACACAATAACCCCAACCTTGCGCGTTTTTGCTGGTGTGGTCTAAAAAAGCGTTATCAACCAAATTAATGAAAAATTGAGATGAGGCGGAATGCGGATCCATGGTGCGCGCCATAGCAATGGACCCTCGAACATTTTTCAAGCCATTATCAGCTTCATTTTCTATGGTTCTTTGGGTGCTTTTTTGGTGCATGTCCTCGGTCATACCCCCGCCCTGTATCATAAAGTTTTTGATCACCCTGTGAAAAATGGTGTCTTCAAAATGACCTGAATCAATGTAAGAGAGGAAATTTTCAACCGTTTTGGGGGCTTTGTCAGCGTTCAAAAGTAAGGTGATGTCGCCTTTTGATGTCTGTATGGTTATTGATGTCATAGTAAATATTAAGGTATCTAGTAGGTTAATTGATTAATGAATAGTGATCAGGGGATTGTTTAAGTGTTCTCACTCGGTCAATCAAGCTGATTCATCTAACAGCGTTGTTTTGATCAAAATGATGTCTTTTTCAGGGACATCACGGTGAAAATTTTTGATGGTCGTTGGGATTTTTTGCATTTCATTGAGATTTTCAAACCCTGCAATCACTTTTGCAAAGACGGCATACCCCCAACCTTTGGTTGTTTTTCCAGTGTGGTTAAGAAAAACATTGTCGTTTAGATTGATGAAGAATTGTGAGGTCGCGGAATGTGCGTCGTTGGTTCGAGCCATAGATAAAGTCCCCAGATCATTTTTTAGGCCATTATCGGCTTCATTGATGATCGGGCCAGAGGGGTCTTTTCTAATCATTTCAGGCTCAAATCCACCGCCTTGCACCACAAAATTTGGAATGACACGATGAAAGATGGTGTTGTCATAGAAGCCTGACGCCACGTATTTTAGAAAATTGGCGACCGTTTTGGGGGCCGCATCGGGATAGAGTTCAATGGTAAAATTTCCGACGGTGGTTTCAAATAATACTTTGGGGTTGGGCGCTGGTTTAACAGTAGGCGTTTTTGCGTTTGATTCTGAATTTGTACTGCTGTGACTATTTGAGCAACCGTAGCTTGAAAGTGCAATGATCAGCCCCATAAATAGTGTACGTAAATAACGGCGTTCAGATGAAAGGTTCGGTCGATCTTTTAGCATAATCGTGTTAATGCATTCTAAGCATGTTATCTCAATGTTTTATTTAAAAATTCTAAGTGGTGGTGTCGAAATTAATAGTAACGACACACAACGATGAGTACACTATTAAACAAAAAAAAGTACAATTTAGCAACAAAAAATTACATTTGGTTATGCCATTCATTTGTTTAAGATCACTGAAAAGTCCTTTTAATCTCTTGGATTTATACCTTAAATTTGGATTTTTACAACGATCAAAAAATATCTTGCCAACAATGAACACCACACTGAATACGCTATGATTCGAACAAGATTTGCCCCAAGTCCCACCGGCGAAATGCATGTTGGCAATGCCCGTACAGCCCTTTTTAACGCACTGTTGGCAAAGAGCGTTGACGGCGGTCAGTTTGTTCTGCGTATTGAAAACACAGACGTCGAGCGTTCAAAGGTTCAGTTTGAACAACAATTGCAGCAAGATCTCACCGCCTTGGGCATAGATTGGGATGAAGGCGATAGCAAAGGTGGGCCGTATGCGCCGTACAATCAAAAAGCACGTCGTGCGCTCTATGAATCATTCTTAAATACCTTGTTGGAACAAGGATTGGCCTATCCGTGTTTCTGCACCCAAGACGATTTAAAAGCCATGCGTTTGGAACAAAAATTGGCCGGCATTCCGCCTCGATACGATGGGCGCTGGGCAGACGCTGATCCAGCCGTGGTCGCCCAGAAAAAAGCAGACAATGTGCCCTACTCGATTCGTTTTAAAGTACCTAAAAACCAAACCATTTCTTTTACCGATTTGGTCAAAGGCATTCAACGCTATAAAACCAATGAGATTGGCGATTTCATCATCGTCAAAGAATCGGGTCAGGCCACTTTCTTCTTCGCCAATGCCATAGACGATGCTTTGATGAACATCAGTCATGTCATCAGAGGTGATGACCATTTAACCAATACACCGAGACAACTCATGTTGTTAGAGGCTTTGAATTTAACCAAACCGCAATATGGGCACATCAGCACCATTTTGGGCAGTGATGGCAAACCATTGTCAAAACGCAATGGCAGTATGAGCATACGCCAAATGATAGAGCAAGGATGGTTGCCAGAGGCCGTGATCAATTATTTTGCGCGGTTGGGGCACTATTATGAAGATAATAATGTGTTAAGTATGAGCCAATTAGCGCATCAATTTGATCCTAAAAAGCTATCCAAATCTGCGGCAAAATATGATGAAAACCAACTGATTCACTGGCAAAAAGAAGTCTTAAATGGCTTGTCCGATGAATCTGTATTAGCTTGGATTGAAGAAAAAATATCGGAGGATGTCGCGCCAGAAACGTATAACTGTTTTGTCCAAGCCATTCGTCACAATATTTTGAAGCCCGAAGATGCGCAGCATTATGCTCAAATAATCTATAATAAAATTGATGCGTTTAAAGATGAATCATTACAGTGTATAATTGAGGCGGGCGATGATTATTTTCAGATTGCATGCACGGCATGGGAGCAGATGAAAACGGTAGAAGGAATGTTGACAGCTTTAAAGCAAGCATCCTATAAAGGCAAGGCACTTTTTATGCCTTTGAGGATTGCGCTTACTGGACAACATAAAGGACCAGAGTTGGCTAAAATAGTTTCCTTGATGGATGAAGCGCTTGTGTTCGATCGACTACAAACAGCCCATCAACTATGTATTTCTAAAGAGAGTGCCCAATCATGAGTAACCGTTGGACCGAAAAAGAATTTATTAGCATCTTAGAGAATCCCAAAGATGATTTTATGGTCAGCGATTCGCGCATTCATATGGTTTGTGTGGACAAGCATGCCTATCAGCAACAAAGTCAAACAAACTCTAAACCAAGTGCCAAAGCCAAAATTAAAGACAAAGACTTTGAGCATCCCAGTACAGCCATTGAAGCTGAGATTTTGGGTATCACCGTTTATGAATTTTCCGCATTTGAACTGCAAGTGGTGTGGCGCATTATTGATGCCGAATATCAAAGATCTTGGGGCATTGCGACAGGTTATAGAGACGTCGTTATTGAAGAAATCGTGGTCCCTGAAAATATAAAAATTCTATCTGATAAGAGCAATCATCGACCAACACCTGAGTTCATACAACGGATTGAAAGCATTTTCATGAAACAACATCAAGAATGGAAAATGGAAGCCATGTTGCTACCCATTGGTTTGCAACCAACGCATTTCTCGGATGAAACCAAATGGGGCATCAAGGACATCAATCCCGTTAAACAAATGCAGATCAAGGATTTTGCGGCTCTGGTCAAACACGAAGGCATTCATTTTGAAGGTTGTTTTGTCAAAGAAAATAAAATGTTGGAGTTTCAGTACATGCGTGGTTATGCAACGTATAGAGTGGCCTCCGATATTGCCAATACATTCATTTATTTGAACTGGATGGTGCGCATTCGACAAGAAAATGGCAAAACAAGCCAGCCTGAGGTGGTATTAATCGAGGGTGAAAATATTCCTGGTGTGGTTCTTTCGGGCATGGTTTTGACTGACAGCAAAGATCAATACCTTAATGTTTCTCAAGAAATTGTCCATTTGTTAAGAATGCTCAACAACCGCAGAGAATGGGTTGATGGCTGTGTGGATTTGTTGATGCAATGGTTTAAGATCCACAACATCGAGGCGCATAATCACAGCAAGGATGAAGACGATGATTCAGGTCAATTTTCAAAACAACTGTCGCTATTCAACAGTAATGCCCGCGTGCAAACCTATGTGGTCGCCAGCGACAATGATGAAAACTTGACTTTTGATGGCATCCGTTTGGCTCGGGTGATTGATTCTTCTCAAGAAGGTCAATCCCATATTTTAGATCTCTATCAAACCGAGCGCGGGAATTGGGTTTGTTCTCGGCAATCCATTTTTGAAGACAAAAATGATCAGGATGAAAATGTGGCCAAAATTTGTAAATCTGAAACAGAGGTTGTTCATTTTTTTGGTTTAGACTCCAAGGCAAAAAAACTGTATAAACAAGCTAAAATCAATTATTCGCGTCGAGTAAAGTAAGCCATCATACCAATGTCAAAAATCAAAACTTATGTCGTAGGTTTGTTGTTAATCCTATTGACGCCCAGTGCGTTGTCCGAGTCTATATCCGTTGATGTTTATCATTATATTGAGCAGTCTGGTCAAGATAAACGCCCTGTTCGTTACGTATTAAGTGACCGTTACCTACGGATTGATTATGGGGCTGACGATCCCGATTATCTGCTGTTTAATCGCCGTACTAAAAGCATCGTTGTGGTGAATCATCTCGATAAAACCATCTTGTCGTTTACATCCAGAAAGATCGGCATTCCCGAGGCGCTCACAGGCATAAAAATTCTATTTGCCAAGATAAATAACGCAGAAAAGACGCCAGGTCTCAGTGGTTTCAGCAGTTCACACTATGGCCTGTATGCCAATAATCAGCTGTGTATGACCAGCGTTAATTTAAACATCCCCAAAAACTATCCACAACCGCATAAAGACTTTATGGATGCACTCGCAGATTTCAATAAACACATGGGTCAGGTAAGACGGGCAAGTTATGAGCAGACGCCACCATCAGAGTGGGACTTTTGTGCATCCGTGCTCTTTGTCCATTCTCCGAAGCTGTTTTTTGACCAAGGACTGCCCTTATATTGGGAATATATTGATGGACGCTTTCAACAGCTATTGGAGTATGGTTTTAATCATTCCGTCAGTGACCACACCTTTGACCTGCCCGATAAATTTCAGCGCATTGCCTTGTAATGACCGTTGCAATATTTGATTTAGACGATACCATCCTACAAGGTGACAGTGCAACCTTATGGGGTGGCTATATGGTCAACAATGCTTTGGTCACTGATGTCAAGGCGCACCACGAGCAAAATCAACAATTTGATCAAGACTACGCTGCAGGATGTTTGGATGTGATGGCATACTTAAAATTTGTGGTTAAACCGCTCACCACCATGCACCCTGATGACTTGCTCATACACAGCCATCTATTTGTTGAAAAATCAATCCGCCCCTTAATAAGACCCTTGGCTTTAGATAAGATGCGGTGGCATAAAAAACAGGGTCACCGTGTGGTTATCGCCACTTCAACGATCAATTTTATTGCGACACCAATTGCCGATATATGCGGAGCTGATGCGCTGATTTCAACTGAATTAGAACAAGTGGCCGACCATTTTACTGGCGTCGTTGTAGGAGAGCCCACCTATGGTGTCAACAAGGTGACGGCCTTAAAGCAATGGATGACCGATCACGATGAATCTTGGACCAATAGTTATGGCTATTCAGACTCTCATGTTGATTTGCCTTTGCTCAGTGCGGTACAAAATCCAGTGGCTGTCAATCCGGATACACGTTTGAAAGCGCATGCCACAGAAACAGGCTGGCAAATCATCGATTTTTCCATGCATTAGATCCCTTGGATGATGAAAATGGATAATGCCCAAGAAAAATTAAAACTGAAAAATTATCAAAGACCGACCAAACTTGCTTCACCCAATGGTGATCAAAAGATTTTGTTACATTCTTGTTGTGCGCCGTGTGCGGGCGAGGTTATATTGGCTTTGAAAGCCGCAGGTTACGATCAAACCGTCTTTTTCTATAATCCCAATATCCATCCTCAGGAAGAGTATCTTATTCGTAAAGCAGACAATAAGAAATTCTGCGAAAAGCATAACATTCCTTGCATAGACGGTGATTATGATCGCGATCAATGGTTTGAACAAATTCAAGGCATGGAATGGGAGCCTGAGCGAGGAAAGCGTTGTAGCACGTGCTTTGACATGCGTTTTGTCGAGACCGCCAAATACGCTTCTGCCAAAGGTTGGCGGCTGATCAGTTCGACCTTGGGTATTTCCCGTTGGAAAGACATGGATCAAATCAATGCTTCGGGCTTGAAAGCTGCGCAGTTATTTCCAAACATTGAATACTGGACCTTTAATTGGCGCAAGCAGGGCGGCGCCACTCGGATGATTGAATTATCCAAACAAGAACATTTTTATCAACAAGAATATTGTGGCTGTGTATATAGCTTAAGAGATACCAATCGTTGGCGCCAGAAGCATGATCGTCCCAGAATTGTAAGAGGGGTCAAATTTTATGGCAAGGGTGGTTTTGACTAAGTTAGCCCTTGCAGCGTTACTGTTGGTTGCTGTGAGTGCTTGCACTTCTGAGACTAAGCCTAAAGCGGATGTTTCATTTGGTCTTTCTAATCTGCCACGAACCTTGGATGTGCGTCATGCCACAGATGCCAGCTCGTTCAGAATATTACAGCTACTTTATCAGGCACCAGTTCGTTTTAATGACCGCTATGAAGCCATTCCTTGGCTGTGCACCTGGCAAAAATTAACCCATAAGCATTTTCGTTTTTCCATCAAAGGTCAGCCACAATTTGAATCTGGCGCACCACTCACCAGTCATGATATAAAAGCCACCTATGAATCGGTTTTAGATAAAAAAACAGCGTCGCCACATAGGGGCAGCCTCAGTCATATAGAGCGTATTGTGATCGTGGATGATACAACGATTGATTTTCACCTATCTCGATCCGATCCGCTGTTTCCATCGGTGTTAACCATTGGCGTATTACCCCAATCTTGGATCAAACAACCCGTCGATCAACCCTCGGTCAACGGCGCCTTTCGATTTTTATCGCCATGGGATGGAGATGGGGACATTTGGTTGGAAAACCGTGACAATGGCACGGTGTTACGCTTTATTGAAAGCCGAGACCCAACGACGCGCGCTCTAAAATTACTGAAAGGTGAGGTGGATGTATTACAAAACAACCTGCCACCTGAGTTGATCCAATGGTTGTCAAAACGCGAAGACCTTGAGGTGCGCACCAAAGCTGGGAGCACTTTTTCCTACTTAGGTTTTAATCTCAACGATCCAGTGACTAGCCAATTCGATGTGCGTCGTGCCATTGCCCACGCCATTGACAGAAAGCAACTCATTCAATTTATTTTTGCTCAGGGTGCGAGAACCAGCGAATCCATCCTGACGCCTGAACATTGGGCTGGCACGCAACTTGCTTCTTATGCATACGATCCTAAAAAAGCCCAAGCCTTATTGGCAAATTTGGGCTACTCGTCAACCAATCCCTTAACGATTGTTTATAAAACATCGAAAAATCCTTTCAGACTAAGATTAGCCACCGTCATTCAAGACCAATTAAAGAAAAGTTACATCAATCTTGAAATCCGCAGTTTTGATTGGGGCACGTTTTATTCCGACATCAAAGCTGGGCGCTTTCAGCTTTTTTCATTGAGTTGGGTGGGCATAAAAGGCACTGACATTTTCCGTTATGTATTTCATTCCGACTCAATGCCACCCAAAGGCGCAAACCGTGGGCGTTATCAAAGTGCGGCCGTTGATGCTTTGATTGAAGCGGCCGAATCAACCGAGGATATTGTAGAAAGAAAAAGACTGTTGGCTGAACTGCAACAAATCATTCACGATGAATTGCCCTATATCCCTTTGTGGTACGAGAACAATACCGCCATCGTATCTGATCGAATCACCGGTTTTGAATTGAGCAGTGATGGTAATTTTCTATCATTGGCGCATACGCACAAAAGGATTGAATGATGTATATCGTCGTGGACATCACATTGCAAAAATTGTGGCTTTATGCGCAAAAAGAAGGCGATGTTATTCAATCATTCCCAATCAGTAGTGCCAAAAATGGGGTAAGTGAAATTGAAAACAGTTTTGGCACCCCGCGTGGTCGTCACAAAATTGCTGAGAAAATTGGGGCAGGGTGTTTAGCTAATACGGTCTTTGTCGGTCGGAAACCCACAGGCGAGTACTACTCAGAACAACTGAGCCAGCAGTACCCTGATAGAGATTGGATATTGACGCGTATTCTGCGATTAGACGGTTTAGAGCCAGGTTTTAATCAAGGCGTCACAGCAAGTGGAGCATGTTGTGATTCTTTTGCGCGGTACATTTACATACACGGCACACCAGATAGCACTGACTTGAGTCAAGCCAATTCACGCGGGTGCATTCGAATGGCCAATGAAGATGTGATTAAATTATTTGATCAAGTAGCGATTGGTACCATCGTTGAGATTCGGTCTTAAGCATTACTCCGATTTCAAGCAAGTATTGGTGCACGCTTCTTTGGTTTTAAATGGCACACTGCCTGCGCAACCACCCCAGATAAATACTTTACACTGATTTTGTCGATTATCAAAATAGTAGCGTTCAAAGTAGGCGCGACACAGACCAGGGTCTGGTCGTTGCAAGCAACGTGGATCTTTTTTGTCTTCAACTGAAGCACAACTGCTAAGCAGTAACAGACCACTCAAGCAGAGCACAATTTTATAAAACATGGGCAAATGAAGGGGCTATTTTAATTTCAGCCCCAGTTCTCTCAGTTGCTTATGATCAATAACACCAGGCGCAGAGGTAAGGGGGCACGCCGAAGATTGTGTTTTCGGAAAAGCAATCACATTGCGAATGCTATCTTCACCAGTCAATAACATGATTAAGCGATCTAATCCAAATGCCATGCCGCCATGGGGGGGGCAACCGTATTGTAGGGCTTTGAGCAGAAAGCCGAACTTCTGTTCAGCGGCTTCTTGATCCAGTCCAATCAAATTAAAAATCAACCGTTGCATCTCAGGCTGATGGATGCGGATAGAGCCACCGCCAATTTCAGTGCCGTTCAGCACTAAGTCATAGGCTTGGGACAGTAATTGGGTTTTATCCTCAAGTGCATTGATCGCCTCAATGCCTAGGGTGGGTGCTGTAAAAGGGTGGTGTAATGCGTTCAAAGTGCCATTATTGTCCTCAAACATGGGGAAATCAATCACCCAAAGGGGTGCCCAGCCAGGGTCCATTAAGTTCAGGTCTTGAGCAATTTTGATGCGCAACGCACCCAAAGATTCATTGACCACAACAGATTTATCCGCGCCAAAGAACACCAGATCGCCACTTTTTGCGCCCAATCTGTTGACGATGTTTAATGCCGCTTCACCTAAGAATTTAATGATTGGCGATTGCAATCCATCAAGTCCTTGGGATAAATCATTCACTTTAATATAAGCCAGCCCTTTGGCGCCATAAATGCCAACAAACTCTGTATAAGCATCAATGGTTTTTCGCGTGATGGCATTGCCTTTTGGGACGCACAAAGCCGCAATACGGCATTTCGGGTCTTTGGCTGGCTCTGCGAATATTTTAAAATCAACGTCTGTTAACAGATCAGCAACGTCAGTCAACTCAAGATTTTGTATTCTAAGATCAGGGCGATCCGTTCCAAAGCGTTGAATGCATTTGGCATAGGTTAATTGGGGTAAGGGACCCAGCTCAATTGACTGGGTCAACTCGAACAGCGTCTGTATCATACCCTCCATTAATGCCATGATCTCAGACTGCTCAAAGAAGGATGTTTCCACATCGATCTGGGTAAATTCAGGTTGTCGGTCTGCGCGCAAATCTTCATCTCTAAAGCAACGAGAAATTTGATAGTAGCGTTCAAATCCACTCATCATGAGCAGTTGTTTGAACAATTGCGGTGACTGTGGTAAAGCAAAAAAATGTCCATTGTGTACGCGACTTGGCACCAAATAATCACGAGCCCCTTCTGGGGTTGATAAAGTTAGCAAGGGGGTCTCGATGTCGATGAATTGGTGAGATTCCAAGTACTGTCTGACGTGCTGAGTGACCGAATGACGAAAGCGTAGATTATGTTGCATACGAGCAGAGCGTAAATCCAAATAACGATAACGAAGCCGGACTTCCTCACTCACCGATTCATCAATTTGATAGGGCAAGGCTTCAGCCAGATTGAGCACCGCCAAATCCTCAGTGATCAACTCGACTTCGCCACTGGGTATTTGTGCATTAACGGTGCCTTCGGGGCGAGGATTCACCACGCCAGTCACTTGAATGACGCTTTCATTGCGTAATAATTCGGCGTGCTCAAACGACGCCGTATTTGACGGATTGACGACGATTTGAAGCAACCCACTGCGGTCGCGCAGATCGATGAAAATGACCCCACCATGGTCTCTTTTGCTATTAATCCAACCACAGACGGAAATGGTTTGTGATAATTGAACGGAATTAACCTCGCCACAATAATGCGTTCGTTTCATTTTTTGATTGTCCTTGTTTATGGGTTTAAGAGAGCATTTATGTTTTGTCTTCTGGCACATAAACGCCGCCAGAAACAATCATTTTTATGGCTTCATCAACGCTCATATCCAATGGTCTCACATTTTTATACGAAGTCATGATGAAGTAACCAGAAGTTGGGTTAGGCGTGGTGGGCACAAAAAGGTTGATGCTTTCTTCGGCGTTATTGATCTTACGATGTGCCTCGCCTTGTTGGAGACCAGACTGAAAGGCAATGGTCCAAAGTCCTTTGCGCGGATACTCTATTAAATAAACCTTGCTGAAATTATTATTACCACTCAAAACCACGGCCTCAGTCATTTGTTTAATGGCTTTATAAATGGTTCTAACAAAGGGGATGCTGTCTAGCAATCTCTCCCAAAAGACAATCAGGCGATTGCCGAGGTAATTGGAAACAATTAATCCCGTTAAATAAATGATGATAACGGTAACGACGATGCCAAATCCAGTATAGTCATGGCCTAACAAGTTTTCAGACTGCCAATTTTCGGGTAAAAACTCAATCAAGTCATCAAAAAAATTGATGATGAAGCGCAACACAATAAAAGTGGTTGCCAGAGGGATCCAAACCAAAAGACCCGCTATGATATGACGTCTGATTAGGAGGATTAATGATTTAATCATGGATTGTTTTATTTCAAGCTCAGGGCTGATTTAAAGTTGGAGACTGATGGATAAGCCACGCTCAGCCAAGGTCAAAATTATACCTTCTAAAAGGGTATGAAAAAAAGGGTTTTGGGTTGAAATGAGCGTGGATTAAAAGAAATCAGCGATATTTCTGAGCGTCTTGTAGAAATTGTTTTGCTTGTTCTTTATTAAATTTATCTAAATAAACAACATCATAACCCAACTGCTTGTAATGGTTACGCTCAGCGGGTGCAGAATCAGAGATGTTGATGAATTCAGGATACTGCCCTGTGTCTATATTTTGCCATTTTGAAGTGACCGAACAGACGGATAAATTGACGCCAAAATGATTCAACTGATTAAAAGTCAGTTTTAATTCAGGTGTTTGGGCGACTTGATTTTTCACCAAAGAAGTCAACTCGCGACCATGGGACAGCACAACAATATCAATGGTCGGCATTTTTTGCCGTACGGCTTCGATTTGGGCAATGACATAATTCGAGTTCTTAATCCAAAATTCAGGATTATTACTTTCAACATCTATAACAAGCCCTTGAGGTTTTATGGGGGCACGAATGAGTTGTTGAATGTCTGGATGGACAGTGATTTGTGCCACAGGTTGGCGGGTAAACCAAAGTGAACTAAAAACAATAAAACTTAAAACAAGAAATATAATCAGCAACCTCAATTTGGACGTGCTTTTTTCTTGTTCTTCCTTATAAAAAATATCTTGCATTGTTACAATAAAATCATCATCTCATAGAGATACGTATCAAAAATAATCTTTTTGACTCCCAAGTCTATGAATTATATCAACGCAAAATAAAATTTGATAGAAAAATCAATCATTTGTTGTATGATTTGAAATTCGTCAATCAAAGCATTGGTGAAAGTTCATTCAATCTTTATACGTTGACGATCAAGTTCCCTTCAAAATTGTTCAACAGATGCCACGGGCCTTATGGATAAAATCGATGATTTTTTGATGCGACTTAACGCCAGGTTGTTGCTCCACGCCTGAACTCACATCAATGCCCCAGCCGTGAAAATGGTCTAAGGATGACTGAACATTATCGGGCGTTAACCCACCAGCGAGTATCAAGGGCAGAGGAGAATCTCTGGGAATAAGCCTCCAGTTAAATGATTTGCCCGTACCGCCATATTGGCTATCTGAAAAGGCATCCAATAAATGACCACAAGCGCCCGCTTGCTGCCATTGTGCGCCAATGGCGGCAAGATCGGCTTCTTCCTTGACGCGAGATGCCCGAATGAAGGGGAAGTCAAATGAGCAAAATGCTTCAGGCGTTTCATCACCATGCAGTTGAGCGGTGTTTATATGTGTTTGTTGGACGATTGTTATGATGGTTTCTGGGGTTTGGTTTACAAACAAACCGACACTATTGATGAACGGTGGCAGAGCACGTATAATTTTCTTTGCAGCATCTGGGTCGATATAGCGCGGGCTTTTATCATAAAAAACAAAACCCAGAGCGTCTGCGCCAGCATGGACAGCGCATAATGCATCTTCAAGCGAGGTGATGCCGCAAATTTTAATTTTCATCCGACTATTTTACTCTTTGCAATGCTTGATTATTGCTTTGATTGCCATCTTATGCTCTGTTTTGATACTGTGCCTTTAAGGTCTCTAAAATCACAGGAAATGCCGTTGGGTCTATCTCGGGTATGGCGAATGCCTCAGGGTATTTTACGGCACACAGATACAAACCTTGCGCCGGCGCAGTTGGGGCGCCGTGTTCGCGTTTTTTCCCTTCTAATAATGCTTCAATCCATTGGGCATCGCGTTGTCCTTTGCCAATGCTCAATAAAGCGCCCATGATGTTGCGAACCATGTGGTGTAAAAATGCATTCCCTTCAATCGTGAACCAAATCCAATGTTCCAATTGTTTGACTTCGGCGATGGTGATGGTCCGAACAGGGGAGGGCGCTGAACAAGAGGCGGCTCTAAATGCGCTGAAATCTTTGGTCCCAAGCAAATACTGACAGGCTTCATTCATTTTTGCCACATCCAATGTATTTCGAACCCACGTTGAACGATCGTGTAACACGCCTTGGGCAGAGGATTGGTTGTTCAACAGGTACATATATCGTCTAGCATAGGCACTAAAGCGCGCAGAAAAATCATCTGGCACAGTCTTTATCCACTGCATGCGGATGTCGTTGGGTAACAGTGCATTAGTCCCCTGCTGCCATTCATTTAAATCTCTATCAGCGCTGCTTTCAAAATGAATAACTTGTTGTAAAGCGTGGACTTTGCTGTCTGTACGGCCAGCGCAAATGGTTTTGATGGGATGATTGGCAATATTGGTTAATGCGGTTTCGACGTATGCTTGAATTGTGGGTTGATGATTTAGTTGGTCCTGCCATCCACAATAATGCGTGCCACAATATTCTATGCCCGCAACCAATAGCATGCCTTACTGAATGAGATGAAACTTCATGTCAAAACCCGCATTACGGTACTGACTATATATTTGACGCGCCAGAGGACGTTCGTGGTCGCTATAAATTTCTAACATTCTTTCACAAGGGGTGTTAAGTAGCACTTGATGGGTCAAATTAATGACAATGGGGGCAATGGAAAGTTGACTGTCTTGCAGTAATTGAATGACATTTTTGTCTTTACCGAGCACGTGTGGTAAAAAACTGTCAGCAGAATTTTGCCATAAGGTTTTATCCAATCTTTCTAAATCGGGTAAATCGCCAATGACTGAAACGCTTCTATACTGGCGCCAAGCTTTGGCGCAAAGTAGAGAGACAAATTCTATTTGCTTGTTAGGATCTTGTAACAAATAAAATTCAGCGCTGGCCACAGTCAACCCGGTCGTTCAAAGCAATATTGATGGTAGAGCACGCCAACATTGATTTAAATGAGTTCTGTACCCATTGCCGCTTGCAAAACTTTCGGAATTTTGATGTCGCCATTCTCCGTTTGATTATTTTCTAATAGAGCGACCATTGCACGACCAACAGCAACACCTGAGCCATTCAAAGTGTGTACAAAGTCGGTTTTATGGGTTTCAGGATTTCTATATCGAGCTTTCATCCGTCGGGCTTGAAAACTCTGGCAATTTGAAATGGATGAAATTTCACGATAGGTATTTTGAGTGGGCACCCAGACTTCCAAGTCATAGGTTTTAGCTGAACAAAAACCAAGATCTCCAGTACATAATTCGATGACTCTGTAGGGAATCTCCAACTGTTGTAAAACGGTTTCTGCATGGCTGCGCATTTCTTCTAAGGCGGCCATTGAGTGCTGAGGATGGGCAATCTGTACCAACTCAACTTTTTCAAATTGATGCTGGCGTATTAAGCCTCGAGTGTCCCGACCCGATGAGCCAGCTTCGGAACGAAAACACAAACTGTGTGCCGTAAAACGCAAAGGCAAGGCTTCAATGTCAATGATCTGATTGTTGACCAAATTGGTTAATGTCACTTCTGAGGTTGGAATTAAATACGAATCTTGGTCGTATCCAGGGCGATCAATCTTAAACACATCCTCAGCAAACTTGGGCAGTTGGCCTGTGCCGTATAGGGCTTTGCCATTCACAATGACGGGCGTATTGATTTCTTCATAGCCGTGCGCCGTCGTGTGCAAATTTAGCATGAACTGCGCCAAGCAACGATGCAATTTGGCTAAATCCCCTCTCATATAGGCAAAACGGGCACCGCTGACTTCACTGCTAATGTGGGTAGGTAACCAACCTTTTTGCTCTGCAAGGTGTATATGATCTGCAGGCTCAAAGCCAAACGATGGTGGCATGCCATTTCTCGATACTTCAACGTTTTGATCTTCGTTGTCACCAACTGGCACAGAGTCATCTGCCAGATTGGGCAATTCTGAAAGCAATAGATGAATGGCTTCATTGCTTTGTTTTAAATCTTCAGCGTATTGACCCAGCTGATCATTTAAAACTTTGGCTTTATTCATCAATTCATCAGCGTCCTGACCTTGTGCTTTGGCTTTGCCAATTTCGCGAGCTTTGTCGTTGCGTTGTTGTTGCAAGGTTTCGGTTTTGAGTTGCAAGTCTTTGCGTTTATTTTCTAAGGATTCGTACTGATCATATGGGAAATCCACACCTCGAAGTTTGAGCTGTTGTTGTACATATTTTGCTTGGGTACGTATTAATTTAGAATCAATCATAATGGCGTTAACAAGGTTAGATTTGACGAGTGAGCAGCATGCCTAAATAGGCTGCAGAGATGGAAACGGCAACATTCAACAGGGTATTGGTCAGTGCAGAGAAAATATTGCCATTCTGCACCAAATCGATGGTTTCAATTGAGAAGGCGGAAAAGGTGGTAAATGCCCCGAGAAAACCGACGATGATTAGCGCTTGGTAATGCGGATTGAGTATACCTTTTTCATGAATCAAGACGAGTATGATGCCAGCAAAAAAGCAGCCAAAGGCGTTGACAAACAGCGTGCCATAAGGGAAATCTTTTCCTAATAGAACCGTTAGGCTTGACACGGCAAGAAATCGGGACATGGCACCCAAAGCCCCGCCAGTTGCAATTAAAAAGAGTTGGTTCATGATGAAATAATATGCGCTTAAATCAAGGGTGGAATTATCGCACGATGACCGTTTTTTTGTTTATTTTAGTGTGAAGATGGCGCTTGTTTGAATTGATTGCCACGATAAAAACAAATGCCATTAAAATACCTATGGCATGATGAAACGGTACGGCGCTTTAGTTGTACAGTATTATGTTATAAATGGTAGAACGTGGACGCAATATAAGGAGTTAAGTGTATTTAACAAGACGAGAATTCATTCAAATGTTGGGGCTGGGCGTGGCTTCAGGATTGTTGGGTGGATGCAGTCAATTGCCGAGTAAAAACCAGCGCTATGACCCTGAATTTAATCAGAAGATGTATGAGGTGCCTCTGCAAGGACAAGCTCGGATATTGCATTTGACTGATACCCACGCGCAACTGAATCCAATTTACTACCGAGAGCCCAATGTCAATTTAGGGTTGGGTCGTGCCGTCGGCCAATTTCCGCATCTGGTTGGACAGTCTTTTATGGATAACAGCGATCTGATTGCGCGTGGTTTCAACACATACGCATTTACGCATTCAAATTTTTCCGAATTGAGTGACATTTATGGCAAGGTGGGTGGATTTGCACACCTTAAAACCTTGTTAGAGCAACTGCGTGAGCAGGCTGGCGGGCGTCATAATACCCTGACTTTAGATGGGGGTGATTTGTGGCAAGGGTCTGCAACAGCGCTTTGGACGCGTGGCAAAGATATGGTTGGTGCGGCAAATTTATTAGGGGTTGAAGCCCAAATCGGGCATTGGGAATTTACATATTCAGAGCCAGAAGTATTATCAAATATTTCTGATTTTAACGGCGTTTTTTTGGGTCAAAATGTCCGAATAAAAGAAGATGCTCTGTTGGATGATCGTTATTTTGACATGACGGATAAATATGGACATGGGTTGGAGGATGAGGATACTGGACATGCTTTCAAGCCATTTGTGATGAAACAAGTCGGCGGTCATCGTCTGGCTGTCATCGGGCAATGCTTTCCACGAACGGCCAATGCCAATCCTCAGAGCAATTTTCCCGATTGGTCCTTTGGCTTACGCGAAGAAGCCCTGCAAGCCTTGGTACAGGACATCCGCGCTCATGAAAAACCCGCTTCCATTATTTTGCTTTCTCATAATGGCATGGACGTCGATCTCAAGATGGCGTCTAGAGTGGTCGGCATAGACGCTATTCTGGGTGGACATACTCACGATGCGGTTCCCAAGGCGATTGCTGTTAAAAATTCAGGCGGGCAGACTTGGGTGACCAATGCGGGTTCAAATGGTAAATTTGTCGGGGTGATGGATTTAGATTTCGCGCACAATCGAGTGACAAAAATCACTTATAAACTGCTCCCCGTGTTTTCAAATCTCATTGCAGCAGACGCTGAAATGACAGCCTACATCCAAAAAATCCGTTCAACCTCTTATGATGAATCCATCATTGAATCCCGCCGTTCAGAGGCTTTTTATCATAAAGGTCGTATGGGTAAAACCTATGCTGAAATTTTGCAACAACCGCTCGCCATAGCAGGTGAAACGCTTTATAGGCGCGGTAATTTTATCGGAACGTGGGACCAAGTCACAATTAATGCACTCCGAGAAGCACATGATACTCAAATTGCTTTCTCGCCCGGAGTGCGTTGGGGTACGTCCATTCCAGCAGGCGATACCATTTTAATGGAACACGTTTTTGATCAAACGGCTCTAACTTATGGTGAATCTTATAGATCCACCTTAAGTGGTGCTCAAATCAAATCAATACTGGAAGGGGTTGCAGAAAATTTATTCGTGCAAGATCCCTATTTACAATCTGGTGGCGACATGGTCCGTGTGGGGGGAATAGATTACAGCATTGATCCATCGAACAGCTATGGCAATCGAATTTCTGATCTGAGTCTTGACGATGGCTCAAACATTGATATGAACAAGCAATACACTGTTGCTGGCTGGGCTCAAGTCAATGAAGTGGGGGAGGGACCGCTGATTTGGGACGTGGTTAGTCAATATTTACAAAACCATAAAACCATTGAATTAGAGAAAATCAATTACCCGACGCTTAAAAATGTGATGACCAATCCAGGTATTGTGGACTATGGTGGAAAATTGTCCTAATTCATAGGGTTTGGCATTTGGTCACAATGCGCTGAGATTTCATTAAAACAATCAGTGGTGTTTGGGACGCCGCGTGTTCACTGAATAATCAGCAAACATTCTTTCCCATGCGGGCTTGAAACTCTGTTGTCCGAAGATGTATATCATCTAAAATATATGGCTATAAGTTAACAATTAATACAAGTAAACCCCGCCAGTATTAGAAGTCAAACGACTTGCACCTACCGCAAGTGTGCCACCGTCTCCGCTTAAACTTACAGAGAAACCAAATTCAGCTCTTACAGCGAAGAAGCCGTCACTACTTTTGATTCTGGCTTGATGAGTCCAGGTGCCATTGCTGAATTCATACACATAGGTTGCACCTGAATCAAGCGATTGATTATCTTCAGTTGTTACAATCCCAGAGGCTATACTATCTTCCCGATTTGCCCCCACCGCAAGCACATTGCCATTTGTGCTTAGATTCACAGATTGACCAAACAAATCGCCAGCACCTGTATTTGAAGCTTTTATATAGGCTTGTTGTGACCAGGTGCTACTGCTGAAGCGGAATACATACACCGCACCTGCATCGGTTGCATTTGAATCAGTTTCTCCACTGTTGATCTGATTGGAAGCACTGTCCTCATTCATTGCGCCCACAGCAAGCGTATTACCATCTGCACTTAGACTGACAGATTGACCAAACAAATCGCCAGAACCAGTATTTGAGGCTTTGATGTATGCTTGTTGTGACCACGTGCTACTACTAAAGCGGAATACATATGCTGCACCTGCATCGGCTGCATTTATATCGGTTCCACCGCTGTTGACCTGGGTGGAAGCACTGTCTTCACCAGTTGCCCCCACCGCAAGCGTATTTCCAACTGCACTTAGACTCACAGATTGACCAAATAAATTGCCCACTCTCGTATTCAATCCTTTGATGTATGCTTGCTGTGACCATGTGCTACTACTGAAGCGGAATACATACACCGCCCCTGCATTAGTTGCGCTGTTATTAGATTCTCCACTATTAATTAGATTGGAGGTGCTATCCTCAAATCGTGCGCCCACTGCAAGTGTATTGCCATCAGCGCTTAAACTCAAAGCCAGTCCAAATTCATCATTTGCACCCGTATTCGAGGCTTTGATGTATGCTTGTTGTGTCCAGTCAGTTCCATTACGACGGAATACATATACCGCGCCCGATGCGAGCACAAATCCTTGATTTATAGCACCATTTACGCCAGTAGCTGAATTGCTTTCCTGATCTGCGCCCACCGCAAGCGTATTGCCATCGCCACTCAAACTCACAGAACTACCAAATAGAAGAAACGCTGAACTATTTGATGGTTTGATGAATGCTTGTTGTGACCAATCTCGCCCATTACGCTGGAACACATACACCGCTCCTGAAAGGCGAGCACCTGTACCTTCTGAATTTGCGCTCACAGCAAGGGTGTTACCATCACCATTCAAACTCACAGAATAGCCAAAACGAGCACCTGTTGCAGCGTTACTGGCTTGCAATCGACCAATCAGACTGTTCAGTTGTGCATTGGTTAAGTTTATTGTATTGTGCTCAAATGAGGTGCTACACGAGCTTGCATTGCAGGTATTTATGCCAAACTGTGGATTGTTTACTCTTGGGATGTAGCGATGTAAGGAGACCAAACCCTGCGCAGTGGTTTGCCTAATATTAGTGCTATTCGGACTAACCACCATACCTGTGGTGCTCAAATCCACATACCCTGAGTTGCCATCCGGATTACTTCGTAAGCGATAATGCGTTGCCGTAGAGACCGCACTCCAAGCAAAATCAAGGGTCTTAATGCCAGTTGTCACAAATAATACTGGCTGTGGCACGACACTAATTGTGGTTATTGTCGAATCGCCCATTGAGTCGGTCGCTCTGAGGGTTAAAACGGCTTGAGCTGCATCCAAGTTCAATCGCGTTATGGTTAAAGTTGTGGTGGTGTTTGTTGAATTAATAAGGCTTGAACCCGTCGAAACGCTGAAAGATAAGATGCCATCCTCCACATCCCTGGCTGATACAGACAGAATAACGGAGGAAGGAGGTGCCCCTAAAGTGACTGTGTGCGTTGAGACGGTTAAAGTTGGCCTATCATTAACAGAGTTCACCACGACAACAATTTCTGTCGTGTCGAATAATCCCCCAGAATCCGTCGCACGGACGGTTAGGGTGGTCGTACCAAATAAATTAGCCACTGAACGCAATGTGATCATTTGAGTCGAAATCATGGCATCGACTAATTGCGTTGACGAACTCACTGTTATGACCAAGGTCGCTGAATCGACATCTGAGGCCGTGGTTCTGATGACAAAATCAGTAAAATCCTCTTGCAAGCTGAGTATGTTGGTGGAAACAGTCAACACGGGTGTCGAGCTTGGTAACACGATTAAATTGATTGCAATGGTTTGGGTTGCTATGGCATTAAAACGATCGATTGTTGTGACGGTCAAGGTGGTTTGACCTGAGCCCGCCTCTACTATGGGGGACAACACAATGGCATTGGTACGAGTGCTTATGGAGACGACACTTTGAGGTGATGCTTGTACTGTAAAGGGTAAAGCACCCTGCTCAATATCAGTGGCTGTCGTGGCAATGGTGAAGGGTGCAAAGCCACCCAAAAGTGAAATGTTATCGGTTGAAACCATTAATGTTGGGGGGTCATTCACTTCCTGAACTGAAATCACGACCGTTGTAAAAGCGATCTGCTGAGCAGAGTCTGCTGCCCGAACAGTCAAAGTGACTGTACCGTTGAAATTGAGCGCCCCTGATAGTCGAATGGCATTTGCTGAGGTGGTTATGATTAGCGCATTTAAGTTAGAAGATCGCACGGTAAATGGTAGGGTCCCATCGATCTCATCTGTTATGGTCGTACCAATAACTAAGTTAGTAAAATCTTCGGTAATCGAAATGGCATTTGTTGATAAGTCAATAATTGGAAAACTATCCAATCTAAACAATAGGGCAGTGGTAGTGTTTTGGCCATTCACGTCTAGTGTGACGACAACGGTTGATTGGCTGTTAAAATTAGCTGGTGGGGTGTACATCATGTCCACGCTTTGAATCCCAGTGCTTTGTGACACCTGATTAAATATTACTGTACCAGCGGTTGCCACCGCAGACCAATCAGATGTTTGTATCGCATCAGCATTTAAATCAAAACCGGTCAATCTCACGGTTGCAACTGAGCCAGCTGCAACATAGGTTTGAATGTTTGAAGCTTCTAATAAGCCTTGAGGAAATTCAAAAAGCCCAATACGTGAACTACCATCCCCACCCTCTCCTAATAAGAATAAAAAAGCACCGTCGGAGTAAACCGTCCCATTGACAGCAGTGGCGCTTCCACCTCTATTGGCAATTAGTCCATTACCACTAGCAACAGTCGCCCAGGGCAATGGGTATTGACCAGGATATACAGTGAGGTTAGTGATGCCATTGGTGCTGGCATACCCATAAGAAATGGTGCTGTTGTGTGTTATCCAAGACAGCTCACCAGGGAATTCTCGTTGCGGTAAAACCAAACCCCACCAAGTATTTTGAGTTTCTATTGCTGCACCAAGTATAAATCGATACTCTTCATCTGAATTGAAGTTAATCAATTGCCCACCCAAAGCTCTGGCTTCGGTTAATAATGGGTTTAGTGATTGTACGCTTTGAATAGAATTGGCATATATTCGGCCACCATAAATAACATAATTATAAAGATTTGAGTTATATGGTGCAATAACTGGAGGCACATTGACTGAATTGACGTGTACCACTATGGTTTGTTGTGTCGTTATTGAAGTATCCAGATCAGTCAATTGTATGGTCAGCGTGGCCGTACCAGTACGATCTGGCCTGATCGTAAAATACAATTGTGCCGTTGATGCCGCTGAGGTCAAGGTGGCTGTGGTTGTTAGGATATTGGTGGTAAAACTCACCACTGGGGCTGGATTGGCTGAAAAGAGTGGGCTTCCACTACTCAAAACCTGCCACTGAGTCCTTAAGGATTCATTGCCTGGGTTGCTAATAATTATGCTTTGTACATTACGATTGAGTTGATTGCCGAGAGCTGACAAGGTGACGACAGAGGTGGATAAGGTAAACGATATAGGGTCAATTACGGAATTTATGACCACCACAATCTCAGTAGAGGTGACTTGCTTTCCAGCATCTGTTACAAGCACAGTTAAGGTTGTCTTGCCATTAAGATTATCAACCGCAGTTAAAGTGATTCTATTAGTTATGGTGCTTTCGCCGTTGTCTGGTGATGATAGAACGATATTCACAAGAGGCAAGGATGAACTCACAGAAAGGGTAATGGTTCCATCCTCAGCATCTGTAGCAGTGGTTCGGATGATCACTGGTTTCATAAAATTTTCTTGAACGTTGATTCGGGTAGTGGAAATCATCAGAACAGGGAAAAGATTTGGAATAGGTGACACATTGATTACAATTGTTTGCGTAGCCATCAGCCTAGAATTGTCGATTGTATGGACGGTTAAAGTCGTTGTACCTGTCGTATCAGGGATGGCGTTCAAAATAATGGCATTCGAGGAAGTGGATACTCTGACCACTCCAGTGGTAGAAACAGTCACAGCGAAAGTTAAAGTGCCTTCATCGACATCACTCGCAGTGGTATTAATAGTGATCGTTGAAAAGTCAGCATTCGTTGAAATATCATTCGTTGAGACGGTTAATGTAGGCGTATCATTGACAGCTATCACAGTCACAATCACTTGATCGGTAGAACTCAGATTGCCATTATTGACAGCAATGGTTAGGGTGGTTTGTCCATTGGCATTGAGAATGTTTGATATAGAGACGCCTATGGCTGTGGTTGTTACATTGACTACCGTTGAGTTTGATTCAGTCACAGTAAAAGTGAGCGTATTGCTGTCAACATTGGTTGCTGTGGCAATCGTCATAGCACCCACAAAATCTTCTAAGACTGTTAATGTTGCACTCGGGATGGTCAAGGTCGGTGGGTCATTAACAGGCGTGACGTCGACTACCACTTGAGCCGTTGTATCTTGTGTGCCATCATTGACGGTTATCGTTAATGTGGTTTGCCCATTCGCATTGAGTATGCTTGACACAAACACCCCTGAGGCTGAGGTTGTGACCATGACTACGCCCGTGGTGGTTTCAACCACACTTATCAGGAGCGTATCACCATCACTATCATTTGCTGTGGCAATGGTTAGAGCACTCGCAAAATCTTCTGCTACGGTTAAAGTCGTAGATGGTATGGTTAAGGTCGGTGTATCTTGAACAGACGATACCACGACAATAATCTCAGTATTAGTAGACTGCCCACCCGCATCGGTTGCTAACACAGTCAAGGTTGCTGTGCCATTGGCATTGGCAACCGCCGATAAGGTGATGCTATTGGTGATGGTGTTGGTGCTGTTGTTTGGTGTGGATATAACTACATCAACTAAACGCGAGGATGAACTTACAGATAGGGTTATGGCATCACCATCAGCATCCGTTGCTGTGGTTTGGATGATGACCAAAGCCCTAAAGTCTTCTTGCACGCTAATCAAATTAGTAGAAACTGTCACCACCGGTGTGGCACTGACCGTAATGGTCACACTGACAGTGATGAATTGAGTAACTGTTGCTCCCGAGCTATCAACCACAATGACGGTTAAGGTGGTCTGGCCTGAAGCACCAGGGATGGTATTTAACACAATAGTCGCTGCTGATGTGGTTATTCTGACTACCCTTGTATTGGCATCCATCACGGTGAAAGATAAATGGGCATCTTCAATATCACTTGCTGTGGTGTTAATGGTAATCGGCGAAAAGCCTCCCACAGTTGAAATGCTATTGCTTGAGACAGCTATTGTTGGTGGATCATTGACAGCATTTACTGTCACGACCACTTGTGCAGTCGTGCTACCCGAACTATTGGTGGCGACAATGGTTAAAGTGGTTTGTCCATTGCCATTGGCAAAGCTTGAAACTGTCACTGAGTTTGTTGTTGGCGCCACAGTAATCACCCCAGTGGTGGATTGATCGACCGTTAAATTTGTTGCATTGGTTGCAGTGGCAACCACCAAAGTTACTGGGAAGTCTTCATCGACTCTCAAGCTCGGGAACAAAACCGAAAGCGTTGGTGTCAGAGTTGGTGTCGGTGTCGGCGTTGGTGTCGGCTCACCACCGCCGCCGCCGCCACCACATGCGGATAACATTGCGGATAACATTGCGAATAATACCAGGGTCGAGCACATTGAGCTCAGCACGCGTTTATTGATTGAACTCAATACGCGCTTAAAAGTGTTTATTATTCGATTGGTGGTGCTCCATTGAAAAGAAAAGCTGACAAAGGATTGGGTGAAACATCTGAGCAATAATTGATACATAACGATTTTGTTTGAACTTTAATTGTGACTATCTGAGCTTTAATGTTCTAATTATTATAATAGATAAGTATATTATTCAACCGATGAAAACAAAATATTGAACCTTTATTAAAGAGGGGAAGCGATTTTAATTGCAGCCCTTTGCAGGCCATTCTTTTTCATTGACATTGTGCGAAATTATTGCATAAAACTAAGCAAACTAACAAAATTCACAAGTTAGAATTTGCATTATTTTTACAATAAACGCTATGAATATACGCAACCAATTGTTAGTGGGCAAAATAAGTCCAACGAATTTTGTCATTCTGACATGGTAGAATTTGAAGAACACCGCTTCAAACGTGGGCGTCTCAAGTCTTAAAACAAACACTTGGGACAGGTTGATGCAGCCATTACTGTTCTGTGAATCATAATTAAAAATGTTAAGTACATGCCAAACATTGAAACCAAAGACCGTCTGATTTTTGCTTTAGACGGCATTAGTAGCCTTGATAGTGCAAAAAGCATGGTCCACACATTGGCGGACAGTGTGCACTTTTACAAAATGGGATTGGAATTATTCATGTCTGGCAATTACATTGATCTGATCGATTGGCTGAAAGATCAGGATAAAAAAATCTTTATCGATCTCAAATTTTTTGATGTGCCCCGAACAGTCGCTGCTGCGGTCAGTGCCTTGGATGATAAGGGTGCGGAATTTGCGACCGTCCATGGCAATGATGCCATAATGCGCGCAGCTTGTGAAGCCAAAAACAAAATGGGTGTGCTTGCAGTGACCGCCCTCACCAGTTTGGACACAGGGGACTTATCGGATTTAGGTTTTGCCTGCGAGGTGGAGTCTCTGGTCTTGTCACGAGCCAAAAGGGCGCTTGCCATTGGTTGTGAAGGGGTTGTTTCTTCAGGCTTGGAAGCCAAGCAATTGCGCCAACATTACGGAGACGCATTTATTGTGGTAACGCCAGGCATTCGGCCAGTTGCAAATGTGGATGATCAAAAAAGGGTGGTTGATGTGGAGCAAGCTTTTTCTAATGGTGCCAGTTACATAGTAATGGGACGTCCCATCCGACAAGCAGAAGATCCAAAAGCCATGGCCATGTCGATTCAAAATCGCATTCATAGCTTTTATCAATAAACTTATTGCATGTCGTTAAGGCTTTATACAATTCTGAGTTATTTGTTATTGCCTATTATTTTGTGGCGAACTTATAAACGGTGTCGTGCCTTTAAATCGATTAGCCTGCCCGCCCAATTAACTGATTACTTTGCCCGCTCAAGTGCGTTTCAACCTCAGAAACATGGCATTTGGATTCATGTTTTATCGCTGGGTGAAGCACGTTCTGCCAAAGATTTTATTGAAACATTGGCACGCAACCATCCACAAATGCCAATCACGCTGACCTACACCACGCTCAGCGCCGCAGAATACATTCACAATCGCTTTCCTAATATTTCAAAACATGTCATGCCGTTTGACCTACCCTCTGTCATGCAGCAGTTCATCCAACAGCTACAACCAAAATTGATCCTAATGGTGGAAACAGAAATTTGGCCAAATTTATTGCATCAGGCCAGCACATCTTCCATTCCAGTCATGTTGATCAATGCGCGTTTGAAAAGAAAGTCAACTTTGAGGTACCAAAAGTATGCAAAAAAATTGGTCCAACAATCGCTACAGAAATTCACGCTTATTTTTCCACAATCTGAACTGGATGCTAAGCATTTCTACAGGTTGGGCGCAAAGCCTGAACAAATATCGTTGATTGGTAATTTAAAATTTGACTTGCAACCGAGCACAAATTTAGTGACAAGAGCACAACAATGGCGAACGGCTTTTGCCCCGCAACGCCCCATTTGGGTCGCTGCTAGCACGCACGAGCACGAAGGTGAAAAAATCTTAGCAGCGCATTCGAAAATATTACAGTCTCATCCAGATTGCTTGTTGATCATTGCGCCTCGGCACGACAAAACAAACAAGGAAACCAATACGGCCCTCATTAAGCACAAATTTCGATATAACAAACGCAGTAAAAACGATTTAACAGAGATTGGTCAAAATGATCCGCAAGTGTTGCTGATTGACCAAATTGGAGAGTTAATGTTTTGGTACGCGGTTTCAGACTATGCATTTGTGGGAGGCTCTTTGGTGCCATTTGGCGGACATAACATCATTGAACCCGCCTTATTAAAAAAACCCGTGTTGAGTGGCCCCAATTATGCAAATTTAGAAAATTTATTTGAACCAGCCATCGAAAACAATGCTGTGAACATTGTGCAAGATGAAGATGGTTTGGCTAGACAAATTTGCACTCTCATTGAGCAACCAGAGCAAGCACATGAACGGGCAGAAACAGCCTACCAGTTTGCGCTTAAGAATCAAGGGATACGAGAGAAAATCCAAAAAATCCTCGCGTCGTATTTGGCAGAGGCTTGAGCTGTTCACCCTTAGTCTCAAGGGTGATGCTAAATTAATTTGAGCGTGTTTTAAACCCTTCCTTTAAAGTCAAGGTTCTTAGCCAGCGCGTAACTTGGTCATAGTAAACTCTAATAGGCTGTCTGTGCTGACACGATTGATATAACCTTCAACAAAAAGCTTGCCCATTATATAGCCTTTAGGACTAAGGATATAAGTGCCAGGGTAGGGGATTCCATGATGTTCATGCCCTTTGGGAAAATGAGGGTGTAGCACTTTTAATGCCTTCATGGATCGCGTATCAATGTCGGAAATGATGGGGAATTTAATGTCATTTTCAGCCATAAATGCTTCTTGTAATTCGGGCGCATCATAGGTGATCATCACAACACCAATGCCATTCTTTTGAAACTTTTCAAAGGCATCATTGAGGCTGAGTGTTTGGTGGATACAGAACGGACACCAATCAATCGAACGATTGATCATGACCACCAAACCCTTTGGACCACTAAACTTAGCCAAATCTGTGACTTCTTTACCCTGATGTAGTGCTGAAATGGCTGGAATATGCGCGCCAACGTCAATGCCCGCATCGAATTGTGCAGCTTCGGCTGTGACAAATTGTGCGTTAGCAAAATAGCTCAGGAGGCTGTCTTTAAAGATAAAAATACCCGCCAATGCAACAACAACGACGATCAATAACCGTTTTATAAAATTTTTCATATCTGATCCTGATGATTGAATATTTTGGTATAGCTATATTAATTCAATAACGAATTTCCAATGAATTTCCCTTGAGAAATCTGTAAATTATTGTAATGACAGAGGTGTTTTTTGGGGACATGTCATGACAACATGGCGCAGCGGACGGGACTCGAACCCGCGACCCCCGGCGTGACAGGCCGGTATTCTAACCAACTGAACTACCGCTGCAGGGCATGATTGGTGGGTGCTACAGGGCTTGAACCTGTGACCCTCGCCTTGTAAGGGCGATGCTCTCCCAACTGAGCTAAGCACCCACTTAAATCAGGCGGGTATTATACTGAATAATGTGATGTTCTTTACACAATTTCACTGTTCTGATGCACACAAATTTTTAGGCGGCAACAATACAGCAATTTGAGCCAACTTACAGCCTTGCAACTCCTTTTTTAAAAGCATTGCCTCGATCCTCAAAATGCTTGAACATATCAAAACTGGCACAAGCGGGTGAAAAAAGTACAACATCATGTTTTTGACCATGCCTACAAGCAAAGGCAATGGCTTCATCCAAAGTATCCGCAAACAAGGCATCGGTACATTGGACGTGTTCGGCTATGCGGTGTTTATCTTCACCAAATAAAATCAGCTGCTTAACCACTTGGCGGATGAGTGGCTTAAGCGGGCTAAAATCTTGCCCCTTGCCTTGTCCACCAGCGATCAGAATAACCTTAGGATGGGCATAGGTCGCTAAGGCCGCCATGCAGGCGGCCACATTGGTGGCCTTAGAGTCATTGATCCAGACCATGCCAGCAAAATCGGAGACTTTTTCATAGCGATGGGGCAAGCCTTTAAAGGTTTTCATCGCATGGCAAATGAGGTCATTGTCAATTTGCATCAGATGACCAACCGCCCAAGCGGCTAAGATATTTTCCGCATTGTGACGTCCCAACAATGCCGCATCAGCTAATGGCATTAAGGGGGTATGATGTGGCAAGCCTTCCAACCACAGCTGTCCAGAATTTTGCTGGAGTGTGTATTGAGCCGCTGAATCTGCTGAAAATGTGATTAAATCTGGGTGATCGACTGAAATGGAGGCTTGGCATACCGATTGTTTGGAGAGCGCAAGTAATTTCTTTTTCAACTTTGTATAGCGTTGCAAAGATTTATGCCGATCCAAATGATCCTCGCTAATGTTGAGTAACACCCCAATATCTGGCTTCAAGCTGTGCATGGTTTCTAACTGAAAACTGGAGATTTCTAAAACAGCGAGTTCGGCATCATGATTTAGGATGTCTAAAGCTGGATAACCAATATTACCGCCCGCAACGGTTTCTATACCAGCGCTTTGGCATAGGTGGGTGATCAGCTTAGTAACGGTACTCTTACCATTGGTTCCAGTGATGGCAATGATTTTTTTGCGATTGTATTGGGCAAAAAGTTCCATTTCTCCAATCACTGGGATGCTATGTTGAACAATGCTTTGTACCAGAGGGTCGTCTAAAGCAAGACCAGGCGCAATGATGGCTTGTTTAAATCCAATATCTTTAGAAAATATGTGATTAGGCAGGATCCAACAGTCTTGCCCAAATTGTTGCAAAAATTGCTGTTTTAAAGGGGGATTTGCGCGCGTGTCGGTCCATTTAAACGCCAAACCCTGTTGTGCCAAGAAGCGACAAGTTGCCTCCCCGCTCACACCACAACCCACGACTAATATTGATTGATGGTTTTTTTGGATCATCCCTATACGATTGAATCAGACAGTTAACGGATTTTAAGGCTGGCTAAACCGATTAAAACCAGTAACAATGTAATGATCCAAAAGCGAACGATGATCTTTGGTTCTGCCCAACCTTTGAGTTCAAAATGATGGTGTAAGGGCGCCATGCGGAAAATGCGCTTCCCCCTTAATTTATAGGACCCAACTTGTAAAATAACCGACAAAGTCTCGGCCACAAAAACGCCACTCATGATTAAGAAAATCAGTTCTTGTTTGACCAATATGGCAATAATGCCCAATGCCCCGCCCAATGACAGAGAACCCACATCACCCATGAATACTTGAGCGGGATAGCTGTTGAACCAAAGAAAGCCCAGCCCCGCGCCAATCATGGCGCAACAAAATATGGCCATTTCTGCATTCCCTGCAATATAGGGAATAGACAAATACTCTGAGAAATAAAAATGACCACTGACGTAAGCAAATACGCACAACGCGCTGGCAATAAGTACAGTAGGGAGAATGGCCAAGCCATCTAAGCCATCGGTTAAATTCACTGCATTGGCCGAACCCACCAGCACAAAATAACCCAATATGATGGCGCCCCAGCCAATGTTTATAATAAAATCCTTGGTATATGGAATCAATAACACCCAAGGTTGATAGGCCGATTGCTGAGTGTACAACCACAGAATCGCAACGATTGCCACCGCCGATAACAGAAAATATTTGCTTTTAACACGCAACCCTTGGGATGAATTGTTTTTGATCTTTAACCAATCATCGACCAATCCAATCAAAGCAAATCCAGTGACCACAAACAAAACCAACCAAATATTTGGGTTGCTCAAATCACACCAAAGCAAGCTCGAAACAATAATGGAAAATAAGATCAGAATGCCCCCCATGGTCGGGGTGCCGCTTTTCTCAAAATGGGAGCTGGGGCCATCGCTGCGGATGGATTGTTTGAGTTTTAACTGTTGCAACAGTTTAATGGTCTTTGAACCCAATAACCAAGAAACACCAAGCGAAGTAAGCGCCGCTAAAATTGCGCGCAATGTGACGTATTTAAAGATCAATAAATCACTTTGATACTGGCTGAATATTTGGACAAGATAGAGTAGCATTGCTTAGATGAAAACAGCGAAATCAACGGTTAATAATCAGGCGGTTATTGTGCCACAACCCTTATCGAACTGCGCGAATAAGTCAAGCGGTATTGTATTTAAACAATTTTTAATGTGAACAATACTAAATCGCTCCCTCGTTTCGAGCAAGGTGCTGAATGACGTGAAGCGCAGGAGTCTATTTCTGGTTTCCTCCTTCACGAGGTGAGTGAGATGGGTCTTTTCGTTAGAAAAATTCGGGCGGTGTCTGGTTGTACTGGCAATTTATCCCCCCACCGCTTGCGAGGTTTAACTAAAGCACTATGAATGTTTGCTTTTCCAACAAAGAACATCACTTAAAGTGCTGTAACTGGCGATCATTTTAAATATGACCTTCCCGCCGCTTATTTCTTCAAAATGTTTCTCAGCACAGTGAATTTTTAGTTTTTCAATCGCTCTTAAATCCTCCTCTTTATCAGAGCCTTTGGTTTCTGCTACGAAATAAATATAACGTACTTGTTCTTTATCAAATACGATGGCCCAGTCGGGGCTATAGTTGGCGATAGGCGTAGCAACATAAAAACTTTTGGGAAGTTTTGCATAAACGACCACTTCGGTGCTACATTCTAAGTTGGCGGCAAAATCCGATTCAACTTTTGAGTCAGAAGTTAAGCAATCATAAATGTGCTTTTTGAAGTTTTCTGACTGACGTAAAGCGGATTTATCATTAGTAAAAACCGTCGTGGCATCATACTTTTCTTCGGTTTTATGGTACTTGATGTTATTGATGATTAAACTGGATTTTGCCTCATTGATCAGTCTGCTACATTTGGCAATGAACGCTTCTGGATTCTTATGTAAGAGTAAAAATTTTTCAGGTTTTATCTGCTTGAGAATTTCTACAATCGTCCTTCGAGTTAGATGTGTTTGAGCTTCAATCTCACCCATCACATCGTAAACAGCGAGGGAGTGTTTTTTATTTTCAACGGATACCGTTTTGCTTTCTGATACAGGCGGCAAGTCGGCGTTTTTCATCTGATCGACCGAACTGCGTTCAATATTAGCTGATCTTACTTGGTACGCATCCTCATGCTCGTATTCTGAACGACCAATGTTGAGTTGTTCATCAATCTTGTTTTTCCCTTCTTGAACCAGCTTGTCAGTATCGAATTGCACTTCATAAATGGTCTTTAGATTGATTTTATTCCATAGCGCCTGAAATTCTTTCCTCTCAAAATTACGATTAGTGTTAAATGTGACTGATTGACGCTCATCCTCAGGGCTTAAGTCTGTCTCTGTGTAAATGGTCTGCAATAACGCACATATAGATTCACGGTAAGATTCTAAACTTTCAGGAAGCGGTATTTGTTGCCTTTCAATCAATTCTTTGCCTTCAGGCGTAATCTTGTCGTCTTCATCAATTACATCGTCTTTGTATAGAAATTTATTGAGTTTCTTAGACTCTTCTTCGGTTAGTCTATATTTAATGCCATGCGCGTCGGTTACTACCTTGCCGGTAAAGAAGTCTATTTCCGCTTTCTGCGGACGGTCTTTGAGTGTGTCGGCAATTTCCTTCTGCAGTCCTTTGGCAAAAGCCTCGTAACTCTCGGAAGCAATGACTGTGAGTTTATTCAATTCATGTACTTGTTCACCGACCAACTCAAAGCCTTGTCGTACACCGAATTTATCAACGCTCAAGCGCATGCCTCGCCCGACTTCTTGCCTGCGTCTTGTAGCACTGCCACTTCCTGCGTGTTTGAGGGCACAAATTTGAAAAACATTGGGGTTGTCCCAGCCTTCCCTTAAGGCAGAATGTGAAAAGATAAAACGGGTCGGTTCATCAAAACTAAGCAACCTTTCTTTATCCTTCATAATTAGATCGTAGGCTGAAACATCGTCGGATTCTTCTTTACCACGCTTTACTATAGGATCAATCGTCTTGCCTTTCTTGTCTATGGAAAAGTAACCCTGATGTACCTCTGATGGGGCATCACGCATTAAGTACTCATCAAAACCTTTCAATTTAGTGTCCCTTAGTTTGGCTCTTATTTCTTTATATTCCTCTTCAAATATCTGGGCGTATTCGCCCAATTGTTGCGCACCGAATTCATCATAAATTCTGTATTTCTCTACCGCATCAATAAAGAACAGAGAAAGCACTTTAATGCCCCGACCAAAGAGTTGCTTTTCCTTTTGTAGATGCGATTGGATGCATTCCCGAATTTGGACGGTGCGAAAAGTATGATCATAGTGGTTATTGAGAATATTTCCGGGGTAGATATCTTGACCACCTACGGTTATTTTATTAAGATAGCCATCTATTTCTGTGACCGTTTGGTTTTTATAGGCGGGCATTTTGCCTGACTGCTCATAAATGTTGTAGCCTTCAGCAATTTTCACTCGCTTTGTAGAAATGTCGCCACTTTTGCTTCTTTTTTCATGTTCTATCCAAGCAAGGGGTGGTTTTGTGGTGCTTAGGTTAATGTTTTCTAAGTAAATATAACCTGTTGTGCCAGTTGAATTTATAAGATTGATGCCCTTTACCTGTACCTTCTTAACCAATTGTTTTTTGTAGGCATCCAAGGCATCTAAACGATAAATCTTGTTATAGTCCTCTCTGTGCGTGGCTGAATAGCGCAGTGTGAACAGCGGTTTAAAATCCTGCATGCTCTCTAAAGTCTTTTTACCATCAACCGATTGTGGTTCATCAATGATCAGGATGGGCTGGGTTTGAGCAATAATATCTATGGGTTTTCGAGTGCCGAATTGATCTAATTCTTGATGGATCCGTCGTGCATCTTTGCTCCGTGCATTGAACGCCTGTGTATTGATGATCATCACGCTGATTCGGTTATCTGAGGCAAAATTCTCAATATCTTGCGGGCAACCTGAATGATAAATAAATGGTTTGATTTTGTGCTTGTAGCATTCTTGAAAATGATCTTGGGTCACTTGAAAGGATTTGTACACCCCTTCGCGGATGGCAATGCTGGGTACTACAACAATAAATTTGCTCCAACCATACTTTTTATGCAACTCATACATGGTGCGGATATAGACATAGGTTTTACCTGTACCTGTTTCCATTTCGATGGTTAGGTTGTAGCCTGATTTTACGCCGTTGGGACGTTCTAATTGCTGGCTTTCATGCAGGTTATTCCTATTTTGAACTTTTTTAATGTTGCCAAGCATTTGGTCTTCTGTTATTTGAATGGCAGAGTTACGATAGCCAATATATTCCTCTAATGCAAAATCCAAAATTCCTGGGTTCATGTCTGTTTGTTTGGCTTTTTGGATGAGTGCTTTGCTGCGTTCTAAGGTGAAGCTATTGGTTTTGAGCGGCTGCCTCTCAAAACAATCAACCACTGCTTTGACCGCTTCTATTTGGAAATCTTGTTCTTTAAACTGTAGTTTCATTTTTATGAATTTTTATTAGATTTGTAGGCTTGATTCGGGTGATTGAGCATATCAGGATGCCTATAAACCAATCTTTTGTCCTTAATCATCGGACCTAAATATTTACGTTTTACATAATCCTCCCCCCTCTTTAGAATTTCAGCAACATGGGTTGCTTGCACAAAGCCAGCTGCACATATTTCAAGAATAATCGCCTCAATTTTCTTCGGATTATGCTCCCTTTCTTTTAAAGCATTTATTCTAATTTTAAGTGCTCCGCTAATCTGAGGTAGTGTACTTATTTCCTGAGGTTGTGTACTTATTTCCTGAGGTTGTGTACTTATTTCCTGAGGTTGTGTACTTATTTCCTGAGGTTGTGTACTTATTTCTTGAGATGGTTTACTTATTTCTTGAGGTGGTGTACTTATTTCCTGAGGTGGTGTGCTTATTTCCTGAGGTGGTGTACTTATTTCCTGAGGTGGTGTACTTATTTCTTGAGGTGGTGTACTTATTTCTTGAATTGACATATTCAATTTTGGACCAGGGACATAATAAGCGGCCTTCCCTTTTTCCTTTTGAGTCAACAGATTGGTTGATTTTAGAACCCTTAATTCTGTACTGGCTTTCAGAGTGTCACAATCGTTCATCTGACGATAAGTTCTATTATCAATCGCTCCAGTCTCACGTGCAAAAATCAAAGCCTGCTTCTGCCCATCACCCAATTTAAAGCCTTCATATTGGCTTAACCATTTTACGTCTTCTTCATCCAAGAAATGATGCAGTAGTAGGCGAGAGACAAATTGGTTGCCGTCCCTATCTGAATCAAAAGTAGGTGGTGCAAGATGAGATTGAGTCATTAATTTTCTCATGGCTCTGATACCAGAACCTTTTGTCTCTGCTAAATTAGTTTCATGAAAAACTTCTGCAATGAAAGGGTTTCTAATTTCGCTTCCTGGTTCGCCTAACAAGTCTTCGGATTTTAGAGAGTAGCCTGGATTGATGATCTCAATTCGATTATCGTATCGAATCACTTGAATAGGTCTATGCACTCGATAAGATCTGTGCATGACGGCATTAACGATGGCTTCACGAAGGACCTTAGTAGGCAAGCCTACAGAAGTTGCCTGAATTTTTCCTTCAGGTAATAGAAAACCTTGAGGCAAATCTGAATTTGCAGCCTCTATAAGCCTAAAGATAAGCGTTAGAAGAGGGCCCCGCATGTCTATGGTAGTGAAGCGATCATCGGGATTTTCAATCCACTCATTGCCTGGCACTCGAATATAGTCTGCTCGAGCCATAGGCATGCTTGATCGCAAAACTTTCGATGTTCCAAAGAGTATTAAGCCTGCTAAGTTGAGTTCATTTTCATTTTTTTTATTAACGCATCCGAGCGCTCCCAATAGCTCATCATCAGCATAATTTAATTCTACTGCCGTAGGATTTACTTTCCCTCTTAGAGTCCTGTACATTTTCAGAGCATCTTTATCCACATCATCCAATGTGACTCCTTGAATAGAAGTTTGATCGTAACTTGTATCGTCTTTATAGAATATTCTCAAATCATCCTCAGTGCATCTTTGGTCCGTGGAACCAACTCTACGATAGGCACCTTTGGATAGCCCTCTATTTTTGAAATAAAGTGGTTTTTGTTGCGGCTCTAATTCTTCAACGGCTACTTTGATGACTGTATCTCCATGTACTTTCTCAACTGATATTATGGGTCTTATAGGGATATTGAACATGGTGCTACACTGGGAAGCAAAGTCTTTTTGGACTGTATCTGGATCATCAATATGAATTGTTTTATACCTTGGTGGTGAAGAGGCATTGGTTTCTGCGACACCAAGCAAAATATATCCACCACCAAGAAAGGGTTCATTGGAAAATGAGCACACGGTTTCCATGGCTGAACTGGCTTTATCATGCGCTTTTTTGGCCTCTATCCAACTACATTCATCTTGCTGGTTGAGCAAGTCAAATAGTTGTTCAGCGGAATACTCTTTCACTTTAAATGACTTTCATTTCAGTTGTGGGGCTCAATTGTTTGAACAATTGCTGTACATTGATTTTGGCTGTATCACTCTTAAAACAACTGTCTTTAAACACAAACCTTAAAGGGGCTTCTTTTGCGATGGCTTTGGCAAAGTCTTCGTCTATGCCCACATCAAAACAAGCGTAAAGCGAGTTTTCTGCCACTTTGAATACGTTTTTGCCACAGATGGTCGCTTGTTCAATTTTAAGCGATAGGGGTAAGCCCCAATCCAACATGACTTGAGCCAACAAATCATCAGGGGAACGATCCAGTTTCACATTGTCTGCAAAACGGTCTAAGTTGCTTTGGTCATAATTTTTTGGATTGTGATAGACATCTTCCATGTTGCTACTGTCAAGTCGATTAAAAAGGGTGAACTCTAAGCATTCTGATTATATTTTATCTATTTTATTAGAGTGCTTAAATACCCTATTTTTTCTAAGTGAAATATTATCTGAGAATTCTTTCCTCATTTGCACAGAACGTTTATATTAAATTAGAAATGGGTTGAAGACCGCTCCGTGTTGCTACGTTTAGCACTTCCTTCGTAAACAGGGCGAAAAGGAAATTGGGTTAAATTCTGGCTGGTTTGCTACAATGAAGTCGCCGTTTTAATACGGTTTCAACGGATGTCCGTCAATGAGCCAAATACATTAAACAAGATCATGTCACATCTCAATACAATCGTTTCAAAAGGCCTGTTAGGCATTATGGTGAGTTTGTTGTTTGCCGTGTTATCCACAGGTTGTGCGCATAAAACCGCCTTAGAACTGCCTGAATCAGACCAAGAACAAACCACAGCCACAGAGTCTGGCGATTGAACGCCATACCGTGTTATTTGTTAATGGCCTGACAATAATATCAAGCCATCAATCTGCGTTTTTACGCCCCCCATTTTTGTTCTAACATCGCCTTTGTTTTTTGAGCAATGTTTGCGCCGCTGTTGCTGAGTACGACGATTGTGTCATTCTCAGCACAGTTTTGTATTAAGTGTTCAACCAGTGCTGTGATGGTGTCAAAAACTTGAAATAGGGGGGCAGTAAATTGTGCGTGTGCATCCCAGTGTAATTTCTTGGAAGCATGTACCAGCACTTGATCGGCTTGGCTAAAACTGGCGACTAAGTGTTCGTTATGAATCCCCATAGCCATGGTGTTGGACGCTGGGTCGAAAACTGCAATAAGCTTGCCTTGCGTTTTCAATTCGCCCAAACCTTGTAGTGTGGCTTTGATGGCGTTAGGATGATGAGCAAAGTCATCGTACACTCGGATGCCATGAACATTTGCAATCAGTTGTTGCCTTCTTTTGACGTGTTTAAATTGCGCGAGCGCTGCTAAACTTTGTTCTACTGAAATGCCAATATGATGTGCCGCCGCGATTGCTGCGAGGGCGTTTTGGCGGTTAAATTGCCCGAGCAAATCCCATTGAAGTTGACCTTGTGCTCGGCCATGATGGCTAATTTCAAAAGGGCTTTGTGCTTGAATTTGCCAATCTTTGTTGAGCCATTCCACTTGTGACCAACAGCCTTGGTCCAACAGTTTTTTGATGGTGTCATGTGGGGGGCAAATGATTTTTGCTGTGTCTGGCAGTTGCCTGAGTAATAGGTGAAATTGGTGAATGATGTCATCTAAATGGCGGTATATGTCGGCATGGTCAAATTCAATATTATTGATAATCAGGGTTTGAGGGCGGTAGTGCAAAAATTTGGCGTTCTTATCAAAAAAAGCCGTATCGTATTCATCGGCTTCAATAACAAAATAATCGCCTTGACCTAAGTGTGCGGATGTGGGGAAATTTTGAGCCACGCCACCAATCAGATAAACGCAGGATTGACCCGAACTGTGCAGAATGTGGCTGAGCATGGCGGAAGTGGAGGTTTTGCCGTGAGTGCCCGAGACGGCAAGGACGTGCCGATATTGTAGAACGTGCTCATACAGCCATTGCGGCGCACTTTGGTAGGGCAGTCGGTCGCGCAGTATTTTTTCGACGAGCTCATTGCCTCGGCTGACCACATTACCGATTAAGTATAAATCGGGTTGCAAGTCGGTTTGTGAGGCATCGAAACCTTGAACGATTTGGATACCAGCGTCCTCTAATTGGGTGGACATGGGTGGATAGACGTTTTGGTCACAACCGCTGACCTGCCAACCCAGTTGCTTGGCGATTTGCGCAATGCCTGCCATGAAGGTGCCACAAATGCCGAGAATGTGGACGTGCTTCATGGGGCCATGAATATTTTCTTGGAGATAAACCACCCAATGGTTTTGTATAAAAGATAGAGGGTGAGCAAGGTGATGATGGTGGCAACGGTGTAGCCGAAATAAAGGATCCATGGGTTGGCCAATTTGTGACCCAAGGTGTAGGCGCAAGTGACCAATGCAGCAGAGGGGAAAATATAGGCCCACCAAGTCAGTGAAAATTGCAATCGCACAAAATATTTAAACTGAGAAGCCAAGGCAATCCAGAAAAATACCGCGCCATAGAACAGAATGCGGGTAATGGGGTCGATGAGGTCGGTCAATTGGTGATAGGCGTAGCAAGCGACGGCAAAGGGTGTCATAAGAATAAATAAACTGGGCAGCTGAGCTTTGGGCAGCGGGGTGCCAAAAATAAGCCGAGCAATCATGATGACGAGCATGATCAGCGCCATCATAAAACCAATGCTGAAGAAAAACCAGCCCAATTCTGTTTGACCCAATGTTTTTGCCAGAAATCCGACAATCATATTGCCAACCATTGGAATAAACCATATGGGGGTGAGTTTGCTAAAAGTTGTTTTTTGATGCAACCACGTTGAAAAAACCATGAAGTTAATCAAAAATAAGCAAGCAACGCCTATCCACCATAAATAGGTTGAATAAGTGATATGCCAGTAATTCCAAGCTTGGGCTTGCAATAGGAATGAAATGGGGATGGTTGAAAAACTGCCCACGATGGCAGGATTTAGAAATTCAGCGACAATGACGCGAGGATATTTGATGGTCTTAACCAGTTGGAATACAAGCAAAATGGATAAACAAATACTGGTGATTGAATGGATAACGACGGCAATGGTTTCAAATCCAGCCCAAGTGCCAACCAACTCGTAGTAACCCACAGAAAGTCCAGACATGCCCATGATGCTGGTAAAAATAATCGTGGGAAAATGAACGATCGATGGCTGTTGTGCTTCGCTCATTTTATTTTCCAAAATTGCCACGCCGACGCGAGTAGGAGCAGTGCACTGGATAGTGGTAATTGGCCGAGCAGCAGGGGCGTTATTTGGCCATTATCGTGCGTTAGGCTAAGTATGCCTGCAATCAATAAGCCCACAGGCAGCAACGCTGATTTTTGTATGGGTGGGGGTGGTGCGGTGGCGTGCTTTTGTTGAGTGAGATGGTTGCGAATGGCCGTGGGTAATTCTTGTCTGATTGCGGGCCAGTGAATGCGAAGATCTTTTATTAAGGTGCGGGGGCTGAAATGGGTTCTCAACCAGCCCTCTAAGAAGGGTTTGGCTGTGACCCATAAATCCAAATCAGGGTAGAGTTGGCGTCCCAAACCTTCAATGTTGAACAGTGTTTTTTGCAACAAAATCAGTTGTGGTTGCACAGTCATATCGAATCCTTGCGCCACCCGAAACAGTTGCAGCAAAAATTTACCATAAGAAATTTGACTCAAGGGCAGTCCCATGATGGGCTCACAAATACTCCGTACCGCCGCTTCTAAATCTTCGCAACGGGTATTGGGATTGACCCAACCAGAATCAATGTGTAATTGGGCAATTCGGCGGTAGTCTTGATTAAAGAAGGCGATAAAATTTTCAGCAAGATAGCGCTTGTCATCATCAGAGAGTGAGCCAACAATGCCGAAGTCAACGGCTTTATAGACACCATCAAGACTGACAAAAACATTACCAGGGTGCATGTCGGCATGAAATAGATTGTCTCTGAACACTTGTTTGAAAAAGATCAACACGCCATTTTCTGCTAATGTTTTACGATCAATGCCTGCCGCCTCAATGGCTTTGATGTTTTTGATGGGAATGCCATCGATGCGCTCCATCACCATCATTTTGGGGGCGGTCAGTTTCCAATAAACTTTTACCACGTACATGGTGGGGTCGTCCAGAAAATTTTTGCGGATGACGCTGGCATTGGCAGCTTCTCGCATCATGTCCGTTTCATGGTTTAAAGTACGGGCAAACTCCTCGACCACTTCCATGGGTCGAAATTGATTGGAGCGTGGCAATAGGTATTCTAAAATGGTGGCCAGTTTTCGCATGACATATACACTTTGCTCAATGCGTGTCTCTATGTCAGGGCGAACGATTTTAACAATGACGGATTCGCCAGTTTTCAAGGTGGCTTCGTGTACTTGCGCGATGGAGGCAGACGCCAGTGGCTCATCGTTAAAGGTCTTGAAGCATTGGCTGACAGGTCGGCCTTGTTGCTGCTCAATGATTCTGTAGGCGTCGGCGCTGGGAAAAGCTGGGCAGTCGTCTTGCAATTGACTCAGTGACTGGGTAATGTCATCAGGCACTAAGTCTAATCGGCCCGATAAAGCTTGTCCTAATTTGACGAATATGGTGCCCAATTCTATTAATGCCAAGCGGCATCGTTCACCCCGAGGTAAGGTTTGATGTTGGTTTCTAAACCAATAGCTGGGCATTAAAAACAGTAGCAATCGCACCTTACTCCACACGGGGTATGGGTGAATAAATTCGTCTAATCCATAGCGGAGTAGGACGTGTAGAATGCGAAAGAACGTTAGGATGGCCACTTTGATTTATTATGAAAATCTATTATTAGAATTTGAATTATAAAAATCACTATTTTACTCGCAAAGCATTTAAAACGGGGTTTATCACAAACCGAATCCTTGAATTGATGGCGCAGTTTTGACACCATAAAGTCCATTCTGCGTTTTGAGTTGAAGGAATTATCAACCAAGTCTTTTAGTTTGGCACAGTTGCACAGTATAATAGGCGTTCAAACACTTCATCAAAAACGGTTTAATTATGGATTTTGAAAAAGCACGCGCCAACATGATTCAACAACAAATTCGCACATGGAATGTGTTGGACCAAAGAACCTTAGATTTGTTGTTTGAATTGCCAAGGGAACAGTTTGTCAGCGCCGATCAGCAAGAGATGGCGTTTGCTGATGTCTGCTTGCCTTTGGCGGAAGGCGAATGTATGTTGACGCCAAAGGTTGAAGCCCACATTGTTCAAAGTTTGCAAATAAAGGACACCGACAGGGCATTGGTCATTGGCGCAGGCAGTGGCTATCTTGTGGCTTTGATTGCTTTATTGGCCAAAAAAGTGGTGGCCTTTGAAATTTCTGAAAAAATCCATCAAATGGCAGAGTTAAACTTAGGCAAGTGCAAAAATGTCCAGTTAAAGTTGGGTTGCGGGTTCTCAGAACAAATAAAAGGAGAATTTGACGTGATTGTGGCTTCTGGCTCAACCGAAATATGTCCAGAACAGTGGCTCAAAAGCTTGAAAGACCAAGGCAGATTATTTGTGTTTGAGCAAGAAGGATCATTGGTTAAGGCGGTTTTGGTTAAACGAAATCAAAAGGAATTTGTCAAACAAACATTGTTTGAAACAGATGTTCAACCCCTTAAAAAACCCACAAAAAGAACTAAATTTGTCTTTTAAATGCGTTTTATTTGTATTTTGTGCGTTTTATTTGATAGAATAGCTGTGGTGTTAAAACAACAGGGTGGCGATTTGTTGTTAAAATATAACTAAACCATTATTTTATTAACTTTTATACAAACGAGATAACCATGAATTTAAAATTATTATTAAGCATATTCTTATTATTGAGTGTTGTTGCTTGTGGCGATAATGTCAAAGAAACCGAAACCGATGATGCTGCGACTTCAGTGAGCGGCGGCGATTCTGCATCTGGCTCTGCAAGCAGCGTTAGCTTAGATGATGTGTTGAAATTATCTTCAGACAGTCGCTTTGAAACAGAAGAAGAGCGATTGGCTTATGTTGCAGAACTTGAAAAAATGAGTAATCTCAATTCTAAGTTTGCCTTCAATTCTGCTGAATTAGATGATGATGCCAGAGCCGTATTAGAATCACACGCTGAATTCTTGCGCAATAACCCAAGTGTTAAAGCTGAAATCCAAGGACATTGTGATGAAAGAGGCAGCAGCGAATACAACTTGTCTTTGGGTGAACGTCGTGCTAACCAAGCTTTTGACTTTTTGATCATCAATCAAGGCATTGACCCCTCTCGCTTGAGTGTGGTCAGTTACGGCGAATTGGAACCAATTGCCACTTGCCACGATGAAAGTTGCTGGTCACAAAATCGCAGAGCTCAGTTTAAGTACTCCGATTAGAGTTTGGTTGTAAATTGTTTTTACATTCAAAAAAAACCCGCATTTGCGGGTTTTTTTTGACTTAGATTTTCGCAATTAATAATTAACAAACAAGGGAGATCATAAGATGACTAAAGAAAATGATAGTATTGTTGAGCTGGTTAAGGATGCTTGCACGATGGCACTGAAAATTCATAACCAAATGCGTGAGGACTATCTACCAAAGTATTCAGACGATGGCATTCACGAATATAACTTTGTCAGTCATTTCATTGAAGCAGTGAGACGAAATAATGGTTTTGATAATGTTTCCGCTTGGACTGAAATGCGGATTTACGAAGATAGTAAAGAAAGATTGGACGCAGCCATCAAATTAACAGACAAAGACAAAAACTCATCAATATTGATCGTTGAAGCCAAGAAAATTAAACGGGGTAATGCCAGGAATGGTAAATTAAATTCTATAATGGCTCACAATGCCATTTTAAAAGATGCAAAAAGATTGCAAAATATGAATAGTAATACATGGATTATATCAAAGAGTCATTGTAAATTTGTCTATAAGGTTCTACTGGCTTCAGTTTGGTACACCAACGTTGACAAAGAAACACAGACTGAGGAGACGCGACATCTAATTGAGGCCAGAGATCAGTGGATGAACAGAAAGATATTCGGCGATGGATGGTCAAAGTGTGCTGTCTTTGAAACAGCCAATAATGATAATAAAGAAAAATTTACCAAGTTGTTGGTCGCCGTAGATGGACCACATGCTGTAGAGGATATGCCTAGCAGTTCAAACGAAAAATAGAGCAAAAACAATAAAGTGATTTTGCTTTATTTGGGTCTGCTCTCAAAATCACAGACACTTAGGAGCATATTTTATGTCCCAACAAGCAGATAATCGACAACCAAAAATTGGTTTTATTGGTCTAGGCATTATGGGCTTACCCATGGCAAAGAATCTTTTGAACAAGGGCTATGAGGTGACGGGTTATGCGCGTCGCCCCAAACGCTGTCAGAGCTTTGTTGATGCGGGAGGTGAATTGCTTGACAGCCCGCTAAAGGTCGGCTTACAAGCCGATGTGCTCATTACCATTGTGTCGGATACCCCCGATGTGGCAGAGGTGCTGTTTTCTGATAATGGTGCGGCACAATCCATGCGTTCGGGTAGTCTGGTGATTGATATGAGCACCATCAGTCCGCACGAGACGCGTCAGTTTTCCGAGCGTCTCAAGCTGCAGGGCATCACAATGCTCGATGCGCCGGTTTCAGGCGGAGAAATTGGCGCGGTTGAAGGCATATTATCTATCATGGTCGGCGGTTCTGAATCAGATTTGGAACGTGCGCGTCCCTTATTTGAATGTATGGGGAAAACCATCACCCATATTGGATCGACGGGCGCTGGACAGGTGGCAAAGGCGTGTAATCAAATGCTGGTGGTGCAAATCATCAATGGTGTGGCTGAGGCGCTGCGCTTTGCTGAAAAAAGCGAAGTGGATGTGGAAGCGGTTAGACAAGCATTGTCAGGTGGAATGGCCGCTTGCCGAGCTTTGGAGTTTCATGCGCCTAAGATGATGGCAGGGGATTATTCAGCCGGTTTTATGAGTCAACTGCACCTGAAGGATTTAAACATTGTCGCCAAAGAAATGGCGCGCCTCAACTTATCGTTACAAGGTACGGAGCTGGGCTTAGAAAAGCTGCAACAAATGGTTGCGCTTGGGGAAGGCGGACAGGATTCAAGGGTGATTCATAAACACACCGGATAGCTTTGCCACTTCCTCAGTTAGGAAGCATCCTTAACGAATACGGCGACCTTTGTGCGAAAGTTCCAAGTAACGGGTTTTCTCAGCCTCCGATAAGCTGTACAGCCCTTTTTGGTCCACCATTTGCTTCAATCTTTCCAATTCGGCATTGTTTAGGGCTTTTTCAATGAGCAATACCAAACCTGAAGCCTCTTCGAGCGCGGCTTGTTGTTCTGTTAAATAGCAAGGCTGATTGAATAGATTAACAAGATGCGGATAAACTGCGGTGTCTTCGCGCCAATGTTCTATCAAAGCTGCGCCCGATATGTCGTCTGTTGTTGTGGCTTGCTGACAAAGCGTTCTCAAAATGTTTAATCCTGGAAGATGATTGGCTTCGGGTAAGCGTTTAACCAACTCGGTGGCAATGTTGGGAAAATGTAGCACCAATTGGATGAGTTGTCTGACTTGTAAATTTTTCGTTTTATTCAGTGTTTGTTCAGGTAGTGGCTCAGTCTCATAGGATTTGGCTTGCTTGAGATTAAGATTTTTTTCCACACGATGACGCTCCAATCCAATCATTTTGGCCAGCGCGGCGATTAAGGCAATTCGCCAAGCGCTGAGCTCTTTTGTGGCTTGAATAATGGGACGCGCCAAGCTGAAAATTCTGGGGATGTCTGCGGGATTCTCTGGGTCACAAGTTCGTGAAATTATGTGAATAAAGTATTCGGTGAGCGAACGCGCTTCGGCAATTTTTTGATTGAATGCTTGTGCGCCAATATTGCGAATGAGCGAGTCGGGGTCATCGCCTTCGGGCACAGTGAAAAAAGCCAATTGATGCCCATCTTCCAACAGCGGTAGCAGGTGGCTAAGCGCTTTGTCAGTGGCTTGAATGCCAGCGGCATCGCCATCAAAGGCCAAAATTACTTTTTCTGTGACTCTAAATAGCTGGGTTAAATGTTCAGCCGTTAAGGCGGTGCCCATGGTCGCAACAACGTTATGGACCCCGTGTTGTACCAAACTTAGCACATCCATATAACCTTCTGTCACCAATATCCAGGGTGGATTGCGGTTGTTTTGTAATAGCTGATAAAAGCCGTACAGCTCATTACTTTTATGAAACCATGGGGATTCAGGCGAGTTTAAGTATTTAGGCTGATCTTCCTTATTGATGACGCGTCCGCCAAAACCGATGACCTTGCCACGACGATTGTGCAGTGGAAACATTAATCGGTGTCGAAACCGATCGTAATGGCCTTGGGCGCTCTTAATGAGCATGCCACTGTCGAATAACACTTTTTGCAGTGCGGCATCTTTACCCAGAGCTTCACCGATCGATTGCCACTTCTCGGGCGCATAACCCAATTGAAACTGCGCCATAATCTGATCGTCTAAACCGCGCTGGGCTGCATAAAGTATGACCCCATCATGCTGACTCAATTGTTGCTGATAAAATCGGGCACAGCGTTGTAAAACCTCGTTGGCTGAAATGTCGTATTGTTGAGTCTGGCTGGTTTGGGGCAGACTGACGCCGAGTGTTTCTGCCAATGATTCGACGGCTTCTGGAAAACTGAGGTTATCGTATTGCATTAAAAAACTCAGGGCACTGCCGCTGACGCCACAGCCAAAGCAGTGGAAAAATTGTTTGCTTTGATTGACGCTAAAAGAAGGCGTTTTTTCAGCGTGAAATGGGCAACAAGCTACATAATTATTGCCTTGTTTCTTCAAGGCGACCCGTTGATTGATCAGATCGATAATGTCAACTTTGGATAGGAGTTGATCGATGAATGTTTGTGAGAATCTTGCCATGGGCGTATTATACGGCACATAAATCAGATGTTTTTTGTGCGAGCGTTCTGTGTTATTATGCCCCGAATTTTCAGTCGAACTAATTTCCGATCCAATAGAGTGCAAGTATGAAGATAAAAAGATGAGTATAAAGCGATGTTAGAGACATTAGCCACCTGTGGTTTTTCAACCGAACGCTTGAAATTACAAGGTGTGGCGGCAGTATTGGTTGAAGATTTGAGCGAAGAAGCCTTCTTGCAAAGAATCATAGGTTTGTTATCCGATGAGGTGGTGCAGCCATTGCCAGGGTATTTTCATAACATAAACACCATGGACAAGGCACGCCAGTGGTTGAAAAAAATGCGATTTGAATCACATTTATTGATCATCCAATCGCGGGATTCTGCAACAATCATGGGTTGTGTTTTTTTGCACGAAGGCGACAATAAAACCGTTCATTTGGGCTATTTTCTGGGACAATCCTACTGGCGCAAAGGCTATGCTAGAGAAGTACTCAACGGGTTGATCGCATGGTGCAAAACCTCAACCGCCGTCAATCAGCTGGTGGGTGGGGTAGAGGCCGACAATGTCGCTTCCTCTAAATTATTACGACAGATTGGATTTGAAAAAATAGAGACCAACGCACATGGGGTTTCCTTTTACGGTTTAAATTGTGCTTAGGGTCTGACAGATGCGTCATAATCAAAAAATATACGACAAGGGCTGATCAATCGCATGGCATCACAATTACAGAAGGCGCAACGATTTTGTGCGCTACACAAGCAATCCAAGCCCTTTGTTATGCCCAATCCATGGCATGCAGGATCGGCTAAAATTTTAACTCAAATGGGATTTTCAGCATTGGCAACCACCAGTGCTGGATTTGCTTTTACCGAGGGGCAAATGGATGGGCGACAACAGGTCTCCAAAGAAGCCGTATTGAAAAATGCATTGGCCATTGTCGAATCGACGCCTCTGCCCATCAGTGCCGATTTAGAAAATGGTTATGCCGATGACCCAAGCGGCGTTTACCACACGATTCAATCTGCTGCAGAACTCGGATTGGTTGGTGCTTCGATTGAAGATGCCACTGGGTATGAGTCATCCCCCATTTATGATTTTGATATGGCAGTAGAACGGATTCAAGCTGCGGTAGAGGCAAAAAACCAATTGCCTTTCCCATTTATGCTCACAGCGCGGTCAGAAAATTTCTTACAAGGTCGGGTTGACCTCAAAGATACGATTCGACGATTGCAGGCTTTTCAAGAAGTGGGCGCGGATGTTTTGTTTGCACCTGGATTAAACCAAGCAGAGCTTGCGACCTTGGTGCGAGAAGTGGATTGCCCCGTCAGTGCCCTATGTTCTAAAGGCGATACCGTTCAAGCGCTAAGGCAGTTGGGCGTGCAACGAATCAGCGTGGGTTCATCATTGGCACGCGCCGCTTTTGGTGCGTTTATTCAAGCGGCGCAAGGCATTGCCGACCAAGGTGTTTTTGAATACCTCGATCAATGCCCGAGTTTTTATCAATTTGAAAGATACTTTGAGGACGTTCACACAGACCATGGCGAAGCCGATGAGTCCAACTAAGAACGCATACAGCTATGTCGCCTTATTGCGCGGTATAAACGTCGGTGGCCATCGACTATTAGCCATGCAGGATCTAAAAGCTTATGCAGGTGAATGTGGTGCAAAAAACATCAAAACTTATATTCAATCGGGCAATGTGCTATTTGATTATTCGGGGGCATCCATTGAAAGTTTTAATCAGCGTTTAAAACAAACGATCTTAGAACGGTCAGGGTTTGAGGTGTTGATCATGACATTGGCCATTGAAAAACTGAGGCAAGCAATGATCAACAATCCTTATGCGGATCAGTCAGCTAAAGACGTGCACTATTATTTTACTGAGGCCGAACTAACGGCGAGCATGATTGAACCTTTGCAAGCCTTAGCCACATCAGGTGAACAATTTACCTTAGTGAACAAGCAATTTTATCTTCATACCCCCAATGGCATGGGTCGGTCAAAATTAGCCGCCAAAATCGACCGAGCATTGGGGGTCCCGACCACGGCAAGAAATGCACGAACCATCGATAAAATTCTAACTCTGTCACTGGAGGACTGAATCACTATGAGCTGTTACCAAAACCAAAATGAGGATGCGCCTTGTTAAACAATATTATTACCACAGAAGCAGAATTAAATGATCTCTTGCTTTTATGCCAAGAACAATCGTGGTTGGCGGTTGATTTTGAATTCCACCGACGCAGTACTTATTATTCAAAACTGTGTTTGATCCAAATTGCAACGCTGGAATGGACCGCTGTGGTGGATGTTTTGGCAGAAGACATTCAAGATCACATTGCAGAATTTTTGCAAAACCTAACCCTGTGTCAGCAATTAGTCTTTTTTTCGCCCAGCCAAGATTTTGAAATTTGGCAAAACCTAACCGACAGTGTGCCAGACCGCTCATTTGATGTGCAAGTTGCCATGATATTGCTGGGGAAGGGCGTGCAAATTGGCTTTTCCAAAGCGGTCGAACTTTGTTTGCAGGTCAAAATGGACAAAGCACACCAGCAATCAGATTGGCGTATTCGGCCTTTGAGCTCAGAGCAAATAAATTATGCCGTGCAAGATGCCAAACAGTTAGCCCGTTTATATCAATATGTTTTGCAGCATTTGTCGCCAGAAGCATTGCAAGCCGTTGCAGAGGAAATGCAAGAAGTTTGTCGCCAATTTATGACGGTAACGCCCAAAGAACAGCTTTGGTGGAAGCTTTCTCGGGAATCCTATGAAGCCACCCCCAGAACGCAATTGAAATTACAGGTTTTGGCGATTTGGCGCGATCAACAAGCCAAGCTGCTCAATCAAGCACCTTCCCGCATTTTGCGAACTAAAGCGTTGATATTTTTTGCGCAAGCGTCAAACTCAGAACCAATCAAACACTACTGGTATTTAGATAATGCTCAAAAATCCTCACTCAAACAGGCTTGGCAGGAAGCGGAGCAGATGTCGCATGAGCAACTGTGTTTGCCTAAAGCATTTGATAGACCAACCGACAGCGAACGGGCGCAAATCAAACAACTGCAACGCGTTTTAGAAAGCAAAGGTCAAGCCATTGGCCTAAAGGGCTCTGAAATAGCGGGCAAAGAGGTGTTGTATCATTTCATCTGTGATCCAGAGCGTTCAAAACTCAGCAGTGGCTGGCGAAGGTTTGTCTTGGGTGAGGACTTCTTTAGACGTGGTAAAATAGACCCTTCTTGATTGATGTGCGACAGAACGATTTGGTGGCACCACAAGGGTTTCCTAAAGGTTGAATTCAATATTAACTACCATGTATAACCATTATGTATAGCCATTTAAACGAGCACCTTGCACAGCAGCAATGCCCCAAGGATCTCATTGAGGTTATTGCGTGTATTGCTACAGGCGGCAAAGACATTGCCTGGCGCTTAGGCAAAGGCGACTTGGCTGGTGTGACAGGCGCAGCGCAAACCGATAATGTTCAAGGCGAAAGACAGCAACAATTAGACATCATCTCAAACGACATCTTAAAAGCCGTTTTATTAGAAAATTCAGCCGTTTTTGGCATCGCTTCAGAGGAAGAAGAACAACCGATTCAGGGGCATGAATCAGGAGCTTATGTTGTGGCTTTTGACCCCTTAGACGGTTCTTCAAATATTGATGTCAATATTTCGGTGGGGACGATATTTTCCATTTTGCCAGCGCAGTCTTCAGTGGCCTCGTCATTTTTACAATCAGGTCGTTCTCAAATTGCTTCAGGCTACGTTTTATACGGTGCTTCTACCTTATTGGTGTTGTCGGTGGGCCGTGGAACGCATCTTTATCTATTAGATCGAAGCCTCAATGAATTCGTGTTGATCCAAGAATCGATGAAGATTGTCAAAGACACCAAAGAATTTGCCATCAATATGTCTAATCAGCGGTTTTGGCGTCCTGAAATACAGAACTATATCGGCGCCTGTCTTTTGGGTGAAGCCGGTGTGTTAAAGAAACGCTATAACATGCGCTGGGTGGCTTCTATGGTTGCCGATGTGCATCGAATTTTCATGCGAGGGGGCATATTTATGTACCCTTGGGATAACAGAGAACCTGACAAAGCAGGCAAACTTCGTCTGATTTATGAAGCTAGTCCTATGAGCTTTTTGGTTGAGCAAGCAGGCGGCAAAGCCATGGCACGAGACATTGCCATACTCGATGTTCAGCCCACACACATTCATCAGCGCATCCCAGTCGTGCTTGGCTCGGCGCATGAAGTGGACCATTATTTGAGTTTTCTTGAACCGCCGCCGTCGGCTTAATCTCACTGCACGGTGTTCAAGTGATTCAAATTGCCATCGATCAAATTTCCGACATTCTCCAGCCCATTCTCATTGAAGCCAGAACTGAGGGGGCTCAAGGGCACATTCAATCCATCAGTACCGATGCACGAGAACATCAGAATCACTCTGTTTTTATTGCTATAAAGGGTTTACGCTTTGATGGGCATGATTATATTCAACAGGCATTCGACCAAGGGGCGATTGCCGCCATTGGTGAGCAAAAAAACAGCGATGACAGGCCGTATTGGCGCGTAACAAACAGTCAAAAAGCCTTGGGTTTACTCGCTTCATTTGCTTTTCATCAGCCTCTTACAACCGCTTCTAAAAAAAATCGCACAGTCATTGGCATTACTGGGAGTAGTGGCAAAACCACGGTTAAAGAAATGCTGATGGCCTTATTAGCACAAGGTCATTCTGTCCACAGTAATCAAGCCAATTTTAATAATGAAATCGGTTTGCCCAAAACCTTGCTTGCTTGGCAAGGGCAATCGCACGTTGTTTTGGAAATGGGTGCGCGCCAACCCAATGACATTGCCTGGCTGTGTCAAGTGGCTCGCCCAGACATAGGCATATTGACCAATGCGCAATCAGCGCACATAGGCATATTTAAAAATCACCAGACAATCGCGCAAACCAAAGGCGAATTGCTCCAAAGTCTTGATCGGACGGGTTATGCCGTTATTGATGGGGATAGTCCGTGGTTTGATCAATGGCAAGCAATGACCCAAGCGCAGATTTTGCGAGTCAGCGCAACCGACCCCAGTGCATTTGTTCACTGGCAATACCACGGCGTTGAAACACGGCTGCAGGCGAATGGAGCAACCATTGATTTGACCTTGCCTTTGTTAGGCAGACATAATGCATTGAATGCCGCTCTGGCTTGTGCGGCTGCATTGAAATGCGGGGTGCGTTTATCCGAGTGTCGAACCGCATTGCTTGCTCTGTCGACGGTTCCAGGCAGATTGCAACTTCATAAGCTATCTCATGGGGTCGTCATTGACGATAGCTACAACGCCAGCCCAGAAGCTTTTAATGCCGCCATTGATGTGTTGGCCGATGAAGCAAAAGTTGAAGGCACCCCCGCCATGTTGATTATGGGAGATATGTTGGAATTGGGTGATCTAAAGGTACAGATGCACCAGGATGTGGCGCGCTACGCGCTTGAAAAAGGCATAGATCTATTGTGCGCAGTGGGTCAAGACAGTGTGCACGCAACGCAATATTTTAATGAGCATAGACAAAATTCAGACCAGTCAGCTGTGCATTTTCCCGATCAAAAAAGCTTGATACAGTGGGTTCAGAACCAATTAAAAACCCCATCGACTGTATTGATTAAAGGTTCGCGAGGCATGCAAATGGAAAAAATATTGCAATCTTTGCTTAATTAGACAAAAATGCATGGCAAAACTCAATAGGAATTTGTGCTGTAATGGTGTTACAATCACACTTGCTTTTAGTTGACGATTTGTGGAGGAAAGCGATGGCAAATCCCTTTATAATTAGAAGCATCAAGAATGCCAATTAAACATTTCATTTTGTAGGTTTTATTGTGAAAAAACAAACTGATCTTACGCGTCGTAGATTTCTCACCGCTTCAACTTCTGTTGTAGGTGGCTTCGGAGTTGCTGCGGCTTGTTATCCTTTTTTAAGTGCGTGGCAACCGAGTGCAAAAGCTCGCGCCTCAGGTGCGCCCGTTGACGTCAACATTACCAATCTGCAACCAGGTCAATTGTTGACCGTTGCATGGCGTGGTAAACCTGTTTGGATCGTCCGTCGGACACAACAAGAATTAGACAATTTAGAACAAGTGACGGACTTACTCAAAGACCCGCTCAGCGAGGACAGTGAACAGCCCGATTTTGCAAACACTTCAGCGCGTTCACTCAAACCTGAATTATTAGTTTTAGTCGGTATATGTACCCACCTTGGGTGTTCCCCTTTGTATCGTCCTGATGTGGGCGGTGAAGATTTGGGTGAAGATTGGAAAGGTGGATTTTTCTGCCCCTGTCATGGTTCTAAGTTTGACTTATCAGGTCGAGTTTATGATGGCGCGCCTGCACCGACGAACATGCCTGTCCCACCGTATAAATTTATCAGTGATACTCAGATACTCATTGGGAAAATTACTTAATCAGATAAACGCCTTCACAGAAGATTCATTATTATGACTGAAAAAACAAACGCTTTTATTGCATGGATTGATAAACGTTTTCCACTGATCGAGACGTGGGAATACCATCTGAGCAAATACGCCGCACCCAAGAATTTTAATTTTTGGTACTTCTTTGGTTCCTTAGCCTTACTTGTACTCGTCCTTCAAATCATTACTGGATTATGGTTGACCATGTACTACAAACCAGATGCTGAAAAAGCCTTCGATTCTGTGCAATTCATCATGCGCGACGTTGAATGGGGTTGGCTGATTCGCTATTTGCATTCAACAGGTGCCTCTGCCTTTTTTGTGGTGGTCTATCTGCACATGTTTAGAGGACTGATGTATGGCTCCTATAAAGGGCCACGCGAATTGATTTGGATCATCGGCTGTCTGATCTATTTGATTATGATGGCTGAGGCATTTATGGGTTACTTATTGCCTTGGGGACAGATGTCATTCTGGGGTGCTCAGGTCATTATTTCATTGTTCAGTGCCATCCCTTTTGTTGGAGAAAGCCTGGCTGTGTGGATACGCGGTGACTTTGTGATTTCTGATGCTACACTCAATCGCTTTTTCGCGCTTCACGTTATTGCTTTGCCATTGGCCTTAATCATGTTGGTGTTCCTTCATTTGGTATCACTTCATAGAGTGGGTTCGAACAACCCTGATGGCATAGAGATTAAGGATAATAAAGACGAAAATGGTGTGCCTGTTGACAGCATTCCTTTTCATCCATACTACACAGTAAAAGATGTTACTGGCGTTGTGATCTTTTTGATTTTATTTTGCGCGGTGGTGTTCTTCATTCCAGAGATGAACGGCTATTTCTTAGAAAAGCCGAATTTTGAAGCAGCCAATCCGCTTAAAACACCAGAACACATTGCCCCAGTATGGTATTTCACACCTTATTACGCCATGCTTAGGGCGGTGCCAGATAAGTTTTTGGGCGCCGTTGTGATGTTCATGGCGATTTTATTATTCTTTGCCTTACCTTGGTTAGATCGCGCAAAAAATCGTTCGCTCCGTTATCGCTCTTGGCAGTCAATGACCATGTTGGCGGCCTTTACAATTTCATTCATCATTCTGGGTTGGTTGGGCACACAGCCAGTGACCGAATTATTTAAATACATGTCACGTTTTTTCACCATTGTTTATTTTTCGTACTTCCTGCTGATGCCGTTCTACACCGCCAGGGAACCGATGAAACCTTTGCCAACGAATCTGACTTGACACGGAATTACTTATGAAAAAAATCATTGCCAGTCTATTATTTTTCTTATGTATCAGCCCTGCTGTGTTCGGTGCAGGCGGCAGTTCTGTACCTTTGCTGGAACCTAATAATGATTTATATGACATTGAATCATTACGCCGAGGCGCGCTTATTTTTGAAGCCAAATGTGCCAGCTGTCACTCGGCAAAATACATCCGTTACAGTGTTATTGCCCATCGATTGTTATGGTCTGAAGAAGAAGTTGAAAAGCTTCTCATCAAAGGACGTGCCAAGTATCAAGACCATATGGTTGCTGGCATGAATGCAGATGCGGCCATTGCGGCTTTTAACGTTATTCCAGCAGACCTGACATTGAGTGCGAAGGTGCGCGGCACAGATTGGTTGTTCACCTATTTGCAAGCCTATTATCAAACAGAATCAGGTCAAACAGACAACTATGTATTTCCTGGATCAGCCATGCCCAATCCTTTCTTTGGTGAACAGGGTCTGCGTCAAGCCATGTACGCCGATGCCAGCGAAAATCGGATCATAGGCACGCAATCAAGCAAACCTTATATTGATGGTAAGGGCAAAGCCATCATATTAGAAAAAGAAGAAAAATTTGAAGAAATGTTACGTGATGTCGTCAATTTCATGGAATTTATCAGTGAACCACAAAAAACCGATCGCCATGAATTGGGTATGTGGGTGATATTATTCCTATTCGGTTTACTGATTCTTGCCGTATTACTGAAAAAAGAATACTGGAAAGACGTCACTTAGCTTTTTGCTTGAAAGGCGTTTTGCCTTTGCTCAGCTCATTTCCTAATCGAACCTCAACTGCGATGTCTGTCGCTTCCATGACAGAGCGCGCTGTCAAATGCATCAACCCATGCCCTCAAGTCAGGATTGTCAATCATTTCGCCTTCAAAATGCACTTGGATTTGGGTTTCCTATCACATTAGAGACAAGCCGTTTTAGGCTGAAGCAGGTACAATAACTAAGGCTTAAGCCTTGTAATAATCCACGATAAAAACACATTAATACACTTTAAACATGGATACTTCTTTTCAGCAGTCGGTTAAAACAGATTGGGGCGAAGCCATTGTGCGCATTGTCAGAACCGATGCAAGTATGACAGCGTCGGTGACCATTGATCAGACTAAAATAAAGGAATGGACCAAGGATTGGGATGATTCATTGCCTGAAAAAGGCCAAATCCATGGACTGAAAAAACACGTTTTAGAGGCGCTAAAACGTGATGAAGAAGTGCGCAGACGGCTTAAACTCTATGCTTTGCGTCAAACAGGTTCCGCCTATCCTAATAATTTTCAACGAAGCGATCGTTGTGCTGACATCATTGAGACATTTGCAGATTTAGACCAACAAGCCCTTAAAGAGCAAGCCCATCAGGTGACCATTGCTGGGCGTTTATTTCAACAAAGAATCATGGGTAAGGTGTCGTTTGCCAACTTAGAAGATGGTGGCAGTCGCTTGCAACTTTATCTCAGTCGAGATGCTATGGCTCAAGACCAATACCAGCAGTTCAAACAAATGGATGCCGGTGACATCATTGGCGTCAGCGGTCAATTATTTGTAACCGATAAGGGCGAACTAACCGTTCATGTTAAGGACATTCAATTGCTGAGTAAATCGCTCAGAAGCTTACCCGATAAATATCATGGCCTGCAGGACATTGAATTGCGCTATAGACGGCGCTATGTTGATTTAATGGTCAATGAGACTTCGCGCCAAATATTTCAAAAGCGCAGCGCCATCATTTCATACATTCGAACATTCTTTAATCAAAGAGCGTTTTTAGAAGTTGAAACACCCATGATGCATGCTATTCCAGGTGGCGCCATTGCCAAACCTTTTGTGACGCATCACAATGCCTTGGATATGGATTTATATTTACGCATTGCGCCCGAGTTGTATTTAAAAAAACTCATCGTGGGGGGATTGGATCGGGTCTATGAAATCAATCGGAATTTCCGCAATGAGGGGCTTTCAACACGACATAATCCTGAATTCACCATGATTGAATTCTATCAAGCTTATGCAACCTATCACGATCTCATGGACATGACCGAAGTGCTGCTAAGGGAATTGGCGGATCATATTTTAGGGGAACAGTTTTTTGAATGGGATCAAAAATACATAGATTTTTCACCAAAGTTTGCTCGACTGACCATGAAGCAGTCGATCATCAAAGCTTGCAACTCATTGACAGAAAAAAATGTGGATGACGACGACGTTTTAACCGAAGTCTTAAAAACCTTAGAGGTCAAAGTGGCAGCAGATTGGGGTGTGGGTAAGAAGCAAACGGAAATATTTGAACACTTGGTTGAAGATTCGCTCATCCAACCCACCTTCATCACCGAATATCCCGCTGAGGTTTCGCCCTTGGCGCGAAGAAACAATGATAACCCAGCCATAACAGATCGATTTGAATTGTTCATCGGTGGACGAGAAATTGCCAATGGATTTTCAGAATTAAACGATCCAGAAGATCAGGCACAACGTTTCCGCGATCAAGTGCAGGTACGTGATGGCGGGGATGCTGAAGCCATGTACTATGATGAAGATTACATCATGGCGCTCGAGTACGGCATGCCACCCACAGCGGGTGAGGGCATTGGCATCGATAGATTGGTGATGCTGCTGACCAACGTTACCAGCATACGCGATGTGCTGCTGTTTCCGCTCATGCGCCACGACACGCAACAATCATAAGCGGCGTTGTGCGTATCAAACAACTGTGATCGGGCAGAAGATTATATAAATTGGGGTAACAAAGGTTACAATTTTCAAAACAACTGAGAGGATAAATTATTATGGGATTATTATCAGGTAAAAAAGCATTGATCGTTGGGGTGGCAAATGACAAGTCAATTGCTAGTGGCATCACGCATGCAATGCATCGTGAAGGCGCAGAAATTGCCCTAACTTATCAAACAGAAAAACTCCAATCACGCGTGGAAAAGTTAGCCAATGCGGTTGGTTCTAACATCGTCATGCCATTGGATGTGACCGATGAACAACAACTGCAAGCCGTTCATGATGGCATCAAGCAACACTGGGGTCATGTCGATATTGTGATCCATTCTGTTGGATTTGCGCCCCGTGAAGAATTAGAAGGCAATTACATGGACGTGGCAACGCGAGAAGGGTTTAAAACAGCGCACGACATCAGTGCTTGGAGCTTCATTGCTTTGGGTAAAACTCTAAGACCTTTGATGACAGAGGGCGGTGCCATGTTGACTTTGACCTATCTTGGTGCGGTGCGCGCTGTCCCTAACTATAATGTGATGGGTATTGCCAAAGCCAGTTTAGAAGCGTGTACCCGCTATATGGCCAGTGCAATGGGTCCAGAGGGGATTCGAGTCAATGCCATTTCTGCTGGTCCCATCCGCACATTGGCAGCCAGTGGCATCAAAGATTTTCGTGAATTATTGGATCGTTCAACTCAGTCCACACCCTTACGTCGCAACGTGACGATTGAAGAAGTCGGCAATACCGCTGCTTTTCTATGTTCAGATATGGCTTCAGGGATTACTGGTGAGATTGTTTATGTTGATGGCGGCTACAACTTCGTTGCGGCTGTTTAATCGTCTTATCAATCATAAGTCATCTGACCACAACCGCCGTTAAATCTAAGTTTAACGGTAGTTCAAGGGTTTGTGAAAATGAGTCTTTCTCAGGTTCGGATGTCTTATGATGATCTTACAACGCAATTTTTTTCCGCTGTGGTGGGTCAGCTTTACTGGCAGTTTTAACGACAACCTCCTCAAAAGCACCTTGGCTGTACTGCTCGCTTATGGCATGGCGGAAAAAAACGGCTATCAAATTGAAATATTAGTCACTGTCACTCAGGGGATTTTTATCCTGCCCTTTTTGCTGTTTTCTGTTTATGCAGGACGTATAGCGGATGCTGTTGAAATGCGCCAATTAACCATATGGATAAAATGGTGTGAGTTTGGCGTACTGGCTTTGGTGGCAATGGCGTTTTACTGGGAGAACCTCGCTTTGATGCTGATCGTGGTATTTTTATTAGCGACACAATCGGTTTTCTTTGGACCGGTAAAGTATGCGATCATTCCCAAAATATTGATAAAAGAACACTGGCTGATGGCCAATGCCTGGATCAATGTGGCCACTTTTACAGCCATACTCATGGGGACACTGGTGGGCAGTTACTTGGTGATATTCGATGATTGGTTGGTGATTTTAATCAGCCTGCTGGTCATCATGGCATCGATGGGCCTATTCATGGCGTATCGTATGCCAAATGAGCCTGGTCCAAAATCGCTCAGCCGTTTGGGTGTGCAATGGGGTGAGACGTGGCATCAATTGAGTCAACTTAAGCATCGAGGCGATGTGCGCTTTCTACTGCTCAGCAATTCTTGGTTTTGGTTTGTTGGCGCCAGTTTACTGAGTCAAATACCCGTTCTGACTAAAACGATCCTGCTGTTGCCCGAAACCGCTGTGACCTATTTCATTGCCGCCTTTGCTGTGGGTGTCGGCGTTGGTGCGATTGGCATTGCAAAATGGATGAAAGGGACGATTCATATGCGCTATCCTTCTTGGGCCATGGTCGTTTGTGCCCTGCTGTTGGTCGAGTTATTTTTCAGTCTAAATGCATTTCAACAGGGCATTGATCCAATCAATTCAGAGGGTGCACAAACCAATAGCTATTGGGGTATCCTGTTTAGATTGACACTGATTTCTGCCGCACTTGGGGCGTACATTGTGCCAATTTATACCGCGATCCAACAACACACCCAGTCAAAAGAACGAGCAAAAATCATTGGTTTGAATAATGTTTTAAATGCGTTTTTTATGGTATCATCTGCTGTCATGTTTGTTATTGGGTACGCGATTAGTATGACACTGAGCATGCTCCTTTTAATGCTCGGTGTTTTGTGTGGTGCGGTGTCCATCATTTTGTTTTGTCAAAAACGTTTTTAAAAAGCATGTATTCACCAGAGATGATATTTTGGAAACAGCAACGTTTGAGTCGGCGCATTGGATCCAATGAGCGTCAGCGCTTAAAATGGCTGCTAAGCCATACCAATGGCAACAGTTTTTTGATCTTAAACCGAGCTGGACTATTACCCTATGCCCAAAGCATGGTTGAGTCCAAAGATTGCATTCAAATCCTTGCTGAACCTTTAAGAGCTGAACATACTCAGGACATTGTGTCAGAATACCAACAGTTGGGCGTGGGCTCTGAATCTGTACAAATCGTTATAGCTCCACACGTCCTCGAACAATCAGAAAACATCGCAGAGATATTGAGTGAAATTTGGCGCGTTCTTATGCCCAATGGGATGTGCTTTTTATTATTCTACAACCGCTCGTTTTGGGCAAAATATGTATTAGGCAATCGCTATTATAGAGGGATGTTGAAAGTGTGCCCAAAAACACCCTATTCAGAACAAAAACAGTGTATAAAAAAACAAGGTTTTACGGTGATCCATGCAGAAGGGTTGATGAATCATTTATTAAATTCTAAAACATTCTTACCTGTGTGGTCCGCTTTAGGGCTGGTTGAGATACTAGTGGTGCAGAAACAAACTAAACAACTTCATATGCAGCCTTTGAACAAGGATGCGCGTAAGGTTGCCGTCAATATCAGTGGATTGGTAGGCTCATCAAGGATAAAAGGTTCGCTATGACAAAGGTCTATATTTATTCCGATGGTGGCTGCAAAGGCAATCCTGGCGTCGGCGGCTGGGGCACCATTCTGGTTTATAATGAGCATGTTAAAGAATTGTCTGGGTCAGTGGCGCATACCACCAATAATCGCATGGAATTAACCGCGGCAATCGAAGGGCTGAAGCAATTGAAAAGCACGTGTCGTGTACAATTAGTAACAGACTCGAAATATGTTTGCGATGGCGCAGTGAAATGGCTGGCTGGCTGGAAACAAAAGCAGTGGAAAGGGGCGAATAAACAGGCCATTAAAAATCAAGATTTGTGGATGTGTTTGGATGATCTCTTGCAACGACATGATGTGACGTTGCAATGGGTAAAAGGTCACGCAGGACATCCTTATAACGAACGAGCAGACACATTGGCCACACAAGCCATGGACAACTTCGTAAATTTAATGAAACCATAGATGACACTTAATGAAATTTGAATCGTTTGATTATTTAAAAGTCTTCGTCAATGAAGGTACACCTGCGCAAAGGGCATTTGCGCTCTGTTTGGGCTGTTTAATAGGCATTACCCCCTTACTGTCACCGCACAACGCCATCGTTGTGATACTTTATATGTTGTTTAGAGTAAACAACAACGTCTTTGTCTTGGGTTGGGGACTCAGTGAGGTTGCCGCGCTGGTGCTTTTCCCTATTTTTGATGTGTTCGGACTGTGGCTGTTACAGCTTCCGAGTCTAAGCGCTTTTTGGACGGGTGCTTACAACGATCCCATCTGGCGTTTCTTTCGATTTAATGATTCTGTTGTTTTGGGCAGTTTTATACTCTCTTGGGTGCTGATTATCCCCTTGTTCTTTGTTGTTTGGTTGACGCTGAAAGTGTACCGTGAACGCGTCCTAAAAGGGGTTCAAAATTTGGCGTTGATTCAAAAAATTCAAAACTCTAAGTTATCCTTTGTGACCAAAATCCTTGGAGTACAGCAAAGTTCAGCTAAATCGCCATGGTTTTCAAAGCTAAAGATAAGCTTGCTCAGTGTGATTGTGGCGCTCGGTTTTGGTTTTTACTGGCTTCTAAGCTCAAATCTCATCAAAGATCAATTAGAAAAACAATTGTCTGTTCTGTGGCAAGCACCGATCAGCATTTCAGGCGTGCAATTTTCTGTGATTCCCTTCGCTTTTGAGCTAACAGGCGTGAGTGTTGCAGACCCAGACGATGTAAAGCGCAATCAATTTGAAATTCAACAATTGAGAATGTCTATCAGCACTTACCATTACATTGTCGGTCGATGGGTGGTGGAGGAGTTCACACTCAAAGGGATGAGCTTTGATCAGCTAAGAACGGTTCCTTATACGCCACAAAATGGGGCCGCGGCAGAATCAAACAGTGTAGTGGATGAGGCAGGCGCAGAACCAAAAACAGCGCAAGATACGTTCACAATGCCAGATCTTGCCACACCCGATATTGACCAAATTATCGCTCAGTCAAATCTTTCATTCAATCAAAAAATTGTCGATTTGCAATTAAAAATTGATGATTTAGAGAAGACCTATCGTAATACCCAAAGTGTCTTTTTGGATGATGCGCAATTGAAGTTTATAGAACAAGAAATTGAATCGCTTAAGGGCGTTGATTTAAACAATCCGCAAGCCCTTGCCGATGCGAATCAACATTGGAACAGCCTCAAGCAAAAATTGACCGATCAACAAGCGGCCATTAGCTTGGCTTATGAAGATTTATCAGCCAAGCAGAACGTTGTCAATACCGACATTCGAAACTTAAATGGTGCGATTGACCAAGATATTAATAACCTACTTTCACAATACCAGTTAAACAACGATGGCTTAGGCAATTTGGGCAAACTCATTCTGGGTCCAGATGTGATTGAACGATTTGATACGGCGGGAGAATGGTATGTCAAAGCTGAGCCAATCATCGAGTATGCTGTCACTTGGTTTAATGAGCGTGAACAAAGAAAAAATGAGAGCCCGAGCCTGGTATTTAAAGGCACAGTGGTCACTTTTAAGGAATATGATATTCAACCCAGCTTCAACATCAAAAAAACACACATCAGCGCTTTATTTAAAGATAAAGAATGGATTGGTGAGGGACATAACCTTCATTTTGACCACCAAGGTAGTGGTATGATTTCCGAACTTTCATTTGCTGAAAAATCCGCTGTGCCTTTGACGGTGAATGGGGTGTTTGATTATCGCGTGTCAGGTGCTGGATTTTCTGAATGGCACTTTGATCAATTGGATAAACGCATTGAACAATTCACTGTGCTACAAGAAGAGAAACTGCCACTGATCATAGATAGGGGCAAGGAGCAGATTAAAGGCCAACTGAGGATTGATGCCAATAATCAGCTACAGGGGCAATTGGCGTACAATTATAAAGACATTTCTTGGGACACTTATGGCTATAGAACCTTGGCCGAAGGCAAATACGTGGTGAACGCTTTAAATGACTTTAATGACTTTTCCATACAGATCGATTTTGGAGGTTCACTGGGCGCGCCCGACATTGGTTTTAACTCAGATTTGGATGCCAAGTTAGGTGGCGCTTTAAAGTCTGTTTTTAAAGAATTTCGCAGTGATTTTGAGAACGAAGCACGACGCAAGCTTTCAGACTTGCGCAAATCGTACATAGAAGACTTCAATAAAAAGATGATCGACTTGGACAATACCACTCAACTGCTAAACTCCAAACGGTCAAAGATCGAATCACTGCGCCGTTTTGACATCCAAACACTGATAGAACAAAACCGTTTGCTTGAGGAACAAAAACGCATTGAAGAAGCCATCAAAGAGCAACAAATTGAAGCTGAAAAGCAACGCAAAGAGCAACAAAATAAGGCTGAAAAGCAACTCAAAGACGCGGTTGAAGATAAACTCAAAAAATTATTCTAATCATCCCCTCCTTCGCTTACGCCATTTTCCCACGATTGACTGAGTTTACCGAATGTTGGTTTCTTCATTCATGAGGCGGTGTTTTTTTTTCGTTAGAAAGAAAACGGTCCAGTTATACGCACGATTGACTGACATGGGACAACACAACCTATCAAATGTGGTACACTTTGGCAAAATCAATGTGCTACAGTTCAGCGTCTCAAGGTGGCTAACACAATTAGAAAACAGAACTTTAAGCGGAGTTGAACTTAAATATTAAACGATCGTTTCAGAATTTGAGGAAACAATTATGCCCGTTAAAAAATCACCTTCAAAAGCAGCAAAAACCAAGGCAGCAAAAACCCTTAGAAATCCAAATGCATCTCCAAGATCAAAATCTTCCGCAGGTAAAACACTTGCGAAAGCTGCAAAAACCCTAAGAAGCTCAAATACATCGCCAAAATCAAAGCCTTCCGCAGGTAGAACATTAACGAAAGCAGCAACAACCAAGGCAGCAAAGACCCTTAGAAGTCCAAATGCATCGCCAAAATCAAAATCTTCCGCAGGTAAAACACTTGCGAAAGCCGCCAATACCAATAGAATTGTACAATCAGCACCTAAAAAAGGAAAAATAAGCAGAATTGCAATAAAAAAGGCCGTTTTAAAAGTGATCGCTGCTAGATCACAAAAACGATAAATGGATGAGCATGCACAAGGATTATCCCCTTAACGTTTTTGTTAACTGTCCGTTTGATGATGAATATGAATCTATTCGATCTGCAATAATTTTTACAATATTTGACTGCGGATTTATCCCAAAATGTGCCCTTGAAGAAGAGGACAGTGGTGTTGTCCGTTTTGATAAAATCAAAAAATTAATAGAAATATCTAAGTTTGGCATTCACGATATATCTAGAACAGAATTAGATAAAATCAATAAACTCCCTAGATTTAATATGCCCTTGGAATTAGGGGTATTTATAGGAGCGAAGGAATTCGGGGATGAGGATCAAGAGCAAAAAATCACCTTAATATTGGACAAAGAACCACATCGCTATCAAAAATTTATGTCGGATATTGCTGGACAAGATATCAAGTCCCACAATAATCACCCAGAAGAAGCAATTTCTCAAATAAGGAATTGGTTGAATGACAAACTTGGTAAAAAAACGATCCCCGGAGGCATTGAAATCTATAATCGATATCGAAAATTTTTAATGGAAATGAAAAACATCTGCCAAGAATTAAAATTGAGACCCGAAGAAGTCACTTACAATGATTACACCAATTTTATATCAGACTGGCTAAAAGAGAACCTTAGCCTACTCTAACAGGTGACTATGATTGGCTGTCAACAACCGAGACTTCCATACAACAAATTTCCCCGCTTTCGTTTAAAAGGTGGTGGTTTTTTTGTTAGAAAAACTCGGAGTATCAGGGGCGCATCGTGACTGTGCTTAACTGAGGGTTTCTCCCTGCAAAAGGAAAAAACGTTTAAGTCTTTGAACAGATGTCAGACACCCGATGAAAATCGATTGGCCGTTTGCTTCAATAGGCGGGCAATGCTGTGGGCAAAAGAGTGGCGTACGATGAGGATGGTCTCGTTTTTTGTTCTATAAATAACAGTGGGCGCTTGGGCAAAGAGCGTGGACACCACCTTGCCAGATGGGAGGTTTTGCTTGAGGTCGTAGGGCACATGGTGCGCTAATAAGGCGTCAACGTTTGAACCCGATAGAATCAACGCTGTGTACGCCCCAGAATTATCAACCAAAGCAGTGTGTCCAGATAATGCTTCTCCTTTTTTAAGCAAGGCATCCTTGTCTGCTTCAGTGCTCAATAACCAGAATTCATCGGGTCCTATCCACAAACAAACCGTGCCAGCTTTATTTTGGCTGTATGTTAAGGGTGAAGGCGCTGTAAATCCCAATGTTTTGAGGTCAGCTTTAGCATTTTTCGTTCGCAGAATAACCACGGCCGTCTGGGTTTGTTCTGTGCATTGAACCGATTTTAAATCAAACAGGTGCGCGTTCTCATCGGTTTCGGTTGCTAATACAGCATGGTACTGTGCAGACTTAGTCATTGCCATCAACATTTTCTCCTTTGGGGTCATAAAACACGGACGAGACAATCTGGCACTCAACGGTCTTTTTATAGGGTTGAACGATCGATGCTTTGATCACATCATCCATCCGATTGAGTCCATCTTTGACCAGCGCCATGGCGATTGAACGCTTTAATACAGCGCTGTAGTAGCTTGAGGTGACATGGCCTATAGATTGATTGTTGTTATTGACCAAGTGCGTGCCTTCTGGTAGTACAAAATCGCTCTCATCGACGGTGTGCAATCCCACCAGTTGTTTGCGTTTGTCTTTGGTCAGGGCAGGCAGTGTCAGTGAGCGTTTGCCAATATAGGAAAAGTCCTTCTTAGCCGCCAGTATCCAGCTCATGTTGGCATCAACGGGCATGACTGAACCATCGGTGTCTTGCCCGACAATAATATAGCCTTTTTCTGCCCTCAACACGTGCATGGTTTCTGTGCCGTAAGGCGTTATGTTCCAGGGTTGCCCTTGCTCGTAAACCTGATCCCAAATGGCCTTGCCGTAATTCGCTTGGACATTGATTTCGTAGGCCAGTTCACCAGAAAAACTGATTCGCATAATGCGTGCGGGTACGCCACAAACCGTGCCTTGGCGCCATTCCATGAATTTGAATACTGTGCGATCAAAATCAACGTCAGAACAAAGTGTTTTCATGCAGTTTCTGGCATCTGGCCCCACAACCGCTATGGTTGAAAAGTGATCTGTGACACTGGTTAAATAAACTTCAAGATCGGTCCACTCGGTTTGCAACCACATTTCTAAGGTGCTGTAAACGCCCGCCGCACCGCCTGTGGTTGTGGTCATAACAAAATGGTTGTCATCGATGCACGTGGTGACGCCATCGTCCGAAATCATCCCTTTTTCATCCAACATAATGCCATATCGGCATTTACCCGATGGCAATTTTGCCCAGGCATTGGTGTAAACACGGGATAAGAATTCACGCGCGTCCTTACCTTGAATGTCAATCTTGCCTAAGGTAGAAGCGTCCATCATGGCGAGCGAGGTGTGTGCGGCGAGGCATTCTCTTTGTACGGCTTGATGCATGTCTTCACCATTTTTCGGAAAATACCAAGGTCTATACCACTGTCCGACCAGCTCAAATTCCGCACCGTGGGCGACGTGTGAAGCGTGGATGGGGGTGAATCTTTCTGGCTCAAAAAAAGTCTTTAAGCCACTGCCAGCGAGTGCACCAAAGGGTACCGCTGTGTATGCCGGTCTAAAAGTGGTGGTGCCAATGTCGGACATGGGCGTTTTTAGCAGGGCGGCCGCGACAGCAATACCGTTGATGTTGCCTGTCTTACCTTGATCGGTGCCAAAGCCCATGGCGGTGTAGCGTTTAATGTGCTCAATCGATTGATAGCCCTCAGTAATTGAAAGGCGAACGTCTTTGGTTGTGACGTCGTTCTGCATATCTAAAAACACATGAGACGATTTTAGGATGGCGTCTGGTGTGAAAAAAGGACTGATTTGCAAGCTTTGATTGTGCGGCGGTGCTTGCTGAGACACGGGCTTACCACCAGTGAGTGCCTGAATGATTGTCAAGGCTTTGTTATGACCATCCATTTGCGCATCTTGCCAATGACTCCAGCCAGCAATGCTACCACAAACAACGCGGTTTTCGCGTTCATCAACGGGCATAAAAGTCTGATAGGTTTCGTTGTAAACGGGTTTTGAGCCCGTGTGACAATCCAAATGGACCACAGGATTAAATCCGCCTGAAGTTGCCAACAAATCACAATTCAAACTCAGTTCCACAGGGATGAGTTGCCATTGATCATTGACATAGTTGGTTTTTTGTAATGTCACTGACTCGACCTGATCTTTGCCATGAGCCGCAGTGATTGCATAACCTTGATGACACTCGATGTTTTTAGATTGCAGTTTTTTCACCAAAGGGCTATCACAATGGGCTCTAACATCGACCACTTGAACTTTGAGTTGGTGTTTGAGCAAGTCGTGCGCTACTTCATATATGCTGTTGTTATTGCCATAGACCACGATGTTTTTGCCAGCAACCACACCAAATTCGTTGGCGTAGCGGCGCACCGATTGCGCCAGCATAATATGGGAGAGGTCGTTGTTGGCAAACAACATGGGGCGTTCATGCGCGCCAGTGGCGAGGATGATTTTTTTGGCACGAATTTTGTGTAATACCTTGGCAAAGCTATTTGGTCTGCGTTGCTTGATGGGCTGGTTGTCCGAGACTTTTTCTAAAGCCAATACGGTATTGTCGTCCAACCAAGAATAGGCTGTGGTGTTTTGCAGTATTCTGAGTTGATCGGGATTTTTAAGCGCTTGTTGTTCGAGCGTTATTCTGCTTTGTTGGTACTGGGTTTTTGCTGTGTCATCAAAGGCAATATCACTCAATATTTCTCCGCCCATTTGAGCGCGTTCATCGACTAATATGACGTTTAAATTCTGATTTTCTATCAAATCCACGGTGGCTTGCATGCCTGCAATTCCCGCTCCAATAACCAATACGTCACAGTAGCCGTATTGATGCTCATAGACTTCCGAATCTGGTGCCGTTGGTGATTTTGAGTTGCCCGACAAGCGTCGTAAATGGTCTTCAACCTTCGCCCAAATCTTTTGGATGATGAAGGTTTTGTAATAAAACCCTGCGGGCATAAAACGGTGAAAGGGTTTGAGTGCAGCACGCAAATCAAATTGCTCGGTGTCGATGGCACTTTTGGCCACCAGCCCTTCGTATAATTGTATTTCTGTGGCTCTGATATTGGGTGTGTAGTAACCCTCTGCTTCTAAAGAAACCAGGGCATTGGGTTCTTCAACACCAGCAGCTACCAGGCCGCGTTTGCGACCGTATTTGAAACTGCGAGATAAAAATTGGACGCGGTTGGCAATGAGCGCCGATGCGAGCGTGTCGCCTTTTAAGCCTGTGAGGGCTTTGCCATTAAAGCTGAAGTTGACGACTTGATCGGCATCAATAACAGTTGAGTGATGATTGGCTAAGCGCATGATGGTTATTTGTTGTCTTTAAGCTGTTTTCTTATGGCCGCTGCGTCTTCCATGGGTGCGGTTCTGAGCACTTGATGGCTGATGGTTGAACGTTCTACCAAGAAATATTTACGACAGCCATGGGTATGAACCCATTGTTCCCAGTGATCGCCTTTGTGGTTGGAACGATAAAAAACATAATCCGCCCATTCTTTGTCTGACAGGGACTCAGGGTTTTTAGGGCGATCAATAAAAGCTTCGCCCGTGGGTGAAAATTCTATTTGTTCGCGTGACTCTTGACAGTAGGGGCAGTGGATCGAAAACATAATGGCTTACTATAGGTTAGTGGGCAACACCAGCAGCGCCATGTTCATCGATGAGCGCACCTGTTATAAAGCGATCAACGTGAAATGGTTCTGCCAAGGGGTGGGGTTTATCTTGGGCAATGGTGTGGGCAAATACATGACCAGAGCCTGGTGTGGCTTTAAATCCGCCTGTTCCCCAACCACAGTTGAAATATAAGCCACCGACGGATGTGGGTGAGATGATTGGACAAGCGTCTGGGCAAACATCGACAATGCCGCCCCATTGGCGATTCATGCGCACGCGCGAGAATATGGGGAACAGCTCTATGATGGCGGCTGCGCAGTGTTCTATGATGTGTGAATTACCTCTTTGGGCGTAGGAGTGGTAACCGTCGATGCCCGCACCAATAACCAAGTCGCCTTTATCGCTTTGACTGACGTAGCCATGGACCGCATTAGACATGACCACCGTATCTAAAACGGGTTTCATCGCTTCTGAAACAAAGGCTTGGAGCGGATGGCTTTCTACGGGCAATCTCAACCCAGCCATCTGAGCAATGACCGAAGAGTGTCCAGCACAAACAGCGCCCACTCGATCGGCTTCAATGCTACCAAGGTTGGTGTTCACGCCTTTGATGCGACCCTGTTCTATGTCGAGTCCAGTCACTTCACAATTTTGGATGATGTCAACACCCAGTTGACTGGCGGCACGGGCAAACCCCCAAGCCACACCATCATGACGCGCAACACCACCGCGCGCTTGAAAGGACGATCCCATAATGGGATAGCGGGCATTTTTACTGATATTGATGATGGGTATGCGCCGTTTGATCTCTTGGGCATCAACGACTTCTGCATCGACGCCATTGATCAAGTTGGCATTGACTCGTCGTTCAATGTCTCTCATGTCTTGTAGTGTATGACCTAAGTTATAAACACCGCGCTGACTGAACATCACATTAAAGTTGAGGTCTTCACTGAGTCCCTCCCATAATTTCAGCGCGTGTTCGTACAGGCTGGAAGCTTCATCCCATAAGTAATTAGAACGAATAATGGTGGTATTACGCCCAGTGTTGCCACCCCCAATATAATTTTTTTCAAGCACAGCAACATTGGTTATGCCACAAGATTTGGCCAAGTAATAGGCTGTGGCAAGTCCATGACCGCCGCCGCCAATGATGATCACATCATATTTTGATTTAGGGGTAGGGGTAGGGATGGCTTGCGCCCAGTCTTGTCCATTAAAACCCGCTTTTAGGAGCGACAGCCAAGAATATTGTTTTAGCATAAGATGATCAGGATCCGGTTAAAGCGCCAAATTCAGGTCAGTGGTTGGTTTGGAACAACAAATAAGGATATAGCCTTGCTGTTCGTGTTTTTTCAGTAAGCCCCCTTGGTGCTTCATGTCCACGTCCCCAGAAACTTTGAGCGTTCTGCAAGTGCCACAAACGCCTTGAGCACAAGCAAAAGGCACTTTGATTCCTTGTTTTTTTAGGGATTGCAAAATGGGGATGGCTTTATCTGCAACAATGGTTTTATTGCTTTTGGAGAGGTGGATTTTAACGCCTTTAGACGTTTCTTCTGATACAAGCTCTGGGGCTTCTTCTTGTTGTGCGCTGGACTGGGCAAAATCAAAACTTTCTTGATGATAGAACGCCATGTCATAGTTCAAAGCGTGCAAAATCTTTTTAACATTGTCCATGTAGGGCGCAGGACCACAACAATAGATGGCACGTTGGGCGAAGTCGGGCACCAATGACTGCAACATGTCGGCGTTCAAGAAACCGCTTGGACCCGACCAATCCGCATCTTGCGCGCCGTTATCACACGCCAAATGCAGGTGAAAATGATCGTGCCGATTTTGGTAATATTGCAATTCTTCAAAGGCAATGAAATCAGCGGTTGATTGTGCATGATGGGCGAAGGCAATATCGGTGGTGAGTCCCAAATCATGGCAATAGCGACTGAACGATAACATGGGGGTGATGCCGCTGCCACCAGACAGCAATAACAGGGGTTTTTGTTGCGCATGGTCATCATTTGCAACACTGAACAATCCTGATATGGACAGCGCCGACAACTCATCCCTCACTTTTAAATGCTGGTGCATCCATTCAGTGACAACGCCGCCCTTCATACGTTTATTGGTAATCGTGATGGTATGGGGTTTGGTGGGGCTGGAGGCAATGGTGTAAGTACGCGCCACTTCTTCACCATCGATGGGCAACAACAAGGTAATGTTCTGTCCAGGCAAAAACTCGAAGTAGGCGGGTTTAACAGACTGAAAGGTAAAGCTTTTAACGTTGTGATTTTCCGCATGAATGTGTATGCACACCAAAGCGCACAAGTCCGGCGACCATGCGCTTAAACGATTCAAGTTGGGTAAGGGTTTCATGTGCTCGAGGAAACGGTCTGTTGTACATGATCAACGTACCAATCGATGAATTGTGCGACAAATTTCTCTTGGGGTGCTAATAAACCTTGGGCATAGGCGTGTGATCTTAGTCCTTGCATGACGCTTTCAAAAAGGCGTGCGTCTTGCGCATTGGTCTGTTTCCATACGTGGGTGAGGTGGTGCAAATCATAATCTACCCCTTCTTTGGCATCTTCGTGGACCAACCATTTGGTGATGACTTTACACGTGTCAGAGGTGATGGGGAAGACGCAAGCTGTGACCACATGATCCGACAAAAAGTGGTTCCAAGAGTTGGGGTTGCCCCACAGCGAAAGGGTACTGCCTTCTGGGTATGGGAAAGGCGCAAAGCGTTTGTCACAAGCTGGTTTGCCATCAACTGTCATCGATTCGGCGTTGTTTGCCAAGGGTAAGCGCGCCACCCGTGCCCATTGATTGTTTGGGTAATCTTGGATGGCATAATTCAACCCAAGTTTTTGCCATTCCGCTTCTTTTTTGACCATCAATTGGGCATATTCGTCTTGGCTCTCATCGTCCACAGCCAAGGCGTCTGGGTCATCGCCATCTGTGCCAAAGCCAAATCCTTGGGCATACAGCGGATGGAGTAATTCGGGATGATTGCTGTTGCAATGATAGCATTCGCGGTTGTTTTCCATGGCCAACTTCCAGTTGGCTTGTAACACCAATTCCTCTGTATAAGCAACTTTCATTTTATCTATTTCGTAGGGCTTAACATAAGGCGCCAACATGTCTCTAACGGGGCTTATATCGGGTGGTGTGTCGCTCAAACAGATGAAAATCAAGCCACCGATACTTTCAACGGCGACCGACTGTAAGCGGAATTTGGAGCAGTCAAAATTTGAGCCCATTGAGCCTGCAAAAATCAACTGACCTTCCATGTTATAAGTCCATTGATGATAGTGGCAAACGATGTTGGCACAGGCGCCTTGTTTTTCTAACAGCACTTGCGAGCCACGGTGGCAACAAACATTGTGGAAACCATTGATGGCGCCTTCTTCATTGCGAATTAAGATGACGGATTCCCCTGCAATCTCAACCAATAAATAATCCCCTTCGTCTTTAAAGTCCGCCAGGCTGGCGGCATAGATCCAGTGGGTTCTAAACAATTCAAGGTCAGCCGCAAAGGCATCGTCTTGGGTATAAAACGATCGCGGTAAAGTCCAGCCGGATTTATGATCTTGACTCCAATTAAAAATGTTATTTTTTATTTGTGCATTCATAAGCTTACTCAACGGTTTTAAATGTTAATTTAAGGGGTTAAATTTTTGTTTTTCAACAAATCCCAGATGGCTTGAGCGGCCGCCTGGTCACTGATGTGATGAACTTGACCACCAGAACTTGTGCCCACTTGCAAAGTCCTTTTCATGCGTTCGTCACCACCCAGTTTATTGTCTATTTTGAAGCGTTTTCGTAGTTTTTTAACTGGGCTGATTTGCCACGACATCGCAGATTGGTACGCCCCAATTTTTGGGGTGTCCAAGGCATTTATTGTGCCAGCATTTAGGTTGGTGTAATTATAGTTAAGCAACGATGGTGCCGATTCATGGATGGTTAAAACAGCGGTGCTGTCGGTCGCCAAGAGTTGCTTTTTGCGATAACCGCTCGGTAAGTATTGAACGAGGTTTAATCCTTGTTGATCGGCGTTTACTTCGACCACATTCGCCAGTAAAGGCTTATCGAGCATTTGGCTGAGATGATAGGGAAGCATACCACTGGCTTCACCACTGAGGGTTTTACGCCCGCACATAATGAGTTTGCTGTCTTGCAACAAAGGCGCACAGTCGGCAATTTGAAAAGTACTTGGTGCTTGGTGGCAATCGATGGCGGCAATGCCGTAACCTAAGTAGTCATTTAAAGCGTCGTTGTTTTCGCCAAAATGTAAAAACTGAACATCATGACCTTGTTGTTTTAAAGCCAAAGCCATGCCACAGACTTTTAAATCTAAGGGTGAGGCTATGGCCTTATTAGACTGGGGGTGAATGGCAATGCTTAATAGAACAGAGATTTTCATGCTTTATCCTGTTTTGTGTTGCAGCGTTGACGCTTCTTGTTCAGCCAAAGCAATGGCTTTTAGATGGTCCAAAACGGCTTTGGCATCGTTGATGTAGGAAAGATCAGCGCGTTTGACCATGGCACAACTTTCATCGGTATTGATGGCTATGACCGTCCCACAACTTTTTATGCCTTCAAGGTGTTGCACAGCGCCTGAGATACCAAAAGCCAAGTAGATGGTTGCTGTGGTTGTACGACCCGTCGCCCCAACTTGGCAATGGCGTGGCAATTTGCCATCATCGACGACCACTCTTGAGCCACCGATGGTTGCGCCCATCGCTTCAGCCGCTGCCATAAAGGCGCCTGTATCGGCGACACCATTGCCCATAGACATGATGAAAGGCGCTTGCTCCAAGGGCACGTCTTGCGCATCTAATTTTACCAGTGGGTTTTGGGGCGCCTCTTGTGCAATACTTTGGTCGAGCTGAATGTCAACCAATTGGCAGTTCAGTTCTAATTCATGCTCACTGATTTGTGACTTAATGCCAATCAGCACTGGCAGAGCATGAGCCGCTTCTTGTTGGTCTGCATTGATTAGACGAATGCAGTCATTTTTTGATATTTCAATCACATCGCTGGCATAACTTGTTTCGGGGTGCGCAGCAACATAGCGGCGCAAAATCTCACCGCTGCCCCAATGATCATCCGCCAACAAAATATGTTTAGGTTGATAATCCTCGACCAGGGATTGAATGCTGTCCAAGGCAATGTCCATTTGGGCATAGGGGATGATGTCTGAGTCAAATTGAATGAGCACATCCGCACCCCATTGACCTAAATCTTGTTCGTGGGTGCCATACACAACGGCGACAACGGCACAGTTATCCCATTGGTTTGATAGCGCATGGGCAATATACAAAAGTTCGCGATCATATTGATTCAAACTGCCATTTTTACTCAACAAAATACAAACGATGTGATTTTCGATGGTTGTTAAGTGCCGTAAGGGCTTGTTTGAGGCGTCGGTTTTTAAGCGATTGGTCAATGCTTGCGCGGAGTCAATGGCACGATTACGGGCAATGCGTTTACGCCCAGAATCGGTCAAAAAATACGGTGAAATGTCGGCTATTTTCTTACGCATGGTCAGGCCTCTTTTTGAGTTTCATTCATGTGCATGGATTGGGCGACTAAGGAAATCACATCAACCACCTCAGCGCGGGGTTCAACCACCCCTTCTAACATCACCTTGCAATTGGGACAGCCGACGGCAACGGTGTTGACATCGCATGCTCTGATGTCGTCCATGCGCATATCAGGAATGCGTTGATCGCCGCTGATGTCAGTAAACGCACTGCCGCCACCCCAACCACAACAGCGTGACTTCATTTTGGAGCGCTGCATTTCCTTGACTTCAATGCCAATGTGTTTGAGCAATGAACGGGGTGCATCGATGACTTCGTTGTAGCGTCCAAGATAACAGGGATCGTGGTAGGTTAAGGATTGGTTCAAGGGCGCGGTTTTAATCTTGTTATCGGTCACAATCAGCTGATGTAAATAAGTCGTGGCGTGTTCAATGTCAAAGTGGCCATCAAATTCAGGGTACTCATTGCTGATCACATGAAAAATGTGGGGGTCTAAGGTGACAATTTTATTGAATTTTACGGCTTTTAATCGAGCGATCATATCAGTGGCAAGGCGCTTAAATAAGATTTCATCACCCAGACGACGCGCGACATCACCGACATCGCTTTCGCCTTCTAAGGCCGCCACCGTAATGTTGGCTTTGCGTAAAAGTGCGATCAAATCACGTAAGGTCTTTTGGGCGCGCACATCAAAAGCACTTTCGCCGCAAAGCAGCAAGACATCGTAACTTTGGTCAGCGTTGGCAAATGGTATGTCTAAGTCATCCATCCACTGGTGACGGCGTTGATTTTTAAATCCACCGACTGTATCTGTCTGACGTAAATTGGTCAGGGCTTCCACGGCTTTTTCTGGTAAATCACCTTGGGTCATGGTGATGTGTCTGCGCATATCGATGATGGCATCCACGTGTTCAATCATCATGGGACACTCATAAACACATGCTCGGCACGTGGTACAGGCAAAAAGCGTTTCAGGCGCAATGGACTGAGACAAGGGATCTCCCACAAATACTTTTTCGTCTCGCGCTTGTTTGTGCGGATGGTGTGAACCGCTGTAGTCTGAATCATTGGCGCCGATGCTTTGCAAATACAAATCTTGGATGAGTTTTTTAGGATTTAAAGGCTGACCACTGGCAAAAGCTGGGCATGCCTGTTCGCACCGCCCACATTCTATGCAGGCATCAAAACTTAAGATTTGTTGCCAGCTGAAATCGGTGATTGTTTGGCTGCCGAGAGATGTGGGCTCAGCCAAGGTTTTTAAATCAGTGGCGCGTTCATGATTAAATCGTTGTTGCCGCGGGTGGAATGCCAAGTGGGCTGACCCTGAAATAATGTGTTTTAACGGCGCATTGAAATAACCTGCCCAGAATAAGGTAAACAAGCCCATGCAGGCGATTAATAAACCGACTAAATTAAAGGAAGTCCAAAGAATGAGAAGTACGCCAACCGTGACGCCAACGGCGGCTGAAAGCGTCCATTGAAAGCGCCCATAAGACAAATGACTGGGCTGGTCTTTGCGTCTTTTGAGCAACAGCCTGCAACCCACCAAGACCAAGACTAAGGCAATGGTGATCAATCCTTTGAGCAATAAACCAACGGGCATGATAACGCTTAAAAAGCTCAAGCCCAACACTAAAATCATGCCGCCTGCAAAAAAGATGTGCATGCGCGCCGCTTCTTTATCGCGGGCCACGATGTGATGCAAATCAACAAAATAGCGTTTTGGAATGGTGGTCAAAGCCATCCAGTTGATTGGCTCTGAAGTGGCTTTGCCTTGACGCCAGATATTGACCCGTTTTAAGGTGCCAAAGACCAAGCCTGTTAGGCTAAATCCAGCGAGGAGAAAGAGGGCAAATGCGGTGGACATGCTCAAAAATCTTTGGCTAAGCGTAGTGAATCGTACAAACAGCCATGGATGTTGCGTGAACAAACGGCTTCACCGACACGATAGAGCAAGAAGCCGTTATCCATGGGTTCAGTGAGCTCTGCTTGGGGTTTATGGTTGTACATCAAATTGAGGTTTATAATACCTTTGTTGCGTGATTCAGATTGTAGTTCATAATAGAGCGATTCATTGGGCATGGTGCCGTTTTCGATCACCACTTGATCGACTTCGCGCTCTTCGATGTTGCCCGAATATTCGTTTTTCAAAACCGCAATTAATTGATCGTCTTCTTTGTAAACATTTTCCAACATTAAATTGGGGCTAAAAATAACGCCTTTGTCGCACAGGCTTCGGTAGAAAATGGGAAAGGAAGTGCCGCCGACATTTTCGCCTACCATGGGGTCTGGCGTGGCCAATTCAACCAAGGCGCCTTTGTGCGCCATAAAGTCAGCCATACTCACCCCTGCCTGCGAGCCAACGCCGTCAAACAACAACACATTGGCTTTGACTTCAACGGTGCCGTCAAGCACTTCCCAGCCATCATCTGCCAGCTTATGCTCAGTCCAGTGGGGATTCTCGTTTAAGTGGTTGTGTCCGCCCGTTGCAATGACGACGATGTCGGGTTTCTCATTTAAAATCATGGCCTTATCGGCAGTGACGCCACAGCGCACATCGACTTGCAAGCGTTTCAATTCCATATCAAACCAGCGAATGATGCCAGCCATTTGGTCGCGTTGAGGGGCTTTGGCTGCCAAATTCACTTGACCGCCAACTTTGGCTTGCTTCTCAAACAATACCACATCATTACCCCGTTCTTTGGCCACTCTGGCCGCTTCTAAGCCAGCGGGTCCACCGCCAACGACGACCACTTTTACAGGATCACCTGATTTTTTCTCAATCAAGTGCGGCATAAACTCTTCGCGATTGGTCGCGGCATTTTGAACACAAAGCACGTCTTGGCCTTTGTATTGACGATCAATGCAATAATTAGCGCCCACACATTGTTTGATTTGATTTTCTTTGCCTTCCAGGGTTTTGTTGACCAAGTGTGGGTCTGCAATGTGGGCACGTGTCATGCCGACCATGTCACAAAAGCCTTGGGCCAAAATACTTTCTGCTTGATTGGCATCTTTGATGCTTTGGGCGTGCATTACAGGCACTTTCACCACCGCCTTGATGCCAGCCGCAAGGTGGACAAAAGGCGTGGGGGGTAGCGCCATGGGTGGCATGCAATTGGCCAATGTATTATGTGAATCGGCACCAGACCCAATGACAGAGAAGAAATCGATTAAGCCCGTCTCATCCATAATGCCTGCAATCTCTTGCAGTTGCTCATGATTTAAACCGTCTTCGTGAAACTCATCTGCACTGACTCGAATACCCACACAAAAATCTGCGCCGACTGCTTCACGTACCGCCGTGTACATTTCAATACCAAAGCGCATGCGATTTTCAAGTGAACCCCCATATTCATCGGTGCGTTTATTGGTGCGCGGTGACCAAAATTGATCGACCAAGTGCTGGTGGGCACAAGAAAATTCGATGCCGTCTAAGCCGCCTTCTTTGACGCGCACAGCCGCCGCTGCATAATCTTGGATGATGCGTTTGATTTCATGTTTTTCAATAATCTTGGCAAAACCACGGTGTACGGGCTCGCGTATGCCACTGGGGCTGACCAAATGCGGCCAATTTTCACCAAAATAATTGGAGCGTCGCCCCATGTGGGTGGCCTGAATCATAATTTTGGTGCCGTGACGGTGCATGACCTCGGCTAAATTTTGCAAATGGGGTATGACCGTATCCTTCGTTAAATCAATGGATTTCCACCATGAGGCGGGACTGTCAATACTGACTGGGCTTGAACCACCACAGATGGCCAATCCTAATCCGCCTTTGGCTTTTTCTTCGTAATAGGCCAAATAACGACCTGTGGGATTGCCATTGACAGGGGTGACTTCTGCGTGCGCTGTACTAACGAAGCGGTTTTTTATTTTGACCTTGTTGAGGGTAATGGGGGAAAAAAGATTTGGATAGCTCATGACAGGACCTCAACTTTAAAGAGACAGTTTTCAGTTTTTGCAACGGCGGCGCATTGGTGCTCGTGGCATTGATATTTTAGCGACCAGCCCAATGTATCGCTGACCCAATCGGAGGCCCCCACAAACCATCCTTCAAACAAATAACAGCAAGTGTTAGAAGCGGACTGATCAAATGCCACCTTATGTTTGACAAAGGAGGAATGGCGTAGCTCAATGGTGGCTGAGCCTTGAGCCAGATTTTGATCTTTAAACGCCAGTAAGCCCCAGCCTCTTTGGGACAAGCGCTCAAGATAGAACTCAAAACAGGGGATGGGCTCTAAGCCATAGGTTTTGGCGGTCTCTTGACACCAGAAGTAGGCAGATTTATAACCAGATTGATAGAGGTTGTCGCGATACGCTTCTCGCCCAACAATGTCTTCCATGCCCAAGTGTAAATTGTTAAAAAAGTGCCGAGGCATGTACAGCATCGGTAAGCCATCACTTTCCCAGACGCCCGTTTCTTCGTTGACATCAATGGGTAATTTTGGATTTGCCATCAGTCCTCCATCCATACTTCTTTGAGGAGCTGAACCCAGTTGGCTCCCATGATTTTTTCAATTTTTGAATCGGACCAACCGGCTCTTTGCATGGCATCGGTGAGGTTGGGGAATTCGCCTAAGGTTTGTATGCCTTTGGGGTTGATGATTTCACCAAATTCAGTCAGTTTACGGCCAAAGCCTTTGTCGTGCGTGATGTAATCAAAAAATGCGCGATCATGACCTTGGGTGAAATCTGTGCCAACGCCAACGCGATCTTCACCCACAATATTGACAATATAGCCAATGGCTTTAACATAGTCATCAACGGTTGAATGAATGCCATTTTCCAAAAAGGGTGGAAACATGGTTACACCGACAAAACCGCCTTGTTCGGCAATGAATTTCAGGTCCTCATCGGATTTATTGCGTGGATGCTCTTTCAATCCTGCTGGCAAGCAATGCGAATAACAAACGGGCTTTTTGGAAGCCAATATGATGTCTCTGGAACTTTTGGCGCCAACGTGAGACAGATCGCACAACACGCCTGCTTTATTCATGGCTTCAACCACATCGTGGCCGTAATCGGATAAGCCCTTATCGGTTTCGTAGCAACCGGTGCATATAAGGTTTTGGGTGTTGTAAGCCATCTGAATGATGCCCACGCCCAAATCTTTCAACACTTGCACATAGCCCAAATTGTCTTCGATGGGATGGGCATTTTGCAGACCCATCATAATACCAGTTTTGTTCTCCGCCTTGGCTCTCATAATGTCTTTGGTGGTCCAAACTTTGAGCAATAGATCAGCATTGTCGTCAATGTCTTTATTCATATTGGCAATGTTATTGACCGTGCCTTGGAAATTTTCCCAAAAAGCCACCGTGCAATTGGCTGCGGTAATACCGCCTTTGTGCATGTCTTCATACACAGAACGTTCCCATTTTGAAACGATCAGTCCGTCTATAACGATGAGCGAGTCGTGTAATGTCATTGAGTATCTCCTGGTGTTGGTTTGGTGACCAATGGATTTTTATGGATGATTTCTGTCAAGGCGCGCCGAATGTCTTGTTGAGTCGATTGCGCGGTGGGGTACATTTGAGTGACCACGCTCGATACCCAGAAACCTTGAAAATTGGCAAAATAAGTTTTTGCGGCTTGGCTTGCCCAAGTAGCATCGCCATGGATTATTTGAAATTGGTGGGCGAAATTACTGATCATGCGATGATGATACACATGAAGCAGCCGTTGAACTCGATCGTCACTCAAAGATTGACTCCAAAAACTGAGCCAAATTTTAGCGCGTGCTGGTGAGCTGTGATCCTTACTAAAATGGATGAGCACATACTGAATCAGCTTCTCAAAAGCATCGACATCCGATTTTGACACCTTTAAAGTTTTTAAGCGAATGTCCTCTACAAAATAGGCATAAGCTTCATAAATGAGGTTTTCTTTGGTGCCAAAATGGTGATGCAAGATGCCCGTTGACATCCCTGTTTTTTTGCTGATGCGTTTGGTTGTGGCACCTTCAACGCCATACTCACTGACGACATTGAGCGTTTGAAGCAGAGTATGCTCGATGGTTTCAAACTTTTGCGAATTTTCTTCAGCGTGGTTGGCAATCATACGATAACTATAGGCTCAATTAAAAGGCTCTTACGCCACAGCCATGATGGTTTCATCAATCATTTAGTGGCACTATAAAGTCGCCATTATCATACTGATTGACTAACTTGTCAATCAGTTGGCAATTAAAAAGATTGATAAATTTATCAAGGGCCAATCAACCTTAAAATATCACTTAGAAACCCGGTGAAATTCAGGGGATGGCGGACCAAATGGCTATGAATCTTATGCTCTGGCACTCTGCGCATTTGAGCCACGCACGATTTGGAAGGGCAAGGGTAGAATTGGGTCACAGAACAAATTTTCGATTTTCACACTGAATGAAGGCGGTTTTTTTCTGGCAAGAATAAAGCGCAGAGTGCTATACTGCTCAATGGCACTGTTTAATGCAATCATGGCATAGGTCGGTGATTCAAGTTGACAGTAAAAGCTTTGACTAGTAACGAAGGAAAAGGATGTTAGCACAGTTAAGAAAACTTAATAAATTGGTGTATTTTGAAAGCGTAGCTCGCCATTCAAGCATCAGCCTGGCTGCACAGGAATTATCAGTCTCAGCGCCCGCAGTCAGCCAGCATATTCAGTCACTTGAAGAAGAGATGGGTGTATCCTTGTTCAGGAGAGTCAAAGGACGCTTGGTCATAACAGAGAAAGGTTCCATACTATTACATTCTGTGTCTAAAGCGCTGGTGCTATTAAATGAAGTGAGGAATCAGGTTGGGTTAACGACAGATTATGATAGCTTGGTAGTGCGCGTACCTTTCAGTTTTGGTGTGATTTGGCTGGGGGATTTGTTAAACCAATATATTGCTCAAAATGAGGCTGTCAATCTGCACGTGAATGCGTCTTCTGAACCCACTGATTTTGAAAAAGAGAATGTGGATTTTGAAATTCGCTATTCGCTTGATACCCCTGATGGTCTTTATCTTCAAGCATTGGCAAGTGACTACGTTTTGCCCCTTTGTACCCCAGACATAGCGCAGTATGCTGAAAAGCATGGAGTGATGGCTGCATTGAAATCATTTAAACTGATTCATACAACCCGAGCGCTCGTCACTTGGGAAAATTGGTGTGCCCACCAAAATTTGGCCAAAGTTGATTTTGATAATGGGCTAAGGTTTGACCGTTCCTTAATGTCTGTGCAAGCCGTAAAATCGGGTAGTGGCATTTCATTAGAAACGGCAACACTCACCATGAAAGAGTTAAGAAATGGCGAGTTGGTTCCATTGGTTAAAGGGCTAACGCCCATCGTTCTAAAAACCTATTGGATCGTTTGCCCCTTTAATCATCTGAATAAAAAATGTGTGGGTTCTTTTATTGAATGGTTGACCGTTCAAGCACAGCACCACGATTCTGAAAAAAAGCGGTTATTAACCATCGCAGGCGCAGTTATTAAGTAAAACTTAAGGCGCGCATATTTTTTTGTAATTGACCAAAATAATTCAAGTTACTAAAATGGTTTACGAGTAAGCGAATACTCGCTTACCTTATCTTGCATAGAATCTAGTGTGAACAATGGTTGGTTTTGTGCTTAGATAATGTGAACGCGGTTTTGGCAGTGTCAGTTTGAATGCTTTGCCCAAACTTCGTTGAAATATTTCAATATCTAATGAGGACATATTATGAAATTTAAATTAATTGCAACATTGATGTTTTTTGCTTTTGGCATCACCGCACCCATTCAGGGCGTACTCGCTGAACAGGTGACAGTGGGTACAAATGGTAAGCCAGGCAACCCGCGTGTAACCGCTGCTATCATGTTTGGTGATATTTTAGCGCAGCTATCTCGTGGAAAATTTGAGACCAGAGTGGCTCATTCGGCAACCTTGGGTGATGATAGAAAGATGCTGAAATCGGTACGCTTGGGCACGATGGAAATTACGGTGAACTCAGATGGCCCCGTCGCTGAATTGGTTCCAGAACTTAATGCTTTTGGATTGCCATATCTGTTTTCTAGTCTGCCCCAAGCTTGGGAAGTTCTAGATGGTCCAATTGGTGACTCTATTGCTAAAAAATTAGAGGTAAAGGGCTACGTCGTTTTGGCTTGGTGGGATAACGGTATTCGCAAGATAACGCACACATCCAAACCGATCAGAACGCCAGCAGACATTAAAGGTATGAAAATTCGTACGCCACAAAGTCAAGTAACCCTCGATGCCTTTAGGGCACTTGGTGCAAGCCCTGCACCATTGGCCTTTTCAGAATTACCCTCTGCGTTGCAGTCTGGTGTGTTTGAAGGACAGGAAAACCCTTTGGCGAACATCTACTCATCAAGACTACATGAGTTGACACCTTATATTGCGCGCTCCAACCATAAGTACGAAATGGCACCTGTGCTGGGTTCTAAGAGGTGGTGGGACAAGCTTTCTCAACAGGATAAAAAGAATATAAGACAGGCAATGCACGCAGCAACATGGTTTAATCGGGGCGTGTTTTTAACGGCTGATGTTGAGTTAGAGCAGAAGTTAAAGTCTGAAGGTGCGAAGTTCAATGATGTGGATTCGGCTGCTTTCAAAAAAGCAACGGCTTCTGTCTATGAAAAGTGGGAAAAAGAAATAGGCGATATTGTTCCGCGTATTCAAAAGGCCGCTGCTTCGGCTTCAAAATAACAGAGAATCATAATCATTGATTGAAGTTAACCGGGTGCTTGCGCAGCATAAGCGCTGGCCCCGGTTTTTTTAAGGTTATAGCATCCGTTAGAGAATGATTAGACACATTCGTGTTTAATGTATGACCTAAGGATTGTCGAGGTCTTATGATCAATTTTTGGTGTTTTTAATAGAGTTGTTGATATGGATATTTCTTTAAAAGAACGTGCATACCGCATACGCCGTCATGCTTTAAGGATGGGACAAGTACAAGAGCAAGGCTATATTGCTCAGGCTTTAGGATTTTCAGATGTGCTGGCTGTTTGCTATTTTCATGCACTAAATTACCGACCAGATGATGATCAATGGGAAGGCCGAGATAGGCTCTATCTTTCCATTGGGCATTATGCGATTGCGCTTTATGCGGCGTTGATTGAAGCGAAAATTTTACCAGAAGATGAGTTGGAAACCTATGGTGGTGATGACAGCAGAATGCCTATGTCAGGCATGGCCGCTTATACCCCAGGCATGGAAATCACCGGTGGCTCATTGGGTCACGGATTGGGCATAGCCGTCGGGGGCGCTTTAGGGTTGAAGCGCAAAAAATCCAAATCATTTATTTATAATATATTATCGGATGGCGAATTAGGCGAAGGTTCTACTTGGGAGGCTGCTCTGGCTGCAGCACATCACGGCTTGGATAATTTGATTGCAGTTGTTGACTTTAACAATCAACAAGCAGATGGCCCCTCGCAAAAAGTGCTGCGCACTGAACCATTAGAAGATAAGTGGCGCGCCTTTGGCTGGTATGTGCAACGGGTAGATGGCAATGATTTGGAAGCCTTGGTGAGGGCTTTTGATAATGCACGTGGTCACCAATCAGCTGAGCCACGCGTTATTATTTGCAATACCAAGATGGCAAAGGGGATTCCATTTTTAGAAGAGCGCGATAAAAACCATTTTCTCAACGTTAGCAGAGAAGAGTGGGATTTGGCGATAAAAACACTTGATGAGTTACACAAAAATGAAACTTTCTAAATATACACCACGTAAGCCGGTAGCGCCTGAAGCGCGATTAAAAACGTCAGCCATGATTGCTTCCTTGGCTGCTGAAGGCTTGCCTACGGTACTGGCGCCGTTCGGCAATACGCTGAACCGTCTTGCAAAAACCAATGACAAGATTTTAGGTGTGACGGCTGATCTGGCGAAATATACTGACTTACACGTGTTTGCGCAGCAAAATCCAGACAGATATTATCAGATGGGTATGGCAGAACAAGCGATGATTTCAACCGCTGCAGGCCTGGCACGCGAAGGTTTCACCCCTTTTGCAACGACCTATGCTGTTTTTGCTTCTCGTCGTGCTTATGATTTTATTTGTATGGCCATTGCCGAAGAAAGCCTGGATGTCAAAATTGTGTGTGCCTTGCCAGGACTGACCACAGGCTATGGACCCAGTCATCAAGCGACTGAAGATATTGCAATTTTTAGAGGGATGCCTAATTTGACGATTGTTGATCCCTGCGATGCTTTGGATATTGAGTTGGCAACGGAGGCCATCTCCCAATACAAAGGGCCTGTCTATATGCGCCTGTTGCGTGGCAAAGTGCCGAGCATTCTACAGAACTATGATTATAAATTTCAATTGGGCAAAGCAAGCCTGTTACGCGATGGCAATGATGTTTTATTCGTTACGTCTGGATTGATGACCATGCGTGCTTTACTGGCTGCTGAGCAATTGGAGAAGGATAAGGTGGATTGCGCGGTGCTGCATGTACCGACCATCAAACCCTTAGATGTGGAAACAATTACCAGCGAGGCCAGTAGGAAGGGACGTTTGTTGGTAACAGCTGAAAATCATTCCATCGTTGGTGGCTTGGGGGAAGCCGTTGCGGGCAGTCTTTTGCGTAGTGGCATTGCGCCAAAATTTCGTCAAATTGCTTTGCCTGATGAATTTTTGGATGCCGGTGCATTGCCAACATTACACGATCGGTATGGCTTGTCAGTTGCGACGGTCGTTGAGTCTGTTAAAAACTGGATGAATGAGTCGTAATGAGTCACATTCAAACTGCAATCATTGGTTTAGGCGCCATGGGTATGGGCATGGCAAAAAACATCATCAAAGCGGGCATTCCGCTAAAAGGATATGATATTTCACCAGACGCAATGGTGCGTTTTTCTGAGTTAGGAGGCACACCTTCCACCAGAGACACAGTCACTCAATCAGTGCAGCTCATTATTATTATGGTGGTCAATATCGACCAAGCGCGTAGAATTCTCTTGGATGAGGGTTTAGCCGCGGCGGCCGATGAGGGCACGACCATCATGTTGTGTTCGACCGTGTCACCCAGCGAAGTACGGGCTTTAGAGGCTGATTTGAAGCAGTATGGACTAAATTTGCTCGATGCTCCAGTATCGGGTGGACAAGTAGGCGCTGATGAGGGAACCTTAACCATTATGGCGTCGGGTAGCAGCGCGTCCTTTGCCTGTGCCAAAAAGGTACTGCAAGCGATTTCCAAAAAAACATACAAGTTGGGGGATACGCCAGGACAAGCGGCAACGTATAAAGTCGTGCATCAGTTAGCAGCAGGGGTTCATTTGGTTGCGGCGGCTGAGTTGATGGCATTTGGTGTAAAGGCGGGCTGTGATGCCGATACTTTGTTTGACATAGTCGCAGAATCGGCGGGTCAAAGTTGGATGTTCAAAGATAGAGTGCCACGCATTTTAGATAATGATTATGCACCACGTTCCATGATTGATATTTTTGTAAAGGATTTAGATTTGGTCATGAACGTTGGAAAAGACTGTGGTGCCTCGTTGCTTTTGGCGTCAACGGCCGCACAAGTTTTAGCAGATGCTTCATCTCAGGGCTATGGCAAAATGGATGATGCAGCCGTCGTAAAAGTATATGAAATGCTCAATAATAAGCGCGTTAGAGAATAGGAATAATGCGTCATAAAATTGTATTTTTAGATCGTGAAACCATAGGCCCGAGTGTTGTTCTGAATCGGCCTCAAACAGAGCATGAATGGACAGTTTATCCAAGAACAAAACCCGATCAAGTGCTGGATCGGGCGGCAGATGCAGACATTATCATTACCAATAAAGTGCCGTTGCGCTCCGAGCATTTAGCCCAATTACCAAAACTGAAAATGATTGCGATTGCAGCCACAGGCTATGACATTGTCGATGTTGCTACCTGCTCTGAGCGCGGTATTGTGGTTTCAAATGTTCGAGGCTATGCCGTGAATACTGTACCTGAGCATACATTTGCTCTGATCTTCGCTCTGAAGCGTAATCTTATAAACTACAGACAGGATGTGATTGACGGGGAATGGTCTCGATCAGAGCAATTTTGCTTCTTTTCCCATAATATTGAAGACTTGAATGGTGCGACAATCGGCATCATTGGAAGGGGTGTGTTAGGCCAGACTGTTGCCAAAATTGCACGTGCCTTAGGCATGCAGGTTTGTTTTTCAGGACGCAAAGGGGCTACAAATATGAACGGGGAAGACTATACCCCATTTGAAGAAGTGCTTGCGATTAGTCATGTGATTAGTTTACATCTGCCATTGTCAGAATCCACACATCATCTAATTTCCTATGCAGAATTTGAAATGATGCAAAATAAACCCATTTTAATAAATACCTCCAGAGGTGGATTGGTTGATGAGGTCGCAGCGGTTGATGCCTTAGATAGAGGTTTGATTTCAGGTCTGGGCTTTGATGTATTGTCTAAGGAACCGCCGCCGACCGACAACCCGCTTTTGGCAGTTTCCCATAGAAAAAATGTGATTATCACACCCCATGTTGCATGGACCTCTGAGGCAGCCATGCAAACTTTGTGGGATCAAACCATAGGCCATATCAGCTATTTTTTGGCAGGCAAACCGACCAATGTCATCACCTAAGCGCCCGCAACTCAAGAATAGCAGCAGCGAATCTCCTGAGGCCATTCTTCTTCAGTTATTCAATTGTGCCGTAGAAGCGGTTGATGTTGAAAAAATCATTCCCAAATTTCTGCCGCCCTCACCGAAGGGCAAGATGATCGTCATCGGTGCAGGAAAAGCTTCGGCACGTATGGCACAAATTTTTGAAAAGCATTGGCAAGGGCCAATAGACGGGATGGTTATTACCAGATACGGCCATGGCGTGGACTGTGCGCACATTGAAATCATAGAAGCTGCACATCCTATTCCAGATAATGCAGGATATACAGCCAGTCAGAAGATCATGACGTTGGTCAAATCTGCTGGCCAAGATGATTTGATTTTGTGCCTGATTTCTGGTGGGGGTTCCGCTTTGATGGTGGCACCCATTGATGGCTTAGACTTACAAGATAAACAGGCGATCAACAAGCAGTTGCTGCAGTCGGGGGCGGCCATATCAGAAATAAATTGTGTGCGCAAGCACCTTTCTAAAATTAAAGGCGGTCGCCTTGCCAAACTGGGTTACCCAGCGCAGATGGTGACACTTACTATTTCGGATGTGCCAGATGACGATCCCACAGCCATTGCCTCAGGTCCGATGGTTGCTGACCCAACGACGTCTGCCGATGCCTTGCAAATTATCAAACGCTATAACATTCGTGTGCCCGATGTTATTTACAATCAATTAAAAAAGGGTGGATTGGAATCGCCAAAATCATCTGAACGTTGTTTTGATAATGTTAAGACCCATGTTATTGCCAGTGCTCAGATGAGCCTTCAGGCAGCCGCTGAGAGCGCTTATGGCTATCATCTTAAGCCGTTTATTTTGAGCAACTGCATAGAGGGTGAATCAAGGGCGGTTGCCAAAGATATGGCAGCCATTGTATTGCAAATCAAGCGCTACGCTGAGCCAGTGGCTGCACCTTGTGTGATTCTGAGTGGCGGAGAAACCACTGTCACCGTCGTAGGCGATGGCGTCGGTGGGCCCAATACCGAATTTTTATTGGCATTGGCCATTGCGCTACAAGGTGAAGACTGTGTGTATGCGCTTGCTTGTGATACAGACGGCATCGACGGGGGTGCGGAAGTGACTGGCGCTTGGATCAATCCAAGCACTTTGAGCAGAGCGGCAGAGAAAAATTTGCAACCACAGGCGTATTTAGATAATAATGACAGCCACACCTTCTTTGAGTTGTTAAAAAATCAGGTGATCACTGGACCTACATTAACCAATGTGAATGACTTTCGTGCAATTATCGTTTTATGAGGCCTTTTTAAAATACTGCCATGCAAAGCATCAATGAATTATTAGTGGCGCCTCACACAGGCGGCACTTTGGGACCTTGGATTAGGCGCATTGACACCCTGATAAGAATACTATGTGCAGGGGTTTTAACCCTGTCTCTGATGGCGATGTTCTTGCCAACATTAGCAAACGCTGTTTTAAGGTACACCATATCGACCAGTTTGGGGTGGTCCGTTGAGGTTGTTCAGTTCAGTTTTCCGTGGTTTATCATGGCTGGGGTCGTACTTGCAGCACAACATGCCCGTCATGTCAACGTCGTGGCACTCATTGGACTCATGCCGACTGCCATCAGCCGTTATCTGTACATTTTTATAGAGCTTTTAGTGTCGATCAGCGGTCTGGTTATTATCTATGTTTATCTGGGTTTTGGGATGTTTGAAGGTGGTATGGGCTTTGCTGCAGGGGATGCTTATTTCACTTCTTTAGGCGTGCCTCAATCTTTCAGTTATTTAGCAATACTAGTGGGTTATATCCTAATTGTGATGACTTCTATAACGACCATATATCGTCGTCTATTACAGGGCAAACAATAATGTCTGCCTTGGCTGCAATACTACTTATCATACTGATATTTTTAGGGGTGCCTGTCGCACATTCCCTGATCTTTGCCAGTGGTGTGGCCATGAGCGTGAATGAACCGCTCTTTCTATATGAGGCCATTTTAAATTTGTATAAGCCCACGGCCAGTTTTCCCATGTTAGCGATCCCTTTCTTTATATTGGCAGGTGATTTGATGATGTCAGGCCGCTTTGGCGAATTCTTAATCAACTTCTCTAAAATACTGGTGGGACGATTAAAGGGTGGATTGGCGCAAGTCAGTGTGGTTGGGTCTTTGTTCTTTGGTGGCATATCGGGTTCTGCTGTTGCCGATGCTTCAGCATTGGGCAATGCTTTGATACCAGTGCAGAAAAAGCAAGGGTATCCGCCGGGATTTTCGGCTGCAGTCAATGCCGCTTCTTCAACCATATCCGTATTAATCCCACCATCTATACCACTCATACTATTTGGATTAGTCACAGAAACTTCCATTCCCAAATTGTTTTTGGCGGGTATCGTCCCTGGCATTACATTAATGGTGTTGATATTTATGGTGTGTTATGCCATTGCAAGGATTCGGAATTTACCGACTTCACCACTCGCCGCTGGTGATAAACAATTCAATCTCATGTATATTTACAAGGCAATCCCCGCAATTTTGATGCCCATCATGGTCATTGTTTTAGCGAGAGGCGGTGTGGTCACTCCAACAGAGATCAGCGTGTTTGCGGTCGCTTATGCCTTGATTGTAAGCATATTTATATACCGTGACATGTCGTTCCCCATATTTTTTAGAAGCGTCTTGACCAGTGGCATTATGACTGGGGCAATTATGCTGATCATCATGGCCTCAAGTGTTTTGCAGTGGATACTGTCCTATGAGAACGTCCCTGAGAACATTGCAATCTTTATTGTGCAGGCCATTCAATCGCCGTGGATGATCATCATCGCCATGAATCTTGTGATGATTATGATTGGGACTTTTCTTGATTTACCCGCTGCCATCTTATTATTGGCACCTATTTTTCTGGGCGTGGCAAGCGAAATTGGTATGGATACTATTCAGCTCGGGGTCTTGATGGTGACTAATTTGGCAATAGGGCTGTACACGCCACCTGTCGGCACGACCTTGTTTGTCTCTGTGGCCATAGAACGCGTACCCATTGGTCAGGTTGTAAAGCACTTGCTTCCCTTCTATATCGTTGCCTTGCTTATGCTGATCGTGGTCAGCTTCGTGCCTCAATTCACACAGATATTTCTATAGTCCTCGTCATCAATTGATAAGATAAATTTCTGCTTATGCTTTCACTGAGCAGGAATCAAATGAAGGGCGTCTGACCCTAGTACTAAGCATGCGCCGCAGTGCAAATGAAGGAGGTTATGTCAGATCAGTTTTGAATAAGTAATGATCCATATGACGGTTGAAAATTTGGTGTGGATCAAATGCTTGTTTAAGGCTTTTAGTGAGCGCAACAAGGTTGGCTTCTTTGGGTGCATTGAATAAGGGTTGGTCTTTGGTGTGCCAACGCTCGGCAAAACCACCCACAGATTGGGCACGTTGAAAAATGGTTTCAGGGCCAGCTAAGGTTTTTAACCAACGGCAACCACCGCCCCAATTGAGCAGGATTGATTCTTCAGCTTCGGTGGCAAAGGGCGCGGCAGGGGGCAAGATCATCCGCCACAAGACGCGTTCATCCGTTTGAGTCAACCAAGGGTGATTAAAATCTCTGAGGTCATACCAAAATTGCGCCTCATCTGTCTCAAAAGGCAAATCCAGTTCAGCCAGACAATGGTCTAAGCTGGCTTGCATGCCAAACAGACGCATTCTGAGTTGTCCATCCACCCAAGCCAAACCACTGAATGGGTAAGGTTTTTGTTGCCATTCGATCATTTTTTTATGCGCCTCTGCCAAAGACAAATCAATTTTTTTAAATAACTGTTTTTGAGGCGCTGGGTTCACGCGTAGGCTGATGTCATTGATCAAACCCAAACTGCCCCAAGCCCCAGCTTGCAGTCGGAACAAATCAAAACCGGCGACATTTTTAAACACCTCGCCACCAAATGACAAGCGTTCTGCTTTGCCATTGATCAAGCTCACGCCCAATAAACTGTCTCGTAAGCTGCCACCCCAAGGTCGGTTTGGACCCGTTAAGCCCGAGGCAACCACGCCGCCTAAGGTTGAGTGTTCAGCAAGGACGGGCGGTTCAAACATGAGATATTGTTTTTGTTGTTGCAAGGTTTCAAGGACGGTCATCAAAGGCGTGCCAGATCGGGCGGTGATCACCAACTCTGTGGGTTGGTAATTTAAAATGCCGCTGTGTTGTTGTGTATGGAGTATGGCAGCATCGTCTGTAGCGTGCCAATGTCTTTTACTACCACCGCCTTCAATCCGCAATCCTGTTTGTTCATGAATCGCTTGTTGAATTTGAGCAATGAATTGTGCTGAATGATCACTCATGAATCGATCTAAAATCTGGGCAGCTCGGGATGAGCTGTTTGGTTGTTATGGACGTGCATGTGTCCAAATTCAGCGCATCGATTTAAAGTGGGAATGGCTTTGCCTGGGTTGAACAGACTCTTGCCATCAATCGCCGATTTTACTGTTGCAAATTGCTGGATTTCAGCCACATTAAATTGATGGCACATTTGCCCAATTTTTTCTAAACCGACACCGTGTTCTCCGGTAATATTGCCACCGTAGTCCACGCACATTTCTAAAATTTTTGAGCCCAGTTCTTCGCAACGTTCTAATTCGCCTGCCACCGAAGCATCATACAAAATGAGTGGGTGTAAATTACCATCGCCCGCATGAAAGACATTGGCAACCCGTAAATCATATTGCTCTGATAAGGCGTTAATTTTGGTTAGGACTTCGGCGAGATGTCTACGCGGGATGGTGCCATCCATACAGTAATAATCAGCGGAAAGACTGCCAAGCGCTGGAAAGGCAGATTTGCGACCGATCCACAAGTTCAGACGTTCTTGTTCGTTTTGGGACACCTTTATAAACGTGGCGTGGTTTTGTTCAGTCAAGGCAATGACTTGCGCCATTTGTTCGTCCAATTCCGCTTCAACACCATCGACCTCGCATAATAAAATGGCGCCACATTCGGTGGGATAACCACAGTGTGCATATTCCTCAGCCGCGGTTAAAGCAAACTGATCCATCATTTCTAATCCTGCAGGAATGATGCCATGGGCAATGATGTCATTGACACAATTGGCCGCGCTTTGAACGTCAGTAAAGCCTGCTAAAAGGACCTTTTCTTGTTGGGGCACAGGCAATAACTTAACGGTGACTTCTGTCACGACGCCGAGCAAGCCTTCTGAACCGATGAACAACGCCAGCAAATCCAATCCATTTTGATCGAGCGTTTTGCCACCCAGTGTGACCAATTCACCATCGGGCAAAACCATCTTGGCACCCAACACATTATTGAGGGTTAAACCATATTTTAAACAGTGCAGTCCCCCTGAATTTTCGGCAAAATTGCCGCCAATTGAGCAAGCGATTTGGGAGGAGGGGTCAGGCGCAAAATACAGACCATAGGGGCGTGATTGATCTGAAATGTATTGATTTCTAACGCCAGGCTGGAGCACTGCGCAACGGTTTTCAATGTCGAGGTCCAAGATTTTGTTGAGTTTGGAAAAACTGAGCAACAAACCATCTGGGTGAGGGGTTGCACCGCCCGATAATCCTGTCCCTGCGCCGCGCGGCACTATGGGGATCGACAGCTGGTCGCAGCAGCGTATGATGGCTTGTACCTGTTCGGTATTCTCAGGCAGAGCGACGGCAAGCGGGACTTGGGTGTAGGCACTCAGTCCATCACATTCGTAAGGCTTTGTTTGGGCCGTGGTTGTGAGTAAACCATTGGCAGGCAGGTGCGCAGACAATGCTTTAACAAGCGCGTCTCGGCGTTGCGCGCTATCTTCTAATTGACTTTGAGGGATATCGTGTAGTGCCATTGGTCATCGAGCTAAGCGTACTTGAGTTCTTGCCAATCATTGAGCATTTTGCAAAATAATTTAGCGGTTTGAGTGCAATCATAAAGCGCAGAGTGTGCTGCTTCTTTATCCCAGCCCAAGCCAGCTTGATGACAAACTTGGTTTAAAACTGTTTGTCCAAAAAAAGCAGCGGCCAAGGTAACCGTATCGAAGGTGCTGAACGAATGTAAAGGGCTGTTAATGTTTTGTCGTTTAAACGCTTCATTGATGAAGGCCAAATCAAAGGCGGCATTGTGTCCTACTAAAATGGCTCTGGTGCATTGCTGTTGTTTGACTTGTTTTTTAATATTGTCGGCCAAGCTTTGTAGTGCCTGGGTTTCTGATTCAGCCAATCTCAACGCTGAATGAGGATCGTAGCCTAAAAATTTGCGCGTTTTATCGTCAATGCCCATGTGTGCATGCGGTTTAATCGAATAGTGCCAAGTTTCACCAAGCACAAGCGCGCCCGCACCATTAAGGTCAAGCGAAATGGCACAAACTTCTAATAAGGCGTGCCGTTTGGGGTCAAAACCGCCACTTTCTACATCAACCACCACAGGCAAAAATTGTCGAAAACGGTCTTTTATTTGAGTGGTTTGCATAAAACCTTGGCATTGCGCTTAGTGTTATAGGGCACCGATCTGCCTTTGGGCAATGCCGAAGGAGAAGACAGTTTAAAACCGCGTTCTATGAACCAATCAATGGCTTGGGTGGTTAAAACAAACAACTGTTTTTGTTGTTGATTTTTGGCGGTTAGTTCTGCTTTGTCCAATAAGGCGCTACCGAGATTCAAGCGGCGCGCATCTTCAGAAACCACCAGACAAGCCAATTCGCACGATTCATCACCCAAATCATGCAAAGCCAAGCAACCCACCAGCGTGCCGTCTCTTAACATGATTTGATAATCGTTGATGTGCCGAGCAATGTCCTCAGTCGTGCGGTCGATTAACACCCCTTTATTTTGTAGGGGTGCCGTCCATTTTTCAATGTATGGTATGTCTTCTAAGTGGGCAGGACGGATGGTGTCGTAATCGTCTTTGTTGATGAGAATGCCTGCACCGTCACGGGTGTACATCTCTATCAGCAAACTGCCATCCTGATGAGCGTTTAGTAAATGAACGCGCGGAATGCCATAGCGAGTGGCTTCATACGCCATTTTCAGCAGCGGGTGCGGATGATCCATGATTTCTTTGGGTTGATATTGTCTGGCCATCTTTCTTGGAAAATCTTTGGGATCAAAGTAAGTGATCAGCTTGCTCGCTTTGGTCGCTTGGGCAATTTTGATGGCAGACTCAAAGGGATTGAGCAAGTAAACAGAACCACTGGGCGAGTAGGCAATGGGTGATTGCCAAATGATTTGGTTGGCTTTTAAAGCATTTTCCAAACCGACTTTATCAATGTGTCGAGTCACACCGCGCAAACCTTTGTCTTCGCCTTTTATGATCCCCAATGACCGTCCTGTGCTGAAGTGCGTTTGAACGATCGGGAGCTGAATGCGGACACAATTTGAATAAAAATTAAACCACATTTGCTCTATGTTTTCTCTGATGGTGGCAAAATGTTGCTCATCTACGGCCGCATTGGTCTCGGTGGGGGCCTCTGCACAGGGCACAATAATCAGTTGAATACCTAAATTATTCAGCAATGCCAAGTCTTCAACCAACCCAAGCGCCGTAGAATTCGATACAATGGCGTGCGGAAGCAAAACCAACATGCGCTTGTCGCGATGCTCATTGATGTAAGGGAGTGCTTGCCTTAAGTAACGTACCGTTTTTTCCATTCGGGGAATTATGCCAGAAAATAGAGATATGCGAGACCAAGATTCACCCCCATTACAGAATGTTATAGCCATTGTGTACGATTTTGATGGGACTTTGTCACCGCAGCCCATGCAAGAATATACCGTGCTGCCCAAATTGCAGATTGAATCCGAGCGATTTTGGGTTGAGGTTGCTCAAGAAGCCGAAAAAACACAATCAGAAACCATGCTGGTTTATATGCGCTTATTGCTCGAAAAAATTGAAGCGTGCAAGGCGCACATCGAACGTGATGATTTCAAAGCCATGGCGAGCGAAATTGAATACTTCAAAGGGGTTAAAGCGTGGTTTGGGCGCATGAATGAATTTGTTGCCAAAGCGTCTGATGGCAAAGTTGAACTCAGGCATTATATTATTTCGGCGGGGTTGAAAGAGATTTTGGATGGCATATCCATTGTCGATGCGTTCAGCAACATATTTGCTTCTGAATATCATTACGACCATCATGGGATTGCCGTTTTTCCAAAGCAATTGATTACGGATACCAGTAAAACCCAAATTCTTTTTCGTATCAACAAAGGCCGCGAAGGGTTGCGCGAAAAAATCAATGAGCACATGGCATTGAATCAACGCCCCATTCCTTTTTCTAACATGATTTACATCGGTGATGGTGACACCGATGTGCCCAGTATGGCGGTTGTCAAGCAAAATGGCGGTCATGCGGTGGCGGTTTACAATCCCGATACAGAAAAACCAGACCATCATTCGGGTCGGCAAAACTGCATAAAATTGCTTAGATCAAATCGCATTGATTATTTTGCAGCAGCCGATTACAGCGAAGGACAAAGCTTAGATGAATTGATTAAATTGGTGCTTCAATACACGATGAAAAAGATCGAATTTAATCAAATTCTCAAACAATAAACGCATTTACACGAGCCATTCTCAATGTTATTAAAAAACCAATTTCCCAGACCGCCTTTTCAATTTAATCATCCGTCCAAAGTGGGTATTTTATTGATGAACTTGGGCACCCCTGATGCGCCAACGGCTAAAGCCATTCGTCCCTATTTGGCGCAATTTTTACACGACTGGCGGGTGATTGAAGTCACTCGATGGCTGTGGTGTCCGATCTTGCATTTCATCATTTTACGAACGCGCCCGCAAAAAATATCTGAAGGCTATGCTAGTATTTGGTGGAAAGAAGGGTCCCCCTTATTAGTGATTACTCAGCGCCAAGCGCAAAAGCTACGACAAGCCTTACAAGCTGAGTCGATGGATGTTGAGATTGCGGTGGCCATGCGCTATGGTAATCCTTCTATAGAAGCGGGTATGGCGCAGTTACGTCAAGCCAATTGTCAGCGTATTTTGGTGTTGCCTTTGTATCCACAATACGCTTGTGCCACAACGGCTTCCAGTGTGGACGGCGTTTTTCAGGAAATCAAAAAATGGCGCTGGGTGCCTGAATTACGCTTTATCAATGAATACGCCACCGATGAACGCTACATCCAAGCCTTGGCAAACAGCGTAAAAGAAGCGTGGGCAAAGCAACCGATGAGTGAAAAATTGGTGATGTCTTTTCACGGCACACCAGAGAGTTTTCGCGAAAAGGGCGATCCATATTATTACTATTGCAAAGCAACCGCCGATGCTTTGGCGCAAGCCTTGCAACTCAAAGACGCTCAATGGGTCTTAACCTTTCAATCACAATTTGGCAATGACCCTTGGATTAAACCCGCCACCTCAGCAACTTTGGAAAAATTAGGCAAAGAAGGGGTTCAATCCGTGGATGTTATTTGCCCTGGATTTTCGGCCGATTGCATTGAGACCTTGGAAGAGATTGAAGTGGAGAATCGAGAAGCCTTTGAGGGCGCAGGTGGGCAAACTTTTAGATATATTGCCGCCTTAAATGATCGCGATGATCACATTTCAGCATTAAAGCACTTGGTGCTTAAGCATTTGCAAGGGTGGCTATGACCGCTTGTCATGTTGGACTACTCACGGTCTCTGATCGAGCCAGTAAAGGGGCTTATGAAGACTTGGGTGGACCCGCGATGGAAGCTTGGCTCACACAAGCGATTTGCACCCCTTGGGTTACGCATAAAGCGGTGGTCTCCGATGACATTGACCTCATAAAAACCCAATTGCGCCAATGGGCTCAACAAAGTCGGTGCAGTCTTATTTTGACAACGGGCGGGACAGGTCCTGCGCCACGCGATGTCACGCCAGAGGCCACCATGGCCGTTTGTGATAAATTATTGCCAGGCTTTGGTGAACAAATGCGTCAATCATCGTTAAATTATGTGCCAACCGCCATCTTATCGCGCCAAACAGCGGGTATTATTCATCATTGTTTGGTCGTCAATCTCCCTGGCAAGCCTCAATCAATCAGTGAATGCCTTGACGCCATATTTCCAGCCATTCCTTATTGTCTAGACCTCATCGGCGGCGATTTCATCGACACCCATCCCGAAAAAGTCAAAACATTCAGACCGAGCAGTGCTTAAACGGATAAGGACTGTTCAAGTTTCTTATAGAATTTAGGCAAGCGTTCAATATACGCGCGGGAGGCTATTAGTAAACGCGCTTTTTCGGCGGGATGGTCTCGATTTCATCGGTTAAGGTTTCTAAGCGAACTGGATGATAATCTAAACGCACTTCGCCACTATCGGTGTCAATCCAGCACATGGAGTGTTTCATCCATTCGGCATCGTTGCGATCTGGGAAGTCTTCGCGGGCGTGTGCCCCTCGACTTTCTTGGCGCACTCTGCCAGAGCCAACGGTGGCAATCGCGCAGTACAACAAGTTTTCCAATTCAAAGGCCTCAATCAAATCTGAATTCCAAATCAAAGAGCGATCTGTAATCTTTAAATTGGCATAAGATTTGAACACTTCTTGCATTTTGTTGTAACCTTCATCGAGTAGGGTTTGATTGCGAAAAACCGAGGCATGCGCTTGCATATTATTTTGCATGGTGTTGCGTATTTCCGCTGCACTGGTTGAGCCATTGGCATTGCGCACGCGGTCAAAGCGCTCTAACACGGCATCGACTTTGGATTTATCCATCGTGGGCAAGGCTTCATTCGGTTTTAAGGTATCAGCGCAACGTTCGGCTGCGGCCAAGCCAAAGACCACCAAATCTAATAATGAGTTAGAACCCAATCGATTGGCGCCGTGTACCGATACACATGCGGATTCACCGATGGCCATCAATCCTTCAACCGTGGCACTCACATTGCCATCTTTCATAGAGATGACTTCGCAATGCACATTGGTTGGGATGCCCCCCATGTTGTAGTGCACGGTCGGCAAAACAGGAATGGGCTCCTTGGTGACATCAACATTGGCAAATACCTTAGCGTGGTGTGAAATGCCAGGCAATCGTTCTTCGATCACGTCGGCATCGATGTGATGAATGTGCAAATGAATGTGATCTTTCTTCGGCCCAACCCCACGGCCTGCCAGAATTTCTTGAGTCATGGAGCGACTCACAACATCTCGCGACGCCAAATCTTTGGCACTGGGCGCATAGCGTTCCATAAATCGCTCGCCTTCGCTGTTGGTCAAATAACCGCCTTCTCCGCGAACGGCTTCACTCACCAATACCCCAGAACCGTAAATGCCCGTTGGATGAAATTGTACAAATTCCATATCCTGCAAAGGTAAGCCAGCTCTTGCGACCATGCCTGCGCCATCGCCTGTACAAGAGTGGGCTGACGTACAGGAAAAATAACTGCGGCCGTAACCGCCTGTGGCTAAGATGACTTTTTGCGCACGAAATACGTGCATGCTACCGTCCATTAAACTGGTGGTCACCACACCTTGACAGACGCCTTCGTCGCTAAAAATCAAATCCAAAGCGTAATGCTCAATGAAGAATTCTGCTTTAAATCGCAGTGACTGCTGGTACAAAGCGTGCAAAATGGCGTGACCGGTTCGGTCGGCCGCCGCACACGTTCTATGCGCTTGGGATTCACCAAAATTGATGCTCATACCACCAAAGGCGCGTTGGTATATCTTGCCAGCTTCGGTTCGGGAGAAGGGGACACCGTAGTGCTCCAACTCATACACAGCGCGTGGCGCATTTTTACACATAAATTCAATGGCATCTTGATCGCCAAGCCAATCAGACCCTTTGACCGTGTCGTACATATGGTATTGCCACTTATCGTCTTCCACATTGCCCAAGGCCGCCGAAATGCCGCCTTGGGCAGCGACTGTGTGCGAACGTGTGGGAAACAGTTTTGAGATACAAGCGGTTTTAAAGCCTTTCTCTGCAACTCCCATTGTGGCTCTTAAACCTGCGCCCCCAGCACCGATGACGACAACGTCAAATTCATATTCTGTATAGTCGTAAATTGACATAATTATTCTCGCTTAAATCGTTGTTATTAGGCTAAGGATCAGGCCGAACCACAGGATGAAGAGCAGGGCTTTAGTCGCAACAAGCAAGGTCTTTCTGCCAGGCTCTGCAACATAATCTTCAGCCACCACCTCTACGCCAAGGAATCCGTGATACAGCCCAATGGTCATGCACAGGGCAAACAGCAGGGCATTCATTGGATACGATAGCCAACTCAGAATAGCCAGCGATTCATAACTGCCAAGCTGAGACAAGTTGATGAATAACCAAGCACTTAGAGGAATCAGCGCAACCGCGCTATATCGCTGAACGCGCCAATGTTTGATGCCACTCATAATATCCACACTCCAACTAAAATGATTAGAAATAAAGCAATGACCGTATAACCCGTTTTATAAGCCACACTCAGATCCAAGCCCATTAATTTATCCCACGCTAAATGACGCATCCCATTAAGGAAATGATAAATCCAAGCGGCGCTGACCATAAAAATCAGTAAATAGACGAGTACGCTGGGAATGCTATGCTGTAAGGCGATGTAGGCGCTCGGTGCGAGAAGCACCAATATGGCAAGCAAGCTCATGATCACGAAACCACCTAATAAAATCATACCTGCTATGCGGTGTGAAATTGATAATATGGAAGTTAGTTGTGGTCTATAGACTTGTAAATGAGGCGAGGTAGGACGTTGGTTATTCATAATCTAAAGTCTCCGCTAATTTGTCTTCATCAATCTTTAAATCGAGGGCTTTTGCCACCACAGTTAAACTTTCCCGCGCTTTGGCAACACAGGTTGAAGCACCTGATGATGCCGTGATATTGAATATCACATTTTGACCTTTTAGGGCGACATCGCCCACTGTTAAAGCACTCAGCTTTCGGTCAACAATCTGAGGACGGTTGCCCCCTATCCCTTTGGCAAAAGTCAAATTCTTGGCTTTGATGCCAGGAATGATTTTACGCGTACTCTGCGCAAACAGGCATTCTCTCACATAGGGCAGTTCAAATAAAAAGTTTTTTAGGACATAATTTCTCACTTCTGTGACGCGCATCATCTTCCAAATCATTTTGATAAAACCTTTGTCTAACTTTAATAATTCAAAATACTCGCGCATGGTCCCGCGGGTATGACGCTCGAGTTGAATCATAAATAATGCCGTGGGCCCAAAACGGGTTTTGTGCGCAGCCACATCTGGGTCACCGTGTACCGCAGCAAACGGTAGATGCGGGTTTTGTATGGTATAAACCTTGCCATTGAGCGCAATATTTGAATAATAAAAGCTGCCACCCACAGAGAGCGTTGAATACTCTTGACCGTAGCCCAGACGGTGTGCAAACAATAGACTATGCGCGCCCGCAGCAACCACCAAAAATCGACATTTGATTGGCTCAGATTGACCTTCTAAGGTCAGGTGGTAATGTGCATCGTTTTTCTCAACGCTCAACACTTTAGAGGATAAAAAGGTGTCGGTGGTACAAGCCGCTTCTAAGGCATTGTTTATAAATGATTGGCTAAGCTCTGCATAGTTGACGGCGCACCAGTCTTCTTTGGTGCCAATGGCGGCGACTTCATCGCTTCTCAATTGGTCGTGCTCATCCAGACCAACGGTGGGTTCTACTTGGGCAATTTGTGCCTTTTCCCACCACTGAATGTTGGGGTAATGCGGCTTAAAATTTTGATAGCGCTGCTTTAATTGTGCAATCTCTTTGGCACCCGATGCCAACAGCATCTTGGACATTTTAAAAATAATGTCTTTGGCATTATCTTGTTTCAACGCATAACGCCTGAGCATGTAGGCTTGCTTTTGTACTGATAGCGCTTGTTCCAAAGAATAGTTTGATTCAATGTCGCCAACGTGTAGGGTTTGTGAGTTTGACCACGAACTGGAATTTAAGGGGGCAACATGATCGTGCTTTTCAATCAAACACAGGCGATTGATGTTGGTAAATTGACTCATGAGATAGAATAAAGAGGTTCCACTAACACCGCCACCGATGATTGCTAGATCATATTCTTTCATTAGAGTCTATTCCTGGTGAATTTGTTGTTCATGGTTCAATCAACGCATTGCGCTGAACTCTGCCCATGATTGATCGCGGCAATGTGCTAATTGTATGGAATGTTTGCGGAATCTGGTGTGCTTCCAATTGGGTCTGGCAAAAATTCTGTAATTCTTCAGTCGCTGCACTGAATCCCGAACGAAAGACGATGAAGGCGACCAAGCGGTCATTCGTGGCGGCATTGGGATCATCCATGCCCACACAACAGCAATCGTCAATGGCTGGGTGGGTATGAAGCACGGCTTCGACTTCACTGGGATACACTTTGAAGTCAGAAACTGTGAATACATCACAGAGGCGATCGACGATGTAGAGTAAACCATCATCATCGATGTAAGCCACATCGCCTGTTCTGAGCCAGGCACCACTACCACTTGTGTGGATTTTGAACAGCGAGGCGTCAAAATAGCCTGCCATAACTTGAGGGCCTTTTACGCATAATTCGCCTTTTATGCCGACCCCTTGCGGTCGGTCGAATTCGTCTAAGATGACGAGTTTAGTCACAGGCAATGGCCGTCCCACACTGTTTGAAAATGCATCCACATTCAAGGGCATAACGGCAACCGAAGCGGCTGTTTCTGTCAAACCATAGGCTTGTAAAACGTGCTGATTGGTATGGGAATGCCAACGCTCTGATGTGTGCTTGTGCAAGGTGCCGCCGACGCTGAGGGTACACTGTAAATTTTGGTTGCCCCCGTGCGGGAATGGCTTGCAATCCATCCACTGGTGTAGCTGTTTGTTGGTGGCGATGATGGTATGAACCTGGTCTTTTGCCAGCGCTTCCAAAGCAACGCTATTGTCGTCTGTATCAGGTGTCAGCAAAGTCAATAAACCGGTGAAGGGTCCGAATAGAATGTTTGCCATCAGCCCAGATATATGATGCAAGGGCAATGGCGCAAGCAGGCAACACTTCGCTTTGAGCGGTGCCCGAGTATCGCTCATCACCGATTTGAGTTGCAAAATACTGGCAATCAAATTTCTATGGCTCAGCAAAACGGCCTTTGGTTTGTCTGTGGTGCCTGCGGTGTATTGGGTCAGGGCAAAATGGTGGTGCTTCAAGGCGATTTGATGCAAACTTAGAGAAGCCCCCGTTTTTAGAATGGTTTTAAAATGAAAGACTTTATCTTGTGGTTGATCCCCTTTTGGTTTTTTGAGGCTGAGCGTCGGCCAAGCCGACGATGTATTCAACCCATCTTGTTGATCCGTTATGATGATTAATAAATTTGAAAACGGCGCTTCAGAAAACACTCCAGCGCTTTCTAAACGCTGATACAAAGTGGCTTCAATCACCAGGGCTTTGGGCTTGCACTGCTTTAACCAGCCTTTGATCTCATCAATAGCGGCATTGGGATTTAAGTTTACCGCACAAACGCCAGCTTTCATCAATCCATAAAACACAACGGGATAGCTGAGCATGGTAGGCATTAAAAGTGCAATGCGTTGACCAATGAATAAACCCTTCTCTTGCAACCATGCGCCAAATGAATCGCTGTGTATTCGTAACTGAGCGTACGTTAGTTGGTGACCTTCAAAATTAAAAGCCGGGCGTTGAGCAAATGCCCTAAAACAGTTATCCAATAAAACGTTTAAATTTTGAAACGCCTTTAAGGGGATGGTCTTTGGACGAGCGGGCTTCGTAGATGAGCGGGTAATGGCGGTCGGTACTTCTAAGCGATTGAACAATGCACTGTATTTGTTTTGGGCATGACGCGTCACAAGAAAATGTGCAACCTCGGTCAATTCTGATTGGTTTTGCTCAATATATTCATCGGCTGTTTGGATGAAATAGTCGAGGCTATTTTCGTCTGCTTGATCCATGGCGGGTGGCTTGCCAGTCATCAAAGGATTAAAACGGTGATACTGCTCGGGAAATTCCCTGAACATTTGTTTTAATTGAAAATCAATATTATCAGAGGTGCTGTCACAACTAACATCATTCACCACTTGCGACCACTCATAAATACCCCAATCACGAATTTCATCAGCAGAATGCTGCCATTCAACGTGCCCCGTCCCCAATGACAGAATGTACATCGATTCGGCAGACACATCAGCGTTCCAACGGCGCGCTTCAGCATAAGCAATTAAGGCGGGGCAATAAGCAAAAAGCCCGCCATCCATACACAGAAACGATTCACCATTCAGCGCTTTGATTTCAGCCGCTGGAAAGTAAGCGGGTGCGCAGGCGGAAGCACGCGTGGCATCACGCACATAAAAATCATGAGCCACATGATGTTGGCACAAGTACAAGGCTTTTTGCTTCAACAAATCATAGGAGGTCAGCAAACACGGTTTTAACAGCTCACTCATGAGTGTATCGCCAAAATACTTCTCCATACAGGATTCAATGCCCTCAGCCTCATATTTTGGACTGGTTAGCCCCCAGCCACTGGTGAGCTTTTGAAAGATGTCAGAGTCAAAAATATCCGAACCATTTAACCGATAAAACTGTTCAATATCGTCGGCCGAATAAGCGGGTCGTTTGCCAGATTCGTTGGGCTTAAGGTAGCCACTGACCATGATGCCGCCGGTTGAGGTGCCCACCAGAAAATCGAAAACATCCGCAATGCGTAAACCTTCATCACCTGCAATGGATTGCATTTGTTGTTCCAAATGGTTCAAAATGCGAGCGGGCATAAGCCCTCTCATACCGCCCCCATCGATGGAAAGGATGGTCAGCATTGCAAATCTGTCAGTGTGGAAAGGCTCTAATCATGGGCGCTATTTTATACGATGACACCCCAATCAACCTGTTATACTAAGTCTAATATAAATAGCACAACAAAGAAATGTCGTGCGAGTTTTTAAGTGGAGCCTTATGTTAGCCTTAAAACCCAAATGTGGGCGTTGTGAGCGCGCACTGCCGCCCGATTCGCAAGATGCGATGATTTGTTCTTTTGAATGTACTTTTTGTCGGACTTGTTGCGAACAAGCGTTGAAGTTCATCTGCCCAAACTGTGGTGGTCAATTGGTCACACGCCCAACGCGAGCCAAGCACCATTTGGCGCAACATCCAGCTTCAACTTAACACCTGGGCAAAGCAGGCAGTCGGAATAAATCATTGTGTTAAATCCCAAGCAGTTAAAAGATTTTCAGCAACAACTACTGCGCGACAAGGCTGAACTTGAAGCAACACTGAGCGATAAGACCAACAAAGCCGATGAAACCGTTGAATTAGACCAGTCTCGAGTGGGTCGCTTATCGAGAATAGACGCCATGCAAGCACAACAAATGGCACTTGAAATGACGCGTCGCAAACAACTTCAATTGACCAAAATCAACGGGGCATTGACCCGCATAGAGCAGGGCACATTCGGACATTGTTTTGTTTGTGGCACAGACATAGATATTCGCCGCCTGCAACTGGACCCAACCATCACCCGATGCGTCTCCTGCCAGAGCACATAGCCGCAAATTTTCCTCTGAAAATGATCAGAGTCAATAACTTTATTAGTCAATTATTTTTTGATTGTATATGTTACCTGTAATTCACACCGTTTTAACATTTCTGGGAGTGTTATGCAGGGAATCTGTTCATGTTTACAAATCATTGGAATTTTTTTAAAGGTTTTGCCATCATTTGAATGTGCTGATTCTTCTGTGACCACCACAACGCCTTCTTTTTTATATTTTAAAGCATACAAAATCAGTTGAAAATCAGCCCCTATTATTGCCTTTCTTTTCGTTTCTGAGTAATTCTTAACTTTAACACTTTTGTTATTAAACCAAAGACGATCAATCTTTCTATGCAATTTGTCTGTTTCAACATCTAAATTTTTATGAATTTTCTTTTTAAAACGCTCTTCTTTCAAAAACGGTAAAGTTTTTGTCACAATTTTTCTTGCCACACCTTTGGTTTCCTTGCTTACCGACTCTAATAAGACAAATGAATCTTCGGACTCAGATACAAAAAGAGACTCAAAATAATCTACAAGAACATTCTTATCATCGTGCGCATGGTAATAACGGGCAAACGATAATAATGAGGATGTGTCAATAACAAATTTCAAATCACCTCTCCGTACAAAAATTTGTCTATAAATCCTTTTTCTATTTCATTTTGCTTTGGCTTAAAGCGATTGATAATATCTATCTCACCAATGGTTCCTTCAAAGAAAGCGTGATGGTATATGCTTTTTTCTAAATTTGAGTGAATGGGCTGAGGCATAGCGCCTCCAACTTTACCAGGGTTTTGTGCTTTATCTATTTCACGCTGACGTTTCCTTTCATTCTGTTTATGTTCGTATTCTCTTTTTAGGTCATCTCTAAGACGGGCATAGTCAGCCCATTTAATGTCATTGTTTCGGAAAAGGTGGGTGTAGATGGCTAATCTACTCAGATGATACTCATTTGATATTTTTGATATTTCAGGATTGTTTATCGTTGGGTTTTTAGAGAATAGGCTTGGTAATTGACTGATCAGTTCTTGCCCAAGTAGAAAATGAAATGCAAAAGCATTACACCACGATTCTATTTGTTTTAATGGCTCTTGCTCGACTTGTTCCAATGGATTTTTATCAACTTCCTCAGAATTGACCAAATAATGCCCCAATTCATGTGCTAAAGTAAATATTTCTCGATTTAGAGCATTTTGTTGGCGTTTGATTGTAATAACATTGGGGGCTAAGAACATGCCATCCCATGATACTTTCTTTTTGAGATTGTGCGCCTCGACAAATTCATATACTAAAATGCCCAAATCTGCGTATGCCTCTATCAAGGAACGCAGATAATCTCTATCACTCTTGCTTTTATCGCGAAGCACATCCCAATCAAAATATGCCCTAACTTCATTTGCTGCTTTTTGAGGGTTATCGTCTATGTTGTAAAACTGTAACTTTCGTTCAGGCAGCTTATATCTCGATGCTTCCATAATGCCATTTAGGTATTGCAATTTAGCTTCGATATCATTTATGCGCAACCGATCAGCGTGCTCTAATTCACTGTTAAATATTTCTTTCCGAAAAAAGATCGATGCATTTTTCGAATGTGAGAGATCTCGAGGGTCGGTATAAAAAGATATGTCTTTTTTAAAGAACTCTTTATCTATTTTTTTCAATAGGCTTAAGCGAATGCGGTTTGTATTAAAAATGCTCGCATCAATTTTATTCTTGCGATCCTTGTTAAGTGAATCAAGAATAACAGATTCTGAAACATCATACAATTCCTGTAGATATTCCAATCTATTAAGGTTTATTTTTATATGTTTAGTCATAGTCATCCTTGAAAATCTAAGGCTAATGCGCTTGTAAAAAATGATTTCAATCTTAGAGCTTAACACACTTTTCGCTTTTTTAACGTACCAGACGCGTGCTTTTATTTCTCAATAAAATTGTAACATTAAAACAAATGGGGCACTAAAAACTCCCCATTAAACCTTGCCAACTATGAGAGATTCTTCGTAAAATCAATCCTCTGAAAAGGGAAGGGTGATACACGCAATTTTGGATTGGTTATAATGAAGCAATGGACTATTAAGGAAATGGGAATTTTTAACATTTAAAAGGGCGATAAGACAATGTTGACTGCAGCGGGTTTAGTGTGTTTGATCATTTGGTTGGTACTCAACGTACGGCAAGCGGTTTCTTTATGGTGGTTGTGGAGTGTTTTGATGTTCCTCAGCTTGGTTGGCCTATTTCACGGCTCATTTTTCGGATTTATCATCTTCATTGCCCTGGCCGCCAGTGGTGCCATTATGGGTCGCCCCGAATGGCGCAAAAAATGGCTGTCGTTGCCACTGTTTTCACTCATGAAACGAGGCATGCCGCCCATCAGTGACACAGAATCCACGGCCTTAAAAGCAGGAGATTTGTGGTGGGACAAAGAAATTTTTTCAGGTCAACCCGATTGGTCGGTTTTAGCGCAAGTGCCATCGTACGAATTGACTGAGAAAGAACAACATTTCTTTGATAACGAAGTCAATACCTTGTGTTCCATGGTTGATGCCTACCAAGTGCGTCAAAATCAGGATTTACCAGAAGAAGTTTGGGCGTACATCAAGGAGCACAAATTCTTAGGATTGGTTATTCCAGAATCATACGGCGGACTTGGCTTCTCCCACAGCGCCCATGCGCGCATTGTGACGCGATTGGCAAGCCGCAGCAGTGCCTTGGGTGTGACGGTCATGGTGCCCAATTCATTAGGGCCTGGCGAGTTGCTGGTCAAGTATGGCACGCAAGCCCAAAAAGACACATATTTACCGCGATTATCCGCCGGCAAGGACATTCCCTGTTTTGCCTTAACTTCAACGGTTGCTGGTTCAGATGCCAACAGCATAGAAGACGTTGGCATTGTTTGTGAAAAAACCATAAAAGGCAAAAAAACACTCGGTTTCAAACTGAATTGGGAAAAAAGATACATCACCCTCAGCCCCGTTGCCACCTTGCTGGGTTTGGCTTTCAAAGCCTATGACCCTGACGGATTGTTGCAATCAAATGGTTCGGCTGGGCAGGTTGATTTGGGCATAACTTGTGCCATGATCCCCACATCAACCAAAGGGGTCACCATTGGCAAACGCCACAATCCGCTGGGCACTGCCTTTATGAACGGTCCCAATCAGGGCAAAGATGTCTTTATCCCGATGGATTACATCATCGGTGGTGAAGAAATGATTGGCCAAGGCTGGCGTATGTTGATGGAATGTTTGTCCATTGGTCGCAGCATTTCATTACCAGCGAGCGGGGGGGCGGGCTGTCAAATGAGCGTTTTAACCAGTGGTGCTTATACCCATGCGCGTGAGCAGTTTGGTTTGCCAATCGCCTTGTTTGAAGGCGTGGGTGAAAAACTCAGCCACCTGGTCATCCATGCGTATAGAACCAAAGCCAACAGCTTTTTAACTACAAGTGCCTTAGATGCCAACATCAAACCCGCCATTATTTCAGCCCTCATCAAATACCGCAATACTGAAATGGCACGCCAGTCCGTTCTGCACACGCAAGACGTGCACGGTGGGCGGGCGATCATTTGTGGTCCCAAAAATTATTGTACCGACGCATTTTTGAGCTTTCCTTTTGGCATCACCGTTGAAGGCGCGAACATTTTATCGAGAACGCTGATGGCATTTGGACAGGGCGTGACTCGCTGTCATCCCTTTGTTCATCAAGAAATGGATGCTTTGCATAATGAAGACCAAGCGCTCGGTCAGGACGATTTTGATGCCATACTACCAAAACATATGGCCTTCTCAGTTAAAAACTTTTTACGATTGCCGCTGCTATTGATGCGCGTACCGCCAATGGAGCATGGTAATAAAAAGATCCAAAAATATTATAAAAACATCAGCATTGCTTGCCAGCAATTTGCCACCTTGGCTGACTTATCGCTGTTATTGCTCAGGGGTGAGCTCAAGCGCAAAGAAATGATTTCAGGGCAATTTGCAGATTCCTTAGCCGCCATTTATGAAGCCACAGCGGCGGTGCGCTATTTTGAATCCATGAAAGAAGCCGATGGCAAAATAGAATTTGTCATGCAAGCGAGTGTGACATCACTATTGGCAGAGCACGAGCAAGCACTCAGAAAAGTGATCAGCAACTTGCCATTAAGATGGCCGCTTAAAAGCTTGGTGACCGTCCCCATCTTTGGCTTGTGGGTCTATAACAAACCATTGTCAGATGAACAAAGACGCCAATTAGCCAAGCTCACCTCTGATATCGATTGGATGAAGCAACACTTACTGATGGAAGCCTACATTAGTGAAGACAGCCAAGACCCTGTCCAAGAAATGATCATCGCTTGTAAAGCCAATCAAGACCTAAAAGACATTAAGCGCAAAGTGAAAGACCATGGGGCAAAATATGAGCCCAATGAATCGTTCGAAGCGTTTACCGACGGATTGGTTGCAGAACATGTCCTAAGTCAAGCTGAGGCAGATCAATGGAAGAGCACGCGTGAAATCATATTCAAAGCCATGTCTGTGAACGAATTTGAGCCAGATGGCTTAGAACACATCTGATCCCACTGCCCACATACGGCGCTTGATATTGCAGTATGTCATCCATCCTCTATCAAGACCCCTGGCTTATAGCCATCAACAAACCCGCTGGATTACTTTCGGTGCCTTCCAAAGACCGAAGTCGTGATAATGTGATGTACCAGTTGCAACAGCAATGGGAAAGCATTTATACAGTTCATCGATTGGACGAACCAACCTCAGGCTTGATGCTGGTCGCACTGACCTTAGATGTGTTGCGTGATTTACAAAAACAGTTTCGACAACAACAGGTTCAAAAGTCCTACATCGCCGTGGTTTCAGGTCAACTTGCGGGACAATCTGGGGACATTCATTTGCCCTTGCGCCGAGATTGGCCAAATCGACCCCGCCAAACAGTCTGCCATACCAAAGGCAAACCGGCACACACGCATTGGCAACTGCTACGGCGTGATCAAACCTCATCCCGCCTATTGCTCACCCCCAGCACGGGGCGCACGCATCAATTGAGAATGCACTTAGCCAGCATAAACCATCCAATATTAGGGGATAAACTGTACGCCAAACCATCGGATACCAAGGTTGATAGACTATTTCTACATGCCGCAAAATTGGCGTTTGAACACCCCATACTACACGCCCAGATTCAGCTCAGCGCGCCATTACCTTTCTAATCGTTCCGTATCCAATGAGGTGTTGTGAGATTTCTCAGCAAAACGTGGAGCATGTCATCGCTTATGGTCCAAGCCGATGACTGTTATTGCTGGTGGCTGTTGAACAATCGATTGATTGTGAGAGTCAAGGTGAAGATGAGTGCAGCCGTGGTGACAATGCTTGGCCCTGAGGGGGTATCAAAGTGTATAGAAGAAAAGACACCGCCCACCACAGATAGCACCCCAATCACACTGGCAATCAGTGCCATCATTTCGGGACTGCGTGCCACTTGTCGAGCAGTTGCGGCGGGAATGATCAACAATGAAGTGATCAACAGAATGCCAACCACCTGAATCGCCGCCGAAACCACGATGGCCAACAATATGATGATGACAAAGCGCCCCCACACAGTATGACAGCCTTCTGCTTTGGCAAGATCCTCGCTCACAGACATTAAGGTCAGGGTGGACCAGTGATACAACAGAACGATCAGGGTAAAGAAACTGGTCCCATAAATCCAATAAATATCCGAATTTAAGACCGACAAAATGTCACCAAACAAAGCGCTGTGTAAGTTGAATGAGGCATTGCCAACAAAACTGATGACCACCATGCCCAGCGATAACGAAGCGTGCGCCAAAATGCCAAGCAAAGTATCCGAGGCCAAAATCCTTTGGTTTTGCAACCACAGCAACAGCAATGAAAACCCCAAACTGATGATCAAGATGGTGATGTTAAATTGGATGCTAAACACAATACCAATGGCAATGCCAAGCACCGCACTGTGCGCCAAAGAATCGCCAAAATAAGCCATTTTTCGCCACACAATAAAGCAACCAAGCACGCCAGTAATCAGGGCAATGCCAATGCCAGCGACCAGTGCTCTTACAATGAAGTCATCAAACATCGGATTTTGCAGTGTGTTCATGCTCATGATCGTGTTTGAGATCATGATGATAGAGGGCAACATGGTTTGCCATGTCTTGTCCAAACAAAGAAATAAACTCAGGATTTTGAGTGACCATCTGCGTTTCACCCATACAGCAAATATGACGATTCAAACAAATGACGGTTTTAGAGCATGCAATCACCAAATGCAAATCGTGCGACACCATGAGAATGGCAATGTCTCGGTTTTCGTAAATTTGTTCCAATTGCTTATAAAAATTCAGTTGACTGGTAATATCAAGGTTTTGTGCAGGCTCATCCAATACCAGCAATGTGGGATGGCTGAGCAAGGATCGAGCCAAAAGGATGCGTTGTAACTCACCGCCTGAGAGCGCATAAAGGGGTTTGTCTAATAAATGTTCAACGTCTGTCTCAGCAATGGTTTGTTCCAATATCTGCGCCGAAGTTTTTCGATTGAGCGTTAAAAACCGTTTGCTGGTCAAGGGCATAGAACGGTTAATGTGTAAGCGTTGTGGCACATAACCAATGCGCGTATCTACATCGCGATAAATCGTCCCAGAATCCACCTTAACCAAGCCCATCAAGCACTTCATCAAAAGCGATTTGCCCGCACCATTTGGACCAACAACGGTCACAAAATCATTACTATCAACCACCATTGAAACATCCTGCAACAATGCTTTATTCTTGCGAAAGACGTTAATGTTTGAGGCTTTGATTAGAGGTTTCATGAAAATATATGTGGGGTATAAAGGACTCAATAACGGACTTTAAAGGGTTTATCAATTTTATGATAGGCTTCATCAATGACGTCAGACGGGATATGAGGATTTATGGTTACCAAAGCTGCGCGCAATTTTTGCTCAAAGAACACGTCTGAGTAACTGGTTTGTTGCCGATTTTTAGCGCCAGGTGCAAGGTCAGAGTCATACACAATATCCCATCCACATCCTTGGAACCAATTGAAGCATATGTTTTCTAATTCTGTTTCGTTCATGATGGCTTTATTGATATTTCGCTTTATTTTTCTTGCAATGATCTTTTACAACATTCACCCAGTTTTTATACCAGTACCATTGGTCCTCAACTCGAACTCCATATCCTTTTTTTGGATCTTGGGCATTCTTTTCTTGCCAAAGTTTCGTATGATCATGTATTTTAAAATTTGGACATCCTACCTCTTTATCTTTCATGATTTTTACAATGCGCTTAGGCAGGTATTTTTCCTTTTCAATATCTTTAAATACAGGTACGTAATTCTCTAAAGCTTCGTTAGCTTGCCTTTCTTTATTCGCAGTTTTGGGCTTTATATAAACTCGGTATTCATAATTATTACTTTTAAGTTCTTCGTCTGAAAGGTTTGTATCAAACTCTTGTATGTAGCTCTTAATATGTTTGGGTAGATTTGGGTGTTTTTTAAGTGTGTCAAGTTGCTCAGCAGTTATGGATGAAAATTGCAAGCTAAAAGAAAGATGTTTTTCTATGTTATATTCTTGACCAAACAATTCTTTTATATACTCATTGTAATTTAAACAACATGCTTGGATTTTAGGATAAAGTACATCGTCAATTCGCGATGTCATTCGGTGTTCTATTTCGTGTCGCAAGCCAATTAAGAATATAAGATTATTTTTCGTATTTTTATCAATTGGCGATTTTGTATTCGTTAGGCATGTCTCAAGCCCCCAAAATTTATGAGCTTTTTGTTTGGTTTTAGAAAACACTCGTTTTTTGCCCTTTTTTTCAAAGTGTCGATACTCTATTTTCATTTTATGGAAATATGCGTGCAATAGATACGTCCAAGCGATAACCATCAGTACAATGAACGATTCTGATTTAAAGGTAATATTTGGGTTGTTAAATATTTGAACAGCAGCTAATATAGCTTCACGTGATTTTTTCAGAAGTTCTTGCTTAACAGAACCTATACGCCGTATTCTCTTTGTCATGTGCTTAATTATTTTCGACGAGATGTTTAGTCTCCTCATGAGTATCAATTAAAAATATGACCAGAGTAGATGCTGCACCAACTGCAAGTTTTGCATGCCTTGGAGTTAATCCAGCGAATTTTCCATCTTTCCCATGCCCAGTGCCATAAAGTCCTCGTAGTGTAGCCAGGTTAATGCCAATCGTTCCTAAATTGCTGAGGAGACGCTTTATTACTTCGTAACCACGAGCCTTATCACTAATATCATCTGGAAGGAGTTTGAGTTCTTTTAATGTGGTCTTGGTCAATGTCGAAATATTGGGAGTTCCATCAATAGGTTTTCCTCGCGCTGACAGAATATCTTTACAACATGTTTCTATCATTTCCTTAGCAGTCCCAATAGAAAGAGCTGGGTCTTCATTAATAGAGTTTTCAATTCTTTTGATTTGTTCTTGTAGTTGCTTAGAATCAAATATACTGGCGGCTTGTTTCAAATGATGTAAGTTTTTCTGATCAGATATTAAACGCTTGGCTATTTCCTCGCATTGTTCAATTAATTTTTGCCATTCTTCTTCATTTTTTTGTTCATTTTCTTCTCCTGAGTATTCGCCATTCTTTGCTTCATCAATTAAGGCTTGTATGGCTTTACCTACTACATGGTTATTTTCCAACCGCCAAAATTCTCTTACCTTATTGGCTTTTGATGTGCCGCTACTGCAATATTTCTCATCATGAATAACTATTCCGACTTCTTCTGTAAATAACATACCGATAGTATGGTTGTTCAAATTGAGGACATAACCACCGCGCATGTCAAATAGTTTTTCCAGTTTGAGTCTTTCTTTGCCAGTTAAGTTACTCATGATACCTTATTAGTAAAAGAAACTGCAAAGGAAGATCAATCCAAGCGCAACGTGTTTGTATTCTGATGGGTCCATGTGACCACTCATATCGTCAGCTGCTGCCCACAATTCCTGTTTGAAATCAATGGTGGCGCCATTTGCTTTGTTTTTGGTTTTAGACACGATGGTTTACTCCATTTTTGTTCTTAAATCTAAGTGCTGTTTCGGTTGCTTTCCAAGGATTTGTAAACGCATGAAAAGTAACGCAATGTTAGTGCTCATTTATGAGAGCAACGACAGTCTAACTGCATAGCCATGCTCCGTTTTGACGAGAAATTGGCTATTGCTAAAATTGAATCGTTTGTCATTATAATGTGATTGAGGGGACTATAACCAATTGTTAAGTGTTTGTAAAAGTTCAACCTTCATTAAAGTTTCGTTTGTTGATTATGTGAAAAACGTTCATCAAGCCAATCTAAAAGAACGTTCATCTAGCCAATCTAATATAATTTATCTGTCAAGTGCATTGTCGATGCACATATAGCTTGCAACGTTTCGTTGTGAGGGGTTATTCCAAACATTTAGAGTGTAAATGACTATAAAAAATAATATAAAAAAGGTTTTGTGCTTGGCTATTTTGAGTACTGCGCCTATGGCTTATGCGGAAATCATCACCAGCATACCGCCCATTGATGACTTGGTGCGCCCCATTGTGGGTGATGTTGTGCATGTTAAGCAACTTAAATATGAAGGTCAATCTCCCCATGATGCGGCTTTGAGACCCTCTCAAATGCGGGCTTTAAATGAGGCAAAGGTCATATTTTATGTGGATGATGCCTTCGAGACCTTTTTACCAAAGGCTTTTGCGGCCTCAGCACAAAGCATTGAACGCGTTGCTTTGGCAAGCATTGCTCAGATAGAGCACTTGCCTCGGCGCAAACAGGCGATTTGGATCGATTTGGAAGATGTGCATGATGGGCATGACGAGCATGAAGCGCACGATGGGCATAACGACCATGAAGGGCATGATGAGCATGAGGGACACGATGGACATGAGGGGCACGAAGCGCATGAGGGACATGATGAGCATGAGGGACATGATGAGCATGAGTCAAATATTGATTTACATCTGTGGTTGAATCCTCAGAATCAGTTGCTTTTTGTTAAGGTCATCACTGATAAACTGAGTGCGCTGTATCCACTACATCAGTCTCATTTTGTTGAGAATGCCAAAAAATTATCGGCGCGTATTCGGCAGGTTGAAGCACTTAACCAAGAGCGCTTAAAATCGATCAAAGACCAACCCTTTTTGGTGTCGCATGATGCGTTGCAGTATTTTGAACATTATTATGGTTTGAATGGGATAGGGGCTTTGAGTTTGCATGATGATATTCCACTGTCGGCAAAAAAATTGATTCAAGTTATGAAGGTTATAGAAACCCAAAACATTGGGTGTTTGATTCAAATTGGCCAGTCAAGTGAATCATTTTCCAAAATGCTTCGGTCTGAACATCCACAAATGAAACAAGTCACTGTCGATGTGTTGGGTTTTTCTAAAAGTGGCGGTCACTTAACCTTGCTTGATTATGTTGGCTCAAAATTTGTTCAGTGTTTGTCTCAGTAATTTGTGTTTGCATCCACGCTCTGCTTGAGGTGTTCAAAATGACTGATAAATGATTGTTTTTCGTCGTTTATTTAAGAACAGGCGCACCACCGCTGACAAAATACAGTAAAAGGTTCTGCCTTTGGCTAAATTGTGGTTAAAATAACGGACTGCAACCATAGATTTCAATACGACTTCAAAATCTTATTATGTGCTCAAAAAATACTTCATTTGATGATTCCAGTTTAGCGGGTAGTGCTGAATTTTTAGACCAGCAATTTCAATTATTTCAAACTGATCCGAGTAAATTAAGCAAGGATTGGCGCGATTATTTTGCCCAAATCGAAACGTCGAGCGATCAGGGGGCTAAATCAGAGCGCTATTCCAGCTTGCCTATCAGCGCTGATCAGTCTTCTGAGCGGGTGTATAAACAGGTTCAGGTTACCGAACTGATCAATGCTTTTCGTTTGCGTGGTCATGAGCACGCAAACATCGATCCGCTCAACTTACGAGAGGTGCCGGAAGTCCGAGAAATTGACCCCAGTTTCTATGGATTTACTGAGCAAGATATGCAAGTGGTTTTTGATACGGCTTCGCTACAGGGACCCGATAAAGCGACACTGAAAGAAATATTAGATCGGTTGCGCAAGACTTATTGCGGTTCAATCGGCACTGAATTTATGCACATTCTGGATACTTCACAGAAAAAATGGATCCAAAATAAATTAGAGAGTGTCAATGCCCGACCCCAGTTTTCTTTTGAAAGACGGCAATGGCTGTTAAAGCAGTTGACTGCGGCGGAGGGGTTGGAACGCTATTTGCACAATAAATATACAGGTCAAAAACGCTTCTCGCTTGAAGGCGGTGAAAGTCTGATCGTGATGCTCAACGCTTTAACCGAACAAGCGGGCGATAACGGTGTGAACGAATTTGTGATGGGCATGGCGCATCGCGGTCGGTTGAATGTTTTGGTGAATGTTTTTGGTAAAAAACCTGCGGATTTGTTCTCTGAGTTTGATGGCAAATCTAAGATGGATTTGGTTGCAGGTGATGTCAAGTATCACCAAGGATTCTCATCCGATTTAAGCACGAAGAACGGCAGCATGCATTTGGCTTTGGCGTTCAATCCTTCTCATTTAGAAATCGTTTCACCCGTGGTTAAAGGTTCGGTTCGAGCGCGGCAAGATCGGCGCGGTGACGCTGAGGGCGATCAGGTTCTACCCATTGTGATTCATGGGGATGCGGCATTTGCTGGGCAAGGTGTGGTGATGGAAACCTTCAATATGTCAGGCATTCGTGACTTTTCTATACACGGCAGTATCCACATCGTTATCAATAATCAGATTGGCTTTACCACGTCTAACCCTCGTGATGCACGCTCCACGCCGTATTGTACCGATGTTGCTAAGATGACCAATATTCCCATTTTTCATGTGAATGCGGATGACCCTGAATCGGTTTATTTTGTCACCCAATTGGCATTCGAGTACCGCAAAACCTTCAAAAGTGATGTAGTGATTGATTTGGTTTGCTACCGTCGGCATGGGCACAACGAAGCAGATGAACCTTCAGCCACTCAGCCGCGCATGTACAAGGTCATCAAAAAATTATTAACCACCCGTCAAAAATACGCGGATTTACTCGTGGGTCTGGGCATCATGCCCAAAGAAAAACCAGCGGAATTGTTGCAGTATTACCGAACTCAGTTGGAGCACGGTGAGCCCATTGCACCGAACATATTGGAAGACAATGCCAAAATCAACCACAAGTATATGGTGGACTGGAAACCATTTTTAGCGCAAGATAAAAAAGAAGTCAGTACCGTAGTGGACAAAGCATTGCTGCAAAGATTGGCTGAAAAAATGATCGCCTGTCCAGAAGATTACAGTCCGCATCCTCGCGTGGCAAAAATATACAACGATCGAGCCATGATGGCCAAAGGGCAAAAACTGGCTGATTGGGGTTTTGCCGAAACCTTGGCGTACGCGTCATTGTTGCACGAAGGCTCGCCGATCAGAATCACTGGACAAGACGCCAAACGCGGCACTTTTTTCCATCGCCATGCGGCCTTACACGAGGTCAGTAGCGGTGAAGTTTATATCCCTTTGCAACACATGGCCAAGGGTCAGCCCACTTTTACTATCATCGATTCGCTGCTGTCAGAAGAGGCGGTTTTAGGCTATGAATATGGCTATGCCACCACCGACCCAAATACCTTGTGTATATGGGAAGCACAATTTGGGGATTTTGCCAATGGTGCGCAAGTGGTCATCGATCAGTTTATTACCTCGGGCGAAGTCAAATGGGGACGCTTTTGTGGTCTAACCTTGTTTTTGCCACATGGTTATGAAGGACAAGGGCCAGAGCATTCATCGGCTCGTCCAGAGCGCTTTTTGCAGCTGTGTGCCAATGAAAACATGGATTTTGTTGTGCCGACCACGCCTTCGCAGATATTCCACATGATACGACGCCAAGTCTTGCGCCGTATGCGTCGTCCTTTGGTGGTGATGACGCCCAAAAGTTTATTGCGCCACCCGCAGGCGGTCAATCCATTAGAAGACCTGGCGAATGGGCGTTTTGAGGAGATCATTGATGATGGTCGCGAAGACTTAAAAGCCTCTAAAGTCAAACGCATTATTTTATGTTCGGGCAAGATTTTTTATGAAATTAATGCGCTTATGGCGCAAGAAAAAATCAATGATATGGCGTTGGTTCGAGTGGAGCAAATTTACCCCTTCCCCTATCAGGGTCTGCAAGACATTGTGAACAAATATAAAAATGCCAAAGACATTGTTTGGTGTCAGGAAGAGCCAAAAAACCAAGGGGCTTGGCGTGCGGTCAAACATCGGATTGAGCGCGTTAAAAAAAGCAGTCAAGAGGTATTGTATAGAGGTCGCCATTCTTCTGCTTCCCCCGCTGTGGGTCAAGCCAATGTGCATGCAAAACAGCAGGCCTATTTGATTGATTGTGCTTTGGATCGGGCTAAGTGGAAAGAGCCCAGCAGACCAGGCATCAAATAAGGACCCATGCTCTTATTGTTTAACCTATTTAACAGACCATCCTACTAAGGAGTAATTTATGGACATTAAAGTACCTGTTTTCCCAGAATCGGTCAGCGAAGGGACGCTCATTGTTTGGCATAAAAAGCCTGGTGATGCCATTGCCCTCGATGAAGTGCTGGCAGAGGTAGAAACCGATAAAGTCGTTTTTGAAGTCGTCTCGCCCTGTAATGGCAAGATGGTATCGCACGCCATTGAAGAGGGGGCAGAAGTCACATCTGCGCAAAAAATTGCCGTGGTTGAAGAAGGCGCTGCACCGAGTGCGGCGGCAGAGCCCGCGGCTGAACCAGAAAAGGCTGAGGCAGCAACGGCTGAACCAACGGCGGCTGAGCCATCAGGTACGGCGCAAACCGGTCCTGCTGTGCGTAAATTGATGGCAGAAAATAATATGTCCACCAGCGACGTTGCTGGAACGGGTAAAAATCAACGCGTGATGAAAGAAGATGTTCAATCATCGCTCAGCCAATCAACGGCGAGAACAGAAGCGCCTGCAGCGGCACCGGCAGAGCCTGCGCCAGCGGCCGAAGTTGTGGCACCCAATTTAGATAAACGCACTCAAACCCGCACTCCCATGACGCGCATTCGAGCCAGAATTGCAGAACGTTTGCTTCATGCCAAGCAAAGCACAGCCATGCTCACCACCTTTAATGAGGTCAATATGCAGGCGGTGATGGATTTACGTCAGCAATACAAAGAGGCGTTTGAGAAAAAACACCAGGTCAAACTGGGTTTTATGTCATTTTTTGTCAAGGCGACCACCGAAGCCTTGTTGCGTTTCCCAGATGTGAATGCCGCCATTGAGGGCAAAGAAATGATCCACCATAGTTACTGTGACATTGGTATTGCAGTTTCCACAGATCGTGGTTTGGTGGTGCCTGTGTTGCGCAATGCTGAATCCATGAGCATTGTGGCGATTGAAAAACAAATATTGGCCTACGGTCAAAAAGGGCGAGATGGCACGTTAACCTTAGATGATCTGACTGGCGGTACTTTCTCAATTACCAATGGTGGGGTATTTGGGTCTATGTTGTCAACACCGATTCTCAATCCACCACAAAGTGCGATTTTGGGCATGCACAACATTCAAAAACGCGCCGTTGTTGAAGGTGATTCGGTGGTTGTGCGTCCCATGATGTATTTGGCACTTTCTTACGACCATCGAGTGATCGATGGCAAAGCAGCGGTGAGTTTCTTAAGAACGATTAAAGAGCTCCTCGAAGATCCCATGCGTATTATTATTGAGGTTTAGAAATGGAAAATTATCAAGTCATTGTTATTGGTGGCGGTACAGCCGGTTACGTCGCAGCCATACGTGCTGCTCAATTGGGTTTCAATACGGTTTGTATAGACAAATGGATCAACAAACAAGGCAAGCCTGCATTGGGTGGCACTTGTTTGAATGTGGGGTGTATTCCTTCCAAGGCCTTGTTAGACTCAACCCATCACTACGAAGATGTGGTTAAGCATGCGTCAGTACATGGTATTGACATTGGCAAAGCCAGTTTTAAGCCAACGGTGATGATTGAGCGAAAAGACACCATTGTGAGTCAATTGACCATGGGGATCAGTCAGCTATTCAAAGCCAATAAAGTGACCTGGTTGGCTGGGACAGCGCAATTACAAGCGGATAAGAGCGTTATTTTTACCGATCATGACAAACAACAAAAAACGCTAAAAGCCGATGCGGTCATTCTCGCTTCAGGGTCGGTCGCCAGTCCGTTCAAAGGGGTGGATTTTGATGGCGAATACATCATCAATTCTGAGCAAGCATTGAACTGGGACAAAGCGCCAAAGCGTTTGGCAGTCATCGGCGCAGGGGCGATTGGATTGGAAATGGGCTCAGTTTGGCGACGCATTGGCAGTGAAACCGCCATTTACAAAGCGCGCAAAGGCTTGTTGCCCGAAGCAGATCCAGACATCACCAAAGCGGCCACTCGTGAATTGAAAAAGCAAGGCATGATCATTCATGATGGCTTGAGCATTGACAAGGTGGAAGTTAAGAAAAAAGGGGTGGACATCCATTACACACCCAATGGCGGCAAAGCACAGGTTGATCGATATGATCGGGTCTTGGTGGCTGTTGGTCGCAGTCCATTTACCACAGGGTTGCTCGCGGAGAATACGGGCATCGTCATTAACGATCGCGGATTTGTCGAAGTCAACGATGATTGTGAGACTGCGATGAAAGGCGTTTATGCCATAGGAGATGTGGTTAGAGGGCCCATGCTGGCTCATAAAGGCTCAGAAGAGGGCATTGCTGTCGCCGAGCGGATTGCCGGTCAAAAACCACACATTGACTACAATTGCATACCAATGGTCATCTACACCCATCCCGAAATTGCATGGGTGGGGGAAACTCAAGTTCAAGCCGAAGCGCGCGGCGTTGAGGTGAAAACAGGTAAATTTTCATTCATGGCCAATGGTCGAGCAAAGGCTGCCAACAACACCGCAGGTTTGATTAAAGTCGTTGCTGATAAAAAGACCGATCGTGTGCTTGGAGTGCACATTTTTGGCTCAACCGCTTCTGAGTTGATTGGTCAGGCGGTTATTGCCATGGAATGTCAATGTACGGTTGAAGATTTACAACGGACGGTATTTGCCCATCCAAGTTTGTCTGAGGCGCTTCATGAGGCGGTTTTGGATGTCGATAAACGGATGATTCATGCGGTCAGTCGCTAACAGATGAAAGATCAGCAAACGCTAAAATAAGGGAAAATATATGAATTTACACGAATATCAGGCCAAAGCATTATTTTCTGCTTTCGGCATGCCTGTTCCACGCAATATGGTGGCACGAACCGCGCAAGAAGCAAAAACTTGTGCCCAATCATTGGGTGGGTCGAAGTGGGTGGTCAAAGCGCAAGTGCATGCCGGTGGACGTGGCAAAGCAGGTGGGGTCAAATTATTCGATTCCATAGATGAAGTGGGTGCATTTGCCGATCAATTATTGGGCACAAATTTGGTGACTTTTCAGACCAATGCGCAAGGACAGCCGATCAATCAAGTTTTAGTTGAAGAAGTCCGTGACATCGATCGAGAATTGTATTTGGGTTGCATCATTGATAGAGCGAGCCAAAGGGTGGTGATTATGGCATCAACCGAAGGGGGGATGGACATTGAAAAAGTCGCGCATGAAACACCTGAAAAAATCCACACCATGCCAATTGACCCATTAACGGGATTGATGCCTTGGCAATCGAGGCAATTGGCTTTTGCCTTAGGACTGACGGGGCAACCCTTTAAAACCTTTGGTGTCCTGTTGGATGGATTGTACAAACTCTTTGTCCAAAAAGATTTGGCCTTGGTTGAAATCAACCCGCTGGTCACGACAAAAGATGATCACTTGATTTGTTTAGACGGCAAAATCAATGTGGATTCAAATGCGCTGTATCGTCATCCAGATTTACAGGCATTAAACGATACCAGTCAAGAAGATGAACGCGAATTGCAAGCGGCCGAGTGGAATCTCAATTATGTGGCTTTAGACGGTAGCATTGGTTGTATGGTCAATGGAGCAGGCTTAGCCATGGCAACCATGGACATCATCAAATTATTTGGGGCAGAGCCCGCCAATTTCTTGGATGTGGGCGGAACAGCCACCGCCGAGCGTGTCACAGAAGCCTTTAAAATCATTACATCGGATGAAAAAGTCAAAGGCATATTGGTCAATATCTTTGGCGGTATTGTGCGCTGCGATTTGATTGCTCAGGGCATTATTGATGCGGTGAAAATCGTTCAGTTAGAGGTGCCCATTGTGGTGCGATTAGAAGGGAATATGGCTGAAAAGGGCATGCAAATGTTAGATCAAAGTGGGTTGAAGTTGACTTCAGCCTCGAGTTTAAAAGAAGCGGCAGAAATGATTGTTAAACAAGCAGGAGTTAAATCATGAGCGTACTGGTTAATAAGAACACGAAGGTCATCTGCCAAGGTTTTACGGGCAAACAAGGCACATTCCACAGCGAGCAAGCCATTGCTTATGGCACCAATATGGTCGGTGGCGTAACACCAGGAAAGGGCGGTGAAACCCACTTGGGCTTGCCCGTATTTAATACCGTTCAAGAAGCGGTTGACGCGACCCAAGCTGATGCCAGTGTGATTTATGTGCCAGCGGCCTTCTGTAAAGATTCAATTGCAGAAGCGGTGCATGCAGGCGTGCAATTAATCGTCTGTATAACCGAAGGCATTCCCACCTTAGACATGCTTCAAGCCAAGGTTTTGGCTGATGCGGCAGGGGTTCGATTGATCGGTCCAAACTGCCCTGGCATCATCACACCCGATGAATGTAAGATTGGCATCATGCCTGGCGCCATACATCAAGCCGGTGTAGTTGGTGTGGTGTCTCGTTCTGGGACTTTAACCTACGAAGCCGTTAAGCAGACCAGTGACTTAGGTTTTGGCCAAAGCACTTGTATTGGCATCGGTGGTGATCCCATTCCTGGCACTAATTTTATTGACTGCCTGAGCTTATTCCAAGACGATCCCAAAACTGAAGCCATTGTCATGGTGGGTGAAATCGGTGGCAGCGCAGAAGAAGAAGCGGCAGAATTTATTCAACAAAAAGTGACCAAACCGGTTGTCGCCTATATTGCGGGCGCAACTGCACCAAAGGGCAAACGAATGGGTCACGCTGGTGCCATCATTGCGGGTGGTAAGGGAACAGCGGCTGAAAAATTTGCGGCACTTAAAAAGGCGGGTTGCTTCATTGCTGAAACGCCTTCAGAAATCGGCTCCCAAGTCGGTCTGGCCATGTCGCAAAAATAATCGCTTTGTCATCCTGACACGCCACTTTCAGCTTGTTTGGAGTGGCGTAAAATTTCGACCATTGCTGATCGGGGCGCCCTGATCTAACAACATTGGCAGTCTATCTTACTTCAATCCTAAACGCGATGAATTTATCACGCTCGTTGTTGAGTAAAATTGATACTCTTTAGGTTTAAGTTGAAAATTACTGAAGAAAAGGATGATCTATTATTGATCGCGTTCTTTTTGTTCTAAGGCTTTGGCCAAAGAATCAACGGCTAATGCATAGAGATTACTACGATTATACGTTTTGATGGTTCTGAAATTTTCCAAAGGCAACCACCATTCTTTGCCGTCGTTTAATTCGTAAGCAATGGCGTTGGGCGTTTGAGCCGTGGCCCTTTTGGCAATGCCTTTGTTCGGCACCCAATCGTGGTCTTTCAAGTAATTTGCAATGCTGTAAATGGCATCTTTATTAGACGTTCTTAAGTCGATCCATTGATCACCATCACCATCAACGGCCCAAAGACGAATACTGGTTGGAATAAACTGGCCGATGCCCATTGCGCCAGCATAAGATCCTGTTTCATCCAAGTGCAATTTTTTCTGGTGTACCAGCAGTAAAAAATCGGCTAATTGCGCGTTGAAAAATTTATATCGCATTGATTCAGGATGGGCGGATAGTGTGACCAAGGCATCCAATACTGGAATCGAGCCCAGAATCCTTCCGTAGAAGGTTTCCACCCCCATAATGCTCAAGATGACCCAACGTGAAACCTTATATTTTTGTTCGGCTTCAACCAGCCATTCTTTATGTTTTTTATAAAATTTGTGTCCAACTGTAATCCGTTTAGTGGTCATAAAAATTTCGCGATACTGCTCCCAGTTCAGCCGTTTTTCTGTGGATCTATTGATTAATCGAATGGCTTTGGAATTGAAATTGGCTTGATATACTGTGTCTCTGACCCATTTTTTCGGTAAGCTGGGGTAGTGGGTCATTACGCGTTTGATGGCTTGGTCAATGCGTTTTTCAGAAATGGTTTGGGTGACATCGCCCGCATAAATCATCGTTGCCAAGCTGGTCAACAAACCCAAAACCATAGCTTTCACTAGAGCATTTGGGCAAGACAGGGTCGTCGTTTTAAAGATTTTCAAGTAATTATCCGTTGATTTGTGTGTGGCGTATTAGTGTAGGTTGGCGAGCTCAAGTCTTATTTGATCTCGCAATAGATCAATGGTGGCAATGATTTGGAATACGGCTTATTCATTTTCACCATATTCATTGGCATGCGTTTGCCAGGCCCTTTCAAAATTCATAAAATTTTGGTTGATCATTGGGGTGGTGATGCTACTTAATTCTTTGATTAAGGCAATCTTGACCCAATCTATTCGAGGGCTGCCTAACACCTCATTTTTATCGTAGTACAGTGAGTAGATGATCAATTGAAGATCGCCCAACTCTTTGGATAACTCAAAGCACGCGGTTCTGATGTTGCTGTTTCTTTCCGTCTCCTCTAATCGCCAAGCGTTATACGAGAAGCCGACAACCGCAAATATAACACTGAGAATTGCGGTCAATTGGTAGTATTTTAGATTATGGTTTTCGTGTTGCATGGGTTGAGGTTTAAATTTAAAATATGGTGCGATTTTAAAGCAACTTTATATGCATTTTAAAATCTGTATTATAAACGTTTTTTTCAATATCCACTTTTAAACATAATATAGATACTAAAATGGGCGTGCATGAACAAATTCAGTTTATTTAAAATTCAACTAAGATCCGTCATGGATATAGTTAGAATTAACATATAATTAGCTGAAAAAAAGTATAATTAATTTTAAATCATAAATGGGTAGATTAATCTTGGGTAATTGTATTCAATATATTAACAACTTTTCTGTTGTCATTTTCAGAGCAGAATCATAAAAGCCTTCAAAGCAGTAAATGGCGCACGCTGGGCATTGTTACAACGATCTTAATGCTGTCATCTATTGGTTGCAGTGATGGCGGTGGCGGTGGCGGGAATTCTTCTGGACCAGTCCCAATCCTATCGCTTACGAGCAGTACCTTAACATTCGATGAAGATTTTGCGACCGTTCAGCTAATTGTCACTGCGACAAATGCTTCCGAAATAACAGTCAATCCAACTTCAACTGATTTGATTATTGTGGAGGCAACGTCCAATACGGTGAATGTATCGAGTGTACTTAATGCCAATGGTCAAACCACCTTAACTATTACTGCCAGTAATGGCGGAAACAGTGTCTCTACCGATGTTTTAGTGATCGTAAATGCGATAAATGACGCGCCAACTTTAAGTGTCTCGAACACGGCATTGACACTTTTTGAAGACTTTGCCCCGACCGCCTCTATCACATTATCAACGAACGATGTAGAGGGTAACACCTTGACAATAAGCGTGGCTCAATCTACCTCAGGGGTGGTGAATGCTGTGGCAACACCAAATGCGATTGATTTGACAAGCATTGCCAATGCCAATGGGCGAACCACCTTAACCATTACCGTCAGCGATGGCGCACTCAGTGCCTCAGCTCGAGTGGGTGTAGTCGTGAATGGGGTTGTGGACACGCCGACTATCTCAATTCAAATTGCCAATTTAAACGAAAATGAAGACTTTTTCGGATTCCGTACGGTTGCCACAATCATTAATGTGGACACTGACACTCTAACTGTGAGTGTGACTCAATCTACCCCAGAGGTGGTTACAGTAACAACCTCAGATTCAGGTGTCCGCGTATCAAACATAGCCCATGCCAATGGGCAAACCACCTTAACCATCTCCGCCAACAATCGCGGAATCCAAGTCTCCACCCAAGTGAACGTGGTCGTAAATGCTGTTAATGATACACCGACATTAACAATTGCCACGAGCCTATTGACCTTCTCAGAAGATTTGGTGGTTGCGAGCACAATTGCCACCTTTACAGATATTGATGGTGATACACTGACAATTAGCGTGACACAATCCACCCCAGAGGTGGTCACTGTGACAACCGCGGCTTCAGGTGTTCGTGTATCGAACTTAGCCAATGCCAATGGACGTTCTACTTTAACCATTCGGGTTAATGATGGCACGATCAATACCTCTACTCAAATCGTTGTCGTCGTGAGTAGTGTCAATGACACGCCCATTCTAAGCGTTTCAACGAATGATATAACGCTCACTGAAGATTTTACAACAACCATCCCAATCACAGTAACAGCAACCGATACAGATGGTGATACGCCGACTATAAGCGTGATTCAATCCACCTTAGGCGTGGTCACTGCAGTGGCGACATCAAATGCGGTTAATGTTTCCAGCATACTCAATGCCTATGGCAGAACCACCTTAACGATTAGCCTCAGTGATGGCACCACCAGCACGTCAACCCAAGTGGCTGTGACTGTTACACCCCTTAATGACCCACCAACATTGGCTGTATCAATAAATCGTTTGGTGCTCATTGAGGACTTTATAAATGTTGTTCCAATCTCGGTTATTAGGGGTGATATTGATGGCGATACCTTGACTTTGAGTGTGACTGAATCCACCGCAGGGGTCGTCAATGCAACAACCACTACAGCCGGTGTCAATGTATCAAGAATAGACAATGCCAATGGCCGTACGACCTTAACCATAAACATCTTTGATGGCACAATTAATGTTTCAACCGAAGTGGTCGTGATTGTGGATGAGGTCAATGACACGCCAATTTTAAGCGTTTCAAAAAATGCTTTAGCACTCACTGAAGATTTTGTAACGACCGAAACTATTGTAATAATGACAAGTGATATCGACAACGACACGCTGACTATCAGCCTGACTCAATCCACTTTAGGCGTGGTCACTGCAGTGGCGACATCAAATGCGGTTAATGTTTCCAGCATACTCAATGTCAATGGCCGAACCACTTTAATGATTAGCCTCAGTGATGGCACAACCAGCACTTCAACTCAAGTGGCCGTAACAGTAAATGCCGTTAATGACACGCCAACAGTCTCAATTTTTGCCAATCCTTTAACTTTAAATGAGGATTTTGCTGATGAGACCACGATCGCCATAGTAACCGATGTGGAAAATAATACATTGACTTTCAGCGTCATTGAATCCACCACTGGCGTGATCAAGGTGACAACATCAACTTCTGAGGTCCGTATATCAAGCATAGCCAATGCCAATGGTCAGACCACCTTAACCATTACGGTCATTGATGGCGCAATCAATGTCTCAACTCAAGTCGCAGTGACGATCATTTCTGTTAATGATACGCCAACATTCAACGTTTCAACCACTGTCTTAAAATTTAATGAGGATTTTGAAACACTCGTTCCTATCGATGTGCCCAGAAACGATGTAGATGGTGATACGCTGATTTTAAGCTTTACTGAATCCACCACTGGTATCGTTAGTGTAACGACTTCAGTAACAGGTTTGCGTGTATCGAGCATCGCCAATGCCAACGGACGAACTACACTAACTGTTAACATCAATGATGGCACCACCAATGTCTCAACCCAAGTGACTGTAACAGTCAATGCAATTAACGATACACCGACATTCACCCTTTCAACCACTCGCTTGACATTCTCTGAGGATTTTGCAACGACCATTCTAATCACAGTATCAGCAAACGATATTGAGGATGACACATTGACGATCAGTGTGGTTGAATTTATCCAGGGGGTGGTCAATGCAGTGCGCACAACCACGGGCATTGAAGTATCAAGCGTAGCCAATGCCAATGGAGTAACTGTCTTAACAATATTGGTCAATGATGGCTTGAGTACGGCTTCAAATCCAGTGTCCGTTTCAGTCATATCGGTTAATGATACGCCGACCCTAATAGTCCCGACCACCACTTTAACTTTCACAGAAGATTTTGCTGGCATCAGCACGATTGCCACAGCAACTGATGTAGATCGTACTGATTTAGTGACATTTAGCGTGATTCAATCCACCCCAGTGGTCGTTGTCGTAACAACATCCGCTGCAGGAGTACGAATATCCAATCTATCCAACGCTCACGGGCGCACGACCTTAACCATAACCGCCAGTGATCGCTCACTCAAAACTTCAACGGAAGTAATCGTGTTCGTGAGTTCGGTTAATGATACGCCAACCGTAAGCGTTTCACCCACCGTAATAAATTTGAATGAGGATTTTACAACGACAGAAATAATCGTTGTAACAATACGCGATATAGATAGTAGCACATTAACTTATAACGTGACTGAATCCATGTCTGGTGTGGTCAAAGTGACCACCTCATCTTCTGAAATCCGTATAACAAGCATAAAGAATGCCAATGGGCAAACCACTTTAATCATTACCGTGAGTGATGGCTCGTTGAGCTCGACTGCCGTAGTGCCTGTGACAATAAATGCCGTTAACGATCCTATTTTGTTATCCTTATCGTCCTCTGCTGTCACATTGTCGGCCCTCGGCAATCAGCTCGACCGAATCGTACAAGACATTAGCATTAGCAATGTAGATAAGGTCGGCCTAAGTATTCAGATTTTAAGTAGCGGAAGTGCTATTTTTTCAACCAATCCAACCCCTGTAGCGAGTTTTACCACCAATGTTCTAACGACTATAACCACGCAGAGTTCTGTTGTCAGTACGGCACAGTTGTATTTTTCAATCGCCCCTAACCAAACAGGCACAGCAACCTTGACTGTACATCTCTCCAGTCCGAGTAGGCCTGATACGACGCAACAAACCATGGTGGTGCAAGTTATTCCAGTAGATGCGCCCCCCGTCATTATCAAAAATAGTACAAACATCGAAAATTTTGTTGTTTATGGTGGACATCTTTACGCCAATTCTGCAGTGCTTGAACGACCAATTGCTCCGTTTTTGGTGGAAGCTCAGGGATTTGGAGGATATTTGATAAACATCAATACAATTGAAGAGTTAAATTTTGTGGTTTCTGCAGCGAGTGGACTTACCTCTCAAAATGCTTGGTTTGGAATGGTCGTACCTAACATTACTTTTCCTGGGGAATTGTTTTGGGTGACAAACGACAGTACCATTGCCTACGGTTTTGCGATCGCTAATGCCGGAAACAATCCCACTGTTTACCCTGGTCATTATGCTCTGCCTTGGAACTTTGGCAATGGATTGGTTGCAAATAGAGGATCGTCACGCCCATTCTCCACTTCTAATTGGCTGGTCTATTCTAGAATTACAAATACCTTTTTCTTATTGGGTAATTCGGGAGATACGACGCTTCGTCATGCACTTTATGAATTTCCTAACGGCATAGCACCAGTGCCTCTAAAGTCAATTACTATTGGTGAGGGCACAACTATAATCGCCCGTTTGACTGGTTTTGATTTGAATGGTGATACGATAAACACATCAGATTGGTCTGGAGTAGATCACAGCAGTGGCACAGTAAACATTAGAAGTGTTGCGCAAAGATCTGGGGCTCAAACAGTAGACGTGGAATACGTTACACCATTAAATTTCAGTGGTGAAACAACGGTTGTGATCACCCTACAATTAAATGGTTCATCTGTCAGTGCGACCATTCCATTGAAAGTGGACGAATTTCCTGTCTTAGTCTTGTCAACCAATGCAATAACGCTTGCTGAAGATTTTAGCCCCGTGGTCATTGGCACCACCGCAACCGATATAGGTGTTACTGGTGCCTTGCCGTTTACGGTCCGTGCGTCCATTTCCGGGATTGTGAACATAACCACCTCTGCCAATACCATTCATTTATCTGCTGTACCTAATGTCAGTGGCACGCTCACTTTGACAATTCAAGCAACAGATTCTGCCCCACAGACCGTTTCAACACTGGTCGTTGTTACAGTGCAAGCCGTGAATGATACGCCAACTATAAATGTTTCAACTGATGACATTACAACATTGGGTGGATTTGTACCCATCAATATTGATGTCACAATCCTAGATGTTGAGAATAATTTTAGTAGTTTGAGTATTACATTGCAAGATTCCAATCCAGGCGTAATTAATGCCTCTCGTATTGGTAATATGATTGTAGTGTCCCCCATTAGAACTGGCGTTGGACGAACGACTTTAACCCTCAGTGCAACTGATCTTGGAAATAAAACTGGGATTCAAACCATAGCCTTCAATGTGTTGGTAAGACCTTCCACAACGCCGGTTTTGACAGTTTCTACCAACAATGTTGTCTTACATGAGGATTTTGCTGATTTTTTAATAAACACCACTGAAACTGATGATACTCCAGAGTCACTATCCGTCACAGTGAGCGCATTTAATTCTGTAATCAATGCAGTGATTTCTGCCGGAAAAATTACTCTGCGTTCGATTAATAATGTCTTCGGTCAAGCTACCTTGACGGTTCGCCTAACCGATCAAGACGGGCTATTTGACTTGGAGGAGATTGTTGTGGATGTGCTCCCAATGAATGACACACCTGTGATTACTGTCTCATCTGCCGTGGTTTATGTTGAATCAACACCCGTTATTCTGACTGTCTCAGCAGATGATGTTGAAAATGGTAGCTTACCGTTTAGTTTTTCAACAAATCATAACCAAATTAACACAATTCTCAATAATTCGGAATTAACCATAACTCGATTAGGTTTGCCGATTGCTCAATACATGCTAACTTTCAATACAATTGATTTAGATGGGTTAAGGTCTTCAACCATTGTTACCGTTGTGTTGCCGCCAATTACCGTATTATCCACGGGTATTAAGACGATTAATTTTAATTGGAGTTCAATTCCTTCAGCATCCTATTATTACTTGCAAAGCAATATTGATCGCGTTTCAGGTTTTGTTGATTTGACTACCACAGGCGTTGTAGTCAGCCCTAATAGCACTAATATTAGGCAAACAACAGCACATGCTAATGTGGCTTTACACCGTTACATTCCAAAAGCAAATAACCCGCAGTACGGGGTGGGTACTTGTGATACAACTTCGTGTGGCACCTCATTTAGGCACACTGTAGCTGACCTGACCAACGTAGAATTGAATAGCCTAATTGGTCGTTTAGAGGCGAGTAACTCTGTTGGTAGTAGTCAATTTGGTGAGTCTGTGAGCTTAAGTAGTGATGGCAATACACTTGCTGTGGGGGCTATAGGGGATGATAGCTCATCTACTGGTATCAATAGTGTGCCAACAAACAACGATTCTAATTCTGGGGCAGTGTATATATTTCGTCGTAATGGTAGTATCTGGACACAGCAAGCTTACATCAAAGCATCTAATGCTGATCGGAATGATAACTTTGGTCGTTCTGTGAGTTTAAGCGCTGATGGCAATACGTTTGCTGTAGGAGTGCCATTTGAAAATAGCATATTAACTGGAATCAATGGAGCACAAGATGATAATAGTGGATCTTTTGTAGGGGCGGTGTATTTGTTCCGTTTTAATGCCTCTTCAGACAGCTGGTCACAACAAGCTTACATCAAAGCTTCAAATGCAGATATTCCCGATTCTTTTGGTTTATCTGTGAGTATAAGTGACGATGGCAACACCCTTGCTGTGGGGGCACCCCTAGAAAGTGGTTCGTCTGTTGGCATTAATGGGATGCAGAACGATAACAGCTCGACGTTTTCGGGCGCCGCCTATATTTTTCGCTTCAGTACCAGTACAGACGCTTGGTTTCAACAAGCTTATATCAAAGCCTCAAATACAGGTGGAGGTGATAATTTTGGATTTTCTGTGAGCTTAAGTTCCGATGGTAATACGCTCGCGGTAAGTGCAGAGTCTGAGGATGGCCTTAGTAATAATGTTTCAGGTTCAGGTGCTGCTTACGTATTCCGTTCTGATGGGTCCAATTGGTCTCAACAAGCGTACATAAAAGCAACAAATGCGGGTGTAGGTGATGGTTTTGGTATATCGTTGAGCTTAAATGATAATGGAAACACACTTGCTGTGGGCGCACCAAATGAGGGTAGTTCATCTACAGGCATTAACAGTGTGCCGAACAATAACACGACCAATACAGGGGCAGTGTATGTATTCCAATTCAACAGTAGTGGCGTTTGGACACAGCAAGCCTATATCAAAGCCTCAAATCCAGATGAAGAGGATAAATTTGGCGGTTCAGTGAGTCTAAGCAAAGATGGTAATTCCCTTGTTGTTGGAGCAATCAATGAAGATGGTTCAGCCATTGGGATTGAAGGAATCAATGATAATGCAAGAGATAATGCAGGTGCTGCCTATGTGTTTGAATTTAGAAATGGCAACTGGGTGCAACAAGCGTATATCAAGAGCATTGATAGTTCTGTGAATGATCATTTTGGCTCATCGGTGAGTATAAGCAACAATGGTGATACTGTTGTTGTAGGTGCCAAGGATGTAGGCGGCAATGAAGGTCAAGTTAATCTGTATTAATTGCTTGCTTGTCTCTCTTAATGTCCACGAGAAGCATACCAACCTACGTAATTCTTTCAAATACGTTAAATCTGCGTAATTTGTTACTAAGCGTTGCCTCCGAACGATAAGACTGCTGACATAGAAAAGGACGCCTTCTCAGAGCGTTTGTGGCTAAGTTCTCCTTGTACAGCAATATTAATATTGTCCAACAGAATCTTTGTTGCAATTGCTGATATACAAATGCCTCCGCTCGTACAAAGAAAGCAAGAGAAACAACAATGGCGATAGATTTTCATGGATGCCTGTTGAATCGGTTTGCACGGGCTCTGTTAGAATGAGCCCCCATGAATTCTAAAAATACCCTCATTCAATTATTCCAAGCTGCCGACATCAAATTTGATGGCAACCGTCCTTGGGACCCACAAATACATAATGATGATTTTTATCACAAAATTCTGGCACAAGGCTCTTTGGGTTTAGGTGAAAGCTATATGCAAGGCGATTGGGATTGTGATGAAATTGACACCTTCGTCAGCAAAGCCGTACGACTTGATTTGAGAAAGCAAATCACCAATTCAGCAAGCAACCTTAAGGCTGTTGCTGTTGCGCATCTGCTCAATCTACAATCACAATCACGGTCAAAAAAAGTCGCCCGTGAACATTATGATCTAAGCAATACGGTTTACCAAAATATGTTGGGTAAAACCATGGCTTACACTTGTGGCTACTGGAAAGAAGCGACAACACTTGATGAGGCACAGTACGCCAAATATGATTTGATTTGCCGAAAATTGAACTTGCAAGCTGAAGATAAAGTTTTAGAAATGGGCTGTGGTTGGGGTGGATTTGCGCATTACGCCAACAAACACTATGGTTGTCATGTGACGGCGGTAAATATTTCTGAAAGACAGGTACAATTTGCCACCGAGCATTATGGCAGCGAGACTGTGCAATTTCATCTTTGCGATTATCGCAATACGCAAAGCTACAACCCCTATGAGCAACTATTTGATAAAGTGGTATCGATTGGAATGTGCGAACACGTGGGCGTTAAGAATTATAAAAACTGGTTCAACATTATTCGGAATCAGTTAAAGGATGGTGGCTTATTTTTACTTCATACCATTAGTTCTGATGAGTACATAACTCGAGGTGAGCCATGGTTAGATAAATATATATTTGCTGGCGGTGTACTGCCATCACCCAAATCATTAGGTAGCGCCATTGATGGTCATTTCGTCATTGAAGATTGGCACGATTTTGGGGTTTACTATGATACAACCCTTATGGCTTGGTCGGCAAATTTTGATAGGTATTGGCAGCAAAAAAAACAGCCGTCGGATCTAAATTTGCAAAATATGGATAAAGAAACCTTCTATCGTATGTGGCGGTACTATTTACTTTCAGTAGCTGGTGTGTTCCGTGCGCGTTACGCTTCGCTTTGGCAGATTGTATTATCAAAATCTGGACTTTTAGGCGGTTATACCTCAATTCGATGAACGCATCATTTGATCATTGAAAAGACCGACCATGCAACATTTTGACATCATCATCATTGGAGGCGGGCCAGCTGGCAGTAGCTGTGCTTGGCGGTTAAAAGACTCTAAAAAATCCGTTCTGTTGATTGACAAAGCACCATTCCCCAGACTGAAACTTTGTGCTGGATGGATAACGGCAAAGGTGATGAGTGATTTGAACATACAAGAGGCAGACTATCCCCATGGGATGATCCCCCTTCAAGTGAAAACCCACTTACCCTTTTTACCTATGGGCATGTCATTCTTTCCCACGCCTTACAAAAATTATTCCATACGGCGGGTTGAATTTGATCACTGGTTACTGAAACGGTCAGAGGCCGCAACCGTTGAACACACTGTACGTTCGATTGAATTCAAAGCAGCTGTGTACAGCATTGATGATCAGTACAGCTGTGACCAATTAATTGGTGCTGGTGGTACCCTGTGCCCAGTGCGCAAAACCTTTTTTCCAGACAATCATAGCCAAGTTGAACAAGTGATTACCATGGAGAAAGAATTTGAATTTCCAGAACGTTCAAACACCTGTCATTTGTTTTTCTGTTATAAAAAACTGCAAGGCTACTCTTGGGTCGTGCCCAAGAAAAATGGTTATGTAAACATTGGATTGGGTGGCTTGAAGAGTGGCTTTCGTAAAAATCAAACATCTATTCATGTCCATTTCAAACAATTTCTACAAAGCATCACCAAGCAACGATTGGTGACCGAAGAAGCCATTGAATCGGTTAAATTCTCCAGCCATCCTTATGTGCTACATGACCACGAAAATCCAGTGAAAAAAGACGGCTGCTACCTGATTGGTGATTCAGCAGGCTTGGCATCCATAGACTTAGGGGAGGGCATAGGACCTGCCGTGGAAAGTGGCCTTGCCGCCGCTGAAGAAATATTAGGTGGCCAACCCTATATCAAAAACAACATCGACCGCTACAGCTTCGCCAGCACAACCAAATGGCTGGTTAGCAAAGTGCTTTAATGGCCGAGAATTGATAACAGAGCCATCAACCCTGAATTAGAAAATCACAACAGTCTATTGTCACAACGCTATTTTCAAGCAAAGTTTTTGAGCTTGTCGGACAAACACACATCTTGTTAAACAGTTCTGTTACCCTCCTTTCCCAGCAGAGTATAATTGTTGCAATCATAGCTTTGTTGATATTCCCAAGTTCAATGTTTTTCATAACCGATGCAATCATGGTGAATGTTTTGCCCATTCCTACATCATGATCAAAGAACACGCCTTTTTGGCACACACTTCTAAATATGGCGTTTTTTTGATGAGGGTCAAGTTTAATAACCGATTCGGAAACCATGCCTTTAACAGTTATAAATTCCCCATCATAAACAGGCTTCGTGATCCGGTTGAATCTATGGTTGTACTGTTTCTCTACATAATTTGCACGTGCTACATTCTCGAATAGCCAACTATTCCATTTTTCGAGAATTTTTATTTTTTGTGCTTGCGCTTGTTCTGTTTTCTCACTATCAACAACCATGCCATCTAAACTCTTGTATTTAACAACAGGGCGGTGTTATTAAAACAGTGCTTGAACATGGCATTCGGTGAAACATCGGGCGCTGTGAACTCATTCTTACCAGAGCCGTAAATGTTAAATTTGTTTATCTTTAGTTTGCCAGATTCTGAATATTCTATGTCGATCTTGGCTTGACCATAAGTCTTTATGAACTCTTTATAAACAACAGGGTCTAACCATGTAACGCCAAAACTCACATTTATTTCTGTCCATGAAACCCTTTCAGGTAGAGAATCGTTTAATGCTTTTAATGCTTCTTCACAAAGCTGGTCATAACGAGCAGCATATTCTTTATCCTCCGATGCGTTGTTATACATCAACTCATGCTTAATTTTATCTATCTTAGCGCCCAGATCACCCGATAAGAATAAAGAGCGCAACTGATATACTTCGTTGATTGGATCGAATATAACCTTGTCGGATAATGCCTCAATTATTTCTGAATGGTCTTTAACAGAGCAGATTTCTGAAATATGGCCGATGTTTGCATAACCATGTTTATTCAATGAGGCCGACAACGCTTCAAGAGGAGTGTCATAGGTGGTTATATTGACATTATGAACAGTTCTGTGCAAAAGTATATCAGAAGGTGTTACAACTGTTTTCTTGTTATGGCCAGTTCCTTCATCCGTCAAAACCTCTAAACCACACACTTCAAAATAACCGGCATCGAGAGACAAATACTCTCTGTTGTCTTTGTTGTTTATATAACCATGAATTTTTACAAACTCAGTGTATATGTGTTTTGTTCGGGCCCGTGCATCTTCGAGAATTTGGTCAACACCATTTGGTTCAGCAACCGGCGCTTTTTCAAGCCGTAGTAATGTGTAATACTCATCGCGCAAGTTAATATATGAGATGTACAATTCTTTAAGGGGTTGAGTGGTTTTAATTAAATCAGCGGATATATATTCATCACTTGCGCCACGCGTTCCATCATCTTTTCGGTATATTTCATTATCGTATTCAAATAAATAGCCGTTCGGTAAGTCTGTGATGTTTGTATCCTTAAGCTCATACGCGTTTAATGTTATCGCTTTATCATCCTCAGTTGAGGAGGGGCTTTCTACTGGAGCAGCTGTTACCACAAATTCGCTGGCCCGCTCAATTATTGCATCAGATATTTTAATATTCTCAGAGGTTACAGTTAATATTTCACTACCAAAAACGGCGGTGCTTGGTTTAAGGCTGCCAAGTATATTTTCAGGGTTATTTATGTAATAGTGATTGATTTCAAGATTAAATTTCTCACCAAATCTTAAGTATTGGGCTTGGTCGTCAGAAAACACACCTTTTTGATAATAAAGAATGTCTGTAACTACACTCGTTTGACTAAATGTGTTATTCGGCAGCCTCAAAGCACCAAGAAATGAACCTTGTTTAATTAAACGCTCTTTTGTATCCAAAGACTTGGAGTCAAGAAACGTGTCAGGCACAACCATAGTCATAATGCCTTTGTCCGTGAGCAGCTCAACAGCGTGCTCAAGAAAATAATTATGTAAGTTTAGCCCACTGATGTTCGATCGGTGAGCATCGTGCACGCGTGTTATTCCGTACGGAGGATTGCCTATGATCAGATCATATTTGTTCTTTAGCTGGGTGTCCTCCAATTTTGCTTGGTGGCCCTCAAGGTCGTATAAAGAAGTGAGGATTTTATAACTGATAGGATCAGGCTTGATGGCCGTAACTTTAAGGTTTGAAAAATATGCGCTTAACGGGCGTATAAATGATCCAATGCCGGCAGAAGGTTCAAGCACACGACCACCGTCTATTTCTATGTCAGATATAGTCTCGATAATCGCATCAATAACGTCCTGTGGTGTGTAATAAGATGAAGTTAAAGACGCTCGTACGTTTTCATAATCTTTAGGGTACGCCTGTTTTAAATAATTATTCTCATTATTAAAATAAGAAACAAGTCCGCCCCAACCAGTATATTGTGACAAGGTTGCTAAATCAGAATATGAAAGAGGTTCTGGTTTTTTCAAAAGCGCCAATACTGCGTCATTGGCAATAATGCGTTGAGAGAGCGATGTAGGTGGGTCTTTGTAATCCTCTTTTGAGAGGTTATTGATTATTGAAGTTGATTTGATCCGTGCAGAATAATCATCATTTCGCTCTTCACCTTTTGGAGGCGAGTGAATGAATACAAGTTCTAATTGTGCCACAGTTTCTTAGCTTAGCTAACGGGGCTTGATAGAAAGCCCCGTCTTTAGTCAGTATATGGTGTGCTAAAATAAACGCGCTCAGTGTCGTGAATGAATTTATCACGCTCATAAAGTGAAACAGTTCTGCCAGCCTCCGTGCCTAATTCATGTTTTTTCAAATCTGATCACATTAGCAATCACAAGTTTAAGTGGGCGTTTGTTTGTTTTTTTATTACTCATATTAGTCCTCTATTACGTTTGGGCGGATGATTATAGAATGCCCGGCTAAGGCATTGGCAATGATATTTTGGGCACTGCTACCTTTTCGGAGCTCTCAAGAACGAATGGCACCTCTAATGAAGTCTTGCTATCGGCTCTTTTGATCTCAACTGTCAGCTCAGGTGCATAGTTGAATGTAATCCCGACATCTTTTTTGTAAATCCCTTCTGTGCGAACAGAAGGAGAATCAACTCTTGAATCACTATGCCACTGGGGAGGTGATACAGCAACAGTGCCGAAAAATTCAATGGTCGAGCCAGAAGGCACTTTAACCCATTTTTTTGCAGTGGACGACACTCCGCTATCGATCCCATTAACCTTAACGCTATGATACACATTACTTTGGACAAATGTCTCTGTTTTGGTCGAAAGCGCAGTGGTGATCAAGCGTTCATAAAAGGAGTGTTTTGCTGAAATGTAAGGGATAGTCACTACTCTGGTTGTGAAATTCAGTTGTCCAGATGTGTAGGTAATGTAATTTTTCTTATTTCTAGTTGGGTAAACTAAGATCTGACCCGATCTGCATCCAGCGTTGGTGCCACAGCCAACCTGACCGGGTACATAAGTATAATAACTGCAAACGCTATCTGGGAAGTTTTGGGTTGGGGAGGTGTTCTTAGAAAGGACAGTAACATCTGATTTTATCGCATAATATCCATGACCAGCTTCGCAATTGGTCCATACCCAATTCTTTCTCGTTTTGACTAAAACTCCAACCCGGCCATCATAATCTTTGTATGTGCACATCTCGTTAGTTACGCGATCATACGGACGTTTTTCTGAGGTAACATACCATGGGGCTGTTAGCTCACGCAAGATTATGGTTGTGGTTGCTGATGAATTGCCAGCTTTTACATTTGTATCTGTGCACGTGGATGCAGATACTGTGAAAGCATTTGCGCGCCAACGATTTACTCCAGTAGCAGTCTTTTGTCGATAAGTGCGTGTTAGCGTTGCATTGCTATTTGCAGATTCAACAGAGACAAATACCGGCATGCTTTCTGTGTTTTGAAGCGTGTATTTATGAAACTTTTTAATCCCGCCTAATGAATGCTTTTTGGCAACTATGTCGCCTCTAAGGAGGGATAAATCAGATTGTAAAGGGGTAATTCTGCCACCCATAACCGATTGCAAAGGTGAGGCAGTTGCAAACTTCAAGCCAAGTGTTTTGGTTGAGCACAAACCCGCTTTATCGCAAACACTAATCTCAAAGATGTGGGTTGCAAAGATATTTGATTCATCTAAAGTTTTGCCCCAATACTCTTTCGTAAACGGGATCACAACTCTTTTTGCTTGTGAAACTGGATCGGTTACATAATGGGAAACGCCCATCGTTGATTCTTTAACCACGTTTAATGTTGAGGTGGCATACCGGATGTTCTGATAGCTCGATCCTATTTTTTGAGTATAGGACCCATAGGACGCAGTGCTGTATTTTAATTTGATCACTAAATCATCAAGTTTTGTTCCAACAATTCCCGCGTCTCGAACGTTGAACGCATAGAAATGGATATTGGCTCGGTTCAAGTCGATTTCGTTCACCCCAGTGTTACCTAAAAATTGAGCTCCTTTTTTGAACAAAATACGAGAGCCGTAACCAATTCCTGAGGAGGCCAATTGCGCTAATGTTCTTTCAGCATAGACTATATTCGGTGCTCTATTGAACTCCTGAAAGCCTAAATGGTTTATCTCCCACGCTTTTAATTCCGACCCGCTTCCAAGTGTTTCGACAGTTATCTGAGGAGGGTCTTTGTCAACATCTTGTGATTTGGTGTATGAATGACAATTGCCCACAGTGTCGCAAACAACAATTGTGAGAATATATTTTGCAGATGGGACAGAATAGGGGGTTGAAGCTTTAAAGGTTTTGGTCAATGTGTCTATCATTGCAGTAACTGCCCGGACACCTCCGCCGATGTTTACTGTGATGCTTTGAATGTCGGCAAGCCTTTCATGTGGTAAGGTATATGAGCCAGAAACAGATATAATCCCCGTGGATATGATGCCTGAATTAGCTGTACTAAATGTTAATCGCGGAGCGTCTCTGACAATTGTGAATGAGGTTGTAGAATATCCATATAAGTGACCATCACGGGCTCGAACAGATAAATGGTACAGGCCTGATGGGTGATTTCTATCAACATTCAGCTTATATAAATTTCCTTTGTGTCCCAAAAGATTATATGACGCTTCTGGTGTAACAACTATTCCGCTGTCATCAAGCAACGTATAAACAACTGAAGTGATCGATGAGTTGTCAGTTATGGTTGCAACGATATGATTTGTTGAGAGCGCGCCACTTATTCGAGGTAAGGTGATCACTGGAGGAGTATTATCCAACGGGACCGCTGTGCCTGCAGAGCCATATATTTTTGAGGTGGACCCGTGTATGATGTTGACTTTATTTTGAAAGGCATCATGATCGCTCTGATAGGCGAATTTAATGTTTTGGATAGTAGCTGTTTTAAAGGCAGTTGCAAATCTAGGAACTTCGGTCCGTATCATATCAGGATGGAGCCTCCGTATTCCAATGCCTATAAACTTTGAATTTGCATCAGTGCCGTCAATAACTCCGTCTGTCCGCACATCTTCAGCAAGAGCCTTCCAAAAGTCAATTGAATGAAAACTGGCTCCTTGCTTTTTGTTCTCATTTGCAACTAAACCTGATACCCCTGCGGTAAAAAACGAATACCAAAAGGAATTGACATCGGGACCATCGAATCGAGTGTTGGTCTGAGCATACTCGGCAGAAGTGACATCCTTAAAAACTGTACCTTCAACATCCAAGCCTCCAGCCAAAAGATTTATCTTCGGGACAGCAAAATCCCTTGCTTGACTCATGCTTGGTGGTAGGCCGTTGTTGCGGTGAAACTGCTTGTTATGACAAGCCAACGAATATGATAAGTTGGTTAGACCGGAAATGGTCACCCCTACGTTTGACACGGACGATGAAGGTTCAATGCGGCCAATAGCGTACAGCTTGTCTCCTGTCCGTAGGTCAACCCTTTCTTGCGTCCATTCTTCAATGTAATAGCCGCCTGAGACTTCATAAAGTAAAATCTGAGAAGCCGTTAATCCGTAAAGAGTGACACTGAACGCCCCGTTTGAATCTGTTTTCGTCGAGCCAATAAGAATGTTTGGTGAGCAGTCGCTTTCATTGATGGTGTAAACCCTTACTGTTCCGCCTATGACTAATCCGTCTACCGCTTTACCAGCAACATTAGTGGGCGTCCCAATTGGAACGTCCGGTGTTCTATGGAGTGCTTGTAGTGCGCTTACACTAGCCGTAAGCTGTGCGACCTGTGCCTGAAGTATGGAAATTTGGTTCGATGAGTTGTTCAAACTGGAGGTGATAGAGCTGGTCAATCCAGCAATAACCAGAGCTAACCTTGCATCCTCGCTGACCAGCCCGCCAATAACCCAGTTGAGTTGGTTGATCCGAGCATTTATAGTTGAGGAGGTCACTGTTAAAGAGGTTGACAGCGATAAAATCGATGAAGTAATGTAGTTGGTTAAGGAGGCCTGTAAGCTCAATATTGAGGCGGTTAGTGAGCTGTTCACAACCCCTTGTGTGATGACGTGCGCGTTCAAGCTGTTGATAATTGATATGACAGTGGTTGTTTGGAGAACGTCTATTGCTTGCTGCAACAAATCAATTCTTGCTGTTAATGTGCTGTGATTGGCGTTTATATTTGTTTGTAATTTGGCCACTTCTTGGGTGATCTGAGCGCTAATGGCCATTCTCATTGCTTCAATCGCTCTGGTGGTGGATGAGTTGATGAGCCCTTGCGCATTGTTTTGGGCAATGATGCTTGTCAATGAGGAGTTTATGCTCAACAACTGGGCAGCAGTGCTCGATGAGTTTTGAGCAATTAGTCGTATGTTGTCTGCGATAGCCGTTATAAGCGTGTTGGTTACTGTCGTTATCCTACTCTGAATGGCCGCATCAGTACTTGAGAGCCGTGCAACTTGTGCAAGAATAGACAATCTATGAGCATTAAGATTGAGCAGCTCTGCTTGGATGAGGCTTATCTGGGATTGGGTGGTGGTTGAGTTACTAGTCACCCGACTGGTTAAACTGCTTATTAGCACAGCTAGCTGGTAGTCTTCATTTCGCAATGCCCCCACAATTGAATGCAGTTGATCAATCCGGGCATTGACTGTTGATGATGTGGCTGATAAAGAGTTAGACAATGACAAAATTGATGATGCGATGTAGTTCGTTAATGATGTTTGTAAGCTCAAGATTGATGAGCTTAAAGAGCTATTTACAACACCTTGGGTAATGACATGGGCGTTTAGACTGCTGACAATTGATATGACTGTTGTTGTTTGGAGCACGTCAACTGCTTGTTGCAACAAATCAATTCGCGCTGTTAATGTGCTGTGGTTAGCATTTATATTTGCTTGTAGTTTCGCCACCTCTTGGCTTATCTGCTCACCAATAACTGCCCTCATTGCCTCAATCGCTCTGGTTGTTGATGTATTTATGAGCCCTTGCGCATTGTTTTGATCAATGATGTTTGTTAATGATGAATTTATGCTCAACAACTGGGCGGCGGTGTTCGATGAGTTTTGAGCAATCAGCCTTGTGTTATCAGCGATAGCCGTTGTGAGCGAGTTGGTCACTGTGGTTATCCTGTTCTGAATGGCTGTATCAGAGCTTGTTAAGCGGGCAACTTCTGCAAGGACTAAAAGCCTGACTTTATCGACTGATGTGGTTGTGCCGGACTCAATAACGTTTAACCTAGCATTTGTTGCAGCCATCGATCGATCGAGCACACTTAGTCTATCTGTTGTGCTTTGAAGCTGTGCGCGGCTTGTTCTTAAAAAACCAACTGCCGTAATAATTTCTACCTGCGCCATTTGAGCCATAACCTGAACGTTTTGCATGCCCGCTTGATCGATCCTCCCCATCTGGTCAGCAACTGCTCTGTATAACGAGTAATCTAAATATGGTTGAGCTACTCGCACGGCTGTTGTGAGCTGCTCTAAGCTGGATGCCATTAGTGTTAAAGCGTTTGTTTGAGCCTGTATATCTGATGCGGAGGTTGCGCGCTGGTATGCAACCAGACTTGCATCGACATTTGTCATTGCATTGCGGACCTCATTAACCTGTTGTGTCTGAATGGTACGAGTGTTTGTGCTGATTGGAATTATTGGATCATCTTTTGCAGAACCGCAACCACTTAACATCATAGCAATTGATATAGCGATTAAACCTAAAATTGAATTTCTCATAATAATGGACCTGTTAAATATGGTTATTCTGAGTACTATTCTTTAGAAGACTTTGTCTTGTTTTTAATTTCCTGAGCCGTTTGGTCAATCAATTCAATTGCAGACAATGATCGCTGTATAAGGTCTGTTGCGGCCTCATATGCACCCTTCCCAGTTTTTCTTGCATGATATTCGACATAATGGATACTTTCTTTAAGGTATTCATCAGTGCTATCCATATGCATTCTTTTCAAGACCGCTGCGCCAAATTCAGCAACAATCTCACTTTCGCTCGGCGTTTTAAGAAGCATGCTACCACAAAGATGATCCGCATAGTGAACTAATTCGTGAAAAAATGCACTGCCTTATTCATTAGTTAAATATTTTTTTATCAGTAGGATACAGCTTCCCAAGAACATCAAGTTTGTCTATGAACGAAAATCTAACGTCAAACCCCCATTTGTGGGCGACATCAATCTGTGGTAGATGATAATATTTCATCGTTTCACTCACACTAAAATCTTTGATCTCATGCCCTTCAATTTGTTCTGTTTGCTCCAAGGAGTTTTGATCCCCCCCGTTTTTCCAGCAGAGTATAATTAGTTGGTGGAATTCATCCACCATGGTTTGTTTTGATCCCCCCCGTTTTTCCAGCAGAGTATAATTGAAGGTGCGGCAGGTGGTTTGTTTTGATCCCCCCCGTTTTTCCAGCAGAGTATAATAGTGTAGGTACAATCTATATTCTTTGCCTGAAGCGCCTGTATGAATGCACCTGTTCCCGCAGATGGTTCTAGAGCAGATGCATTTTGAACATCAAACTTCCCGAATATGTCTGCTATTGCGGAAGTGATATTACTGGGTGTGTAGTAGGATGAAAGGATCTAACGTTTAATCTTGTCATACTCTTCTGGATTTGTTTTTCTAACCAAATTATCTTCATTTTCAAAATAATCTGGAATGCCACCCCAACCACTATAAGCAGATAATATTTTGAGTTCATTGTGCGAAAAGGTTTCAGATTTTGCAAGAATTTGTAAAACTTCTTCATTTGCTTTAATGCGGTCTGATTTGATCTTTTTGGCAGGAATTAAGTCGATGTTGTTTAATTTTGCCACGTCATCAATTTTTTCAACAACAATGCTCTCTTTTTCACTGCCAGAAGTGAATAAGCTTAGTTGGCCATGGGTTGGTTCCATGTGTGGTCTATTAATCGGTCTGGCCATCTTGAGCATTATCCGCATAGGCTTCAGGCATGTCGGGGTTGCTATCTCGATAATCCTTATCTATGAAAAGCCTTTTTATGCCATGAATATCAATTTCATCACTTCCTATATCGTCATGAGTTAAAAATCTAATTCTATTGGCTACAGTTATTTGTTGCACCATATTACCTCTTCATATCAATGGTATTAATTCTTTTAGTATTTGCTTTTTTTGAACACAACCAAAATATCTACTGTCAATACTCATGGGGTGACTGTTCACAGCCACATAACAGTTATCATTCGACATATCACCCATTAAGTATCCTCTCTCTTTCATCAATTTTGTGTTTGGTTGGAGTTTCTTGTTCACTACTATCCCCTCTAAAGTATTACTTGAAAGATCACTGGGAGTTGCTATTATCATCTTAATTAGATGATGCTCTGAATTAGGCAACCCCTTCTTATTCAAAACATTCCTTTCTATTAAAACATAATCTCCATTCTTAATCAAACTGCTTTTAGTTAAGGTTTTTTTATAAAAAAATAATGTGATTTGATGAACCTGTAATATCAATAATACACATATTGAAAAACCCAATTAAAAAGCAGGCATAAACCAAAAAAAACAAAAAGAATTTTATCGAGGAGTGCTTGCGGATTTCGTGGAGTGATCTGACTACGGCGGGTTCAATTAGGATTTTGGGCAACACCCTATTTTAGTAGTATTTGTTGGGCTGGTAGATTGTCGGATGTTTCTTCAATCAAAGGGGTTGTGAGTGAATTAATGTCATCTGCTCGTTTGATTTTCACTACGAATGTTGGTTTATAGTTGAATTCAAGGGAGATGTCCTTTCTGTAGACACCTTCGGTGAGGATGTTGTCTAAATCAGTACCATTGTTGTCATGCCAAGAAGGCGCGTTCACCAACAAAGAATCGAAAAACTCAATGGTTTCGCCGGGCGGTATCTTGAACCAAGAGGTGGACGATCCCGTGCTGATGCCGAAATCAAGTCCGCCTAGCTTAGCGTTAAAATGCGAAGGGTGGTCTGTTGTTGTCTCCTTAATTGTTGTTGTGCTAGATGTCAGTACGTGTCTATTGTAAAAATATCTTGAAATCACGTATGGCACAGATACGGTTTTTGTTGTGTGATATGGCCTAATATTATTGTGGAACACTCCATTTTGTCTTGTCCGGGTGTGCGTGTGATGTTTTGTGCAAAGGTAGTCCTGGTACCCTGCTTTAGAGCTACCTCTTTGGCATATTGCAGTGTATGGTGTGCGGTACGAACAGGAGCTGTTGTTGTAATAAGTGTTCGTTGGTGTTGTAGAGAAGGCCTTGTAGGTGGAGGTTGTTGCAGTGTAGTAACCTTGATCGCGACTACAATCCGTAAAATGAAAGCCAGTGGATGTTGTTACAGAGTAAAGTGTTCTTCCGTCAAAATCTCTGAATTTGCACGGTTCTCCCACAGTTATTGGGTCGGGCTGGTTTTTGGACAACAGCGTTGAAACTCGAAAGTTCTCTTTAAGGCTGATTTGTGTTACAGCGGTTGTGTTTGGTTTAGTAACGTCGGGATCGGAGCATGAAACCGATCTCACAGCAAACATGCTTCGATTCCATTCGGGAACATTGAGAACAGTTTTCTGTTGGAATGTTCTTGTGAGGGTGGCCACCGAATTGATCGAGCCAATGTTGATGAACAAAGGCATCACCTCTGTGTTCTTAACTGAATATTTGTAAAACTGTTTTTCACCACCCATTTGGCGTTTTCTATTCACAAGAGGTGTAACTCCTTGCAAAAAATTTAAATCTTTTTGCAAAGTAGTTAGTGATCCGTTCAATGACTTCTGTGTGGGCGATTCAATAGCCAGTAAAAGGCCAAATGTTTTGGTTGTGCACAGTCCCGCCTTATCACACACGCTTATTTCAAAAATGTGGGTTGTAAACAAGTTCTCTTTGATAAGGCTATTGCCCCAGAACTCAGTTGTTAGAGGTATTATCACCCTTTTTGATTTTGTGCCAAGAGCTGTTGCAAATGTGCGCGCGCTCATCGTCGTTTCTTTAACAATGGTTATTGTTTTGGATGTGGGTGGGATAGAGGTGTAAGAGGATGGACCCGATTTGTAATAGTGTGCGTTATAGCTTGCCGTGCTATATTTTAATTTAATAACTAAATCGTCAAGCGGAGTTGATGCTGGTAGTCCTGTGTCATCAGCGTTAAAGGCATAATAGTTAATGTTCGCTTGGTCTAATTCGCGCTCAGTAATTATTGTAGCACCAAGTTTATAATTGCCGTTTGAAAACAAATGACTGCTTATTCTATCGTAAGCGCCTGATATTTTTAGCTGGCTAACGGTTCGCTCAACGAAATAAGGATTTATCCGCCCCCAAAATGCCTGGTAACCAAGAGAGGGCGATATGTACCATTGTTTTAGTCCTGCACCTTGACCGAAGGCCGATGAAAAAATGCGCGGGCTGTCTTTATCAACGGATCTTTTGATGACATATGTGTGACAGTTGCCAATAGTATCGCAAACTTTAATGTCAATCGTGTACAGGCCAGAGGAGTTTGCAGAAAAGGAGCTTGTGAATGTTTTTGTTCCTGTATTAATTATTGCCTGCTTTGTCCCCATACCATTGACCGTATCGCTTATAGAGATGCTTTGTATGTCCGTAAATTGAGGGTATGGGAGAGAATAAGAGCCGTGTATTGTTATCGTCCCGGTTGTGGTTCGGGTGGATGATGTTATTGAAAGTTTTGGCGCGTCATTGACAATGGAGAATGTTACTGTTGAACGGCTTAACAAATGGCCATCGGAGGCAGTTATAACCATTTTGTATATTCCTGAAGTTTGGTTAAGATCAACGCTTAACTTGTATGCATTACCGCCAGAATGATTGAGCAGATCATAAACCGTCCTACTGAGTTCGGTGTTATTGCTATCAAGTAGGGAGTAGATCATACTTGTTATTGATGATGCGTCGCTTATAGTAACCACCACATGGTTGGTTGTAATAGCGCCTGCAATCGGGTTGGCTTTTATTATGGGTGGGTCACCATCAAGTGGGCTGGCGCTTATTTTGCCGAATATAGGATCGGTCGAGCTATGCACAATGTTCATTTTTTGTTCAAAACTTGAATGCCCGTTTGTGTCAAATCGGATGTGTTGTAGTTTAGATGTTTTGAATTGATTCGCAAAGCGCATAGCCTCTGTTCTGAGCATATCAGGCTCAAGCGGACGAATACCTATCCCTATCTGCTTTAAATTGATGCCTTTCCCGTCAATAACACCGTCAGTTAAAACGTCATCATAAAGCGCCTTCCAAAAATCAATTGAATAAAAATTAGCGCCTTGCTTCACGCTTTCACTAGCCATTAAACCTGAAACGCCCGAAACATAAAATGAGTACCAAAATGAATCAACGTCAGAAGCAAATTGTGGCTTGGAAACAGCGTAGTCAGATGATGTGATGTCTTTGAAAACAGTTTTTTCAGCATTCACTCCGCCTAATACTAAATTCACAATCGGTGTCGCATAATCCCTTGCCTGCGAAATTGTTGGTCTAATTCTTAGTGACGAGTCAATGTATGTGTGGTTTTTACGATAAAGCGCCAGTGCATATGTTAGATTTGTAAAGCCTGAGATGGTTATTGAAACATTGGCCGTGCCTGATGTCGTCTCAACCCTATCAATTGCATACAGTTTATCACCTGTTCGAAGATCAAATCGTTGTTGTGTCCACTCTTCAATGTAATAGCCGCCAGAAACTTCATAAAGTAATATTTGTGTTGCGGTAAGCCCGTAAAGAGTGACACTGAACGCCCCGTTTGAATCTGTTTTCGTCGAGCCAATAAGAATGTTTGGTGAGTAGTCGCTTTCATTGATGGTGTAAACCCTTACTGTTCCGCCTATGACTAATCCGTCTACCGCTTTACCAGCAACATTAGTGGGCGTCCCAATTGGAACGTCCGGTGTTCTATGGAGTGCTTGTAGTGCGCTTACACTAGCCGTAAGCTGTGCGACCTGTGCCTGAAGTATGGAAATTTGGTTCGATGAGTTGTTCAAACTGGAGGTGATAGAGCTGGTCAATCCAGCAATAACCAGAGCTAACCTTGCATCCTCGCTGACCAGCCCGCCAATAACCCAGTTGAGTTGGTCGATCCGAGCATTTATAGTTGAGGAGGTCACTGTTAAAGAGGTTGACAGCGATAAAATCGATGAAGTAATGTAGTTGGTTAAGGAGGCCTGTAAGCTCAATATTGAGGCGGTTAGTGAGCTGTTCACAACCCCTTGTGTGATGACGTGCGCGTTCAAGCTGTTGATAATTGATATGACAGTGGTTGTTTGGAGAACGTCTATTGCTTGCTGCAACAAATCAATTCTTGCTGTTAATGTGCTGTGATTGGCGTTTATATTTGTTTGTAATTTGGCCACTTCTTGGGTGATCTGAGCGCTAATGGCCATTCTCATTGCTTCAATCGCTCTGGTGGTGGATGAGTTGATGAGCCCTTGCGCATTGTTTTGGGCAATGATGCTTGTCAATGAGGAGTTTATGCTCAACAACTGGGCAGCAGTGCTCGATGAGTTTTGAGCAATTAGTCGTATGTTGTCTGCGATAGCCGTTATAAGCGTGTTGGTTACTGTCGTTATCCTACTCTGAATGGCCGCATCAGTACTTGAGAGCCGTGCAACTTGTGCAAGAATAGACAATCTATGAGCATTAAGATTGAGCAGCTCTGCTTGGATGAGGCTTATCTGGATTGGGTGGTGGTTGAGTTACTAGTCACCCGACTGGTTAAACTGCTTATTAGCACAGCTAGCTGGTAGTCTTCATTTCGCAATGCCCCCACAATTGAATGCAGTTGATCAATCCGGGCATTGACTGTTGATGATGTGGCTGATAAAGAGTTAGACAATGACAAAATTGATGATGCGATGTAGTTCGTTAATGATGTTTGTAAGCTCAAGATTGATGAGCTTAAAGAGCTATTTACAACACCTTGGGTAATGACATGGGCGTTTAGACTGCTGACAATTGATATGACTGTTGTTGTTTGGAGCACGTCAACTGCTTGTTGCAACAAATCAATTCGCGCTGTTAATGTGCTGTGGTTAGCATTTATATTTGCTTGTAGTTTCGCCACCTCTTGGCTTATCTGCTCACCAATAACTGCCCTCATTGCCTCAATCGCTCTGGTTGTTGATGTATTTATGAGCCCTTGCGCATTGTTTTGATCAATGATGTTTGTTAATGATGAATTTATGCTCAACAACTGGGCGGCGGTGTTCGATGAGTTTTGAGCAATCAGCCTTGTGTTATCAGCGATAGCCGTTGTGAGCGAGTTGGTCACTGTGGTTATCCTGTTCTGAATGGCTGTATCAGAGCTTGTTAAGCGGGCAACTTCTGCAAGGACTAAAAGCCTGACTTTATCGACTGATGTGGTTGTGCCGGACTCAATAACGTTTAACCTAGCATTTGTTGCAGCCATCGATCGATCGAGCACACTTAGTCTATCTGTTGTGCTTTGAAGCTGTGCGCGGCTTGTTCTTAAAAAACCAACTGCCGTAATAATTTCTACCTGCGCCATTTGAGCCATAACCTGAACGTTTTGCATGCCCGCTTGATCGATCCTCCCCATCTGGTCAGCAACTGCTCTGTATAACGAGTAATCTAAATATGGTTGAGCTACTCGCACGGCTGTTGTGAGCTGCTCTAAGCTGGATGCCATTAGTGTTAAAGCGTTTGTTTGAGCCTGTATATCTGATGCGGAGGTTGCGCGCTGGTATGCAACCAGACTTGCATCGACATTTGTCATTGCATTGCGGACCTCATTAACCTGTTGTGTCTGAATGGTACGAGTGTTTGTGCTGATTGGAATTATTGGATCATCTTTTGCAGAACCGCAACCACTTAACATCATAGCAATTGATATAGCGATTAAACCTAAAATTGAATTTCTCATAATAATGGACCTGTTAAATATGGTTATTCTGAGTACTATTCTTTAGAAGACTTTGTCTTGTTTTTAATTTCCTGAGCCGTTTGGTCAATCAATTCAATTGCAGACAATGATCGCTGTATAAGGTCTGTTGCGGCCTCATATGCACCCTTCCCAGTTTTTCTTGCATGATATTCGACATAATGGATACTTTCTTTAAGGTATTCATCAGTGCTATCCATATGCATTCTTTTCAAGACCGCTGCGCCAAATTCAGCAACAATCTCACTTTCGCTCGGCGTTTTAAGAAGCATGCTACCACAAAGATGATCCGCATAGTGAACTAATTCGTGAAAAAATGCACTGCCTTATTCATTAGTTAAATATTTTTTTATCAGTAGGATACAGCTTCCCAAGAACATCAGGTTTGTCTATGAACGAAAATCTAACGTCAAACCCCCATTTGTGGGCGACATCAATCTGTGGTAGATGATCATATTTCATCGTTTCACTCACACTAAAATCTTTGACCTCATGCCCTTCAATTTGTTCTGTTTGCTCCAAGGAGTTTTGATCCCCCCCGTTTTTCCAGCAGAGTATAATCCCCCCCGTTTTTCCAGCAGAGTATAATCCCCCCGATCAGTCTTTGACCGGGGTTTTAGTTTTGATCCCCCCCGTTTTTCCAGCAGAGTATAATAAAGCCAACGAAGTCAGAATGCAATGTTTCGTTTTGATCCCCCCCGTTTTTCCAGCAGAGTATAATGGACGTTGACGACGAAATAGAAATTATAAGTTTTGATCCCCCCCGTTTTTCCAGCAGAGTATAATTCTGTGACTGTTCATCAGAACGCCTTCATCGTTTTGATCCCCCCCGTTTTTCCAGCAGAGTATAATAGAAGGGAAATACATAATCAAAGAATTAGGTTTTGATCCCCCCCGTTTTTCCAGCAGAGTATAATTCAACGACATTATCATTCTTGCACCTCCTAGTTTTGATCCCCCCCGTTTTTCCAGCAGAGTATAATTCAACGACATTATCATTCTTGCACCTCCTAGTTTTGATCCCCCCCGTTTTTCCAGCAGAGTATAATTAATTAGGAGTTACTATGTCTGTTTATTCAGTTTTGATCCCCCCCGTTTTTCCAGCAGAGTATAATATCCAAGTGGGCTTCGTTAGGTGGTAATACGTTTTGATCCCCCCCGTTTTTCCAGCAGAGTATAATCCCCCCCGTTTTTCCAGCAGAGTATAATACTTTTTGTTTTTTTCATTCTGTATGGCCGGTTTTGATCCCCCCCGTTTTTCCAGCAGAGTATAATTTTCGCCCGTTTATCGACACCGATCAATCCGTTTTGATCCCCCCCGTTTTTCCAGCAGAGTATAATGTCTGTTGGATATTCAAGCCCATTGTACGAGTTTTGATCCCCCCCGTTTTTCCAGCAGAGTATAATTAATGTAATCGGTGGGGTACACATCGCCAGGTTTTGATCCCCCCCGTTTTTCCAGCAGAGTATAATCCGCTATACCTGGGCGACGAGACATCGTCGGTTTTGATCCCTCCCGTTTTTCCAGCAGAGTATAATGCGCGTGCACGTCTTGCAACTTCATCATCAGTTTTGATCCCCCCCGTTTTTCCAGCAGAGTATAATCTCGACCATTCAGCTACGCTCATCTCAATGGTTTTGATCCCCCCCGTTTTTCCAGCAGAGTATAATCTTATAAAAAATAGTGCTGATACAGATACGTTTTGATCCCCCCCGTTTTTCCAGCAGAGTATAATTTCTCGAAATTGTCCCACACCAAGCGATAGTTTTGATCCCCCCCGTTTTTCCAGCAGAGTATAATGTGTGTAATGCAATTATGGTGTGCGTGCTGGTTTTGATCCCCCCCGTTTTTCCAGCAGAGTATAATACGCTCACCAAATAGCAAATACTGCCCGCAGTTTTGATCCCCCCCGTTTTTCCAGCAGAGTATAATTGCCCGATGGAATTCAGCGCAAAAGCAATGGTTTTGATCCCCCCCGTTTTTCCAGCAGAGTATAATGTGACCAGCCGTGTCAAGGATCAAACCGCAGTTTTGATCCCCCCCGTTTTTCCAGCAGAGTATAATTGGATCTGGGAATATCCCGAGCTCAATAAGGTTTTGATCCCCCCCGTTTTTCCAGCAGAGTATAATAAGGGTTGTTTTTGTTGCTGGAGGTGTATAGTTTTGATCCCCCCCGTTTTTCCAGCAGAGTATAATAGTCGTCGAATCGGTAGAACTCGTTTGGGGGTTTTGATCCCCCCCGTTTTTCCAGCAGAGTATAATAAAGCTTTAACATAATCGGGCGGTTCGCCGGTTTTGATCCCCCCCGTTTTTCCAGCAGAGTATAATACAAAGACTGGAACTAAAAGTCCAGTATCTGTTTTGATCCCCCCCGTTTTTCCAGCAGAGTATAATCTTCGTTTTTATTATAAATTTTAAATGTCCGTTTTGATCCCCCCCGTTTTTCCAGCAGAGTATAATTTCAATAAATTTATCAAGACTTGTCATAGGGTTTTGATCCCCCCCGTTTTTCCAGCAGAGTATAATAGTCGTGGAATCAGTGGAGCTGGTTTGGGGGTTTTGATCCCCCCCGTTTTTCCAGCAGAGTATAATATTGAAAGTATTTACCCAGATCAACCCGCAGTTTTGATCCCCCCCGTTTTTCCAGCAGAGTATAATCAATGCCAGCTAATCCAGCAGCGTGCTGGTGTTTTGATCCCCCCCGTTTTTCCAGCAGAGTATAATTGGTTCAGTTGGTTTTAGGTTTGACCCATGTTTTGATCCCCCCCGTTTTTCCAGCAGAGTATAATACAAAGACTGGAACTAAAAGTCCAGTATCTGTTTTGATCCCCCCGTTTTTCCAGCAGAGTATAATCAAGTAGCTATCAATGTCAATCCTATTATCGTTTTGATCCCCCCCGTTTTTCCAGCAGAGTATAATACTCATAATGGATATGCAGTTCCATTTTAAGTTTTGATCCCCCCCGTTTTTCCAGCAGAGTATAATGCGGGGTTCGTCTTTAATGGTCTGCAGGTTGTTTTGATCCCCCCCGTTTTTCCAGCAGAGTATAATTTGCAAATATCGAAGGAAATCTCGAAATCTGTTTTGATCCCCCCCGTTTTTCCAGCAGAGTATAATGAGTTCAAAGATCGGCATATATTCACGTATGTTTTGATCCCCCCCGTTTTTCCAGCAGAGTATAATCTAGGTGAAATGTAATTAAATGCATACGAAGTTTTGATCCCCCCCGTTTTTCCAGCAGAGTATAATCTGAACGTGGCAGAGCTGATCACAGTTCGGTTTTGATCCCCCCCGTTTTTCCAGCAGAGTATAATGCTTCAAAGGAACTTACAATAACTGTTGATGTTTTGATCCCCCCCGTTTTTCCAGCAGAGTATAATAACAAGCAGTCCAAAGAACCACACTCGAAGGTTTTGATCCCCCCCGTTTTTCCAGCAGAGTATAATATGATGCCCTTTTCCCAATCGCTGAGCTAGTTTTGATCCCCCCCGTTTTTCCAGCAGAGTATAATCGGATGAGTAACCTTTTGTTCTCCTTTGTAGTTTTGATCCCCCCCGTTTTTCCAGCAGAGTATAATATCGCTTCTTGAATGGGGATTAGCTCTCTGGTTTTGATCCCCCCCGTTTTTCCAGCAGAGTATAATCGCTGACTTATATGCTGAAGCGCGAACCGAGTTTTGATCCCCCCCGTTTTTCCAGCAGAGTATAATATTGACTGTCCACGAAAAATCGAAGGATTTGTTTTGATCCCCCCCGTTTTTCCAGCAGAGTATAATTGCCAGTCTTTGTTGAAGAGGCCTTACCTGTTTTGATCCCCCCCGTTTTTCCAGCAGAGTATAATATAATGCCAAGGGTCAAGGGTCGTGTTTGGGTTTTGATCCCCCCCGTTTTTCCAGCAGAGTATAATAAGTCAACATTAACAAGTTGGTCGATCGGGTTTTGATCCCCCCCGTTTTTCCAGCAGAGTATAATTAAGGCTGGTGAGTTTGATAGCACGGTTCGGTTTTGATCCCCCCCGTTTTTCCAGCAGAGTATAATTCCGCGTCGCCCATTGAGCCGAGTAGGCCAGTTTTGATCCCCCCCGTTTTTCCAGCAGAGTATAATTAAAGAAGGGAAATTAATAGAGTAATGCCAGTTTTGATCCCCCCCGTTTTTCCAGCAGAGTATAATAATGCTGCATGGCGACCGCCTCTCTGAATTGTTTTGATCCCCCCCGTTTTTCCAGCAGAGTATAATTTCTCAAAATTATCCCAGACCAAACGGTAGTTTTGATCCCCCCCGTTTTTCCAGCAGAGTATAATTGCCACCATTTTACAAAAGGTGTCAGTCTGGTTTTGATCCCCCCCGTTTTTCCAGCAGAGTATAATAAACTTGTCAAAATATATAGCAAGTACGACGTTTTGATCCCCCCCGTTTTTCCAGCAGAGTATAATTGAGCCCAGCTGCCTCATGATCGCGCGCTGGTTTTGATCCCCCCCGTTTTTCCAGCAGAGTATAATGTCATACTTACTGTATATTTTGACCAGTTTGTTTTGATCCCCCCCGTTTTTCCAGCAGAGTATAATTGGCCAACCTTCGCTCATTTAAGCGAGCAGTTTTGATCCCCCCCGTTTTTCCAGCAGAGTATAATTAATTGTGATCGTTTTCGATCACCCCAAACGTTTTGATCCCCCCCGTTTTTCCAGCAGAGTATAATGCCACATTAAACCGCTGTCTTGTGTGGTTCGTTTTGATCCCCCCCGTTTTTCCAGCAGAGTATAATGTAATGCCACGGGTCAAGGGTGGTATTCGGGTTTTGATCCCCCCCGTTTTTCCAGCAGAGTATAATTTTGTCTGGAAAATCATAACCGAAAATGCAGTTTTGATCCCCCCCGTTTTTCCAGCAGAGTATAATTTGTAAAGCTGTGTTGGACATTTCCCGCTGGTTTTGATCCCCCCCGTTTTTCCAGCAGAGTATAATCAGTTTATCGATTTTTCCCACGGGTGTAGGGTTTTGATCCCCCCCGTTTTTCCAGCAGAGTATAATTGCCACCATTTTACAAAAGGTGTCAGTTAGGTTTTGATCCCCCCCGTTTTTCCAGCAGAGTATAATTTCTGATCTCTAAACCACTCATTCCAAATGTTTTGATCCCCCCCGTTTTTCCAGCAGAGTATAATGCGGAAATTGCATTTGTAGCAATGTTTTCCGTTTTGATCCCCCCCGTTTTTCCAGCAGAGTATAATACATAAAAAATTAATAGGATATATAATTTAAACAAATTCTGAGCACCCTAATAAGTTGATCGTAGCTATATGCAGATGGGGATCTTAACTAATTCGACAACTTACTAAGCACTGCTCTTCGTTACCAGATGGTAAATAGATCCAATTGATGTGGGGTTCGTATTTGCTTTTTTTGCTTATACGCCATGTCGTCAATGCTTATGGACTTAAGCCATTGTTTTTCGGTAATGAAAAAAATCCTTATGTTGCCTCCATTGGGGGCCATAAGGGCGAGGCGTTTGGCGTGCTTTTTCATGCGCTCCCACGAGACAAAAGTTCTCATATAGACTGAGAACTGGAGCATGATGTAGCCATCGTTAAGCATGTCCTTTCGGAATTTTGACGCAATTTTACGCTCTTTCGCTGTATTAACCGGTAGGTCAAACAGTACCAGTATTCTGCCCATTTTTATGGAACTTCTGGAAGCCATAACGCTTGAGCATCTTTAGTTTGAAAAGCTTGGGCCATTTTTTGTACAACCACATCCACAGCATCAATTAATTGCAAACGACGTTGATTGTGATGAATGGTCATTTGCCAACAATTTTTGGAAAAATTCAACCAATTTTTTAGATCGACACTGGAATCCCCATTTTTTATAAATAACCACAATTGTTTGTCGATGAAGGGGCGAAATGGCTCGATTAAATCGTAAACCAACGGATGATTGTGAAAATTGGCGGTGTGGTGTACGCCAAACAATGGGCTCATACCATGGGCGACAATAGATCGATGACAAATGGCACCTAAGACGGCATAAGCATAATTGAGCATTTTATTAATATCATGTTCATTGTCGTGACGACGCGTTAAACCAACATAGCCCAAATCAATAAACATGGCTCGCCAATATTGACGAGCACAGATCGATTCATTCAAGTTATTTTGATTTAACTGCTTATCCAAATAATCGGTGGAACATCCAATGAATTTCAGCGTTTTTCTTTGATTTTGGATTTTTTGGCGCAATATTCGTTGCCAGAGCGCTTTACAAAGCTTTTGAGTCGCTTTGGCTTGACACTGTGCCACTTTACGACGCACTATTTTGGCTGTGGGTTCGGTCAATCCAATGGGTTGGTACTGGGCATTGCAGTGCAGTATAAATGCACCATTTTCAAGCAATGCCGATATTATGGCATCGGTTAGTGTGACCCCTTTGGTGGCAATGATGACACCACGAATGTCTTCAAGGGGCAACTGTCTGCGCTCATCTCCCCGCACATAATTTAATAGCCCATTTTGTTTATTAATGAAAATGTTGGGGCTAAGAAGATGGAGTAGATGGTGGCTCATCTTTAAATATTGGATTTAAAATGTTTACCGTCAACTTATAGACTAATCCCTGCTGAGATCTGAGGTGTACATAATTGCCTTGGAACTGCTTTATTAAATAATAACCTGCGGGTAGGTTATTCACTGTCTTATCATCTTTATGACCTGAAATAGCTGTATTTATTTCAACGATTTTGGTATTTGATAACTCATCGCTGGTGAGCCAATTATTTTTATGGAGGTGAGTAACCAAGCGATCAAATTTTATAATGACTTGTTCATCAGTTTCTTCATTTATGAAGCAATCGTGGTCATTAGAATATCGAAATTGTCCCGATATTTCTGTAGCTTTGTCAAGGCGAAAGCCTTGCAATACAAAAACTTGCCCTGCCAATAATTTATTTCTGATACACTGTTTTTCAAGCTTGGCTTTATCAATCCTATAGCGCTCGCCTTTTTTACTGTGTTCGATGATGCATTTTTTTTGTATTTTCTCAATCGAATATTCTCCCTTAGGAAGTTTCTCTATACTTCCCCCGAATAATACAGCCTTGAAAAGGTTTTCTTTTATGTGCAATGAGTGACTCGAGCGGATAAAGCCAATAATGCGATTATTTTCATCGCGCTGTATTATTTTTTCTTCTTGAAAACGAGAGCGGAAACTGTGAATTGCTGTACGCCGAACCTTGTCCTTTCGATCCAAGTAGATCAAATGACCGTGTTGAAAGGTTCCCTCACCAGTAACCGTTTTACTGGTATGCCATTGCCCTTTGGCTTCAGGGTCTTTGCTGATATTACGAAATTCCGTGCGGTTGACGTCTTTACCTTTTTTTGGCTGTTCGCTCAAGGCAGGTTTCCTTCTGCTGACGTAATGAGGATATACTTCATCGAGCTTGGTTTTGAAATAGTGTCTATCAATGCCCTTTGGAAAGGTAAAAAAATCAGCCTTCGTTTCATCGCGCGCCCATTCTTTTAAATAGCTAATGACCATAGCATCAAGTGCATGGTGACGATGATCATGGCGTGGTTTATTCCACGGGTCGTTATCTTCGGAGAGAGCTTTATAAAGACTATTGTCTTTGGCAATTTTACTGGTCAGCCCACCACCGAAAATAAACACTTTCTGTGTTTCATCCTTCGCCCCAGGAATCCAGCCAAAGCGTGCGCATACTATGTCTCTGGCCAATCGAGCAATGTACGAGGTGCCTGATAGACCCGTGTATTTTTCAATTAATTCCTCTGCTTCATCTCGGCTTGTGGCACTCAAGAGTTTTTGTTTTCTTAAATGTCTCTTGGAATTCTTAGGATCTTTATAGATTGTATCTATACGTTGTGTGTAACTATTCCAGTTCTCTATGAATTCGCAAGGTAATTTATCGGCTTTTTGTTTCTGATTAACGACGTGACTTGTTAATACCTTGTTGTAGTAGGCATCGGGGCCACCTTGGGATGTTGGAAATACATGATCAATATCATAATGCTCTAAGGCGGCAATGCTCAATGCCTCTCCAGTGTAGGGACATTGCCCTTTCTGTTCAATCAGTAATCGATAGCGTAAGATGTTTTGCTCGTTTGTCTTAATGTTGGCTTCTGCTAAAGAAATTCTTGCCGCCTCTCGTTCGTCTCTGCCTTGTTGGCTTTGGCTTTCATACTGCGTTTTCTTTTCCAGACTTAGAAAATCTTCACGAATAAATTCAAAATTAACGCTTTCTGGTTGACCAAATTGTTCAACGAGGTTTTGCAACTCAGTATCAAATACGTTTAATCTATGGCGTAATTCAGGCCAATTGCACGAGCTTATGATGTTGACGACTTGTTGGTTAACATCGTCAGAGTGTTTGGCGGGCATGGATGGCGTGTAAATTTTGTCATCCATTAGCTTCAGGCATTCAAAATCTTCTTTAAAAAAACGATAAGTTGCATTTTTAAATATTTTGTGCCCAAACTTATTTGAGTCTGTACAATTTTCAATGCGCTTCATACAGTCTGCATGAAAGTCTCGCGGTATGAGACCTTGTAAAATCATATGTTTGAGTAAGTATAGCGCCGGCTGGCTAAAACGACTTCGGCCTGTTATACTGATCTTTTCTATCGTTTCGTGCCCGCTTTTAATCCGAGCAGTCTCTCCGCTGAACGCTTGGATTCTTTTCTTGAGTTGGGTATTAGTCAGTTTGAGCCTTTGGGCATAGGACTCGGGTTCAAAATCTTTTGTTTTCTGAGTTTTAAGCTCTTGGAATATTTGCTTTATTTGTTCATGGTTCAGACTTTTTTCTTGTTTATCACCTGTGAATTCATCATACAATTCATAACGTAAATTCAACAACTTCATTAAAAAACCAACTTCAATGGCCCGCTTATTTGAAGATTTACAGACGTTCAGTCGGGGAATCAAAGCACATTTACTGACGATACGATTTTCAAAGCGTGGGTATTTTTGCCCCAACAACCCAGTGATCTTCGAATAGGAGGGGTATCTTTTGTCAGAAGTTGGTTTGATCTCTGCTTTGCCATAGATGAGTTGATTCATGGCTTCTGTGCTAAGGCGCATTTCAGGTATGCGCTTGGCCGCCGCTTCCAAGAGTAATCTTAATTCTTTATCAACCAGTTTTCGATCGGCCTTATAGCCTCTGGCGCGTTCGGGTTTCTTTGAGCCTTGTTTGACAGAAATAATTTTTTTGGTTTTTTCGCACCACAATCCCATTCTTGCTGCATCAAAATAACAAGGTAATTGATATTGTTCAGGCATATCACGAATGTATGCACTAAAGGCTTCGCGTAAATCTAAATCTTTGTCGCTGACATCTGTGTCGTCGTCTTTTGTTTTCCAAGGCACGTTGTGGTCATAGCCTTTACGTTGAATGGCCGCACTCAGTGCTTTGTATATTTGCCAATCCTCAAGCGGGTGGCCTTCAAGCAACATGATTCTCAACAATGACGAGGCGTAGGCGGTGTTATCGCCTGCGTAGGGAAATTCTTGTTCTAAGCGTCGATCTGCGGGTGTTTTTTTAAATCCTTTTGTTGTTTTCTCGAATTTTTTGCGTTGCAGTGGTTCTTTACCAATGCTTCTCCAAAAGTCTTCTAAGACTTGTTCGCGTTGTTTGTGTGCTTGTCTGGTACGATACTGTCGTCGTTTGGTTGCGGCATCTTTTATGGAGCCCGCTTCTAAGTGAATTAAGAGGGCGTCTGCGTGGATGATTTTGTTGCCTCTATTAACGGCCACGCCAAGAGAGGCCATTCCTACATCAAAGGAAAAATTCATTTTTGATTTTGACATTGTTATTCCTATTTATTCTTTATTATGTGATCCATGCATGGTGTTTGAGCATAACAGCCAGTGGCAATTGCATGAATATTTTACAAGCATTTATGCTGAAATGTCCTATGTTTTGCTCTTTGCGTTGAGCGGTTCTAAGGCGGTCTGCAGGGCAGGGGGCTTGCTATAGTCTAAAGGTGCAGATCAATGCTGATTGATCGGGGCAGAATGAAGGCACACAAAAAAGCCACAACAATGTGTGGCTTTTTGATCTGTAGCGTGGATTTGTTTAAGGTATCTTAGATAGCTTTGAGGTTTTACAGCCAGTAAACAAATATAAACAATCCTAACCATACGACGTCAACAAAGTGCCAGTACCAAGCGACGGCTTCAAAGGCAAAATGTTTTTCTTTATTGAAGTGTCCTCTGGCGCAACGCATGGTGATCACAATCAACATGATGGTTCCTAAGGTCACGTGAAATCCGTGAAATCCAGTGAGCATGAAGAAGGTGCTACCATAAATACCGGAGTCTAAGCGAAGGCTGTATTGTTCATAGGCGTGTTGATATTCTATGACTTGAAAATATAGGAAGGCGATACCCAATGTGACGGTCAACAACATGCCGATGAGTAGATGCTGTCTATTACCCGCTTTTAGGGCATGATGTGCCCAAGTGATGGTCACACCCGATGTCAATAAGAGGATGGTGTTCAATAAGGGAATTTCAAATGGTGCAACAATGCCAGAGGGTGCGGGATATTTTGTTGTGTCAGGCGATTCTAACAGCGGCCAAGTGGCACTAAAATCAGGCCAGAGTAGTGCGTTCGTCATGGCGCCAGTGCCTGCGCCGTCTAACCATGGGATTGAAAGCACACGGGCATAAAATAAAGCCCCAAAAAATGCGGCAAAGAACATGACTTCAGAGAAAATGAACCACCCCATTGCCCAACGGAATGATAAGTCAACTTGGGCGTTGTACATGCCTTTTTCACTTTCGCTGACGACTTCAGAGAACCACCCAAAAAGCATGATGAGCAGTATGGCCAAACCAACGGCTAACATGGTACCACCAAGCGGTGAATCGTGAAGCATGCTGGCAAAACCCGATAACATAATGAATAAGCCAATTGAGCCAATAATCGGCCATGAAGTACCATGCGGGATGTAATATGAATTTGAGGAATGTGCCATGTTATCTCCTGATTCTAACTGTTCAAGCCGTGGGTTTTAATCACGCTTTTGTTGATGGGTTGGTCGAGGGTTTCATCTTCTAAACGATAGAAGGTGTATGAGAGGGTCAATTCTACAATGGATTGATCTAAATCTGAATCAACAACAATTTGGACGGGCATTTCAACGCGATCATTGGGCGCAAATATTTGCTTATTGAAGCAAAAGCATTCTAATTTTTTAAGATGGGCGGCTGCGCCTTCTGGTGCAACACTGGGAATGGCTTGTCCAAAAATGGTTTTATCAGAACGGTTTTCAGCAATGTAATAAACCGTTGTGATTTCGCCTGGTTTCAATTCTATGTTGCTTTCTTTTGGATAGAAGACAATGGGCATGCCAGATGCGACATTTGCTAAAAAATGGACATTGACTTGACGATTTTCAGAAATCTTAAATTCAGATTGTTGTGCTACTTCAGATAAATTTGAGGATCTGCCATTGAGACCAGTGATGTCGCAAAGGACTGTATAAAGCGGAATGAGGGCAAAGGCAAAACCGAACATCAGCACAGGAATGCTGACCAACTTGATGTAAAACCATTTCTGAGCTTTATGCATAATTAGGTTCCTTTAACAACCCCGCTCATGATGGTATATGTAAACACAAATATCACAATGAGCATCAACCCAAGAAAAGTCAGCCAAATCCCTTTTTTAGAATTTTTAGCCATGTTGAGACGAGGCTTTGATAAGTTCGGCACTGGGTGGTGTTTCATAAGTATGGTAGGGTGCAGGTGAGGGCACTTGCCATTCCAGTGTTTTGGCTGATTCACCCCAGACTTGGTTGTCAGTAACTTTTGCACCTCGAACGATGCAATCGATCAAAATATAGGTATAAAGGATGAATGAGGCGCCAAAAGCAAAGGCACCAACGGAAGATATAAAATTGAAGTCGGTAAATTGCACTGAATAGTCCGCATAGCGTCTGGGCATACCAGCCAACCCTAAGAAATGTTGAGGGAAGAATAAAACGTTGACGGAAATAATCGACCACCAAAAGTGGATTTTGGCCAATTTTTCATTGTACATACGCCCTGTCCATTTTGGTATCCAGTAGTACACGCCAGCGATGATTGCCCACAGTGCGCCTGTTACTAATACGTAGTGGAAATGTGCAACAACGAAATAAGTATCGTGATATTGAATATCAGCAGGAACCACACCCAGCATGAGACCAGAAAAACCACCAATGGTGAATAGAACCACAAAAGACAGTGCCCATAACATGGGAGATTCAAAGGTCAGGGCGCCTTTCCACATGGTTGCAACCCAGTTAAAGACTTTAACGCCCGTGGGGACAGAAATTAATATGGTGGCATACATAAAGTACAGTTGTCCTTCAATTGGCATACCGACCAAAAACATGTGATGCGCCCAGACCACGAACGACAAAATTGCAATTGAAGCGGTGGCGTAAACCATTGAGCTGTAACCAAACAGGGGTTTACGAGCAAATGTGGGAATGATTTGAGAAACGATGCCAAATGCAGGCAAAATCATAATATAAACTTCAGGATGACCAAAAAACCAAAAGATGTGTTGGAACATCACAGGGTCGCCACCGCCGGCTGCATCAAAGAAGCTGGTGCCAAAATTTCTGTCGGTCAACATCATGGTCACTGCGCCAGCGAGTACAGGCATAACGGCAATGAGCAAGAATGCCGTAATCAACCAAGTCCAAACAAATAAGGGCATGTCCATTAGGCGCATATCGGGTGCGCGAAGATTTAATATGGTGGCAACAATGTTGATCGAGCCCATGATGGAGGAGAAGCCCAGCAAGTGGATCGCAAAAATAAGGAAGTCCATGCTTTGAGGCGCAAAGGTAGTTGACAAAGGTGCATAAAGTGTCCAACCACTGCCTGGTGCACCGCCTTCCATAAAGAAGGTCGAAATCAATAATACGGCCGCAAAAGGTAGGATCCAAAAGCTCCAGTTATTTAAACGGGGCAATGCCATGTCTGGGGCGCCAATCATCATTGGGATTTGCCAATTTGCCAAGCCAACCAATGCCGGCATAATGGCACCAAAGACCATGATCAATCCGTGCATTGTGGTTAAAGAATTAAAAAACTGCGGGTCAACGACCTGTAAACCTGGGTATAACAGTTCTGCGCGAATGACCATTGCCATAGCGCCACCCACCAATAACATGAGAAATGAAAACCACATGTATAAGGTGCCAATGTCTTTGTGGTTGGTGGTTCTTACCCAACGCATCAAGCCTTTTGCTGGACCATGGTGGTCATGATGTTCAATTGGTGCAGTTACAGTGGCCATATTAGCTCTCCTAAGATGAAATGAAATTTAACGCTTGGCTTTGACTTGGTTCGGTTGCATGAAATCCCCAACGTTGTTGCCTAAACCATTTCTTTGAAAAGAAACGACAGCTGCGAGTTCGACATCGGTTAACTGATCTCGAAACGCCTGCATGGCCGTTCCACTTTTACCATTTAAAATAATGTCGAGATGCTGATCAATGGGACCTAATGCAAGGGGGCTGGCAGTAATGGCGGGGAATACGCCTGGTACGCCTTGACCACCTGCTTGGTGACATGCGGCACAGGCTCTTGCATAAACCAGTTTACCTTCGTTGATGAGTTCTTCCTTGGAAAAGGTTTTGTTGGCGGCTTCTGCAGCGATTTTAGCCGCATTCTTTTGGTTGTAAATCCAAGCGGCATAGTCTTCTTCAGTTAAGGCGCGAACAACCACTGGCATAAAGGCATGGTCTTTACCACAAAGTTCTGCGCAGTTACCTCGGTAAACACCAGGTTGATCAATTTTTGCCCAAGTATCGTTGATAAAGCCTGGAATGGCATCTTGTTTGACGCCAAAATCAGGCACCCACCAAGCGTGAATAACATCGTTTGAAGTGATCAAAAACCGTATTTTTTTATTGATAGGCACAACCAGTTCATTATCAACATCGACCAGATAATTTTTGTAAACGGGTAATTTACCGGCGGTTTGTGAGCGCTCTAATTCTTTGCGTGAGCGATCATCTAAATTTGAAAAGAAGCTGATGCCTTGAGCATCGCCATCAAGATAATCATACTTCCATTTCCATTGATAGCCTGTGACTTTGATGGACATATCAGATTTTGAGCTGTCTTCTAAATCAATCAGCACGCTGGTCGCAGGAATGGCAACCACCACCAAGATGGCCAGCGGAATAATGGTCCAAATTAATTCAATAGTCGTGCTTTCGTGGAACTGAGCGGGTTTGACACCCAATGATTTTCTGTGATTGATGATCGAGTAGGCCATTGCACCAAAGACAAGAACCCCGATTGCGACGCAGATGTAAAAAATGATCATGTGGAGATCATAAATCTCACGACTGACAGAAGTTACGCCAATCGGCAAATTGTAGCCGTTTGAGGTGTTGATGGCGTGAGCAAATCCAGAGATGGCGAGTAAACAAAGTCCTAAAATGTTGGTTAACCAATAGCGCATCAATATTCTCCTCATACGGTTGATTTTAATGGGTGTGTTTTATAGACTGTTGTACAAAATTTTGATTCATCCAAGGGCATGATTGAAACACTTTTTAATAGATTTTCTTACACACAGATCGGTAAAAATAAAACAAGGATTTTTAATGACCACATGCCTTTTTACATATCCATTCAATGAGGGTAATTGTAACATTAAATATGTAATTTATTGGTGGGAATGACAATTTTATTGTGTTATTTATTAAAGAAAGTTGGCGGTTATTTTTAACGGCATTTTCTACGACTAATATCGCTGTTTTGTTTGCAACTGAAGCCCATATCAACTTAAGACCGATTGAGTGTCGCCTGAGTATAGTGGCTTTTTAAGCGCGCTTTGGAATGCTTTGCCCTTGCCCAAGTGTGTAAGCATTGTGTATGGCTTTTTGAGTATGGTCTAAGGCCCGTTGACAGCTTGCAATGAGATCGCCGTTTTGTGCCAGGCTGATGGTCAAAGCGCTGCTGAATGTGCAGCCTGTTCCATGATAATCACCAAGTGTCTTGTCATAAGGCAAGTGCTTGACGCCCGATGGTTGATAAATGCTGACCGCATTTTGTGCTTGATGGGCCTTATCCGTGACGATGAGCGATTGACAACCTAATTGTTGGCGGGCACACTCGCCGTCTATGCCCTTGTGGGTCAGTTGTTCTAATTCAACGCGATTTGGGGTCAAATGACAATGCTTCATCAGCGGCTGTAGGATGGCGCCGTTGTGGTGAAATTTGTAACCGCCCCCAGCCGTTAAAATAGGGTCAAGTACCACAGGCACTTTTAGGTTTTCTAAGAAGGTTTTGATGATTGGGACATGTTCTGCCGCAATCAATCCTATTTTGATGGCTTTGATCGGTAAGTTTTGTAAGGAGCATAGTTGGGTTTTAAAAAATGCTGGGTCTTGTGCGACAACGGCTTGAACATTGACCGAGGTTTGTTGCGTCTGCACGCTGACAATAGGGCAGGCGTGCCCGCCTAATGCGTGAATGGTGACTATATCAGCAGAAAGTCCAGCGCCACCCGTTGGGTCAATGCCACCAATACATATAATGACTTCTGAGGACATGGTGTGTCAAGAGGATTCTATGTCTTGTTGGATCAATTCATGTAAGTGGGCAAAATCAGACAAACCAATGCCGTGATACAGGATTCGCCCAGTTTTGCTGACTAAAAAATGGGTGGGCGTTAGACGAACTTCATCAAATGCTTTTGCGGCGACGTCGCTACGGTCATAAAACACTGGAAAGCGCAGGGCATTTTGATTGCGAAATGTTTGAATGGCGCTAGATGAATCGTGAGACATGGCAATGGCGAGCAGATTAAAACCGGTGGATTGCCATTGATCATACAAAGCTTTTAAATCTGGCATTTCGGCAACGCAAGTGACGCAACTGGTGGCCCAGAATGTGATCAATGTGGGCGCTTGATTGTTGATGGTGGTGTGGGTTTTGCCATCAATATCGGTGAGTGTTATGGCGGGCGCCGATTGGCCATTTTGACTGAAAAACCAGGTTATTCCAGCAACACTAACAAGTAAGATTAAGAGGACAGTCAGGTTTTTTTTCATGGCTTGAGCTCTTAATGTTTGGCGGTGAATGTCTGAATGCCCGTGGCACTGCTGATGAGCAATACGTCCGCGCCTCTTTGGGCAAATAGGCCATTGCACACCACGCCGACAATTTCATTGAGGGCGCTTTCTAATGCTTTGGGCTGGTCAATGGACAGCAGGTGAACGTCTAATATGTGGTTGCCATTATCGGTGACAAAGTCCTCGCGCCAAACGGGCTCACCACCAAAGCGTTTGATGATTTCCTTGGCCACATAACTTCTTGCCATAGGGATGACTTCTATGGGCAGTGGAAATTCCCCCAGTTGTTCAACGTATTTTGACTCATCGGCAATACAAACAAATCTTGTGGCATTGGCGCACACAATTTTTTCGCGCGTCAATGCGCCACCCCCGCCCTTGATCAAATTGAGATCTGAGTCAGACTCATCACAGCCATCGACGTATAGGTCGATTGGCGCTACTTCATTCATTTGAAAGACGGGGATATGATGCCGCTTTAAGCGATTTTCACTGGCCACACTGCTCGATACCGCGCCTTTAACGTAGCGTTTAGAAGCTGCTAAGGCATCAATGAAATAATTGGTGGTAGAGCCTGTGCCAATACCGACAACACTGTCGTTTTCAACGTATTCTAAAGCGGCTTGAGCGACATTTTTTTTGAGTGCGTCTTGATCCATAAGTTGAAACGGCAAAAATGATGAGTGATTTATAAACAGGCGATCAGAGATCGCTTTGTATCAGAGGGATATTGTAACGGTTTTAGCATTAATTTAATGTTAAAATAGCCACTTATAAAGGTGTCAATACTGATCTCGCTATTTTACTGAATGATGGCTGTTTGATGCCTTTCGTTTTATGTCGATGATACTCGGCAAAATCAACGCACTTAGCGTGAGTTAAACGGGCTTGAGCCCCAATAAATGTATGAATCCTAAAGATTATCTGAATGAGATATTGACCGCACCCGTTTACGATGTGGCAATCAGAACGCCATTGCAAGGCGCCAAGCACCTTTCAGCAAGATTGGGGCGGGAAATTTATTTAAAACGTGAAGACTTGCAGCCTATTTTTTCGTTCAAGCTGCGCGGCGCTTACTGCAAAATCAAAAAATTGAATGCCAGCCAACGCCAAGCGGGTGTGGTTTGTGCTTCTGCGGGCAACCACGGTCAAGGCGTGGCCATAGTGGCACAAAAATTAGGCATTCAGGCCAAAGTCGTGATGCCCGTGACCACACCCAAAATTAAAGTGGATGCGGTGAAGGCATTGGGCGGCACTGTCTTATTAAAAGGTAATTTTGTCGATGAGGCCTTTATATTCGCTCAAAACTTGGCTGAAGAAGAAGGCGCGACTTTTGTGCCACCATTTGACGATCCTCATATTATTGCTGGGCAGGGCACAGTGGGGGTGGAAATCATGCAACAAGTTGACACTCCGCCAGATGCCATTTACGTCCCTGTTGGTGGTGGTGGGCTCATTGCCGGCATTGCCGCCTATTTACATTGCCAATTTCCACAAGTTAAGGTGATTGGCGTAGAACCAGAAGACGCTGCGTGTTTACACGCTGCCTTACAAGCGGGCGATCGAGTCACACTTCCACAAGTGGGGTTATTTGCCGATGGCGTGTCTGTCAATCGGGTGGGAAAATACCCTTGGGAGATATTAAAAACGTGTGTGGATGAAGTGGTCACAGTCAATGTCGATGAAATTTGTGCTGGCATTCGTGATGTATTTGAAGAAACCCGTTCAATTTCTGAACCTGCAGGGGCTTTGGCTTTGGCGGGCATGAAAAAACATTTGCAACAGAACAGCGATATTAAGCGGGCTGTCGCCATTGTCAGCGGTGCCAATATGAATTTTGATCGCTTGCGCTATGTGGCCGAGCGTGCACTGATTGGACAGCATAAAGAGGCATTGTTTTGTGTGACTATGTCTGAAAAATCGGGGAATTTTTTGCTGTTTTGTAAACAATTAGCGAATTATGAAATCACCGAATTCAATTACCGATATTCCGGCCAAAAAGATGCCCATATATTTGTAGGCATTGCGCTTAAGCGCGGTCAAGCAGAATCTGACGAAATATTACAACGTTTACATCAATATGGTTATGTGGCTGAAAGCCTAAGCGACAATGATTTAGCCAAAACCCACGTTCGTTATATGGTGGGGGGTAAAAGTGGCGATACAGTACTCAATGAGCGGATATTCCGTTTTGTGTTTCCAGAACGCCCGAAGGCTTTGTTACAGTTTTTAACAACGATGGGTGGACGTTGGAATATCAGTTTGTTTCATTATCGTAATCACGGCTCTTCGCACGGTCGAGTTTTGGCAGGTTTAGAAATACCCGACCATGAAGAAGCGATATTTATGGAGAAGTTGGCTAACCTTGGCTATGATTACACCGAAGAAACACAGAACACAGCTTACCGATTTTTTCTGAAATAGCACTGTTGTGCCATCAGCCTCTTAGGATGGTTCGATGTGTTTCAAAGCATGGGATCTTTATACCCATTTAGGCGCTTTCATCCATTCCAATAATCCATCCAATCTTCTCCCTAAATCAATGGCAGAGGTATTGTTAATAATCATTGTTTAAATTATGAAACATTTTATTAACAAAACATATAAAATACTTGAATTAATTAACGTAATCCGTTAATATTACGTGATAAAATATATTGAAAACATTTTAGGAGATTTTCATCATGCTGGGTTTAAATAGGGTAAAGTTTATTGCCTTTATGGCGTTTTTGTTGTTGTTCACAGGGGTGGCTCAAGCGGGCAATGGCATTAACATCAATTTATCTAACAAAGACATCAATTTTGGCTTCTTAACGACTTCTGAATTTGAAGACGATTCAGATGTTTCAGATTTAGGATTTGTGCAAGCCCATGTTAATGTTCTGTTGGTCGATGAAGGCAGCACTTATGCTGTTGACGGGCTGCTTGCTGTGGGTCGGACAGTCCCTTTAGAATCAAGTGAATGGAATTTTGGTGTGGGTATTCGTCCAATTGCTGCCAACATCAAACAAGGCAGCATAACAAGGGCAACATTTGCCGTTCAGCTGGGCGGTATTGCGGAATATAGGCTCAGCGTTGGAGAAGTTTCGGATTTCTATATTGCAACGCGTGCTTTTTACAGTCCTGATATCATCACTTTTTCCGATGATTTTGATGCTTCAAATCACTACGGCGTTCAAGTCGGAATTTTCATTGTGGCCAATACAGCAGTTTATGTGGAATATGCCCAAGAAAAATTCACTGCCACGAGGGGCGGTCTTGATGGAGACCTGATCGATGGGGCCTTTTTTGGTCTTCGCTTTGGGCTTTAAGTCTCAGTTGAGCCCTCTAATTCTTATTTAATCTTGTAAGCCCATTCTGTGTAAGGTTGCGCATTGCCAAGGCTGCGCATGCTGATTAGCCTTTAAGCGACCAAGATTATTCTAACAAACTCCACCATTCTGATAAACGAGGGCTTAGATCGTTTAAATCATCGTGTCAGCAATGAAAGCGCTCAAAGTTTTCCTGCCTTCTTAGGTTGAATTGGCATACAATTTGGCGCTTCAAAATCTTTATTGAGACTTCTCAAGGAAAATTATGGCTCTGATGATTCACGAAACCTGCGTCAATTGCGATATGTGTGAGCCAGAGTGCCCTAACGAAGCCATTGTGATGGGTCCTACCATCTATGAAATTCTGCCCGATAAATGCACCGAGTGTGTTGGGTATTATGATGAACCTCAATGTCAGAAAGTCTGTCCCATTACTCGATGTGTGGAATTTGACCCGTCTCATGTGGAGACGCGTGAACAACTCTTAAGCAAACTATCGGTCCTATTAGAGGCCCAATGAAAGCCGATTGGTGGCCAGCAGCCATAAGTCATTTGTCAAAATCGGATCCTGTGGTCAAATCACTCATTCAACGCTATCCTGAATCACAAATATCTCGAACTTCAACCGCCTTTAGAAGCATTGTCAATTCGATCGTCGGACAACAAATTTCAGTCAAAGCGGCTTCAGCCATTCGCCAAAGATTGGAGCAAATCGGCATTGAGGCTTCAGTTATTGCTCAAATGGATGTTGATGCGCTGAAACAAGTGGGCTTATCGACCCAAAAGAGTCGATACATAATAGGCATTGCACAGTGGTTTGTAAAGCATGATGTGACAGAAGCATGGTTCGAACAAACGCCCAATGCAGAAATTGGCGAAGCCTTGCTCAGTTTAAAAGGTGTGGGGCCTTGGACATGGCAAATGTTTCAAATGTTTTATTTGCTTGAGCCTGATATTATGTCAACTTCAGACATCGGCTTACAGAATGCCGTTGTGTTGTTATATGGTTGTGAAAAATCAGAGGCTGTGGCTTTTCTAAATGCGCAGAGTCAAGACCGATGGTCACCCTACACCTCTGCGGTATGTTGGTTTTTGTGGCGCTCTTTGGATCCCGTAGAAATCAACTACTGATCTAATCGGTCAAGCTTTCGCTTTATACTGAGCGTTTTTCTAAGATAAAAGTTCGAAAGGCATTGGCGACGGGCGAAAGGCGTTTGCCTTTGTTATGCACCAAAAACCAGGGTTTTAATATAGGCGTACCAACAACGTCTAAAGCACACAAGGTATTGTTTTGACGCTCCATTTCAATCGTATGGATCGATGAAATAGCTAATCCTAAGTTGGCCGAGACGGCTTTTTTAATGGAATCGTTGTTGTTCAGTACGTGTTCAATTTTAGGGGTTTTCTTTTGTTTCTCGAAAAATTGTTCTAATATTAATCGTGTGCCCGAACCCTCTTCGCGCGCCACAAACATTTCTTGACTCAATGCTTCTAAAGTAATGTTCGCTTTGTCTTTCAGAGGATGATCATTGGGCGCAATCACCACCATTGGATTTTGTAAAAAAGGATCGACAATTAATTCGCGCTTTTCGGGCGGTTGCTCCATGATGATAATATCCACCGTATTATCGTCCAGATGTGCGATGAGCCGTTGTCGATTACACACTTCAAATTCAAACTGCACGGTCGGAAATTTCAGTTTAAAGTCTGCTAACAGTCCAATGGTAAGATGGTTGGCAGAGGTTGAAACTGCGACTTTCAATTTGCCTTTTTTTAAACCTCTGAGCGCTTGCATGGATTCTTTGGTCTCTGCAACCAGCCTTAGGATGGCCTTACAATAATGACTAAATTCTTCACCCCCTTCGGTTAAGAATATTCTTCTGCCGATCAATTCAAATAAGGGGGAGCCAATTTGTTCTTCAAGTTGGCTAATTTGCATGGAAACAGCAGGTTGACTCAGGCACAACTCTTTTGCCGCTTTGGTGTAGCTGGAGGTTTGAGTGACTTTCTCAAAGATTTCAATCTGTCTTAAAGTGATCCGCATAATATTAGACCTCTATAAATTATTTGTACAATGTGTACAAGCTTTTCAAAAGTTAGCCTGACATTGTAGCGTAAATGGCGCTTGTTTGAAGGCTATTTGAACGATGATTTGCCCTATTCAATCACCCATGTTAGTCGTGTATTTCCTCTAAATGATCGTTAAGGTTGAATGCTCTTATCGTTTAATGTTTGGTATGATGTTTTGGAGGTTAAAAGCCATACATTCTGATTTTTTTGTTGCATCCAAGCGAGCCAGTCGTCAATTGCTGGCCTTTGCTTGCTGGGCAAAAAATGAGGTTTCTTTGGGCACTTCGGGTAAGTGCATTTCGTAAGATGTACAGCGTACACGGCCCGAAGGTTCTCCGCGTACTATTTCGTGAGTCAAAGTACTGGGTAGCGCGTTGGGGCTAAGCTCTATGGCATCCTCCGCATAATAAGTTGCGATGTATAAAGTTCGCGCCTTGGTTGATAAGTTGGGGGCTGAGCCATGGAGTAAGCTGGCGTGCATTAAGCAAACAGTCCCCGCTTTGCCCGTGCATTGGGTCACCTTGTTTTTATGTTCGTCCATCACTTCATCAGCGACTGCGCCAGTGAATACACCATTGTGCCAATGGCTGTACAGTGGCCCTTTGTGTGTGCCTGGAACCACTTCCAAAGGGCCGTTTTCTAAGGTGACATCATCCAGATACAATAATGCAGTGATGACATCATCATTGGTCATGGGCTCAAATGGGAAGTCTTGGTGGAAACTGACTTTGGTTTGAGTGCCCGGCAATTTTGAATTGAGTTTGCCGTGATGAAATTTGATCGCTGGACCGATAAGCTCAGCCACAAAATCGACTGTGCGGGCGTTGCGCATAATATGGGCAAAAGTATCAGAGACTTCTTCGGGTGATTGTACCCTGCGCAATGCGGGCACTTGTGCTGTATGACCTGGCTCAAGATCAAATCGCGGACGTCCGTCGAGCGTTTCACCATAATCTTGATCGTGGTTTTTGCTTTCCTCTATCCACTCTGAGAAAACACCACGCATCGCTTCAAGTTGTTCTTGAGTGACGGCATTTTCAAGGCTTATGTAGCCATTTGCCCAAAACTGATCTCGTTGTTGCTTTGTCAATTGTGCCATACTATTTTCTCACTAAATTCAGGCTGTGTACATTCGTATAAAATAATTGTAACGCAGATTTGCCAGGGTGTCATTCCATGTCACCTTAGACAATGTCAACCAATAGAATTTTTACATGTTTACGGCTGTCATTATATAATGCGCCAAACAAACAATAATCCTTGTTGGCATTGATGGGTTTTGCTTTTGCAATGTCTAAAGCCCTTAAGAATAAGTTTGAAACTAAACACAATATTCGATAAAACATAGCAATTAGAAATGAGAATAGTTATCACTGGTGGATTTGGTTTTATAGGCTCCTCCTTTGTCCATCTTTGTGTGGACAAGGGCTACGACGTTTTGGTTTTAGATAAGAATACTTATGCGGGTGATATTAAAAATATACCACAATCATTGGATAAGTCCGATATTCTTATAAAGGATATTTGTGATGTAACCCCAGCTGATCTGGGGGCGTACGATTATATAGTCAATTTCGCCGCTGAATCCCATGTGGATAATTCCATTAAAGATGGGTCGCCTTTTGTCAGAACCAATGTCGAAGGGACGTTCAATTTATTAGAGTGTGCCAAACAAAATCCAAAGTTTAAACGATTTATTCAAATTTCCACAGATGAAGTTTACGGGGATTTACAGAAATTAAATAAAGATCATGCGATGGTTGGTGATCCTTTGCATCCCTCATCGTATTATTCATCAACCAAAGCGGCGGCTGATTTAATCGTCCAAAGTTGTGGTATTACCTTTGGCTTACCCTACATCATTACCAGAACTTGTAATAATTTCGGTGTCAGACAACACAAAGAAAAGTTTATTCCTAAGATTATCCATAACATTAGAAACAAAATTGCCATACCTGTCTATGGTGATGGCATGCAGATCAGAGAGTGGATTTGGGTAGAGGATAATGTTAAGTCGATTTTGGATGTTATGTTCTCAGGTGAGGTCAATCAGATTTACCACATAGGCAGTGAATTCAGATCAACCAACATAGGAATCGTCAATAAGATTGGTGAACTATTAGGTGAAACCCCCAAGTTTGAATTCGTTAAAGATCGATTAGGACATGATAGAAAGTATAGTTTACAATCCGATAACGCAACGACTAAGAATCTACATCAATACCTCAGTGAAAATATAACAAACACTTAATACTCAATTTTGGTTGTTTTAAAAACAGTTCGTCCTCAAGTCGCGTAATTATTCAAGCCTGTCGGGCTCTGCCGAACATTGAACTAGCTTGTTATAAGCTTTTGCCAAAGCATAACATTGTATGCCCCTTTTATTCCGTTATAATGAACGACTAAGTTTGTTCGCACATTAAAAAAATTGGAGATTTTTATGAAAAAACCTGTTCGAGTTACCGTCACTGGAGCAGCTGGACAAATCAGCTACGCTTTATTATTTCGTATTGCAGCCGGACAGATGTTGGGCAAGGATCAACCAATCATATTGCAATTATTAGAAATCACACCCGCACTGAAAGCGTTGCAAGGGGTGGTCATGGAGTTAGATGATTGTGCTTTCCCCTTATTACAAGACATTGTGGCCACGGATGATGCCAATGTGGCATTCAAAAAGACGGACTATGCTTTGTTAGTTGGTGCCAGACCTCGATCGCCGGGCATGGAACGCAAAGATTTATTGGAAGCCAATGGTGCCATTTTTAGCGTCCAAGGCAAGGCGATTGATCAGCATGCCAGCCGTGACATCAAAGTTTTGGTGGTCGGCAATCCCGCCAACACCAATGCCCTTATTACCCAACGCAATGCGCCCTCCATTAATCCAAACCAATTTACCGCCATGACGCGTTTAGACCACAATCGTGGCCTGGCTCAATTGGCTCAAAAACTCAATACCGATGTGACCGAGATCAAACGCATGATCATTTGGGGCAATCATTCATCGACGCAATTTCCAGACATTCATCACGTTGTCGTCGGTGATCAAATGGCGATGGATGAAATTGATCAACAGTGGTATGAGGAAAAATATATTCCAAAAGTACAACAGCGCGGAGCCGCCATCATCGATATGCGCGGATTATCCAGTGCCGCTTCAGCCGCAAGTGCGGCCATTGACCACATGCGAACATGGGCATTGGGCACGGACGAAGATGATTGGGTCAGCATGGGCGTCTATTCAGATGGCAGTTATGGCATAGAAGAAGGGTTGATTTACTCTTTTCCTTGTGTTTGTCAGGACGGTGAATGGCGCATCGTTGAGGGACTCGATTGCAATGATTTTTCTCGTGCCAAAATGGCAACAACCGAACAAGAGCTACAACAAGAGCGGGATGCCATAGACCACTTATTGCCTTAAAGTGTTTGGCGACAAAAATATCATCCATGACGGATGATTGAATTGCGCTTTTGTTTCTGATAAATTAAAAGGTCAAAGGGGCTTTCGCTTACAATGTTCATCCATTGCCCGTGTAAAAAATCGCGGATGATAAACCACCGTAAATTGACTGAACGTTCATCGGTTTGCACCAACGACAAAGCATACAAACAATTGGATCATCAAAACGAACATGTCAGGTTTTAGCCTAAACTATGAAAAACCCATAAAATCGTTGGGTGTTAAACTACAAAGTTATGTCCATGATGGCACGGGTGCCACACATTATCACTTTGCCAGCAACGATGAAGAAAACGTTTTCATGGTGGCTTTTCGAACCATTCCTCAAGATTCAACGGGGGTGGCGCACATATTGGAGCATACGGTATTGTGTGGTAGCAAACGCTATCCTGTTCGAGATCCATTCTTCTTGATGATCCGTCGTTCGCTCAGCACTTTTATGAACGCTTTCACCGCCAGCGATTGGACAGCTTATCCTTTTGCAACGTGTAATAAAAAAGATTTCAACAATTTATTGAGTGTGTATTTGGATGCAGTGTTTTTCCCCAATCTAAACCATTATGATTTTGCCCAAGAAGGGTGGCGCTATTGTTTTGAAAAAACCGATGATGCCAACTCTGACTTAATTTATAAGGGCATTGTATTTAATGAGATGAAGGGCGCAATGAGTACTCAAACACGGGCGCTATGGCAACAATTGAGCGAAGAGATTTATCCAAACACCACCTATCATTTTAACAGTGGTGGCGCGCCAGAAAACATTCCTGACTTATCTTACGAAGCGCTTAAAGCCTTTCACAAAAAATATTATCACCCGACCAATGCGATTTTCCTAACCTACGGCGATCAATCAGCCAGCGCATTGCAAAGCCAATTTGAAGACAAAGTTTTAAGCCAATTCACGGCGTCCAAAGCCGTGCCGCTTGTGACCTTAGAACAGCCGTTTAAAGCGCCCAAAGAAATCCACCGCGAGTATCCGCTCGATGAGGCAGACTTAACGGGGCGCACCCACGTCGTCTTGAGTTGGCTGTGGGGCGAAAACACCGACATAGATCAGCTATTGCAAGCGCATTTATTAACGGGCGTATTATTAGACAATGGGGCTTCGCCATTGCTCAAGGCGCTCGAACAAACCGACTTAGGACAAGCACCATCTCCGCTCTGTGGCCTCGAAGATGAACAAAGGCAAATGCAATTTACAGCCGGTTTAGAAGGCAGTGAAAAAGCCAATGCTGAAGCGGTCAAGAATCTGATTCTTTCGACCTTGAAAGACATTGTCAGGGATGGCATTGATCCCGTTTTGGTTGAATCAGTCTTACACCAATTAGAATTGGAACAGCGCGACATGGAACGTGGCACCTATCCCTATGGTTTGAGTTTGATATTAAGCGCATTGACGCCCGTCATCCACGGCGGAGAGATCAGCACAAGGGTGGACATCGACCAAGCTTTGACGCGTCTAAGGGCGGTGGCCAAAGATGATCGATTTATACCCAATTTGATTCAGAAGTGGCTATTGGATAATCCGCACCGTGTATTACTCACTTTGGCCCCCAATCCAGGATTATCAGCACAAATGATCCAAGCCGAAAAACAAAAATTACAGGCGGTTAAAGATCAGTTGAATCCCCAGCAAGCACAACAAATCATCGAGTTTAATGAATCATTAAAAGCGCGCCAAAATCAAGTGGAAGACAGCGAAGTCCTCCCTAAAATTAGTTTAAAAGATGTTAAACAAAACATTGATGAACCCAAGCCACAGATTAAAAGTGACAATAAAACGGGCTATGTCGTTAAGAGTAATGGTCTGGCCTACGTCTCGGCGCTGATTGACTTAGCACCCTTTAATGCTCAGGAAAGGGCATTGTTACCTTGGCTATCATTATTGTTGACTGAGTTAGGTTCGGGTCAACGCGATTACTTACAAACTCAGATGCAAATCGCTCGTTATACGGGGGGCATTTCAGCCAATGTCAACGTGATTAAAGCGCTGCACAATCCTGAGCAAAATTGGAGTCGATTCGTTTTGTCGGTCAAAGGCTTAAATCGAAACATTTCGCCCATGTTAGAGTTGATGCAAGATGTACTAAGTCAACCGAGATTTGATGAAACAGCACGCATGCAAGAATTGTTTGCACGGTGGCGTTTTGAAGCCGAACAGAGTGTTGCGAGAAAAGGGCATTTATTGGCCATGAACGCGGCGGCCTGTGGTTTTAACGGCATGGCACAATTGCACTATCAATGGTATGGTTTAAAAGGGGTACAGAATTTGTTAACCCACCATGATCGATTGGCTGATGAAAGCAATATGACGGCGTTTACTCAGTCCTTGCAATCGATGTATGAGAAAATATCAGCCAAGCAACCGCATTGGTTATTGTTGAGTGATGAGGCGGGTCTATCGCCATTGCATCAAACCGTTGATAAAATGATTGGTGCTGGGCAAACGAACGATCAAAGGCGCCAGTTTATCGAAGCTTTGCCAGCGCAAGCCGTTCAAGTGGCTTGGAGTTTTCCAACTCAGGTGAATTATTGTGCTCAAGCTTATCCAGCCGTGTCAGCGAACCATCCGGATGCACCAGTATTTTCAGTTATGGCAAACTTTCTGCGCAACGGCTTCCTCCATACAGCCATTCGAGAGCAGGGCGGCGCTTATGGGGGTGGCGCAGCCTACGATCACATCAGTGAAAGCTTTCGGTTTTTTTCATATCGTGATCCAAGATTACACGAAACTTTGGCCGATTTTGAACAAAGCATTACTTGGTTGTTGGAACATAAACATCAGTCTAATCAATTAGAAGAAGCTATATTGAATGTGATGTCTAAGATCGATGCCCCGCTCAGTTCTATGGGGGAGGCCAACAAGGCATTTTTCGGACAATCGGATGGGTGTGATTTGAATTGGCGCAAAGCTTACAGAGAGTCGGTTCTTAATGTGCAATTAAAGGATATACTGAGGGTTGCACAGCAGTATTTGCTGGTCCCCCCGGCAACGGCGGTGCTATGTAGCAAAGAGACGGCAGACCGATTAGAAAAAACAGGTTATACACATGAACGTTTTAATCAAGGAGTTAATTAGATGAGTGCAAATATATTAGATGGGACATTGGTTCGGAATCAATTATTAGAAAAATTGAAAACTAAAATCAAAAAGCACGTGGATGCGGGCCATCAACCGCCTGGGTTGGCTGTTGTTCTGGTGGGATTGGATTCAGCTTCAAGTGTTTATGTCAACAGCAAAACGCGCACTTGTGAGTCCATCGGCATTGAATCTTTCAGTCATCACCTACCAGCGACGATCAGCCAGACGGAATTGATAGAACTCATCGATAAACTCAATTGCGATGATAGTATCAATGGCATTTTGGTTCAATTGCCTTTACCAGATCACATTAGCCCAGAACTCATCATTGGCAAGATTGTGCCAGGCAAGGATGTGGATGGGTTTTTACCAATTAATTTGGGTCGCTTGGCATTGAATCAAAATCGACTTTCGCCCTGTACCCCAAAAGGCATTATGACGCTATTACGGCATTACGATATACCTTTGATGGGTCAAGAAGTCGTCGTGGTCGGCACCTCACGCATTGTTGGACGACCCATTACCTTAGAAATGCTCAACGAACGTGCCACTGTGACGGTTTGTTCGAGTAAAACGCGCGACCTTGCAGCGCATATTCGACGAGCTGATGTGGTGGTGGTCGCAGCTGGCGTTAATCAGCTGGTTAAAGGCGACTGGATCAAACCTGGTGCGGTCGTGGTTGATGTTGGTATTCATCGCAATGACGACGGTAGTTTGTCGGGCGATGTTGAGTTTAACGTTGCGGTTCAACGCGCGGCTTGGATTACGCCTGTGCCTGGTGGTGTGGGTCCAATGACCATTGCCACTTTAATGGAAAACACGGTGATAGCCGCTGGGTTATAAACCGATCAACCAAGCTGCTCATTTCCTCTATTGCTGGCTTAGTGAGGCTTTTTTAAGCTGAGCCATCAGTTTCTTTGCCACAGACTTGTCGCAAAATTCGTGGCGAACGTCCCCAATAATTTGGGTGGTCTCATGACCTTTGCCTGCAATGAGAATCACATCATCGTTTTGCGCCTTTGTCAGCGCAGCTGAGATGGCGTCATAGCGGTTTGATATTTCAATCGCATCAGGCGCGCCTTGTCGCACTTGTTGCCGAATAAGATGGGGCGGTTCATGTCTTGGATTGTCGTCAGTGATAATTACATGATCAGCATATTTTTGGGCAATGGCGCCCATTTTTTTTCGTTTGTCTTGATCTCTATTGCCACCGCAACCAAACACACACCACAGTTGACCTTGCGTTAAATCTTTAACGCTTTTTAGTGCTTTGGTTAATGCGTCTGGGGTGTGCGCATAGTCTATCACCACATTGGGACATGCTTCGTCAGTGAGCCATTCCATTCTGCCTGCAGCGGTTTGTAGCGTGGTCGCCTTGTTTATGATTTTTGCTAAATCAATGCCCAATGCGTACGCAACGACTATGGCAGCGGTGATATTTTCCATTTGAAAATAACCTTGAATGGGGGCAGAGACAGGGTAGTCTCGGTCTTGATGGCGCAAAGTGAAGTTAATGCCTAAGTGAGACTGATTCAACGCTGCACATTGCCAGCCTGCATCGGCTGATTGTCCATAAGTCATACACGATTCAGGCTGTGATTTTGCCAATTCTGCACCCGTTTCATCCCCGACATTGATGATCCATTTTCGGGGTTGATATTGGCGAAAGAAATTGAATTTCACTGCAATATATTCTGCCAATGTTCCGTGATAATCTAAATGGTCTTGGGTGATATTGGTTAACACACCTACGCTAAACCTTATGCCCGCAATGCGGTTTTGATGGATGCCATGCGAGGAAACTTCCATGACGATCACATCAACATGAAGCGCTTTAAAGTGTGCCAACTGTCGGTGTAAATTAAGATTGTCTAAGGTGGTTAAGGGTCCACTTTGTAAATAAGTGCCCGTATGATCGACTATGCCATTGCCAGTCGTACCCAACAAACCAATTTTATTGAATCGACAAAGCAGTAATTGCGCACAAATATTTGCAACAGAAGTTTTGCCATTGGTGCCCGTAATGCCAATGACCGGCATGGGCAGAGATTGGGTTTTAAAATATTTGGCGTACAAGGTGCTACGCAGAGTCACCAAATCGGCAATGGTTAAGCAAGGAATGCTGATGTCACTGGCGTAGGGCTTATCACTCAAAACGGCACAAGCGCCATTGGCGACCGCATTTTCAACATAATCTAATCCGTGCTTGCCCCCGCTCAGCGGTAAGGCAATGTATATATGGTTTGCCCGTATGCTTCGTGAATCTTCAGACAGTCCCAAAAAAGTCAGATTGGGCGCTTCAATAATGCCTGAAAGCCACTCAGAGAGGTTCAAGCTGGGCATGTTGCCGTTCAATCTTTGGTTCAACTTTCTTGGCAGGTGGTACACCATAGATTCTGAGTAACTGAGGCATGACTTCACCAAATACAGGCGCAGCACTGTCTCCACCATAGTAGCGTTCTTCTTCTTTATCGTGTTCAATCATGACGATCATCACAAATTTTGGATCTTCAGCGGGGACCATACCTGCAAAAAATGCACGGTAGTGGTATTGACCTGCTCTTTTGTGGCGAACGGTGCCTGTTTTTCCTGCGACGGTATAACCTTTTATATTGGCTAAGGGCGCTGTGCCGCCTGGTTTTGCGACATTGGTCATGGCGTGCCTGATGAGTTTAACATTCGATGGCTTGGCGACGAGGGCTTGTTCTGTATCAGGCATGGCTTGGTTCCAAATGTGTACCGTTGGAATAAGGCCATCATTGGCAATGGCCAGATATAAACGAGATAGATCCAATAAATCCAAAGTAAATCCATAGCCGTAGGTTCGAGATAGAAAATCAGCATTTTGCCAAGTATCGTGATGGGCAATACTCAATATGTCTGGTGGGCTATGGGCGTGGAGGGGATTGGTACGTCCCCAGCCCAGTTTTTTATGCATTTGCCACAAGGCAACTTTGCCGATTTTCTGACCGATTTTAACGGCACCGATATTGCTTGATTTTTGCAATATGCCTGCCACATCGAGCACACCGAAGTGTCTGGGATCTGTGACTCTATAGCCTTCAACGAAAATCAACTTGTTGGCGTTGATTGTTGAGGAAATGGCGATCACCTCCGATTCCAAACCCGCTAACATTGTGGCAGGTTTGACAGTGGAGCCCGGTTGAATTTTATCAAAAATGGCATGATTGGTTAAGGCAGCCTGTTTCCAATTGCGCGGGTTATTTGAATTAAATGAGGGAAGCGATACCATCGACAATAATTTACCCGTTTCAGCTTCAATGATGATCGCTGACGCTGATTTTGCTTGATGCTTCTGATAGGCATTAAATAAGGCTTTATGGGTTAAATACTGTGCTCGTTGGTCAAGCGTTAATTGCAAAGTTTCACCGTGTTGGGCTGGCTCAAGGATTTTCCAACCGATGTATTTTCGTTCGTTTCTGCGTCCAGTCCAGACGGTTTCTCTTTTACCCGAAGTCTCCAATAACTGTTGATTAAACCACCGTTCTGCCCCCAGAATGGGTCGCCCACTTTTATTGATGACGCCAACGATATGTGCCCCAACCTCCCTGTTAGGATAAGCTCGAACGTAGTGGTCTTTTATATTGAAATAATTGATGCGGTAGGTTTTTATCAATTGCGCTAATTTAGCATGTTTTTCAGGCGTTAGTTTTTCGATGACGGCTAAATACCTTCTATTGGGATTTTTCTGAGCATAATCAAACAAATCAACCTTGCTTTGCAGGATTTTTTGTGCGCTGTGTAGGACTTCTTTTGCTTCAGCGAGTGTTTTATTGTTTTTCTGAGCATTCTTGACGTATTGATGAAACCTTAAGGGATCGAATCCAACTCTGTGGAACACGGCATTGCCCGCCAATAGCATATTGTCATCAGAATAAATATTGCCTCTCAATGCGACGTCAACCCACTGCCTTTTGATGGTCTTATCTCGTAATTGTTTAAAGTCTGTCATCTCATTATGTTGAGTCAACTGCCAACCTCTGACGCCGAGAATGGCCAACATGACTAACATCAAAAACCATAAAAACCCCATTCGGTATCGAGGAAATTCAAAGGTCATCTTTTTTTGTTGTGTTTTCATCGCTTTATTTGGGTGTGCTGTTTTCTTGAACACTGAAATCTATAATGGTATGATTTTTTGGTTCTGTGATGAATTGGTTATCATTAGCCCAGTCATCAATTTTTGGATAACTCTTTAAGAAAGACTCCTCCAGTTCATAATGGCTGATTAATTGAATGAGTTGTTTGTTTTGATCTAATTGGGTGTGATGTTTATGGGTTTGCAGTAGATTTTGATAGCTGACAATAACCATGGCAATTAAATGAATGCTGACAACACAAAGCGCGACGATCCACCAGAACCATCGATTCGTTTTGTTTTGTTGCGTTTTGGAATCGGCCATGCACAGTTCAATAATCAGTCTAATTGCTTCCTCATAAGAGTGGGCTGTTGATACATGTCTCTAGGATTCGTCCATGTTTTTTTATCGAATCTACTGTGTAAATTCGTTTTGTTTTCATTCAATGGGATAATGTCTTTTTTAGGCGCTGCTTGTTCTTGAACTTGCTCGTCTTCTATGCTCGTTGAGACCTTTGGTTCTGCTGGATCACAACTGATGCCCGTTGCAATTAAAATGATTTGTAGTTTGTCTTCCATTGACGAATCGGGCATCAAACAAATCTTAACCCGATCTTCTTGTACGTAATTGGATAGTAGCGCTTTGACATGTCCAATTTCTTGTTTACCAAATCGTCCTTTGATATTGATGAGCATGCTTTTTGCATGGGTAAACATTTGAATATCCATGAGTGGGTTCTCTAAGGCTTCTGCCACAGCCGTGTCGGCACGGTTATCGTTTTTACCACTGGCTTCGCCTTTGCCAATCAAGGCACGTCCACGGAATCGACAAGCGGTTTTTAAGTCATTAAAATCGGCGTTGACCATACCATGATTGGCTAAAACTTCGTAGATGCCTGTGATAGAGTCTGCCAAGACTTGGTGCGCTCGAGCCATTTGTGCATCGATGTCATCCGCTTCAACATATTCCAAATTCTCATTGGGTAATACAATCAACGCATCGGTGTACTTTTGTAGTTCTTCTAAGCCTTGATTGGCCATCTCTGTTTTGCCCTCCCAATCATAGGGCATGTACACCACTGAAACCACCAGTATGCTCATATCACTGGCAATTTTAGCAATGACTGGAGAAGCACCAGTGCCAGTGCCACCACCCATTGACGTTGAAAGAAATACCATGTGGGTATCTTCCAAATGTTGGCGAATTTGCGCTTCTTGTTCTTCTGCAAAACGTCTGCCAATAACGGGGTCTCCGCCTGCACCCAAACCTTTATCACCTAATTTGATTTTACAATCTGCTGATTTATTCAATAAGGTTTGCTCATCAGAGTTGACGGCAATTAATTCAATATTCTTAATGTCGGTTGAATGGGTAATATAATCGACGGCATTACAACCTGCGCCCCCAACACCAATCACTTTTATGACGGTGTTTAAGGGAGAATCCTTGGTTGATTTTTGATCCGATGGATCATTGAATAGTGCAGCGCCATTCATGTTGTTAGACTCCGTCTCTTTGGTTTCTAAGGGCGTATTTGAGTGAAATTTAGCCCGTTTGATGACTGTTGGTTCAGTCACCACAGATTGAGACGTCATAGTGGGTTCAAATGACTCGGCTTCGATGCTCCAGAAGGCATCGCGCATGTCATCATAATGACTGTTAGGATGATACGATTCGTCCAAATGAAAAGCTTGTTCGTTCAAGTCAGGCACCATGACATGTGCGTCAGTATTATGCTGTTTGACTATTTTGGGCGTTTTGACTTCCTCAATGATGAGTTCAAAGGGCATGTCGCCGAATGTTGGGGTGTTTAATTGATGTTTAGCCATTTTGAATACCTTTGGGTTTGATGTTTGATAGGTCTATACTTTGCCTCATTGGTTTGATGGCGCAGTTTCTGCATAGAACAGACAACTTGGGATAGTGAATTGCATAGTACATGAGTTAAATTTTTTCAATCACAGTCAATTGAGCGCTGCGTGCTCGGGGGTTTTTGCTAACCTCTGCGGCACTCGGTGTTGTTTTAGCTATGAGCTTAATCGTGCATTGGTTGTGGGTGACCGGCAAACCTCTGGGGACATCTGGCACCCCAGATTTGATTTTACGAAACTGTTTAATGACTTGGTGTTCAAGCGAATGAAACGTTAAGGTGGCCAAGCGGCCTTTGGATTTCAACAAAGCGTGGCACTGTTCCAATGTCTTTTCTAAGGCGGGGATTTCATCATTGACCACCAAACGCAGTGCTTGAAAGGTACGGGTGGCTGGATGTTTGTTCTTTTCACGTTTTACAATGACCGAAACCAGCTTTGCGAGCTCAGTTGTTGAGTGAAGTCCATCGTTTTTTAACGCCGATTTAATGTGTTTGGCAATGGTTCGCGAATGTCTTTCTTGACCATATTTCCACAGCGCATTGGCGATGGTTGGCTCATCATTTTTGAGCAACCATTGGCGAGCGGTTAAACCCATCGAACGATCCATGCGCATATCCAAGGGCCCTGACTGTTGAAATGAGAATCCACGGTGGGCTTCATCCAATTGTGGAGACGAAACACCGACATCGAGAAAAATACCATCAATGGCACCGACCTTGCCTGACATAACAGCCGATATATTGCTGAAGTTGTCGTGAATCAACTGTAATCTGTCGTCACTAAAATGGTTGTGACCATAATCAATGGCTTCAAGGTCTTGATCGATGGCAAATAAGGTGGCTTTGGCGCTGAGTTGCTCAAGTAATGCGGCCGAATGCCCTCCACGACCAAAGGTCCCATCAACATAGACGCCGTCTGTATCAGTGATTAAATGTTTTGTGACTTCGGCAACCATGATAGGGTGGTGTAGCATTTATGTTTTAAGATTTTGTAATACTTCAGCCAAGGGGTTGGATTTATCCAAAGGTTCTAAAATGTCTGGTTGAACGGCGCTGATTTCAAATTTATTGCCTAAGCGTCGCAGATCAACTTCGGTGGTTATGTGCGCATAAGCCATCAGTACTGAAGGCAATCGAATGCGCCCAGCATTGTCCATAATCACTTCGGTGGCACTGCCAAGGAAACGACGTTTTGCTTCGCTGGCTTGAGGGTCAATGCTTGATAATTGAGACCAAGCCGGCATGATTTCCTCTTCCCAATAACGGAAAGGGTAGAGCACCAATATGCGCTCGTATAAATCGATCGTTGAAATCAGTCGCTTACCCCAAGATTCCAATAATTCGTTTCTATAGCGTACGGGAATGGCAATACGCGCCTTGTCGTCTAATTTGATTTGTGCAGGACCTGGAAAATTCATAGTGCGCAAATTATCCCACAAATTCCCACTTTGTGAAGTAATTTTTATAATTTAGTGGCTATTATGCACGCATATTATTAGAAATTAAATTAAGTATAATTAGATAACTTATTGATATATTTGTATAAAATATTTGAGTGTATTTTTGTGGTAATTTTATAATATTTACTGAAATATCAAAGAAATGAACATTAAATGCCCCTTCTTAGTAGAGAATAGTCTTGTCAAACTGAAAAAAACAGTAGAATTCTTTAACTTTTGGCTACCACTCGCCCCCGATAATCTAAACGCATGGACTTTTCTCAAACATCTTTCATACTAAGCACCCCCTTGTTAGAAACGGCACCCATTGACACAGGGAGTGAAATTGCTTTTGCAGGACGCTCAAATGCGGGTAAATCAAGTTTCTTGAACGCATTGTGCCGCCAAAAATCTTTGGCAGTGACCTCCAAAACACCCGGTAGAACTCGGCATTTGGTGTTTTTTCAATGCCATGAATCGGCTCAGCAACGCTTGGTCGATTTGCCTGGCTATGGATTTGCCAAAGCGTCCAAAACTGAGCAAAAGAAATGGCAGAGCTTGATTGGTACTTATATAAGCGGTCGTCAATCATTGCGCGGGATCGTTTTGATCTGTGATGTGCGTCACCCACTGCGTGACACCGATTTTATGTTATTAGATCTGGTTGAAAGTTTACAGATCCCTGTACATTTGTTTTTTTCTAAAGCCGATAAGATCAGCAATAACGTGTTGTTTCAACAAAAAAAACAATTTGAAAAACAATTAGAAGCGTTTCAAGTGGTCAGTTTTTCAGTGGGTTCGTCCAAATCCAAAAAAGGCTTGGAAGCCGTGGAAAATTGGATTCGTTTATATTTGCGCTAAGGGGCACTCATCGTGCTTGAAAAACTCAGACCTTACATCGAACTCACGCGGCTCAATAAACCCATCGGCATTTATTTACTGCTATGGCCAACGGCATGGGCCTTGTATTTGGCAGCCCCCTTGGATCAACAAGATGGATTTATCAATCTCATATTTGCACTTGGGGTCATCGTCATGCGTTCAGCCGGTTGCGTGATCAACGACTATGCTGACCGAGACATTGATGGTAAGGTGGCGCGCACAGGCAGTCGTCCTTTGGCTGATAATCGAGTGAGTCCACGACAAGCCTTGTTGTTTTTTGGCGGGTTAATCGGACTGGCCTTTATTTTGGTTTTGCAATTAAAAGTTCAAACCATCTTATTCTCCGCAGTTGCGCTGTTCTTGGCGACGCTTTATCCTTTTACCAAGCGCTATATTTGGTATCCTCAGTTTTTTTTGGCCTTAGCGTTCAGTTCGGCCATTCTGATGGCCTTTATTGAGTATCAAGGTCAATTACCTGTGATTTGTTGGCTACTATTTGCTTTGAATATGTTTTGGGTCATTGCATACGATACCATTTACGCTCTGGCTGATATAGTCGATGATGAGAAGGCGAACATCAAATCAACCGCACGCTGGTTTGGTTCTTATGCGCACCGCATATGTTGGTCGTTGCAGGCAGCATTTCTATTAGGTTTTTTGGGACTGGCCTACAGTTTTTTAGACACCCAATGGCCGTTTCTTATTTTTTGGGGGGTCGCCCTTGGACTCACTGTGTATCAAGCCTTTTTAATGCGCTCAAAACAACCCCATAATTACTTGAAAGCGTTCTTAAATAATCACTGGGTGGGTTTTAGTTTGTTTCTCGGATTATTGTTTGGCACCACGGTGGTTTGAGCATTGAGTGAGACAAGGCGCTTTCCACAGTATGTTAGATTGACCAGAATTTGAAATATTTAGAGGGGCGTTATTCAGTATAATATCAGCCATCAATCTTTGTAAGATTTTCCATGTAAACGCATCAGGATACCAACCAATTTAATAGATCAATAATGAAAGCCAAATTTATTTTTATAACGGGTGGCGTGGTATCCTCATTGGGTAAGGGTATTACTGCCGCTTCGTTGGGCGCCTTGCTTGAAGCCAGAGGCCTGGCTGTGTCAATGTTGAAAATGGACCCTTACATCAACCAAGACCCTGGCACCATGAGTCCGTTTCAACACGGCGAAGTCTATGTGACCGATGATGGCGCAGAAACCGATTTGGACTTGGGGCATTATGAACGATTTGTGGAGCGCAAGATGTCTGCGAAAAATAGCTTCTCCACAGGCATTGTCTATCAAACCGTGTTGGATAATGAACGTGAGGGTGTGTACCTTGGCAGAACAGTGCAGGTGATTCCCCACATAACCGATGAGATCAAACGTCGTGTATTGCTGGCGAGTGAGGACTCAGAAGTTACCATTGTCGAAGTTGGTGGAACGATTGGTGACATCGAATCCCTGCCCTTTATTGAGGCTATCAGACAGCTCCATGTTGAATTGGGTCGCCAGAACAGTGTTTTTGTCCACGCAACCTTATTGCCCTACATAAAAGCGGCCGGCGAAGTCAAAACCAAGCCGACCCAGCATTCGGTCAAAGAGCTATTATCAATCGGCATTCAACCCGATTTCTTGGTGTGTCGAACCGAAGAAAATCTGACACAGCCCATGAAAGAAAAAATTGCCCTATTCACCAATGTGCCAGTGACAAATGTCATCGAAGCCGTTGATGTTGACAGCATTTATCGGTTACCGAAACATTTGCGCGAACAAGGTTTTGACGATTTGATTATGGCGCATCTGGGCATTGATGCCATCCAACCAGATTTGGCTGACTGGGATGAAGTGCTTGACCGCATGGACCATCCACAATTGACGGTCAAGATTGCCATGGTCGGCAAATATGTTGAACTGGTTGATGCCTACAAATCGGTCAATGAATCACTGTTACACGCGGGCATTCATCACCGTGCCAAGGTCAACATTGAGCACATCGATGCCGAACATATCGAGCATGCTGGCGTGGATGTACTCAAGGATTGCCATGCCATCTTAGTACCAGGCGGTTTTGGCGAAAGAGGCTTTGAAGGCAAGTTAAAAACGGTTCAGTTTGCCCGTGAACACAAAATACCTTTTCTCGGTATTTGCTTAGGCATGCAGTGCGCGGTCATTGAGTATGCCCGTAATCAATTGGGATTGGCTCAAGCCAACTCAACCGAATGGGCCGCTGACTGTCAACATCCGGTGGTTGGGCTGGTTTCTGAATGGGTTGATTTGACTGGCAAAAAAAATGCCCGCTCTACTGATTCGCCCAAAGGTGGCACCATGCGTTTGGGTGCGCAATCATGTCAATTATTGGAACATTCTCAGGCGCACCACGCATACGGCAGTTTAAGCATTAACGAACGCCATCGCCATCGTTATGAAATCAATGAAAACTATATTCAACAATTAGAGGCATCGGGGTTGGTTGTCAGTGGTCGTTCGCAAGAAGCCTTGGTCGAAATGATTGAATTACCCAAGTCAGAACATCCTTGGTTTGTCGGTTGCCAATTCCACCCTGAACTGCGATCCTCTCCGCGCAAGGCGCACCCCTTATTTGTTCAATTTATTGCCCAAGCTGTTAAGCAAAGCGCACAAAAGACGGATGACTCATGAAACTACATGGATTTGACATTGGCTTAAAATCGCCGTTTTTGTTGATTGCAGGCCCCTGTGTCATTGAATCAGAAGCGATGGTCATGGACATTGCTGGACAAATAAAAACCGATTGTGCTGACCTTGGTATTCCCTTCGTATTTAAAGCCTCCTTTGATAAAGCCAATCGAACTTCTATGACCAGTTATAGGGGTGTGGGTTTGGACGCGGGGCTGAAAATATTAGAAAAAGTACGAACTCAAATTGGCGTACCCGTATTAACCGATGTGCACGAGGACACGCCTTTTGAGGAAGTGGCCAGTGTGGTCGATGTGTTGCAGACGCCAGCATTCTTAGCAAGACAAACCAATTTCATTGTGCGCGTGGCGGCCTGTCAAAAACCAGTAAATATTAAAAAAGCCCAGTTCATGGCACCGTGGGACATGGTCAATGTTGTTGAAAAAGCAAAATCAACGGGTAATGAAGCGATTATGGTTTGCGACCGTGGCACCAGTTTTGGCTACAATCAGTTGATTTCCGACATGCGTGGATTGGCGCAAATGCGTGAAACGGGTTGTCCTGTGATTTTTGATGCAACGCATTCTGTTCAACAGCCTGGCGGTTTGGGTGGGCGCTCAGGTGGGGATAGAAAGATGGTGCCTGTGCTCGCAAGAGCAGCCTTGGGTGCGGGTGTTTCAGGTTTATTTATCGAGACCCATCCCAATCCTGAACAAGCAATGAGCGATGGTCCCAATATGTGGCCACTGGCAAAATTGAAGCCCTTGCTTGATAATTTAAAGGCGGTAAATGATGTTGTGCGCCAATCAAAGTTTGATGAGAATACCCTATAGGTCATCGTTCTATTTTTAGATAAGCGGCATGAAAAAGTGACATTACGAGAGAAACTATGACAAAAACGACCCATATAAAACACATTCATGCTCGTCAAATTATTGACTCACGTGGGAATCCAACGGTTGAGACTGAAATTACCTTAGATCATGAGAACTGTTGGGGCAGAGCGGCTGTACCCTCTGGCGCATCGACGGGTTCTCGCGAAGCGGTTGAGCGGCGTGATGGTGATCCGGCTTGGAAAGGCAAAGGCGTTATGGGTGCGGTTACTACCGTTAATACGATCATTCGTCAGTCATTGGTGGGGCAGTGCGCCGACTTGACAAAAGTCGATGAACGTCTGTTGCAATTAGACGGTTGTTCAAATAAGGAAAATTTGGGTGCAAATGCCATTTTATCGGTTTCTATGGCTCTCAATGTTGCGTTGGCTCAATATCATAAAATGACGCTCTACCAACTCATTGCAGAACAAGTGGGTCAAAAACAATTATTGCTCCCCACACCCATGATGAATGTCATCAATGGCGGATCACATGCCAATAACAGCGTTGATTTTCAAGAATTTATGATCATCCCCGCAGGTTTTGATAGATTGAGCGATGCTTTGCGCTGTGGTGCCGAAGTTTTTCAGACGCTCAAAACCATTTTAGACCAAAAGAAAATGAGTACAGCGGTGGGTGATGAAGGCGGATTTGCGCCCAATCTGAAATCAAATGAACAAGCTTTAGAGATGATCACAATGGCGATCGAAGCTGCAGGATATACAGCTGGAGAGCAAGTGCTATTAGCGCTCGATGTTGCCGCCTCAGAATTCTACCGAGCAGGAAAATATCAATTAGAAAGTGAAGGCTGTGCCTTAGATTCGCAAGACTTTATCGAGTATTTATCCAACTTGTGCGACAAGTACCCCATTGTTTCTATTGAAGATGGTTTAGACGAAAATGATTACCCTGGCTGGCAGTTGATGACCGAAAAATTGGGCCATAAAATTCAATTAGTTGGTGATGATTTATTTGTGACCAATGCCGAAATTCTGGCCCAAGGCGTGCAACAAAAAATGGCCAATGCGGTATTAGTCAAAGTGAATCAAATTGGCACGCTGAGCGAAACATACCAGACCATGAAATTTGCCAATGCATCGGGTTACAACTCAATCATCTCACATCGTTCAGGAGAAACCGAAGACGTTTTCATTGCAGACTTAGCGGTCGGTACGGGATGTGGGCAAATAAAAACCGGTTCTATGTCACGCACAGACCGAGTCGCCAAATATAATCAATTGTTGCGCATCGAAGAGCAGTTGGGTGAAAACGCCCTTTATTCGGGAAGCGCACCATTTAAAAAATAATGATGATAGAGAATTGTTGATGAAGTGGATTTTTTTGATCGTTATTGTCGTACTACAGGCCAAATTATGGGTGGGACACAATGGTTTGGTGGACTTATATCATAGAGATCAAGCCATTTCAAAGCAGCAATTGGAAAATCAAAAATTACAAGCTCAGTTGGATCGCTACAAAAAAAATGTCGCCTTATTACGCGCCTATCCACAAGCTTTAGAACAGTATGCTCGACGAGATTTGGGGCGGCTTAAAAAAGATGAAAAATGGTACTGGATCATTGACGATGAACGTTGAGTTGCAATGACCGATATTCCAGCAGATACAGGACCCATCATTCATTCAAACGCCTTCTTGGCATTGTTGCTACCTGAAGCGGTTAAAAATGAGATTACCAATGCGTTATCAAAACACATGAGTGATCCAGCGCTGTGCCGCCCGCCTGAAAATTGGTACATCACCTTAAACGCCATTGGCGACATTACCAAACGCGGCGAGAAAAACTTCTTGGGCCTACTTCAGACCATCAAATTTTCACCCACGCCTAAGATTTCTTTGTCAAAGTTTTCTGCTTTTTCTTCTGCAGATAGTCAAGGCTATGCCCTTTCAGGACAAGCATCTGATGCGCTGAGGCAGTGGCAGAGTGCAATTAAATCTGCCATCTTGGCTTTGGACTATGAAGTCAAGCCTAATTATTTTATACCCCACGTATTATTGGCTGATGACATACCAGCTTCTTCAGCGCCAGAAGTGGCGTTTGAATTGACTTTTGAAGCGCAAGCCATTGCGCTGATGGCGCAAGATGATCAAGGCTATAAAGTGATTGGTACTCAGCCCTTTTAGACCATCACTGAGCTTTGCTGTTCACAGGCAAATCTTCTTTGATCGGATAATGAAGGGCGGCCGAGACCAGCCCAAATAGGATGGCGAGTATCCAGATGGGCATGTAGCTACCGTAGGCTTCAAAGGTCAGTCCGCCCAACCAAGCCCCCAAAAACGATCCCACTTGATGAGAAAAAAAGACAATGCCATACAGCAAGGACAAGTATTTGACGTCAAAAAAATACGCAACCAATCCGCTCGTCAGAGGCACGGTTCCCAGCCATAAAAAGCCGATGAATACCCCAAATAAGATGGCCGTTGTAGGCGTCAGTGGCACTAAGATGAATATTAAAATCACCAGTGATCGAAGTAAATATAACCCAGTGAGCACAGTTTTTTTACGGTATCGCCCACCCAGCCAACCAGCGAATAACGTGCCGAAAATGTTAAACAGGCCGATTAACGCCAAGGCGTACGAAGCCGTCGTGGAAATAATGCCATTGTCAATTAAGTAGGCCGTCAAATGGGTGGCAATAAAAACCACTTGAAAACCACAGACGAAAAATCCCAAAGTCAGTAGGATAAAATCTTTGTGTGTACGCGCTTCGATGAGTACAGAGCGCATAGTCTGGTCGCTCGATTTTCTGGCGGCTAAGGGTGTGTGAGAATACTTCAAAGCGAAAGCAAAGGGAATGAGGAAAGTCGCAATAACGCTTAGGATGATAAAAGACCCAAACCAGCTGTACAACTCAAATAGATGTGCAGAAATGGGGACCAGGGCAAACTGACCAAATGACCCAGCGGCAGAAACTACGCCCAGTATAAAAGACCGCCTTTGCTCGCTACAGACTTTGGCAACGGCGCCCAAAGAAATTGAGAGCCCACAACCAGCGAGTCCGAAACCAATCATCACTTGGCCCAAGAAAAAAGACCATTGGCCAATGTCGGCAATGATCAAAAGTCCACAAACATAAAGAACCGCCCCGAGAAGCGCTGACTTATGAGCACCATAGCGGTCGGCAATTGCGCCAAAAAAGGGCGAACTGAGACCCCAAAGTAAATTTTGTACAGCAATGGCAAAACCAAACCACTGTCTATCCGAGGTGCTTAATTCATCAAAAGGCAAGGCAAAGATGCCCAAAGATTGTCTGGTACCGAGTGAAATCATCACAATGGCGATGGCCGCGAAGATAACGATGCGGGTCGGAGTCATAAGTCTTTATCCTGTTGTTCTTCTTTCATAGAATCTGAAATGGTTTTACCCGGAATGTGATTGATTTCATTAAACCATCCGTGCAAATCACTGTCTCTACACTGTTTACTGCAAAATGGGCGATTTGGGTTTTGTGCACCAAGCTGGCATAATTTCTTGCAATTGGGGCAGGGCATCAAGGTTGTAAGGTTGTCTGGTTTAGTCACTGACAGCTTCCTCCGCTTCAGGGATTTATTAAATCAGGGGCGTAATAATATAAAAGAGGGGTCATTATCGTGTATTGTTGAAACAGTTTCGTACTTTTATGGGTCTATGGGTTTTGACTTTTAAGTGTTTAGATGGGTTGGGGCATATTCATTCAACTTAAGTTTGAATATTGCTATAATGAAACCATCAATGTTTAGCAAATCAGCATTTGGAGTTTATTAAAATGTCAAATTTATTTAAATTTCCCACACCACCTGGTAGTGAAATCACCTCAGAAGACGATTTTATAAACCGTCGTAAATTCGTTAAATTGGGGGCAGCCGCAACCATTGCATCAGTTGGTTTGCCACAAATGGCATTGGCCAGTTTGGGCGAAAAAAATCTTGAATTCAGTGTCGAAGAAAAGCCCACGAGTTATAAGAGGATTACCACCTATAACAATTACTATGAATTAGGCACTGATAAAGCCGACCCTGCGAGAAACGCCAGATGGTTGGAAAAATCGATGAAACAACGTGATCCATGGAGCATTGAGATCACTGGCGCCGTTAAAAGACCTGGTAAAATCCACATGGAAGACATGCTCAAATTGCCTTTGGAAGAGCGAATTTATAGCTTCAGATGTGTTGAGCGTTGGTCTATGGTTGTGCCCTGGAATGGCTTTCAATTGAGCCATCTGATCAAAAAATTTGAGCCAACCAGTGAAGCAAAATACGTACAGTTCACCACCATTTTAGATTCAAAAAATCTGCAAGGACAGCGTTATCCTGTTCTTCGATGGCCCTATCATGAAGGGTTGAGAATGGATGAAGCAATGAACCCTCTGACATTGATGGCTGTGGGGATTTACGGCAAAACTTTGTTGCCTCAAAATGGCGCACCAGTCCGATTGGTCGTTCCTTGGAAATATGGCTTTAAGAGCATCAAGTCCATAACCAAAATACATTTTACAGAAGACATGCCTAATACTGCTTGGAATGATGCTGCACCGAATGAATACGGTTTTTACGCCAATGTTAATCCCAATGTACACCATCCCAGATGGCTACAAAGTCGTGAACGGCGCTTGGGAGAATTTAGAAAAAGAGACACATTGATGTTTAACGGCTATTCAAAACAAGTGGCCAGCATGTACAAGGAAATGGACTTGCTCAGATACTATTAGAATAGCGCCTGAATTATAGAAGTAGCTCTAATGTACCCTTTGACATGGACCCGCGTCGGTCTATTCACACTGTCAATTATTCCTGCGTTTTGGTTTACTTGGGGACTTTTTCAAGACGACCTTTGGGCCAATCCCATTGAGTACATCACCCACCAATCTGGACAATTAAGCCTGTTCTTCTTGGTACTCACCTTGATGGTAAAACCTGTGCAAGAACTTTTGGGTTGGTTTGCACCCATGAGCTATCGTCGTCAACTGGGCCTATTTGCTGCCTTCTATGCGGTTCTGCATTCGCTTGTGTACCTCGGTCTTGATTTGGGATTTTATTGGGATGAGATCTGGTTGGACATTCTCGAGCATCCCTATATTTGGGCTGGGATTGTCGCCTTAGTTGTGTTGATAGTATTAGCTCTAACTTCAACCATGGGTTGGCGCAAACGCCTGAAAAAAACCTGGCAAAAAATTCACAACTGGGTTTACATCATCCCTGTGTTTGGCGTACTCCATTTTTTTCTACTAGTGAAAGCGGACTCAGCTGAACCCATGCTGTTTGGCTTTATGTTTGTGCTATTGCTATCCTGGCGCATTCTCAGCCCAGAAAAACGTCGCAAATTTAAAGTCCTTTAAGACTTTGCAAAAGCCATTCATGCTTGTTAAAATAATTCTTTCTGTATTTGTTATCCATATTTAAAAGACATGAAAACCAAAGCCATCCTCTGTTACGGTGTCAATCAAGCACCAGTCGTAGAAGAAATCATACTCGATCCGCCCAAAGACGACGAAGTCTTAGTCAAAATCATGGCAACGGGCGTTTGTGCCAGTGATGCCCACGTAATCACCGGCACCATTCCATCACCCTTTCCTGTTGTATTAGGACACGAAGGCGCGGGCATCGTTGAAGCTGTCGGCAAATCAGTCACAAGAGTGCAGCCAGGAGATAGCGTCGCATTGTCATGGGCGCCCGATTGTGGTCATTGCTTTTTTTGCGATTCTGGGCATTCACATTTATGCGAAAGCTCAGCGCCTAAAGTTTTGGATGGCGGTCTGTTAGACGGCACGTCTCGTATGAAAACCTCCAGCGGAGAAACCATTTACCACTACAGTTTTTTATCGACTTGGGCTCAGCACGCGGTTGTGAACGAAGCCAGCTGCATCAAACTTGACGATGGCATGGATTTCGCCCCTATTTCTCTTATAGGTTGTGCCGTCATGACGGGCATAGGCGCAGCCATGAATACCGCCAAAGTGACTCCAGGCAGCACCGTTCTGGTGTATGGCTTAGGCGGCGTGGGCTTAAATGTGATTCAAGGCGCACGTATCTGCGGTGCGGAAACGATCATCGGTGTTGATGCCAATGCCGATAAGGTGGACATAGCCAAGACTTTTGGTATGACCCATTTTGCTAAGCCAGATGAGGTTGAAGCTATGGTGGCATCACTCACACGTGGCATAGGCGTTGACTTCTCATTTGAGGTGGTGGGTAATGCAGACCTGCTCGCACAAGCACATGCATTAACGCGACGCAGAGGAACGATAGTTGCCGTGGGCATAGACGCTGTCGGCAAAAACGTGAACCTGCCCCAACAAAACATTCCTCGCGAAGAGAAGATTTTAACGGGCAGCTTTTATGGCAGTGCCAATTGCAGACTTGATTTTCCCAAAATCGCCAGACTTTATCAAAAAGGAGAAGTGCTTTTAGATGAACTGGTCACCCAAACCTTATCGTTAGACCATATTGCTAAGGCGCTTGCGGACTTTAAAGAAGGCAAAGCCATTCGTACGGTTTTATTACCCCACGAATAACCTGTTATGATAATCACCTAAAGGATAACCAAGGATCAATTGCTATGAGTATTTACATTGGAGAATCATTTGTTGGAGAAGACGGCGCAGGAAACTTCAACGCTGCGCACATAAACGCACTATTTGGACCAAAATCGAGTGCTGTAGGACAAGCATTGCTCAATGCAATGGCCGCCCCCAGACAAGGCTATATTCCATTCATGGCCATTCATCAACCAGGCATCTCAGTAAAGCCAGACACCTTATTTGCCACCAAGGCTGAAATCACCTCTGACAAACATGGTGATGCAACTTGGGGCGCAGCTCAAGCAGGTTTAGCCAGAGGCATACAAGACCTTGTGGAAGAGGGCGTCATTACTGATGACATGTTTGAAAACTGGTGCATTGTGGCCTGCGTCTGGGTCAATCCTAAAGTGACTGATTTAGACTTGGTCTATGATAACAACCGTCAATGCATCGCCAAAGCAATAACAAAAGCTCTGACTGGAAAGCCATCCAAACAAGAGGTGGCAAATGCCCAAGCAAATGCCTATAACCCATTTTATACCCCGAAGCGATAGTCATTTTTGCTGTTGCTCTAACTCGCGTTGGTCGTTGAGCAGTTGAACGTCCTCTCATCCCTCCCTTAAAATAACAGAAGTAATTCTAAAATCAAAATCGCCCTTATTAACTGGAAAGTATTTGGAAATTTTCTCACTACTTACAAAAAAATATTCGAGTGTTAAATCATCAAATTATCCGCACGGCAACTATTGGAGGATTAGTGATGATAAAAAAAGATGGGCAGTTTAACTATGATAAAGGAGATTCATCGCTAGTTTCAATTTTTGATGTAGAACCAAATGCAGAAATTGAAATCTGATATACTCATCGGGCAGAAGCAATTATGAGAAAATTATATCAAGCATACGAAGTTTCAAAGGCAAAGAAAGCTAACACACCTGATCAATCTGGTGGGTTATAAAATACATAAGGAGGTTAACTATGGATGTTCTGTTTAGGATGGATAGCTCAGATGGTGATATTAAAGAAACGAAGGAGTTTTTTAGGCATTTATTAACTTCGAGAGATAATAATTTCTTTTATGCTACTGTAAAAATCGGAGATAAACTAAAATCAGAAGATACAATATATTTTGCATATGATAGTTACATTGTAGCCAAAGCAATGTTTTGTGGAGAAAGAAATACTTGTAAAGAAAGGGATGACAAGTACACAGAAGGTCATAAGGTTAATGACATTAAAATTATTCATATGCTAGATAGATTAAATAATAAAGTTTTTCCTGGTCAAAGTGGTCATCTATTCATAGATGAAAATCAAAAAGATGAAATAAAGCGTGTTTTAGAAAAGGCTATTTATGACAATAATGAACCCGTTTATTACGAGAAAAACACATAACAAGGCACTCCAGCCGACCCAAAACCGCAAGCGGTTTCGGTCGGCTGAGTTTAGTCGTTATAACCTAATCGAGTTCAACCAGCAGTATCGTTAACTTATGAATTATTTAACATTATTCAAAATGCCTACTCCGATGAAAATCACTGGGAGATCATCAAGCATTACAAACTCCTTCATAAACTCAATTATTCCAGTGATTGAACCTAATGATGGTGAGGTTAAAACTGCTCTAGAAATCCTAGGAATGAATCGCGATACATTTCAGTGCTCTTACTGTGGTTCTTCTGCTACTGAATGGGATCACTTGCGGCCATTAGTTAAAGACAAGAAACCGACTGGTTATGTTTCTGAAATCCACAACCTTGTGCCTGCTTGTGGAAAGTGCAACCAGTCAAAAGGTAACAAAGCTTGGGAGACCTGGATTAATAGTGATGCCAAACTATCCCCAAAATCCAAGAAAATCCCTGATTTAGCGCAACGTATAATCAAACTTCGAGCTTATGAGAGCTGGGGAACACCTACTAAAGTAGACTTCGAAAAAATTGTAGGTACAGAAATTTGGCAACAACACTGGAACAATTGGAAAACAGTTCAATGCACAATGATAAAAGCACAAGTAATAGCCACAGAAATCAATAAAAAAATAGCGAGTGTTTACCAAAATCGGTTATAACAAAGCCTTCCAGCCGATGCAAAGGCGCACGGCTGAAGGCGGCGTTATATCTATCGTTGAAATATCCAGGAGTAGTCTTGAAATCAACAAAGTATCAAGTTTTCTTAAGCTCAACTTACTCTGATTTAGTAGATGAACGGGAAAGTATCATCAAGGCTATCTTGGAGATGTACCATATACCCATCGGCATGGAGATGTTCAGTGCTGAAGATGAGGATCAGTGGGAAATAATTAGAAGAACCATAGAGGTGAGCGATTACTACGTTCTTGTTTTAGGTATGAGGTATGGTTCAAAAACATCTGAAGGGATTAGTTTTACTCAAAAGGAATATGAGTATGCGCTAGAGAAAAATATACCGATCCTTGCATTTGTGATGAAAGACACCGTGTCCTTGTCAAAGGACAAGTGGGATGATGATCTCTCAGAAATAAAAAAATTTCGAGAGTTAGTTTTAACAAACTTTAAAATGGCGCAGTTTTGGGAAACGAAAGATCAGCTTATAATAAGTGTTTCTATTTCATTAATGAAACAGATTATGCAAAAGCCTGGCATAGGATGGGTTAGAGGAGATAAGGCTCGTGCTGAGGAAGCTCTTTCTAAGGAATTGACGGCTCTCAGCAAGGAGAATAGAGAGCTAAGAGAAAGAGTGACAGATCTTGAGTCAAAGATATCATCAAAGCTTCCAGTTATTGACGTTGATATAGCACCTCCGGCTATTGATGAGGACTTCAATTCCTATAAGATGACTGAAATGCCAGAGTCATTGAGATTCGAGGGTATTGAGGAGCACCTGCTAGAGTTTGTTTCAGAACAAGACGTTGAAAAATACAACAACTCGATCCCTAGCCAGCAGGATTTAGATGATTTCAACAAGGAGTGTGAAAGGTTTTATAAGATTATAAATTATTCCTCTACGTTAGTCATAGAGATTGCCAATAACGGTTCTGCTAAAGCAAACAATGTCTATGTAGATATCGAGTTTCCAGAAGGGGTTCTTATCTACAAAATAGGTGAAAATCATAGTGAGCCGAAAAACCCGATCCCAATTAATCCAATAAAACGTGCTCAAACTAAATACGCAGAAAAATTTAACGAGAATGCTACTACGATATCAGATTTGCAATCTCTGTTAGGCCTAGGAAATGAATTGATGGGGCTTTCAAGAGGAGTTCACCCCGAGTATAATTTACCGAAAATCCGCTCTATAAATCAACCATGGTGGACTAGATTGGAAGGAAGTAAAATTACTATAAAGATCAATAACCTGCTCCATACGAGACGCATGACGTTCGATGACGAATATATGGTAGTTCCTCTGATAGAGGGCAAGATTGCTATTGAGGTTTGTGTAATCTGTGAAGAGTACAATGACATAGAAAACACAGTTGTTGAGCTAAATGTCTGAGAAAAAAGCTATAACAAAGCGCTGCTGTCGGACAAATATTCCCCTGCGTTCCAAACCAGCCGCAAATGCGGGCGTTATGCATCAACCAAGGACGTAATATGAAGAAAGTACTAGTATTGGGAGCAAGTGGTGCCACAGGTAAGCTGCTTGTTGCGGATTTACTCCAACGAAATACAGAGGTTGTAGCTGTCGTTCGAGCCGCTAGCTCTTTAGTAAACATATTTGCAAACCAATCGAACTATCGTGAAATACCAGCCAGCATTACGGAAATGTCAGAACAGGATTTGATGCTTGCTCTAAAAGGTTGTGATGTTGTGCTTTCCTGCTTAGGCCACAATTTGACTTTCAAGGGAATGTTTGGAGAACCCAGGCGATTGGTCGCCGATACAATTAAAAAAGTGTCTAGAGCTATTGAATCTCTAGAGCCAGACAAGAAGATTAAAATTATCCTGATGAACACAACAGGTAACAGTAATCGTGATATTCCAGAAAAACCTCCGCTATCACAGAAACTTGTAATATCAGTATTGCGATTGTTGCTTCCGCCGCATGTAGATAACGAGCAAGCGGCTGATTTTCTCCGGACTTGCATTGGTCAAGATCACCAGTTTATTGAATGGGTTGCTGTAAGACCCGATAGTCTTACAAATGAAAAGGAAGTGTCTAAATATAAGACTCACACTTCCCCAACGAGAAATGCAATTTTCGATTCAGCTCCAACAAGTCGCATTAACGTCTCGAATTTCATGGCTAATTTAGCCACAGACTCCGATTTGTGGAATGTGTGGAGAGGCAAAATGCCAGTAATTTACAATGACGCATAACAAAAACGCATGCAGTCGGACTTCGGAAAGCTGCGCTTTCCTCAGCCGCAAATGCGGGCGTTAGCCCAAAAATATTAACGAGGATAAAAAATGAAAATTGGATATATTGGATTGGGAAATATGGGTGCGCCAATGGCTATTAACTTAGCAAAAGCTGGGTGCGATATCACTGTGTATGATTTAGACGAAAATAAAATTTCCCCAGTCACTCAGTATGGAGCCAAAATTGGAAAAAATGGAATAGATGTAGCCAAGAATGTAGATGTGTTATTTACCTCTTTCCCAGAACCCCATCATGTTGAAAAAGCCCTTCCTTCATTGCTTGATGTTATGCAAAGCGGTAGTACCTGGGTTGATCTAACAACCAATGACCGAGAGTTATTATTACAATTAGAAAAACTAGCACTTACAAAAGGCGTTTCAGTTGTAGAGGCTCCCGTCACAGGTGCTGTTGATGGTGCTCGATTAAGAAGACTCACTTTTTTTGTTGGCGGTGAAAAAACGGTTATCAATAATGTTAGACCTTATCTTGAAATAATGGGCAAAATAATTGAGTGTGGCTCTTTAGGTACAGGCAATATAACGAAATTGGTAACTAATCAAATATGGTTTATTAATGCGTCAGCTATTGGAGAAGCATTGATATTAGGTAAGAAAGCTGGTGTTGATTTACTCGTACTTTGGGAGGCTCTAAAAAATAGTGTGGGCGACACATTTGTTGTTCGTCACGATGTGCCATCCATTTTTGATGGACACTATGATCCTTCTTTTTCTTTAGATTTATGTTGCAAAGACTTGCGTTTACTAAGTGAATTAGGAAAAGAAAACGGCGTACAAATGGATATGACATTATTAGCCCGTGAAAAATTTGAGAAAGCCAAGAACAATTATGGTGGTAGTGCAGCGGAATTGTTAGTTTGTAAACTAGTTGAAGAAGCTAGCCAAACAGATTTAAGAGTTAAAGGAGACTGGAAGAAACACTGGGAAGTTTAATGGACTCATAAAAAAAATCTTGGCTAACAAAGCACTCCAACGGACGGCTAATCGCTGCCGCTGAGTTTGATCGTTATATGCATTAGGAGGAGTAGTGAATACTGAAGAAAAGAAAAAACATGGCGTTGGAGCTTTTGTATTATCTGGCTTGTCTTTCATCCCACTCATCGGAATCTTTTTCGGTATCATCTGTATTGTCGTCGCTGTCGTTGGTAAAAAATCAAACTCGAAGCTTCTTGGTGGCTTGGGCTTCGCTGGAATAATATTCAGCGTTGTTCTTTATGGCTCACTGTTCTACAAGGCTTTCAACGATAATGAATTTTCAAAGGGTTTTGAAGTTCACGCTGTAAGTGCTATGACTTCCATAGTAAGGCAAATTGAATACTACAAACTTCAGCACGGAGCTTACCCTGAATCAATGGCCGCCCTTCGAGAGAACTTGAAGGAAGGTGAAATGGTATTCTCCTTTGATATGTCTGGCCCATTGAATATTGGTGGGCAGCAACGTGATTTCTACTACAAAGTCCTGAGTGATGGAGAAAATTATCTACTGTTTGGTATAGGCCAAGATGCTGAGCCTTTTACTCAGGACGACATATTTCCAATTATTGACCCAGTAAAAGATAAAAATATTGGCTGGGTGCAGGCCCCATAGTGGCTTATAACAAGTCAATCAATGTCGCCCCTTCGAGGCTGGATCTCCGCACTGCGTGCTCTGGCCCATTTTTGAGGCGTTATGTTTCCCCCATTAAGGAGTAGAATATGAATAAATCGGAAGATTTTTGGGACGGAGCGTCCAAAAACTACGACAAGACCGAAGAACGTTTTGAGTACATTCACAGTAGGTCTAGGGAAAACACCAAAAGATTCCTAAAGTGTAGCGATACCATTCTCGATTATGGGTGCGGAACAGGAACTGCCGCGTGTCAGTTTTCCAGTCAAGTTAAAGAAGTTCACGCTATTGATATATCATCGAAGATGATTGAAATTGCGAGGGAGAAAGCGGAGGCTACGAAAGTTGAAAATGTAAGATTTGAGCAATCAGATATTTTTGACAGCAAATATTCTAATGAATCCTATGATGTCATCCTGGCTTTTAATATGTTGCATACAGTCCCTAGTCCACAGGATGTCATGCTACGAATAAATGAATTACTAAAGCCAGATGGTTTATTCATTTCCGTTACACCTTGCTTGCGTCAAAGGATGTCATTTTTAGTTAATCTTCAAATCCAGCTGGTACGGGTCTTATGTAAACTTGGATTAATTCCCATACCAATAAGAAGAATTACAAGCTCTGAAGTAGAAGATTTATTAGAAATTGGCGGATTTCAATCAATTGAGTCCGAAGAGATCTATAAAGACGCATCTAGCTATTTTGTCGTGGCTAAGAAATCACCAAAAACATAACAATCACAGGCAAAGCGACGCAGGGAACAGACAGACTCGAATTGGCAAAATCAGTAACGGAAATAGAAAGAGAATGGCTGTTCAAATACTTGAGCAATAATTACTCCTAACAAGTAGCTCCACCGGACAAAATACTCGCTGTGCTCGCATTTTTCTGGTGAGCTAGGCGTTAGGCATAGATAACGAGTTTTACATGACAGATAGAAATATAGAATTTCAAATTTTACCGATGAGCACTGATAATTCTGAGTTTCAAGGAAAATCATACAATATTGTTCAATTGCAGTTTTTTATGGAGTACTTACCATCAAGAGGTGGCAAATACGTCATTGGTAAAAAAGGGCTCAATGCAAAACCCGGTACGGTCATTTTATTCCAGTACAACAACGAGATCATTGCGAGTGCTATTTTTGAAGAACAGGGCGAAGATTTTTTACGATTTGATGTTGATTCAATCAAAGTCTTTGACCCTATTGGCCCAGAAGTGTTTGTAGAACTATGCCCAGAGAAATTCAAGAATGATAGTTTTAGTAATGCAAAAACAAAATTTAGTCTTGAATCATATTCAATATTTGAACAACATATCAAAAATTCACGCTCTCCTCAGCCTAACCTCGTTTCCCATGATAAGGATTTTGAGAAGTCCATTCAACAGGCAAAAAAGCGAAGTTCCGAAGAGCGGAAGGTGCAGCTTACAAGAGCTCCACGAATTCCAAGAATGGTTAAAGTTTACACAACGGTATTCTTGCGAAACGCAAATGTAGTTGTTGAAGTCCTCGAACGAGCCCAAGGTGTTTGTGAGCTCTGTAAGTGCCCAGCACCGTTTACTCGGCGTTCTGACGGAAGTCCTTATCTTGAAGTGCATCATAAAAAACGACTTGCCGATGGCGGTGAAGACACGGTGGAAAATGCTATTGCCTTATGTCCCAATTGCCATCGCCGAGAACACTACGCCTAACAAGGCACTCCAGCGGAAGGCGTTCCGCCGCCGTTGAGTTTAAGCGTTAGGAGTCTCCTTCACATCTCACTATTTTTTCTAAAACTTGAAAAATTATAGGAGAAAGAATCAAAATAATATTATCGGTGATTTTGTTAATTGCTTCATATTCTGTATCTGCTTGGGATGGATACGACTACACTAAAGGAAATTATGTTGAAATTGATAAAGGTAATCTTGTTCGACAGGGAAATGAAATTGAATATTATGATTATGGAACAGGTGAATATAAATATGGAGATGTAGAGTCGGTAAATAGTTATGGTTCATCTGTTGGAGTAGAAAGTTACGATTACAATACTGATGAATATCGTACTTTTGAAATGGATAGATAATGCGCTTGAGAAATACAATTTCAACCATATATAAGTAATTAAATTTTAATAGGAGAAAACTATGGAAACTATGGAAACTATGGGAATTAAACCAGGTCCAAAACGAATTGCTGAATCAACTGGGAAGCCAGATAGGCGGCAACGAGATAATAAAAATACTCCGGGAAATACACGGAAACTTAAACCTCACGAACACAAGAAAGGTGATTAATAAAGGTGTAATTACACCTAACATATCATTTCAGCCGACCGCTAACGCGTCGGCTGGATTCTAGCGTTACGCTCAGGGATAGATCGTGCAATCAGTCGCATTAAGTAGAATTGATTTAGAGAATTTTACCAAAAAAGATATTGGTTTCTTTGGTTTAGACATATCAAGAATTAGTAGTATTTTTATTGTTCAAATTATGCAGATGCAAGGGAATCGGGTAATAAATACTGATCAAATTATGGATGAAATTAAATGCTTGGAAGGTCTAGGAAGGCAGCCAAGAACCAAGAAAGCAGAAGAATTTAAGAGACTTCCTTTAAAGGGACTGAAGAAAACTCATTTTACTGATGCAAGTTTCATTGTCAAAAATATGGGATCACACTTTGGGCTAGAGAGGGGCGGGAATAAAAAGCTAAATCAGTTAATTGAGAGAGCATCAAATCAGAATACATCCGGGTATGTAGATGATGAATTTATTGGTTTTATAGTTAATGGGTTAACTTTTGGAATGTTAAAGGAGCGAGCTGCCAATCATAAAATAACTGGTGAGTGGATTGTATTCCAAGAATTTGAAGGGAAGAACTATTACCTTACTCTTGCTGCTCATGATGAAGGTGATGATAATATTTACAAGAGAGTATCTGATTGTTATAAATTGGATTTTCCTTTTTTACAACAAGAGCTTAACAAACCGCAGAGCTAGGCGTTATGTTTAGTAATGAACTAATGAGGAATTAAAATATGAGTTTAGCGAAAAAAACAGTTAGGAGAGTAGAATTACTTGAATCTATTATGTCGCGCATGAAAAATCATAGTATGTTTTCAAAAAAAGTTTCTAGGAATAGTGATACTGAAAATGTAATACAAAAGAATTTGTTTTTATATCTAGAGGAAAAATTAGATGAATACCTTATCAAATATGGGATAAATGATAAAAAAAGCAAAGAATTAGTTACTGATTTTCAATGGGAACAGAAATTAACAACGACTGTAAATAATTTTACGGTATTTAGTACTAACCACAGACCGGATGCAATCTTAGACTTAGGTGACTTTAGAATAGGGATTGAAATCAAAAAAGGAGATGGTGGCTCTGCGCTAAGAAGTGGGTTAGGGCAATGTCTATTATATAGTACTGAATTCGACTTCATCTTATATCTCTTTGTTGATATTACACCGAATCAGAATATTCAAAAATCCACCGATGGGCTACGAGAAAAAGATGTAATTGAGAATTTATGGCAAAGCCATAATGTAATGTTCGATATTATATAAGTGTATTAAAATACATAACAAGTTGCGGCAATACGTACGCTACGCGTGCTGGACAAACGCTTACGGCGCTCGCCGTTGCGCAAGGCGTTATGTTTCTAGGAGAGAGAATTGAGTACAAGTAAAAATTATCCAACACCAGAACAATTTCTTATCGAATTACCTCTCTATGAGGTGATAACTTATGCTGATGAAGATTTGGAGTTTGGAAGAAAGTTAAGATACTTTGGTGATACCCTTGACTCTTATTGCCCCCACTGTAATACGCACAGTATTTTTGAGCGTTATTGGCAGAACTCAAATGAATTTTATTATGAAGCAGACTCGTGGGTCGAATCTGGATTTTTTTCAATAGATTTTAAATGCACAAGAAACAATGACCACAAGCTACATTTTATCTTTCATGCTAGTGGGAAAACCATTCAAAAAATAGGGCAAATGCCATCTATTGCAGATCTCAATCATTTCGATGTAAAAAAGTACTCTAAGGTTCTTGATGAAAAGTACTTCCAAGAATTTACAAAAGCAATTGGTCTTGTTTCTCATGGTATAGGCGTAGGTTCGTTTGTTTATCTTCGTCGTATTTTCGAATTTCTAATAGAGGAGTCTCATACAATTGCCAAAGTACAAGATGGCTGGGATGAAGATTTGTATTTAAAATCGAGAATGAATGAAAAGATTAAGCTCTTGCAATCTGAGCTACCAGAGTTTTTGGTAGAAAATAGTGCTATCTATTCAATATTAAGCAAAGGGATACACGAGCTAAATGAGAAAGAATGCTTAGCAGCATTCCCTGCGATGAAAGTAGGCATTGAAATAATTCTGGATGAAAAACTTGAGCAATTGAATAGAGCTAAAAAGTTAGCAGAAGCCAAAAAGTCAATAACAGCCTTGAATAGTGCAGTAAAAACATAACAAGCGCATGTTGTCGGACTGGTTTTCCGCTGCGCTCCAAACTAGCCGCAAATGTGGGCGTTATATCGCATAAAAAAATGCACAGGATACTCAATAAATGAAAAAAAACTATATTAATAGCATTATGCGTGTTGCTTTCAGCTTGCGCTGCTAAGAAAATTTCACAAAGTGAATAAAATATACTCGCTAAGCAAATGAAAGGTACTTGGTCGTCTGATCCCCGCGACACTGGTTCATTACCAGGATACTCAATTTACATGAGAGATGGCACATTAATATTTGTGGGTTATAACGATATTGAATGTAAAGAACTAGGCATTGTTGTCCATGGAATATGGAGAGTCGAAGGTAATCTACTTTATGTTGAAGCCACTAGAAGCTCCGATCCAGCTTGGATTCCAATTGGCGTAAATACAGTCGATGAAATAATTACGATTAATGATAAAGCCGCTGTATTAAAAAGTGAGAGTGGCGAAAACCTACTAAGAATCAAAAGTATTCAATGTTACTATGGAGATGCAATATAACAAGGAATTCAAGTTCACTAAGGCCTTTGGCCTACGTCGGACTCGCTATGCGAGCCGCTTAATTCAACGTTAGGTGTTTAAGTACAATGGAAATAATAATTTTAGGCATAGTGGTGGGACTAATTGCCCTATTTCTCATAACTCAAAGATGGTTTTGGCTCTGGGGATTTGGTCTTGGTGGGTTAGCAAGTTGCTTTGCTATGATAGCTAGCGTCATACACTTTCAAATATTGGGAGCAATTGGCTATTTTGTGCTAATGATTATATGTTGGGGAGTAGCAGGTGCTATCGCAGAATAACATAAATTTTCGGAGTTTTTATGAGCAAGAAACAAGATAGAACAGTGTATCGTCGTGATGATGGTAAATGGGCAAATAAAAGAAATGATGCAAGTAAGGCATCTAGTATTCACGGCACTCAAAAAGATGCTATTGGTTCAGCTAGAAATATGCTGAAAAATCAAGGTGGCGGTGAACTTATAACGAAAGGAATAGATGGAAAAATAAGAAGTAAAGATACTATTCCTCCTGGAAATGACCCTTTGCCACCAAGGGATACTGAACACTAAACACACCAAACAAAGCACTCCAGCGGACGCTATCGCGCCGCTGAGTTTAGGCGTTAGGCGAAATTAACACAAGGAATATGCATTGAATTTATTTGATTATATTTACGTAGACTTCGATAAGGCCGTCTCACTGTATAGTCTGCTTACAGGTGGTGTATTTAAAATCGCGAAGATGGTGCAGGTGACGTATAACAAGCGCAAGCACTCGGAACAATTTTCCGCTTCGCTCCAAATTGTCCAGTTTTGCAGGCGTTAGGCATTTCGTGTGAATTTTTAAATTTTAGTGAAAAATATAATATGAAATTTGAAGAAAAGTTTATTGCCTTTGTAGATATACTTGGCTTTAAAGATATGGTTGAAAAATCTGAATCAGGTCAAGGGATACCGCTTGCTGAAATTATGGGCTATTTATCAAAATTAGGTACGAAACATGATGAATTGAAGTTTAGTTCTTATGGTCCAACATTTTGTCCTGACAGTAGGTGTGTTGAAAAAGGGTTAGATTTCAAAGTTACTCAAATATCTGATTGTGTGATTGTTTCATCTGAAATTTCTCCTGCCGGCATTATTAACTTAACTGGCCATTGTTGGAATTCTGTTTTTGAGCTTCTGCTTAAAGGTGTCTTGTGTCGAGGGTATATAACTAAAGGGTTAATATACCATCAGGATAATCAGGTTATAGGTACAGGCTACCAAAGAGCATTTGACAACGAATCTGGTGTTTCAGCTTTCAAAATGGAAGCGGATGAAAGAGGAACACCGTTTGTAGAGATAGATCCGATTGTATGTGAGTATATAAAAGTCTCTACTGACAGGTGTGTTAACAAAGTATTTAATCGTATGGTTAAAACTGAGAAAGACGTTACAGCTATATTTCCTTTTGAAATGCTAGCACATTCCTTTGTTATAGGTGGGGAGGATGGATTTAATCAAAATAAGGAAAAAGAAGCTAATGAAGAAGTGCGTTCCATGCTGAGAAATCTATCGACCATTATTGATAAGCAGATCGATAAAAATAATGTTAAAGCTCTTAAAAAGGGAAGGCACTATCTACATGCAATTAAAGAGCAGTTGAAGGTCGCTGATAGTACAGATGAATTTATTGAGTTATTATCACAACCTTTTCCTCGTAGGTAAAAATGCATAACAAGGTGTTGAGGAAGCACCTCAACAAAACTTGAATAAATTTTATCAATGGAGTGAATAAAGGGAAACTCAAATAATTGTATCAATATTGGCTGTATTGTTGATTGTATTTATTGGCTACAAAGTGCATAAAGAAACGCTCAAAAATACGGCATTAAAAAAGCCACCAATTAGTGATTATTTGCGTGTATTTTTCAGGATGAATTTATCCTTTTTGGGTGATGTCTTGAAAGAAGGTCTAAAAGAGTCCGCAAAAACATCAAGCTCCTCGTATATCCAAAAGAAAAAGTCAGGTACAGTAACAAACTATAAAGGAATAAGAATAGAAGGGGGCTTGCTTCCCAAAAGAGGCACTATTGGAAAAGTTAAAGTCTATTTTGACGGTTCTTTTCCAAAATGGATTAGATCAAGTGGTAACACTCAATATTATGAAACGGATGGAATTATTCAAGTGGTTCACTGCAATGCGGAAGATGAGTCTAAATTTAAATTTATTGGCAAAAGCACTGATGTTTATAGAACATACAAATGAAATATATAGTTGAAATCATATTGTTAATAGCATTTGCGTGGTGTGTATGTAGTTACTTATCATCCGATCCTAACGGTATTTGGTTTTCTCGCTCTGGTTCGATAATGGTATTTTTTTCTGTTATAGCTGAATTTATAATCTCTAACCGTAGAGAAACTTCCTCTGAAACCAAATCAGAGATGAAAATTGGTGCTGATGTCAGAATAATTAGAACATTATGCAAAAGAGATGGAGCTTTAGAAACTTTGTCAGTTCTCGGAATTATAATAGGTACTGTTATATGGGGTTATGGTGATTGGATATATATAAAAATCGCCTGCTAAAGCACTCCAGCGTAAGGCTAACGCCGCCGCTGAGTTTGATCGTTATGTTTAAAGAAAAACATGAGTATCTCTATACACACAATTGACGCCCGCGGGCACATCTTACTTAAACTAATGCGTGACCATTTTGGGTTAACACAGGAAGTAATGTTTCGAGAAATACAGGGTATGGTGAATACAACTGTCGACGTTCTTAAAGATAAAGGCATAAATTATCAAGACCTTAGGACGGCACTGGTTCCGAGAACTGACAGGTTTGAAGCAGGGTTTATTTTTGACAGGCAGGATATCGAGTCAAGCTGGTATGGGCTTGATGTAATGAAACAGCTATTACCACTTCTAGATATCAAATCAAACTATAGCGTGCAATGCGGGGATCTTATTGGAGATAATCAAGAGTTCATATTCTCTATTCTTCAAGAGTCACTGGTACTTTCGAGAAATTTTGATTTTGTACACGGAAGCGCCTTGTACTGTGTCTATATAAATAATTTAACCGAGTCTGGTTTAGAACGTATAAATAAGGCACTTTCCAATTTTAAGCCATATGTTGGCTATATTCCGTGTGCATTTTCCTCAAGGGCGAGGATTTTCCTATCTGCAATACTCGCTAACAGATTCCTAAAGCATGGCAGCAAGGTGATCATGGGGCATGAGGATGACAGGCCAAATGAAGAAAATATTAATATGGCAGGTTACCCGTTTGAAGAATATGGAATGAAAGTCTATAGCCTTCAATCAACGTATTTCGATGTGCTGCTAAGCTACAAGATCGAAAGACCTGTGGTTAAAGGTTTTGAGTCAGATACCGAGCTGTCTTTGAATGCAATATCTTCTCAAATATTACCAATTGAAGGTTTTGGCGTTGAGATTGAGGAGGCAAAGCATGGGTATTTGAAGTCAGAAAAATGTGGCAAACTTGAAAAGGCTGGAGTTGAGGCTTTAAGTAAAGATGAACTTGCCGGCCTTATTCGCTCAAAGATATCCGAAAGCTATATCTATAATTTGTCTTATCTGCCCGAGCATGACGTATCAAAGTTTAACGTAATGCTTGAAATCCCAAGAGTGGACGGTGGATATCCAACAAGAGTGGGAGTTGCTCTTGAATATAAACCAAAAGAAAAACTGTTGCGCGTTATTACGATGCACTAAAAACATAACAAGCGCATGTTGTCGGACTGGTTTTCCGCTGCACTCCAAACCAGCCGCAAATGCGAGCGTTAGAACACCAAAGGATAGTCCTCATAGAATGGAAAAAATTGAAGAAAAAATTCGAGAAAAGTTAGCCCATAATTTGGAAATATTTGCTTCAGACCTGAAGCTTATAGACCAAGAAGCATTTCTTCCTAATAAAAATGGTACACGCGGTTTCGTTGATCTATTAGCAAGCGACTCAGATCGTAGATATGTACTTATTGAGCTAAAACGCTCAAAAGCAGCTTCTCGAGAAGCAATCCATGAAGTCTTCAAATACATTGAAGGAATAAAAGAAAATAAGAGTTTAAAAAATGATGAGATTGTAGTGTACATCGTTTCGACAGAATGGGATGAGTTACTTGTCCCGTTTTCATCCTTTGTTTCACAGGTATCATTCGAGGTAAAAGGGTTTAATCTAAAAGTTGACGATCAGTTGTACCCTATAGAAGCCTCAATTATAGAGCCACTGAAGATAGAGAATGAAAGGTTCATCAGTGACCAGCACGCCGTTCGCCTTTATACAAATGAAAAAAACCTAAATAAAGGTATTGAAAGTCATATTTCTTGTTTCAAAGAGAAAGGGATTGAAGAGTACGTCTTGATAGTTTTGAAAGCTCACCCTGATCTACATGAGTATAGCTTGAGGTCAACTGTGAAAGGCCTTGAAGATATAGCGACCCAATTTGATGATAAACCGTCAATAACCTATGAATACTTGAAAGAAACAATGCCAGAATACATGTATATGATCTACTCAGCAGTACAAGTTATGGACGTAGATCAATACCGGTCAATTATTAAACGTGATTCTGAGCAGTACGATGAAATGTTAGAAAGATCAGAACAAATGGACGAGGAAGAGCTTTTACATAGTCTTCAGGAATATGCCGTAGAAAATACTGAGCTTCGTCCATTTCAAGAATATTACGAAATTGGTTACCCTGCAAAGCTTAGAAACAAAATTATTGAAGATGAAGGGTGGGAAATAATCAATATAATTAGAAATGGTAAGTTGAAGGAGAATGATCTTCTAACTGACGATGCGCTGATCAACGAATTAGCAGGAGATAGCGGTACCAACAAGCAGATTTACACTAAGGACTTCTATTCTGGCAATGCAGCCTCTCTGCAGCAAATAAGCAAAGAGGTAAACAAATGCTTGGTTGATAATGAAATTTGGTTGAGAGGCATAGATAAAGCTATAACGGAAATTTCCGGCGGGGTTGGTAGCGGTAGCTTTCAAGGAAGTATCCATATATTCAACCCCAGCAATACTTTGCTGTCACTTTATCACGCAGCAGTATCTTCGTCCCAAGTTGAGGCGATGAAATGGATTCCTTCCTATTCTATAAACATTAAACGTGAAGAATTTAGCACGGCCTATTTTGGTTGCTTAGTCAGGAACGGTAATAAACTAAGTCTTCAAGAAGTCCTTTCCAGTGCCTATGATGGCGATGCATCTTTCAAATCGTTATCTTTGACGTGGGGTGGTTATCAAACCAATGATATAGATATTTGCCCACTTTACGGGCTGGAGTATGCAAACTTTAAGTGTGAGGTAAATGGCAATGAGAGAGTTTTTTTTAAATTCGATGGCTATAGGTACAAAGCTTGCGATGATACAGATCCCTACTATGAGTATTTTCAGTTTATGCATGAAACACCTGATTTTATTCAGGAGGTGGTTGAATTATTTAGTGATGCCACCCTTACACCAGGTATTGTACAGTTCTAACAATCACGTCAATTAGGACGCTTGCAAGCTCGCGCCTATTACGCAGGTGTTAGACAACAAATTACACTAAAGGCACAAGATGAAAATCTTATCACTTATATTTTCAATTCCTGTGATTACATTATCGACAACTAGCCTCGCAACACAGAAAGTCAAGATTATCATTTATCCTGCTTCAAACGGTGTCGTCTCCGCCCCAAAATATGACCCAGCAATGAGAAGACCTGCTTCAATTCGTCTGGCACGGAACACGGGTGTACCAGTCAATTTCGCTGTGCTTCTAAACCTCGCTGTAGCTCGGTAAGAAGCAAGACGCTAATAGTACCAGCGCTCTGCGCTGTTCAAACGCTGTTGCTCAAATTCGTTGTATTCATTGAGCAAAGACGCTAATAGTACCAGCGCTTTGCGCTGTTCAATTCACTGTGCTTCTAAACCTCGCTGTAGCTCGGTAAGAAGCAAGACGTTAATTGTCGAGGGTTCTCATCCTTCAAATTTAGATGTGTTTGCTTGTATTAAATAAACTGGCGGTGTGATGTATCCCATTAAGGATATGGTCTCAATGTTTATTAAAAATCACTGATTAACACCAATTCAGCGCAACCTGAGCCAAACATATTTTAGAAAATGAGTGGGAATATGTATTGCTTGTAATCACCATCATCTTTGGTGCCTCTATGCGCTGTCGCTACATCCAAAGGTGTTTTTCTAATTCTTGTTGGGTCATCATTATTCGGAAAACTCCATCGTTTCGTTGGTCACTACAACATCAAAAACTTGATGTAATTTCTCTTTTAATAATTGTCTCCTAGTTGCAAAAAACTTTTCAAAGTCTGTAAGTAATAATGACTGTTCTGCTTGAATGTAGTTTCTCTGGCGGTAATAGGCTTCATCTGCCGTGCTCTTAGTTACCCAGTTAACTAATGTCATCGCATGCTTGTCAGTCGAGTTTTCAAGACCTTCCAATAATTGAAGGTTAGGTAATTGATCTCTCATGTTTTGCCAGCGAGAAATAGTTTCTTCATCAAGCCCTAATTCTTTGAGACATTTAGTTTTGAATCCACTGTGTGGGTGCATATGGTCTTGATGAAAACTAATTTGATCTATTTTTAAATCTGGATACAAAACTGATAGTAATAAAAAGGAAAATGAGCCTTTCTTATATTCTAAAAAATCATCAATATTGTCACTATCGATCGTTAGCTTTTTACCACCAGAAAGTTTGGTATTTTTAAAGCTGTCAAAATTGAATGTTTTCTCTTTTAGAGGTATCCCTTCAACCTTTCTGTCTCGCAAGCCATCCCTTAGACCATTTAACGTAGAGTCTGCTTGTCCACTATAGACTTGTTTTAGAAGGCTATGAGTTACTAATTTTCGTAGTTCAGCTTTAGATTCTTGGTTTACCGTTCCACCTTTATATAAGTAATAAGCTATAGGTGTTGCAGCATAATTCGACGATAATCTGGTTTTATTAAATCCAAACTCGCGTAGCATTGATGAGGTTTGAGTCAGCGCTTTAACAATATTTTCCCATTTCTCTCGTATTTCTGAGATATTACTTTTATCGAAACTTTTAACCTTGAAGGTCATTGGTGCATCTATTAGAAATAAACAAGTGCGCATCAAAAAGTCTGTATTGAAATTAAATAATCTATCTTCTCCATTAATATCTTCAATAAGCTTTTCGATTTGCTCTCGACCATCTTCCCAATGAGCGACTAATGTCGAAAAAAGTAAATCTGATTTAGATAGAATAGTACCGCCACTATTAACACGAACGAAAATATCGAGAATGTCATCTAAATCTTTATTAACTATTTTGAAATAACTGATAAGTTGAGGATCATAAAATTTCTTCAAAAGACGATTTAGGTTCTTTTTAACAATTTTTCGATTATGTGTTAATAGTTCGGTTCTCTCGGGGTTTAGCTGAATCAACTCATCAATAATATCATCAGAGTCAGCGTCTTCATTTTTCCTTAAAATGTCCCTAACTAAGTAATAAAACTTGTCCTTAGTATTTCTAGAGTCTTCTTGAGTTAAGAAAGTAAATTCATACGCATTTTCACCACCTAATAGGTTTAAGTAGAACAGTTTTTCAGGGTATGCTCTATCGTTCACTTTTCTTCCGTGTTTCTGCCTTGTACTGTACGTACCTTGTAAGGCTATATACATTGAACTAATTCTTTGCTGACCGTCTAATACGCCTTTAATTTCCCTTGTAAAATCATAGTTTACTAATTTATTTTTAGAGTCACGTTCATGGTAAATATTCAAAAATTCATAAAAAGTATATTCATCCGCTTTTTCAGCTGGTAACTCCCAAAACAAAAATGTTCCAATTGGGTAGTCCCTCATGATTGAATTGAATAATTTACATATTTTTTCTTCACCCCAAACAAATTTTCTCTGGATTGCAGGTAAAAAATATTTTTTGTCAGTAATATCAGTAATAAGCTGTTGAATAGATAAACTAGAATAAGCCATTATAAAATTCCTTTTTATATGTTTTTAAAATTATCTTCTGCTTTAAGGCTTGTTTGCCACGTTTGTGTTTTATGTGGCGATAAGGGAGGGATTACCAGCGCTTTGCGCTGTTCAATTCACTGTGCTTCTAAACCTCGCTGTCGCTCGGTAGGAAGCAAGACGTTAATTGTCAAACGTCGAGGGTTCTCGTCCCCCCCTTATCAGTATTTGTGCAGATTAAAAAATTGGCGGTAAGGGAGGGATTCGAACCCTCGATGAGTTTCCCCATACACGCTTTCCAAGCGTGCGCCTTAAGCCACTCGGCCACCTCACCGTAAAGTTTGCGTATTGTACCTGAGGTGAATAAGAAAAAAACGCCTATGGCGCTTATCGTGAAGGAGGGATTACCAGCATTTTGTGCTGTTCACCCGCTGCGCTCCAAAATTGCCGATGAGCTAGGTGTTATGAGTATGGATACAAAAAACAAAAGGAAGCTTTCTGCAAAGAAGAAATCTTGGAAAGTGAAAATAAATAGGCGAATTGATAATAAAATAGTGGTTAAAAAAAGCACCTAACAAAGTGCTTAACTCGTTCGCTGCGCACCCGTTAGCACAGCGTTATGTTTCAATATGAAAATGCAAGGAACTGACCAATGAATTTATTAAATAAACTTAGCAAATTTAAATCAGCTCACACAGCGTGCAGGAAAGTTTATTGCTCAACTTGTGGCGGGTTGGCATCTGCAGTGAAAAAAAACATGTCGGATGAATTAAGTACAGAAATAAAAAACAGACTTGTTAAAAATGTCCCTAGAAGAATTTATCAATTTAAGGAGCTGGAGTGAGTTTTTTAGCCGTAACTATCCTAACGAGGTTGGTTCAATTATAGAGAGGGATGCAGAAAATGTTGACACTTCAAAAATCAGTAATATAGACCATTTTTTATTGAAATCGAGGCATTGGAGACAACTCTCACCCGCTTATGAGAAACTGTTGCAACTAGGAATAGAAAAAGCAATTCAAAGCGAGAATGAATCCTTGATAGAAACATTATCTATAGTTCTTGGTGAAAATTTATCGAAACACAAGCAACTATTTGAATTGGCAATGAAAAAACATTACACAAATAAAAACATTCATCGTGTGTTGTACAACAACTTCCGAGAGAAAATGCCTGAACTAAGGGAGTTTATTGGTAAGGGTAATTCAGTCTCTCCTAATCTTTAATGAATAACGAAAACATAACATAGCACTCAAGATGACTGCCAATGGTAGCCACTGAGCTTAGGCGTTTGACATCAAAGGATAATAACATAAGGCTTACCAGAGCATGTCATTAGGCGAACAGCCAGAGACGATTGTGATCGAATGAAGAGAATATACGGTAAAATTACGGAAGATGCAGTTAATGCAAAAAAGTGAACTGAATCGAAGTGCAAAAACACGCCGCTCTAATTAGCTTCTGATCCTGGCTTATAAGTTTTCGTATGTTTCCATGCATCCAATTGAGATCAATCAATGAACAGACGAGAATTCATAAAACTAAGTGGCATATTAGGGTTGGGCTTATCGTTGTCAGGCGTAGCAGCCACTCGTAACAAAATAGAAATTCAGACAGATGCTGCAGGCAAAGTCATTATAATTGGCGCTGGCGTTGCAGGTCTGTCGGCAGGTTACCTCCTTCAACAGCAAGGGATTGAGTTCCAAATTCTGGAGGCTTCATCCATCTTCGGCGGTCGAATGAAGCGCACAACTGAATTTACAAACTTCCCGATTCCCCTTGGTGCAGAGTGGGTACACGTTCCAACAGAGATATTTGAAGAAATCATCAATGATGATTCGGTGAAAATTGATATAGAAACAACGAAATATGACCTGGATGCTGATCATGTATTGTATCAAGGTGAGCAATACATACTGCGCTCTGCAAACATTTTTACCGAAGAAAGCAAGTTTATCAATGCAACCTGGTTCGATTTCTTTGAACAGTATGTCACCCCGTTAATCGAAGCAAATATCACTTACAATTCAGTGGTCGAAGCAATTGATTACTCTGCTGAAACGATCCAGATTAAAACACGAAGCGACGCATATTTGGCCGATCAAGTCATTGTGACTGTTCCGCTTAAAATGCTTCAAAACGGCGCAATTACTTTTATTCCTGAATTATCTAAGAGTAAACAGAAAGCGATCTATAAAGCAACTGTGTGGGATGGCTGCAAGGCTTTTGTTGAATTTTCAAAAAAATTCTATCCAGCACTTACTGACTTTGATATCACACCTAAAATAGCTGGGCAAAAGCTCTACTATGATGCAGCCTATGGTCAGGAAACTACGCACCACATTTTGGGCTTATTTGCTGTTGGCAGCGCGTCGCATCCTTATGTTGATCTAAGTGATGATAAGTTGATCGAATTCATACTGAATGAACTCGACGAGCTCTTTGGGGGTCAGGCATCACCTAACTATATGAAGCATATTTTTCAGAATTGGAATGAAGAGCCGTATGCAAATGGTGCGTATATTATGGATTGTGAAAACTGGAAGGTCGTGCGAAAACTAGGGGAAAGCGTTAATAGTCAGCTACATTTCGCAGGTGATGCGTACACCGAGGGATCAGATTGGGGAAGCGTTCATGAAGCAGCTCGTTCGGCTAGAAGAGCAGTTGAAAAAATATCAAGAAGTTGAATGATCGGTCGTTGATAAATTTATCATCTAATAAAAAGCGCCCGTACTCATAACAAATCGTTGCACCCGAATTGCTTCGCAACGGGGATCAGTGTCGAAAGATTACCAGCGTTTTGCGCTGTTCACCCGCTGTGCTTCTAAACCTCGCTGTCGCTCGTTAAGAAGCAAGACGCTCAGTGTTACCAGCGTTTTGCGCTGTTCACCTGCTGTGCTTCTAAACCTCGCTGTCGCTCGTTAAGAAGCAAGACGCTCAGTGTTACCAGCGTTTTGCGCTGTTCACCCGCTGTGCTTCTAAACCTCGCTGTCGCTCGTTAAGAAGCAAGACGCTCAGTGTTACCAGCGTTTTGCGCTGTTCACCCGCTGTGCTTCTAAACCTCGCTGTCGCTCGTTAAGAAGCAAGACGCTCAGTGTTACCAGCATTTTGCGCTGTTCACCCGCTGTGCTTCTAAACCTCGCTGTCGCTCGTTAAGAAGCAAGACGCTTAGTGTTACCAGCGTTTTGCGCTGTTCACCCGCTGTGCTTCTAAACCTCGCTGTCGCTCGTTAAGAAGCAAGACGCTTGGTGTCAAACCCACGATGAGTTTCCCCATACATGCTTTCCAAGCGTGCGCCTTAAGTCACTCGGCCACCTCACCGTAAAGTTGCTCGTATTGCTACTGAGATTAATAAGCCTCAGCTTTTAAATAAATAGATGAGTTAAATAAGAAATAATAAGGTGAAATATAATAAATCATCCAAGCCGAGCGATAACGCTTCGGCTGAATTCAAGTGTAATGTTTACCTATAAATGAGAGATTAAAATATGAAATTGGCTAAAAAAACAGATAGAAGAGTGAAGTTACTTCAATCAATTATGTTGCATATGAAAAGTGATCGTATGTTTTCAAAACTGGTAAGAAGAGATAATGATTCTGAAAATTATATACAAAAAAACTTATTTCTTTCCGTAGAAGAAAAATTAAAAGATTTCCTTGTTGATTATGGGATAAATGATAATAAGAGTAAAAAGTTAGTTGATGATTTATGGCAGAGTCATAATGTTTTGTTTGATGTTATATAAATGAATAAAAACATATCAAGTGACGCTAGCGGAATAGTTTCCCTGTTCCTTCGTTGCTATAAAACTACGCTGCGTTTCGTTCACACTGCACAGCTGGGTCGTTATATATTAAATGGAGTAATCGACAAATGACAAAAATCGAACTTGGAGAAATTCTTAACAAAATGTACTTTAATTCTAAATCAGGAGAAACAGTCTGTATGATTCACTTGTTTGGAATTAAATATGCTGATGATATTAGAGAATCGGGAGCAACATTTAAGGAAATAGCAAAAATTGCAAAGATACAACCATCTTACGCCACTGAAATTAGTAAGGGTGCAAAATTAGCAAAATATGTAAAGGAAGTGCATAATAATTAGAAGGTTTTAGTTGTACTTCAGTTTTTAACATTTCTGCTACCGATTGTTACTTTCTTCACCTTTATTGTAGTTGCCAAAGGTGACTAGTGGATATTAAAACAATTTTTGTAACAGTAATGCTTTCAATACCTTTATTTATCATTTTGGGAAACACGTGGATAGTAATTAGTGTCAGTAGAACATACCAAAACACTCCAGCGGACGGTGTACCGCCGCCGCTGAGTTTTAACGTAATAATCATCGAATATAAGAAGCAACTATGGCAAATGACGGTAAGGAATACGAGCAATTTGTAAAGAACCTTTATCAAGCATTGATTGATTCTGAAGGCATTACAAAACAAAAGAATGTAGAGATTGAAACAAATAAAAAACTAACAGATAGTTGTAATATTGAAAGGGAATTTGATCTTTATTGGGAGTATGAACTTGCAGGCGTTACCTATAAAACAGTAATTGAATGTAAAGATTATCAATCTAGAGTTTCTATAGAAAAAATTGATGCTTTAATAGGAAAAATACAAAATTTACCTGATTTAAAAGCGGTTTTTGCCACAAAGACAGGCTACCAATCTGGTGCAAAAGTTAAAGCTGAATTCAATAAAATTGATCTTTTAATCGTTCGTGAACAGTCTGAAGATGATTGGCAAAATGTTGACGGAAACCCTTTCATCAAAAAGATTGGAATAAACTTGGAGTTGGTTTCTGGTGCTAGCATCATAAAATTTTTACCAGAAATTGATGGCAAGTGGGCTAAAGAAAACACTGACATTGATTTTAGTAAGCCTTTTAATCCTAAAATGAGAAACGATCTCATAACTATTGAAGATAATATTAAAGGCAAGAAATACACAATTTTACAACTCGAAAAACAATTAGGTGAGTCTCATCGCGGTGAATCAGGGGAGTTTACACAAGAGCATAAATTTGATGACGCATATATTTATTTCGAAGGTCTCAAGTTGAAATTAAGAAAGTATAAAATCAGATACTCAGTATCCTTGCCAATCATTTTGCCTATAAATATTGACTATACTAAAGAGCTTGTAGGAATTATTGAGTACCTTAATAAAGGAACAAAAACAGCTATTTATTCAGATAAGATAATAAAGGATTGGCATCGATAGTCATATCTTTAAAATAAATTGAAAATTATCAGAGCATTATCTAGGAAATTTATTTTAGGTTTCTGAATCTGTTTTTTTATGTTCATCAGTAACAGCACTAACTTACTAAAATAATATTAAAAATCCTGTTTGACTAGTTGGTTAAATAATATTAAAAATTAAATGTATTATTCTGACTATAATAAATTAGTTAGCAGAACAGGGTTGGAGTGTCACTGCTACAATGAGAACACCAAAGAACATAGACCGAGTGGACGCAACTGAATAACGTTTAAACAGGAAAACATTTGAGACGAAAAGAAAAGAATGGAAATTAAACACGACTTATACCTTGGCAATTGCGAAGATGTCCTAATGAAACTCCCTGATAATTCAGTGGATTTGATTTTTACATCTCCACCGTACGCGGATCAAAGAAAAAAAACATATGGCGGAATTCATCCTGATGATTATGTAGAGTGGTTTTTGCCAAAAACTGAGCAGATGTTGAGGGTTCTTAAACCAACAGGAACTTTTGTTCTTAATATCAAAGAGAAAGTTGTTGATGGAGAAAGGAGCACTTATATTATGGAATTGATCCCTGCCATGAGAAAACAAGGATGGCTATGGACAGAAGAATTTATATGGCACAAAAAAAATTGTTATCCAGGTAAATGGCCAAATAGATTTAGAGATGCTTGGGAGCGACTGCTGCAATTTAATAAAAACAAAAAATTTAATATGTATCAGGAAGAAGTCATGGTGCCAATGGGTGATTGGGCTAAAACAAGATTAAAAAACCTTAGTGAAGTAGATAAAACAAGAGATGAATCAAAAGTTGGCAGTGGTTTTGGTAAAAATATATCGAATTGGCTTGAGCGAGAAAAGGCATATCCAACAAATGTTTTGCATCTAGCCACAGAGTGCAATAACAAGAAACACAGTGCGGCATTCTCTGAAGGTCTGCCGGAATGGTTTATAAAACTTTTTACCCAGGTCGGTGACACGGTTATGGATCCCTTTATGGGTTCAGGAACAACTAATATAGTCGCTAATAGAATGCGTAGGAATTCGATTGGGATAGAAATTGTCGCAGATTATTATGAAATGGTGAAATTTCAATTACCACCGGTTGAACTATATCTATTAGACGAAAAGGCAAAATATGGGCAGTCTTAAATTAAGTGATGTTGAAAAATATGTTGAAGATAATATTGGTTCTTTCCATGCCAAAAGAATATCGAGCTTAGATTCATTAAAATTAAGTAAGGTACTGAAAAGAAAGAACCCCTACTTATTTAAAGCTAAATATGTCTTAACAGCTGAACAAATTATTAAAGGGCTGGTTGACGCTCATATCTCTTCTAATGAAGAAACCGTATTTGGAGACTGGTTGGAAGGGTTGGCTATTTTTATTAACAATATAGTTTATGATGGTTGGAAATCTGGTATACAGGGTATCGACTTGGAATTTGATGAAAACGGTACTAGGTACATTGTAAATATTAAATCTGGTCCTAATTGGGGCAATAGTGGCCAAATTTCAAATATGAGGGCTGACTTTAAGACTGCACAGAGAACGTTGAGGACAAGTAATTCAAAACTATCCATAGTGTGCGTCAATGGCTGTTGTTATGGCAGAGATAACAAACCTGACAAAGGGGATTATTTCAAATACTGTGGTCAAAGATTTTGGGGATTTATATCAGGAAATTTAGATCTATATACAGGTATCATAGAACCATTAGGACATAAGGCAAAAGAAAGAAATGATGAATTTATTCAAGCGTACTCGAACCGTTTAAATAAGTTAACAATGGAGTTTGGGGAACAGTTCTGCGATGCTAATGGCGCAATTAACTGGGAAAGACTGATACAGTTTAATTCCTCCATTTAAAGATTGAAAAAAAACATAACAAGGCGCTTGTTCGACGTTCACTACGTTGCGTTTCGTTTACACCGTACAGCTTGGTCCTTATGTTTTAAATGGCGTAATCAACAAATGACAAAAATCGAGCGTAACACTCAAGCTTTGCTTTCGCTAACAGCCAAAACGTTTTTGGTGTCACACCCTCTTACACATTTTCCAAACGCACCCGGCTACTGGTGAAAGTTTAGCGTTTGAATGTTCTAATTTGAGGTGATGATTTATATTTGCTTTATTCTTGCCAAAGTTCGCCTTGCAATGTCGCGCTGTTGGTGAGTGCTTGCAAAAGTGGCTGATTCTGTTGGTAGTATGGGTGTTGTATTAAATCGTCCCAGCTCAGTTTAGTTTGTCCATGAAATTGGCTTATGGTCTTATTTGAAATTGGTTCAGCTTGCAATGTGGATGTACTCAATAAGTCATCAAGTTCGGGCAATTCATTGCCACAAATAACCAGATCGCAACCGGCGTTTAGGGCGTTTGTGATGCGATCATGCATGGGGTATTGGGTGATGGCTTTCATGCCAATGTCATCACTGAAGATCAGCCCATTGAATTGCATTTTTTTGCGTAAATATTGCACCCATGTTTTTGAAAAACCAATAGACTGTGGGTCAACTTGTGGGACGGTTAAGTGGGCCAGCATGATGGCTTTTAAATCATTGGCAATGAGGTGTTTGTAGGGGATGAGGTCTTGTTGTTCAAAGTCTGATAGGGGGCGTTCATCAATGGGCATTTCAAGATGGGAGTCGGTGCCAACGTGTCCATGACCTGGAAAGTGTTTTGCCACAGCTTGCATCCCTGCTTTTCGGAGGCCTGACATCAATTGGGTGGCCAATGTAGCAACCACGTGTGAGTCGGCATGAAAACAGCGGTCTCCCAGCATGGCATTTTGACCATAATCAATGTCCACAACGGGTGCAAAACTTAAATCAACCCCAGAAGCCAGGAGTTCTGAGGCTAATAACCAACCACAAAACTCTGTCATGTGTAGGGCTTGCTCTGGGTCTTGGTCGTAGAGCAGGCCCAATGTGCGCATTGCAGGCAGAAGGGTGCAGCCTTGCTTAAAACGTTGTACGCGTCCGCCTTCTTGGTCAACTGCGATAATCAAAGGCGGGCTGCGGACTTGATGAATGGCGTGGGTTAGTTCAATGAGCTGTTCTCTATGGTCAAAGTTACGCGCAAATAGTAGCACCCCGCCCACTGCAGGTGACTGTAATCTTGTGATGTCCTGAGGGCTTAAAGTGGTGCTTTCTATGCCAACAATGAGCGGGCCTTGATTGACTGTGTTCATTTGGGGATGATGGTGGACTGAGTTGGCAACCAGTGTTTGCGCAGTCTTTCGCCAAAGTGATTGATGCCAGCCACAGTCAGCCATAAAACTAGACTTGGAAACAGGATGTAATGCGGTGCAACCAGCATGTAACGTGCGCCTTCACGGATCATTTGTCCCCAAGATGGGTCGGGTGGTTGAACCCCCAAGCCTAAGAAGGAAAGTCCTGCTTCCGATATGATGGTGCCAGCAAATCCAAATGTGGCTTCAATCAGTAAGGGGGAGGCTGCTAATGGTAGGATATGTCTGATCCAAATAGTTACTGTACCCAAGCCCATGGATTTGGCTGCAGTGACGTGGTCTTGCTTGATTAAGGTGAGGGTTTGTACGCGCATAATGCGGGCGTATCCAATCCAACCAACGGATACCAGCGCAATAATCAGGTTATTGATACCTGGTCCTAATACGCCGGCTAATACGATGGCCAGTAACAATCCAGGGAATGCTAAAAAGACATCGACTATGCGCATCAGCAACTGATCAACCCAGCCACCAAAATAGCCACTGATTAAGCCTATGGAGACCCCAATGATGAATGAAAAAATCATCACGGTGAAGGCAATTTTGAAGGCCAATGCGGCACCAGCAATGACTCGGATCAGAATGGAGCGTCCGAGCTCGTCGTGACCAAAAGGGTCGGTTAGGGTAGGCGGTGTTAGGATTTTACTCAGTTGAACGCTGGTGCCATCAAAACTGTTGGAGAATAACAGCAATGCGCCAAATGCAAGTACGACGAGGCTCAATTGAATGATTCGGTTTTTACTCAGAACGATCATAAGTTAAGAACTGGATTCAAGTATGATGCGCGAATCAATGCGCGTGTAGAGTAAGTCGGTGAGTAGGTTTATCACCACATAGGCCAGAGCAACGATCAAGATGCAACTTTGTACGACGGGATAGTCACGTGTCTCAATGGCTTTAATGAGGGTACTCCCTATGCCAGGCCAGGAAAAAACCACTTCGGTAATGACCGCGCCTCCCAAGAGCGTGCCAAATTGCAAACCAATGATCGTAAGCACGGGCAGGAGTGCATTAGGTAGTGCATGCCTCAAAATAGATTGCAACAGGCTGATACCACGCGCTCTGGCGGCTAATAGGTATTTTTCATGCCACACATCCAATAAATTGGCCCGTAACATTCGCGCTAAAACGGCCATCATGGCTGTGCCCAATGCAATGGCTGGGAGTATGATAGACCCCGTCTCCTCTGCACCGCCTGTCGGAAGCCACTGTAACCATAGGGAGAAAACAATGATCAACAATGGGCCCAGAACAAAGTTGGGTACGGAAATACCGATGAGTGAAATATTCAAGGTGAGGGTGTCAATCCAGCGGCCATGAAAGTAGGCGGCTAACAATCCTAAGGGGAAAGCCAAGGCAATGGCAATAATGATGCTGGTTAGGGCAAGTTTTGCTGTATTTACAATGCGATTGCTGAGGATATCAAAAACGGGTTTTTTATGATGAATCGATTGCCCCAGATCGCCTTGTACTAAGTTTTGAAGATACAGCGAGTATTGTTGGGTGAGGGGTAAGTGCAGATTCAGTTGTTGGCGTAATAAGTCTTTATCGGCAACGGTTGCTTGTTCGCCCAAGATGACTTCCACAGGGTCACCTGGGGCGAGGTGAATGGTGAAAAACACCAAAGTTAAAACACTCCAAATGACGAAAAGGGCAGAAATCAGTCGTTTGATGAGATAGGTTTGCATCGCTCAGGGAAGGCTACTCTATAACAGTCGGGTCGGCAAATGGTTCATCACTTTTTTCAATCATATGTTTATGATCATAGTTCAGTTGGTGTACAAAATCGATGAGGGCATGGGCAATGAATTGATTAAGTACATTTTCTAAGTCAAACTCATCATCTGAGCTGACGTAATTCTGATAATCATAATCTTGGCTTAAGACCATTGCGCGTTGGTATTGCAGATTGATTTTGATGGCATAATCAATGCGGTTGTCTTTGTCGTCAAATTTAAAATTGGATTTGAGCAAGATGGTTAATGTGAATGGGCTTTCTTCAACAACACTGAGATCCAATATGCGCAGATTTTCAGAAATGAATGTTTGATGCGTTTCTAAATCCGCATTGAGTTGTAATTGAATCGGCCAATTTAGAGGGGTGTGCTTAATCATGGTGAAGGGCAAAATACGAACCTCTTTGGCGGTCACAATGAGATAGCCTTCTATTTGATGATAGCCTGGTTTGTTGATTTGAAAATAATGGCGGCCAGGTTTTAAGTAAATTTGTGGCTCGCCGAGCAGTTGATTATCGACCTCAATCGCCACCGCTTCCTCCGATACATCAAAAATAATCAGCCCTTTGGTTAATCGATCGTGCACGGCTAATAAAGCTTTATCCACATTTTCTTGCCAAGAATAGTCAACAGGCAAGTTGTTTTTATAGGAATATTCAATGAGATTTGCAAGCATCTGAGCTTGAGCTTGGAAGTGTTCAACGTCTTGAAGCGATGTATGGCTTAGGCTATGGGTAATTGCCTGAGCTAAACGTTCAGCTATGTGCGTCAAAGATTGAATGGTCACGCCAGCGGCGAGATAGCGCACATTGCCGTAACGACCTTTTTCAACATATTGAAAATCATCAACAATCAAAGCTGAACCCACTTTTGTCGTCTTGACAAACTGGGCGATTTGCGCTGATTGTTGAGGGCTTTGAGAGAGCAGGGTCGATAATGCATCTTGCATTTTTTCAACCGCATCAATCCGAGCTTCTTTGATGTTTTCACCTTTGCCAATGGCGTGAGCAATGAAGCCGTATTTTTTGGGATTCAAGGTGATTTTTTTAGCCGCCAGTGCGGTGGTTGTAAAGGCTAATAGTAGTATTGCTAGTGTGATAGAGCGCATGGTGATTTTATGACTGCGTTGAGTGGTTGTTTTTACTAAGCCCTTTAAGCGTCCCGAAAACGAAGTCCATTTCTGATTTGCTGAGCGGGGTTTTATAGAATATGTGTCGGAGTTTTCGCATGTAACTGATGGATTGTTCCATGCTTAAAAAACCATTGTGGCGTAAAGTTTTTTCAATGTATTCAAAAAAATATTGGTATTCACGGGTCGTTGCTAAGGGGTTTGATGAAGCGACGGCTTCTGTTGGTGCTGCACTGAGGGCATTTTTTATTTCATAAGCAACGATTTGTACCGCGTGAGAGAGGTTGAGAGAACAAAAATCCTGATTGCTTGGGATTTGTAACAAATGCTGGCAGTAATCACATTCTTCATTGGTCAGTCCGCAGGATTCTTGACCAAATAAAATGGCTATTTTTTGGTTTTCATTGGTGCGAATTGCCATTTCATTTTTAAAAGTTGGACAATCAAGTACGGCAATGTCTGCTTTTCTATCGCGGCCAGAGGTGCCAACGATCCATTGATAGGGTGCCAATTGTTTTTTTAAATCATGATAAATAACGGCATTGTCTAATAAATCATCTGCACCGCTGGCTCGTGCATAAGCAACCGCATTCAATTCGGTTTTCGGCGCGTAGAGGTACAAGTGGGTCAAGCCCATGGTTTTCATTGCCCGTGCGACGGCACCAATGTTTCCAGATTCTGAAGTTTGTAATAAATGGATGTCGATCACTGTTTTCTGGATCTTTGATTGTAGGACTGGTGATTATACTCGGTTGCGCCACAGGTGCAGATAAACAAGCGCCATATTCGGTTGAATTGCAACCATTAGATTAGGATATGGCGAGGTTGTAAAACTTATCTGCTGCGAATGATTTTTTGTTTCCAGATGCCGTGTTCGTATTGAATGTTGCCGTGGGGCAACCAAAATTCGTCCATTTGCTCATTAAGAAAAGTTTTGACCAGATTTTCTAATTTTTCGAAGGTCGTTTCCTCAAGCGTTTTGGTGGCATCCGCGAGAAAAGTTGGAATGGTTTTTTTGCAATACAACATAGATTGCCAATGCTTGTTGCCAGAGGATTGTGGTTTGCCCAATTGCAGATAATTGACATGATTCGTTTCGCACACTTTCTTTTGTTGCTGAATCAGTGCTTTTAGTTGTTCTGCGTCGTCCGAAGTGAGTATTTTATAAAGCAGTTTCATGGTTTTATTTTCATTTTGGGTGCTTGATTAATCAATGATGCATCGATGATGGCAAATTTCACAAACGTCCTGATCCTGGTGGTCACAAGTGAGGTCGTATTGGTTAAAGGCTTTAATGAAGCGATCGCATTGTGGGTTTTTAGATTGCAAAAATTTATTTAATTTGAGTAATTTTGTCCGCGTTTCTTCTGACAACAGATGTTCCACCTTGCAGCTGTCTTCTTCGGCAACATCTGATTCAATGCCAAGCACGTCGGTTAAGAAATGATGAAAGGATCGTCGAGTCGAAAGGATATTTTCAACCGTCATCATCCCTTTGTCAGTTAGATGGATTTGCCGTTCTTTGTCCAACGCCACAAAATCTTGCTTAATCATGGTTTGTAATTTTAGCGATACGGCATTTCGGCTGATGTCCAATTGACGCGCCACATCGGCCGCTCGGCAGCATTGCTTTTCGTCTATTAACTCGTCAATGGCCATTAAATAGTGGGCGACAGAATGCGATACCTCGTTATTCTCAAATGCCTTCCAATCTGATTGTCCTTCCATATAAATCCCAATAACTTTGTATTTATTCGTTAAAAACCTCTACAATAGAGCCCGCATATAAATGATATGACGTTCTTTGTAGATGATTATGATTGTAACAATTAGGACGCATGTTTTCAACTTTATAATTTTTAGGACAATTTGTTATGGGCGGCATTAGTATTTGGCAATTATTGATTATATTGGCGGTTGTATTGCTTATTTTTGGCACCAAACGCTTGCGCAACATGGGCAGCGACTTGGGTGGGGCAATCAAAGGCTTTAAAAAATCTGTAAAAGATGATGACCAATCTGAAGGGGATGAAGCGCGTTCACACATCAGCAAGGACGATGCAGACGTTGTCGATGGCGAGATAAAGTCAGAAGAAAAAACCAAATCTTAACGATTGATCAGACGGTTTGATCAGTACGTTTGACCTAGATGTTTGACATTGGTGGATTGGAATTATTTCTGGTATTAGTGGTGGGTCTGGTCGTTATTGGACCCAAGCGCTTGCCTGAAATTGCGCGGATGCTTGGCGCAACGCTTGGTCAGATCAGACGATTCATTTACCAGTTAAAAAAGGACACCAACATTGAGCAACACATTGATTTGTTCAAAGCCGAAGCTGGTTTTAATGAGGATCTCAAATCAGATATGGAATCTTTTTCGGAGCAGTTGAATGCTGAAATTCGTGGGGCTCGCGACGAAATAGAATCAGTGAAGCCGTCATCCAAAATAATACCTAAGATCGATCCCAAAGCCTCAACAAAACCGCAAAAAAGTCAATGAGCGAGACGCCGAACGCATCATTTTCACAGTTATTAGAGCATCTACTCGAGCTACGCACGCGTTTGGTGCGTGCGGTCATAGGCATTGTTCTTACGACGGCTCTGTTATTGCCATTTGCCAACGACTTGTACGCACTGCTCGCCTTGCCATTGGTTCAATCCTTGGCCGCTCAAAATGGCCAAATGATCGCCACAGGTGTTGCCTCTCCTTTTCTAACCCCATTTAAATTAGCTCTCATTACAGGCATTTTTTTGGCCATGCCCATTGTGCTTTACCAAATATGGGCCTTTATTGCGCCAGGTCTTTATAAAACAGAAAAAAAACTCCTCTTGCCTCTGTCCATGGGCAGTGTGGTTTTGTTTTACACGGGAGGTGCTTTTGCCTATTTTGTGGTTTTCCCATTGGTATTCACCTTCTTAGTCGGTATTGCCCCAGAAGGTGTGCAAGTGGCCACAGACATCACCAATTATTTGGATTTTTCCATCAAGCTGTTTTTTGCTTTTGGGGTGGCCTTTCAAGTGCCCATTGCCACCATATTATTGATTTTGACTGAGGTTATCAGCGCGCAAGATTTAGCCAAAAAACGGCCCTATGTGATTGTGGGTGCTTTCGTCATGGGTATGCTATTAACCCCACCCGATGTGATTTCTCAAACCTTGCTCGCTGTGCCCATGTGGTTGTTATTTGAAACAGGGGTAATCATTGGTAACTGGCTACATCGACCCAAAGAGGCGATCGTCGGCAGTGGTGTCGCAAAAGGTTTGCACGATGAGGATGAACCTGGCGACCCCTTTAACGAAAATAACACTGATGCGACTGAACCTCAATTTAATGATGCCGCATTTGAGGATGAATTGGATGCGTCAGAAACAGACACAAGAAAAAGTCCTACTGACGATGAAAACCCCATAAAATGAATTCAAAGTAATTATTCTAATTTTTTAATCAATCAACAACAAGGAGTCTCATGGAACCTATTTTAATCAGCTTATCCCAAGTTCACAAAATCGCTTACGATGTTTTGGTTCACAATGGTTGTGACCCAACCAATGCCACGGCTGTTGCAGACACGATTACTGCCGCTGAAGCGGATTTGTGCCATTCACATGGTTTATTCCGCTTGCCAGGCTATGTTGCTGCTCTGAAAAGCGGTAAGGTTGATGGACATGCCGCGCCCAGCTTAGAAACCCTAACGCCGTGTGTGCTCAGAGTCGATGGCCATAATTGTTTTGCGCCGCGGGCCTTGCAGTTTGGGCGATTACCATTGGTTCAAGCAGCCAAAAAGAACGGATTGGCTGCATTGGCGTTGACCAAAATTCATCATTTTTCATCACTATGGGTTGAAATTGAGGCTCTAACTGAGCAAAATCTTTGCGCCATGGCGTTCACCGCCTACATGCCTGCTGTCGCACCAGCTGGCGGCATCAAACCTTTTTACGGCACCAATCCCATGGCATTTGGCTGGCCGCGTAAAGATGCGCCACCTTTTGTATTTGACCAAGCCAGTGCTTCCATGGCAAAAGGTGATGTTGCCATTGCAGCAAGAGATGGTAAACAGGTGGCAGATGGTGTTGGCATTGACGAAAAGGGTCAGCCTACCAATGACCCCAATGAAATTTTAAAGGGCTGCCTGTTGCCTTTTGGCGGCTACAAAGGGTCTAGCATCGCATTGATGATTGAGTTATTGGTGGGTCCGCTCATCGGAGAACGTTACAGTCAAGAAGCGGGTCTTGCCGATAACAAGGATGGCGGACCACCACAAGGCGGAGAGCTCATCATCGCCTTTGATCCCACAAAATTTGGCAGTAGCGAAGACCCATTTGCCCATGCCGAACGCTTATTTTCTGCTTTATTGGAAATTGAAGGGACACGCCTGCCAGGTGCGCGCCGTCATAAAAATCGAGCCCAATCAAAAAATCAAGACATTGCTGTGGCTCGGGTGCTCTACGATAAAATTCTTGAGTTAAAATAATGTGTTGATCAACACATGAATGCTCAGCTAAAAGCGGCATTGTGGATGATTGGATCCATTTGCTCGTTCAGTCTCATGGGTGTGGGTGGCAGAGAGTTGAGCGCTGATGTTGATACTTTTCAAACGCTGTTCCTGCGCAGTGTGGTCGGTTTGATTGTGGTGGTGAGTATCGGTCTCATCACCCAAAACACCCAAGCTTTTAAAACCCAACGTCTGCCACTGCAATTGGTTCGCAATTCCTTTCATTTTGCTGGTCAGTACGGCTGGTTCTTAGGGTTGGGCTTATTGCCTTTGTCAGAAGTATTTGCCTTAGAGTTTACGGTTCCATTGTGGACCTTACTCATTGCGGCCGTATTGTTGAAAGAATCCTTAGAGTGGCGCAAACTTGTTGCAGTGATGTTGGGCATCATTGGGGTATTAATTATTGTACAACCCGGATCAGAGCTCTACAACAGTGCCTCGCTCATCGTTATTTTTGCCGCCATGGGCTACGGATTTGCCCACACCTTGACCAAGTCATTGACCACAACCGATCAGCCTCTAACCATTTTATTTTATATGTGCCTCATTCAATTGCCCATTGGATTGGTTTTTTCAATACCCGTTTGGACAGAACTGTCAACCACTCAATGGATTTGGTCCATTGTCATAGGATTGATGGCATTGAGCGCCCACTTTTGTTTAACCAAAGCGTTGCAGTTGACAGAAGTTGGCATTGTTATGACCATCGATTTTTTCCGATTACCGCTGATCATTGTGGTTGGGATTCTTTTGTATAACGAACCCTTCAAATGGGCGCTTTTAATCGGCGCTTCATTGATGCTTTTAGGGAATTTGCTTAATTTAAAAAGCCGAAAGTAGCATCTAGTTTTAAATCTATTACGACCAACCAATGTTCATTGCGGCATGATCGCTGTTACTTTTAAGCGGCATAGCGCATAGATTTAGTCGTTACCCGCTCTTAGCCTTTGTTTGGCGTGTCAGCAAAGCAATGACGCCGTACAAAATAAGAATGAACAACACCAACAGTAGGGCCGCAGGCGCGGCTTGTTCATACAGGCCTTCTGAGGCCAAATTATAAATTCGGATGGCCAATGTGTCCCAACCATAGGGTCTTAAAATGAGTGTGATGGGCAATTCTTTGATGATCTCCAACGATAACAGCACGGCGCCCACCATGATGCCTGGCTTGAGCATGGGCAAATAGAATTTTTGAATTTGCTGGATGAAGCTCCGACTGTAAAGTTTATTGGCTTTTTCCAACGATGGTGATATGGCCTCCCAATCAGTGGCAAGCGCATTGAGACCCAAGGATAGGAATCGAATGCAGTAGCCCCATAATAAAATTAAAACACCCACGCCACTCAGATTATGGCCAATGTATTCGTTGAAGACCAATAGCAAAATCATGGCAATCATCGTTCCAGGTAAGGCATAACCGACGCTTAAAATGCCGACCAGATTGCGGTTAAGCGTGCCCCCATAGACGTATTTGCAGTAATTAATCATTAAACTGAGGAGCAAAATACCAGCGGTTCCCATAAAAGTTAATTTAACCGACTGCCAAAGCCAATCTATATAGCGCGACTCCCATGCAAAAGACTCAATCGACCAACTCATCAGCTGTATGATTGGTACGAAGGTGCTGAAGGTCATCCACAACAAACAAATACTATAAAAAAACCATTGTCTTCGGGGGCTGATTGCAATACGGGCATTCAGTTGTTGTTGAATGTTATCAAAACGCTTTTGACCACGATTTTTCTGCTCCAAGGCAATTAAAAGCAATGAAATAATGAGCAAATGGAAAGCTAAAAACAACGCTAAGAGGATATCTCTATAGTCTTCCCATGCTGAATAGATCGCCAGTGTAAAGGTTTGATAATTAAACATCGAAACCACGCCAAAATCGGCAATGACTTCCATCATGACCAATGTGACGCCAGCAATAATGCCAGGTCGTATGAGTTTTACTAATATCTTAACCATGGACCAAGTATGCCCCTGCGCATAAATACGACAAGCTCTGATGGTGCTATCGCTTTGTCTGTCGAATGAGGCACAGGTCATCAAATAAACATAGGGTGACAAGTTAAAACTCAAAGCAAGGCTAATGCCCCAGCTGTTATCGCGCACATCAACGCCGCTGTTTAACCAACTTAGTGCACGCAAATAATTTTGAAAAACACCTGAATAATCCCAAACGCCAATGAATATAAAGGCGTGTACATATGAGGGGATAACTAAGGGCAGCAATAATAAGAAATGAATCCAGCGGTGGCCGCGAATTTTATACAGCTTGACGTACCAAGCAAAAAATACCCCAACAATGGTGCTGATCACACCGACCTGTAGCACTAAGCTTAAAGTATTGAAGGTTATGTGTTGTAAAAAATCCGCACTGAAAAGATTGTAGCCATCATGAACAATGCTTGGTAAGTTGATCATTGTATGCCCTAATGGCAACAAGATGATTGCGACGCATAATAGCAAAAATCCTTGCTTTTTAAGAAAAGACAAGGCTTTCTGATTGAGGCTCATTTTGTATGCATTGTTATTGATAACCTGTTTCACGCATCAGTTCAACTGCTTTCGCTTGTAAGTTGCCAATACTATTGAGGGGCAGTTTATCGGCTTTAAATTGACCCCAGCTTTTAACAATGGGATCGAGCGCCACACCATCAATGATGGGGTATTCTTTATTGGTGTTTGCGTATATTGCTTGTGCGCGATTGCTGATCAGCCAATTGATGAAGTCTATGGCTAGTGCTTTGTTTTGGGCTGTTTTGCCAATGCCCGCCCCACTGAGGTTCACATGCGTTCCAATGTCTGCCTGGTTAGCCCAGAATAAGCCTACAGGTGTTTTTGGTGTTTTTTCTAAGACTCTGCCTAAGTAATAGGTGTTGATGATGCCTACATCGCATTGTCCGGCTGCGATGGCTTTAATCACTTGAGAGTCTTTGGCAAATGGTTTGGTGGCTAAATTGCTCACCCAACGCTTTAGAATGTTTCTGGTTTCCTTGACACCGTGATGGATGATCATGCTTGAGACCAATGATTTATTATAGATTTTTTTACTGGTTCTTAAGCACAGGCGATTGCGCCATTTTATATCGCCTAATTGCTGATAAGTGCTGAGCGATTGAGGGTCCACCTTGGTTTTATTGTAAATAATCGTTCTGGCTCGGAGCGACAGCCCAGTCCAGAGGTGCTGTCCATCTAAGCTGTCGCGCCAGTAAGGAGGCACTCGATTTTCAACGACGTCACTGCTGAATGGTTGAAGAACCGTTTGAGTCTTCGCATAAAACAAATTCCCAGCATCGGACAATAAAATAACATCCACTTTTGCGCCTGTTTGCTTTATGCGTTCAATCAGCGCTTCGTCATTGCCCGTAATTAATTGAATTTTGACATTCTTTGCGAGCGAGAATTGATCCAGTAAGGGTTTGATCAGCGATTCTTTGCGCGATGAGTAAACAGATAGGGTCTCATTGGCTTGCAGTGCGGGTAATTGAGCAAGCAATAAAAGACCCACAAAGACTTGAAGGATGGTTTTTTTTATGGCGTGCATAGGCTTAAATCAATGAAATAATGGCGCCATCATTGAGGTCCATTTTTACAAAATGGCCCAATGAATTGATGGGCTATGCCGCAGGATTGTATAGAGGTATTGGCATCTCAAACGGATAAAAATTCTGCTCTGAGATGCCATAGATGGCATCGGCAAAATTTTCGGCTTCATTCAGATTATGACTAACCAATAAGGTGGGAATTTTTTGTGCGAGGATCAGTTCGCGCATATCTCGAGTGATGCAGGTGGTACAGTCCACGTCAACGCTTGAAAAAGGCTCATCCATCAGCAGGACATCAGGGTTACTGGCCAAAGCGCGGGCAATGGCAATACGTTGTTTTTGACCGCCTGAGAGTTGATGCGGATATTTATGTGAGATGTTCGGCAGATCAACCATGTTTAAAAGCGTTTCGACTTTTTGTATGCGTTCGTCCTTGGCGTGTTTCACATTGAATGCGTAGGCGATGTTGTCAAAGATGGACATGTGTGGGAATAATGCAATGTCTTGAAACACATATCCGATTTTAAATGTTCTGGCCGGCCTATAACGCATCAAAGAGTTGCCATTGAGCAAAATTTGTCCAGAACATTCATCGTGGAATCCAGCAATGGCATTGAGCAGGGTTGTCTTGCCACAACCACTGGGACCGTATAGACAAACAATTTCACCTTGCGAAACCGACAAATTAATATTTTTAAAAAGCGTTTGCTGGTTTTGCCAAAGGGTTAAATTTTCAATTTGTAAGGACATAGTAACAATCTTTTGCAATCATTGACATGTTGGATGTAAATGGTGTGTGTCAAGTAACATTGACAAGAATTGTAAAGCAACATTGACAAAGTGTCAAGCCTTGCGAAAAAATTGTTGATATTTAAGTTTCACCCTCGTGAATGAGGGGCCTAGATTAGGGTAGAAAATACCATATTGTTGCGGCACTGGCAACAAACGGTTCATCGATAGCGATTATGCTTAAGATTGACTTAAAAAACCTTTGAGTTTTTGCAGCGCTTTGGTTTCAATTTGGCGAATACGTTCAATCGACACTTGGTATTTCTTTGCCAACTCACGTAGGGTTGCTTTGTCTTCTTGAAACCAGCGTTGTTCAATGATTTCACGGCTTCGTTCATCCAAAGTTTTCAATCCCTGTTGCAATCCTTCATTTTGAAAGCTTTCGGTGTTTTGTTGAGTGACAATTTGCTCGGGTGAATAGCGATAGTCCGGCAAGAATTGAGACGGCGCATAAGCGTGCTCATCGTCGCTTTGATAGGGTGCGTCAAAGGAAGTATCCAAGTTGGTGAAGCGATTCTCCATATGATAGACATCGGCTTTGGTCACATTATGTTTTTCGGCAATTTCGCCCGCTTCTTTGTCGCTAACCCAGCCGATTTGATTGCGCGCTGAGCGCAATTTAAAAAACAATTTACGTTGAGCTTTGGTGGTGGCGATTTTAACAATCTGCCAATTTTTAATGACAAATTCATTGATTTCGGCGCGCACCCAATGAGTGGCGAAAGTCATTAGCTTAACCTTTTGATCGGGGTCGAACCGTTTGACGGCTTTCATCAATCCGACATTGCCTTCTTGCACCAAATCGGGCATAGAAAGTCCGTATCCTGAATAACCACGGGCAATGCTAACAACGTGTCTTAGGTTTGAAAAAACCAGGCTTTGAGCGGCCTCTAAATCGTTTTCTTCGCGCAGTTTACGCGCCAACTCCCATTCTTGTTCTGCTGATAAAACAGGGGCATTATTGACTTGGTGGATGTAACTTTCAAAGGTATGGCTTGCCGGGACTAAGGCATTGGAAGGCGAAGGGGTTAAATTACTGGCGTTGCTGACTTCCTCGTCTTCAATGTCCTCTTCTTCAATATTAGACGCGTCCAATTCATCGACTGGATCCGGATTACTGATCGGCTTTAGGCGATCGTGATCGTTTGCCTCATTTTCTGATTCCTCAAAAGTATCGTAGTCATCATTCATTTGTATGGATCACCTGTGTTCATCGGTCAGATTGGAGGTCTTAAGACCCAAAGTGCCGCTACTCAATTCATAGCAGTTAGACATGGCTTGAGCGATGGTTAAATCATGCGTGATCAGCACCAAGGACAAACCTTCCTCACGGCAGATATTGGTCAATTGTAGCATAACATTTTGAGCGTTATTTTCGTCCAGATTGCCCGTGGGTTCGTCTGCCAGAATGCATTCAGGGGAATTGACAATGGCGCGCGCAATGGCGACCCGTTGCCGTTCACCACCCGATAATGCGGCTGGTGTGTGGGTCAGTCGATGGTCCATTTCAACCAATTTCAGGCAGTGTTCAGCGCGTTTGAGCGCTTGCGCATAAGAGATACCCGCAATCAATTGAGGCATAGCAACGTTTTCTATGGCATTGAATTCGGGCAATAAATGGTGCAATTGATAGACAAAACCCAGATGTTGATTGCGCAACAAACTTAGGGCGGCATCATCGGCAAGGCTCAACGATTGATTCAATAAGGACACTGAACCACTGGTGGGCGAACTGAGTCCGCCTAATATTTGTAAGAGGGTGGTTTTGCCACTGCCCGAAGCGCCCATAACCGAATTGGTCTGTCCTCGATGCACGGTCAAAGACACGTCATTGAGGACGTGAATGGTGCTCTCACCCTGAATAAAGGATTTGCTGATATTGGAGGCCGTTAAAACAGGGTCATTCATAACGCAATACTTGTGCGGGTTCGACGTTTGAAGCTCTAAGCGCTGGGTAAATTGTAGCGATAACGCTCATTAAAAATGCAAACAAACCAACTTCAACCACATCAGATAAGTTAATTTCGGCGGGAACTTTTGAAATGTAATACACATCGGCTGGAAAAAATTGCAAATTAAAAGTTTGTTCAATAAAGGGTATGATGGTGCCGATATTATCAGAGAGCACATAGCCACCTAAGCAGCCCAGCAGTGTGCCAATTAATCCTAAGGTAATGCCCTGAAAAATGAATAAGGTTGTAATATCTCGTGTGCGCGCCCCTTGTGTGCGTAAAATGGCAATGGCGCGTGCTTTCTCATTGACCATCATGACCATGGTCGAAACAATATTAAAGGCCGCAACGGCAATAATTAAGGCGACGACAATAAACATGATGCGTTTTTCTAACTGAATGGCTTGGAAAAAATTAGCGTGCTGCTGAGTCCAAGAAAGCGCGTAATAATCTTTATCAGGTAAGTAGGTATTGAGACTGTCAATGATTTGATTGACTTTAAAAAGATCATCGGTTTTTATTTGCAAACGACTGATTTTATCGCGCATGGAATAGAGTTTAGCCGCATCTTCTATATGAATAAACGCATAACCACTGTCGTATTCGTGCATGCCAACATTCAAAAGCCCTGTGACGGTGAATCGCTTGAGCCTGGGGACTGAGGCAATCAATCCAGAAGCGGGTTGTGGGATGACAAGGGTGATTTTATCGCCGATTGTGACTTTGAGTTCCGCGGCAAGCGTGATGCCCAAAATGACATTAAATTCGCCTGGATTTAAATCTTCTAAAGTCCCTTTTTCGATGTCCTCTGCAATGCTTGAAACGTCTGTTTCAATCGCAGGGTCAATGCCTTTGATCAATGCGCCTTTCACGTTTTTACCGGCACTTAGCAGCGCTTGTTTTTCAATGAATGGTGCAACACCAACGATGTTGGGATGTTTTAGTAAGTCAGTCCTCACGCTCTGCCAGTTGCTCAAGTGATGGTCTTTTTCAAATATTGTCATGTGCGCAGTCATGCTTAATATGCGTGTTCTGAGTTCGGTTTGAAAGCCATTCATGATCGATAGCACGGTTATGAGCACGCTCACACCCAAAAATATGCCAATGATGGAAGTCAGTGAAATGAAATTAATAAATCGATTGTCTTGTTTTGCGCTGAGATAACGAATGGCAATGCGAAAAATATAGGGTTTGGGCAAGAACATTTTCAATTAAAAAATTCGATTAAATAGGATTTTGAAATAATCATCTGGGGTTCCAGCGTTATCCCATGTTTGGATAGCAGGGTTTATGGGAATCCATTGGTTTTGGGTGTTTTGTTCTGCAAGCATCCAATTGAATCTTAAGTTGTTGCCTTCGCCAAAACGCAGATCTTGCAGGATGATGGTGTCGGCGTGTTGTTTATAACGATAAAACCCACGATTAAACCAGAATAAACGTTTCAAGCTGGGATTTCCTTTGATTTTAGAATATAAGTGGGTATTTCTATCATACTTTTTGAATTGTACTTGCGCTGCACCCTTAAACAAAGAATAGTAGCCTTCATACCAATACTTGTCGTCAACGGTAATAATGCGCCAGAGAAAGGTGGTCAATGGTGCTGCCGAAACCAAAACCTTATCCTTGGGGAGTCGTTTCTGAGCCAAAATATCAGGCGTCTGATAGCTGACCCATTGGTAAGCTGCCAGCGAAAACATTGAATAAACGAGGGTGGCGATTAGAGCATATTTGGACAGTTTGACACTGCGCCAATAAATTAAACCGACAAAGGTGGCGAGCAACAGCGGAAAAGTAAACAGCGGGTCAACGATGAATAAATTATTTAAAGCGTAGGGTTTGTCGGTGAATGGGAGAAAAATTTGGGTGCCATAAACCGTGAATAAGTCGATGAGTGTATGGGTTGTTAGAGCCAATACCACCACTAACAGCCAGCGCCAATAAGCGGTTTTCGATTTGGCCGGGGTGTTCTTTTTCGGATAATGGATCAACCAGGGCAGCAGAGCGATTAAGGGGGCCACCATGAGTTGAATCAGCCAAGCATGGGAATAACCTCGATGTATAGCAAGGCTCTCCATATCGTTCAGAAAAGGCGAAAATAGAACGTCTAAATCTGGGAGGGTGGCGATGATGCCGCCCCAAATAATAGCTTTGCGTTGTGCGGTTTTACCAACAACAGCGTGTCCAATAACGGCGCCAAGGGTAAACTGAGTGATGGAATCCACGTATTTTTACTGTCCAAATTCAGTGCGATAAGCCAGCATGTCAGTTAACTTGGGATGTTTGATGGACTCCAAATATAGGATGATATGATTGATATTGATGATGCTGTAAACATCAATATTGTCGCGGCTTTTTAATTCTAAGACGCTTGATTGCTCGCCTTGTCCTTTTTCCATGCGATCTAAGGCGGTAAATACGGTTGTGGGCGTGGCGTTTTCAGCTCGGATTTGTTCGATGGATTGACGGATTGCCGTCCCCGCCGTAATCACATCATCAATGATGAGCACCTTACCTTGCAAAATACCGACCAGATTGCCGCCTTCGCCGTGTGTTTTGACTTCTTTGCGGTTATAGGCGTAGTTGAGGTTCATACCCAATTTTTGGTAAATATTCATGGTGCATAAGGCGGCGAGCGCAATGCCTTTGTATGCAGGGCCAAACAAACAATCGATGTCCAAATTGAGGTCTTTATAGAGTTGGGTATAGGCGTTGGCCAAGATGGATAGGCTCTTACCGTCGGTTAAGGCACCAGCATTGAAAAAGTACGGGCTGATTCGACCAGATTTTAAAGTGAAAGTGCCAAAATTTAGGGCATTTTTTTCAATGGCTTGTTCAATGAAATCTGCCTGATAATCTTGCAATGACTGGGCATTAGTCATTGGATTGCTTTACGAGGGTATCAATGGTGAGATTGTTATTGGTGTAGATGCAAATATCTCCAGCAATATTGAGCGATTTTCTGACAATTTCCTCAGAAGTTAAGGTGCTATTTTCATACAGTGCGCGTGCAGAAGCAGAAGCAAAGCCGCCCCCTGAACCAATGGCCATCAAATTATGTTCAGGCTCTAATACATCGCCCATGCCGGAAATGGCAAAGATGTTTTGCGGATCCGCGACCAACAGCATGGCCTCTAATTTGTGCAACATGCGATCACTGCGCCAGTCGGTTGCCAGACGAACGGCGGCCAATTTCAAATTGCCTTGGTGTTCTTGCAGTTTTGATTCAAATTTTTCAAAGAGTGTGAAGGCATCAGCCGTACTTCCAGCAAAACCGGCAATAACTTGATCTTTATAGAGCCGTCTGATTTTGTTGGCCGTTCCTTTAACGACCATGTTCCCAAGTGTCACTTGGCCGTCGCCGCCAATGGTCACAGCGTTATCGCGTTTAACGGCTAAGATGGTTGTTCCGTGCATCTTTATGGTCATAATTTAAGGCTCAAGAGGTTTGAAGTTTTAATGTGGCTGAAGCGATTTGCTCATACTGTTCAAGAAATTGTGTGTCTCTATTACCAGCAAATCGTGTATTGTCTGTACTACCAAAGATCACAGCGCCGTACTTTCCTTGTGTGCCGAGCGGGACACAGCAGGCTGATTGATAAACAGGGTTTTCAAATAATAAATTGCTTTGTTCCTCAGTGATTTCAATGGCACTGGGTTTGCTACAATCAAATTGATTCATCGGTTCGGTGAACCAGTCTAAAGTAACGAGATCAACCGACAGTTGATTCAACCAAATCACGCATGCTTCTACGGATAAATGTTCAACTGACGCTTCTTTTAACGTTTCTAAACGGTTTGATTCATCAGACCGCAACACTTTGAGGATGATGTGATGCAAATGGGCAAAAAGCCGACTGTTTTCCTCAACGGTATCGGTGATGTTGTTGAGTTGGGTGTGCAACAATTGGTTTTTTTCCTGTGCCCGAGCGAGCTGATGTTGAATGAATGAAGTTGAATTTGCCGAAGTCATATGAGGCAAGTTTAATTGATCAAGCAATGCTTCGTTTTCACAAAAAAAGTTTTGATGCTGTTTTAAATAATCAATCACCATTTGTTTTAAATCTTGCTCGGCCTGCTTGGATAAATAACTATTCATTCTGTCGAATCCTTCTTTGACTCAAGGGTGTGTTCACGCCATTTTAATAGACCATTTTCATCAGGAACAACGTGAGGGAATGGAATACGTCTCATTGAGCGACGCGTCATTTTGTCCAAATCAACCATAATCATGCCATCAATGCAATTATTAAAGTTTGGATCTAGACCAAAGCTGATGAATTCGGTGCCTTGATGGGTTAAATCACTGTATTGTTTATACATGGTTGGTACACGCACTTGCCAAGTTTTTTTCAAGTGAGCATTGAGCGCTCTATAGGCACTTGCTGGGTTATCCCCCAATGTTTTGGCAAATTCTAAAGCCGATTCAGGGATATGATAGGGATGTTTGGGATTGGCATAAGTTTTGCCTTGTGGACCATGGTAGAGGTGGTAAAAAGCAACGATGGCCGCCTTGGCTTCTTCTGGGTAATTGTTGGAAAGACTGACGGGTCCAAACATATACTTAATTTCAGGGTGTCTGACCATGTACGCGCCAATGCCATACCAGAGTAGGTCCAAACTGCGATTGCCCCAATATCTTGGATTCACAAAACTTCGTCCCATCTCCACCCCGTGTTCGAGATAGGCCCGAGCGTCGTCGGTAAAATCGACCAGCGTAGAAGTATAAAAACCTTTGAAGTCATGATTTTTTAAAATGGTGGCGCCATGCCCCATACGATAAGCGCCCGCAATTTCTAAATCATCGGGGTTCCATAAAACCAAGTGGATGTAGTATTCATCAAATTCGTCTAAATCTAAGTTTTTGCCAGACCCTTCACCAACCAATCTAAAGGCCAATTCACGAATGCGCCCAATTTCACGCAGAATGGCTGAATCTGAGCGGTACTCAACCAAGTATATTTCATGCCCATCTGCGGTGGAACTCAATAAGTCTGATTGGCGAAGTTCTGTAATCAGATCGCCTTTATCGACAGCATGGGAGATGGTTTTCTCAGTTTTGAATAACTGGTGCGTGCGCTTTTTTTTCGGCAACTGATACAAATGGGTACGCAACATCAGACTGAGTTGTTGACGATTACGATGTTTGTGTTGTCCTAAGGATGAATAGGGGATGATTTCTCCAATGCGAAAGCGCAAGCTTTTGTAGTTTTGCTTCATCATTTCGTGTAATAGAAGGTAGGTTCCTAATGTTTTATAAATACTTGAAATGGAATAAAAAACGGCAGAGTTTCGGCCGGCTACGTGAATGGGTAGAATGGGTGATTTGGTCTTCTCAACAAAAAACAGAAAACCATTCAACCATTCACCATCTTTAATACCAGTGGGGCGAATGCGTGACACTTCGCCCGCAGGAAAAATGACCACAACTTCTTCATTTTCTAAGGCCCGTATGATTTTGACAACCGGGGTTTTTGAAAAAGCATTTTTGCTCATATTATCTAAGGGGATGAATATTTGGCGCAACGGTTCAAAAAATTCATACAAAAAACTGTTGACCACCACTTTAACATCCGGTCGTATTTCACTGATCAGCTTGACCAATGCCACACCGTCTAATGTGCCAATGGGATGATTGGCAATAACAACCAAACGCCCAGTTTCAGGGATGTTTGCCCGTTCATGATTATTGACAAAATAAGTGTAATTTAAGCGTTGTAGCACTTTGGTGCAAAATTCCATGCCACGCCATTGTTTATTTTGAACCATAAATTCATTAACAATGTTTTCGTGAAACATTCGTTTTAATATGCGTATGACAAGCGGTCCAATGATTGGAATTTTGACAAGCGTCGGATGCTTTTTAGTAAATATTTTAGAAATTTCAATCATTTATAAGAACGTCGGTTGTTTTTTCCTGATGCACATTATCGCTGATGAAGGTTTTTTGTGTTATCTTGTCAGCCATAAACGCAGTTTATTCGCTAAAGTCGTCGTGTAACCAACGCTAGTAAAAGCGATTTGTTTTTTAGAATTTAATATAAATGTTGTTGGAACGGCGACACCCCCCCAGCTCTTCAACCAATGACCCTCTGGATCGTAAGCAATGGCTGCCAAATTGAGTTGATGTTGTTGCGCAAATTGAGTGACTTGTTGTGGATTTTCAGCAAATACAGCCACATTGATGACGGGATAACCGTCTTCAATGAGCGATTCAATATTATCCTTTTCAAAATAACAAACCTTGCACCACGTTGCCCAAAAATGTACCAATACGGGTTGGTCAGCGTATTGAGCCCAATCAATCGGTTCACCCGATAAATTGTATGCCACAGGCAATTGAACTTGACCCTCTACTAAGTCGCGGGTTTGCCAAAAATGCAAACCAATGAATAATGCGATGAACAGCGCAATATTGATTGCCCAAGTTTTGTTGAAAAAAAACTTCATACGCTTAATGGGGCATGTGCTATTTCAAACAATCCTTATTTCTTTCTGTGACGGCCGGTGCCAGCACATCGCGCAGTAATGTGGCGGTGGTGTCCCAGTCAATGCAGGCATCAGTGATGCTAACGCCATATTCTAATGGTTGACCAGGCACAACTTTTTGCTTACCCGCGTGTAGATTGCTTTCAATCATAATGCCCATGATTTTGTGGGTGCCTTGTTCTATTTGTTGAGCCACATTATGGGCCACATCGACTTGTTTATTATGATCCTTGGCGCTATTGGCATGAGAAAAATCCACCATGAGTTTTTGTGGCAAATCGTGCTGAGCCAGAAGTTCACAGCAGTTTGCAACCGATTGTGCATCATAATTGGGTCCATCTTTGCCGCCTCGTAAAATCAAATGGCAGTCGGGGTTGCCAGATGTTTGAAATGAGGCTGTGTGTCCTTGTTTGGTGTGGGACATGAAAATATGTGGGCGTGACGCTGACAATAGCGCATCGACAGCAATTTGCAAATTGCCTTCGGTGCCGTTTTTAAACCCAACAGGGCAGGATAGGCCAGAGGACATTTCACGGTGACCCTGGCTTTCAGTTGTTCGAGCACCTATGGCGCCCCAAGCGATCAAGTCAGAAATGTACTGCGGTGTCATTAAGTCTAAATATTCGGTTGCAGCAGGGACGCCGTGATCAGACACTTTGATCAGTAATTTACGTGCCAGCCGTAGTCCTTTATTGATGTCGAATGTGGTGCTGTCTAAATCTGGGTCATTGATGAGACCTTTCCAACCCACAGTTGATCTGGGTTTTTCAAAATAGATGCGCATGACGATGAATAAACTGTCTTGCAGTTCATTGGCCAATTGTTTGAGTTTTTGGGCGTACTCCCAAGCAGCTTCTGGGTCGTGGATGGAGCAGGGACCAACAATAACCAGCAGGCGTTGATCGTTGCCCAACAATATGTCACGAATGGTTTGGCGCGCATTGGCCGTGGTTTGAGCGGCCACTTCTGTGATGGGGAATTCCTGATGAATTTCCACAGGCGCTGTGATTTGAGTGTGTTTGACAATTCTCAGGTCGTCAGTCGGGGGTAAGTTATTCAAGGTACAAAATCCTAATGCTAAAATGTTTTAAAAATATGACATCGATTCAAAATAAAGCGTGATTGTAGCAAACTCAGCCTTTTAATAGGACATAAACCGCACCTGTACCACCATCTTTAGGCACACAGGAGGCATAAGCGAGAACAAAATCGATCTCTTTAAGCCAATGTGCCGTATGCGCTTTTAATATGGACTCGCTTTTGCTATTCAAGCCTTTGCCGTGAATGATTTGCACACACTTGAGCTTTTGGTCTTGGGATTGAAGCAAAAATGCTTCGAATTTGGTACGGCTTTGGACGACGTTTAAACAATGTAAATCTAAACAGGCATTGACGGCTAATTTGCCTCTCTTTAGTTTAGTATAGTCCTTCAATAAGGTATGAGGTCGTTTAAATGACAGATAAGATTGCGACAGTGTATTGGATGGTGGATTGGTTAAGCGCAGACGGGTTCGAGGGTTTTGGGGAACACTATTGGCGACTGGTTTTTTAGGGTCCGCTTTGGCTGGAGTGATGATTGGCGCAGGGGTTGGAACCCTATTGGAATCGGCCAAAGGTTTAACCTTTTGTTTAAATGCTTTAAATGAATCCGTGGAGGACATATCTATACTCAACGATTTGGTTTTTATGGTTATAATGCGCATCTTCTATGCGTGCATTGGCATGGATTTATGTCATGCCATAAGCGAAATTCTAATTATACAAACATCAACCATGAAAATCCTATTAACCAATGACGATGGCTATCTTGCCATTGGTATTCGCACCTTGTATGCCAAACTCATTCAGAAACACGAAGTCGTTGTGGTCGCGCCTGAAAACAACCGAAGCGCCTGCAGCCATGCTTTGACCTTAGACAGACCGCTTAGACCCTGCTATTGTGCGGATGGATTTATTTATTTGATGGATTCTACACCAACCGACTGTGTCCACGTGGCATTGACTGGATTGTTAGAATTTGAACCAGACATTGTGGTTTCTGGCATCAATGCAGGGGCAAATTTAGGCGATGATACGCTTTATTCAGGTACCGTTGCCGCAGCGATGGAAGGGCGATTTTTAAATTTGCCCAGTGTGGCGATTTCAGCCATTGAGCCCTTTAATTTTGATCGGGCCGCAGCGGTGGCCGATGAGATCATCGACCGCATTGAACAAACATTGCCCGCTGCAAAGGTTGTGTTCAATGTCAATGTGCCAAGTACAGAACACCCTTATAAAGGCATCAAAGTTGTGCCATTGGGTAAAAGGGTTAAAGCCGATGATGTGATCAAATCGCAAGACCCACAAGGGAGAGCCGTTTTCTGGATTGGCAGCAGCGGCAATCCCGATCAGGACATCAGCGGGACGGATTTTGAAGCCGTTGAAATGGGTTACGCCAGCCTAACACCCTTGGGCTTTGATTTAACCAATCACTCGATGCTTGAAAAATTAGCACATGGCTTTAAGTAAGGCCTTACCCAATCAAAATTCGGCTGTGAGTGGGTTCACTTCACAGGCCAGTCGGTCACGGATGATCAAACGTTTGGCTGAAAAATTGCCGCACTCCAAGGGATTGGAGCAAACGCTCAAGGTGATGGATAAAATACCAAGGCACTTGTTTGTTGAATCGGCTTGGCAACAATACGCGTACCAAGTTGATCGATTGAGTTCTTTGCCATTGGGTTTGAAGCAGACCATTTCACAACCGGCCAGCGTGGCCAAAATGACGGCGTTTATTGTCGATCACTCGCACATGAACACGGTTTTAGAAATTGGCACTGGATCGGGTTATCAATGCGCTGTGTTGGCACATCTCGCCAAGCGAGTCTATACCATTGAACGCATTCCTCAGTTGTTCAACAAAGCGCAAACCACGCTGAAATCGTTGAAGATTGACAATGTTCAATACCATCATGGCGATGGATTTGAAGGATGGCCTGAACAGATGTTGTTTGATGCCATTGTGGTGACAGCAGCGCCCGATAAAATGCCTCAAAAACTGTTGTCTTTGGTAAGACCCAATGGCTGTTTGATTGTGCCGGTTGGGCATAAAAAACAGCGGTTAATCGGGGTCATTAAACAAATCAATGGGGCATTGACTGAAATTGATTTGGGTGATATTGCATTTGTGCCTATGCTCAAAGGGGTAGGCTAAGCGCACAGCTGCCTTATCCGAACAGTGACAGTTAAGGTGTTTCTCCACGCAAATGGGTCAGCCAACATGGCACACTGTGATGAAGGTCTCTGAATAGTCGCTTTGCTATTTGGCATTTTTTTTCCGATTTCGAATCAAACGTTTGCGCCGCATTTGTTGTCGATCGCTGAGTTTATTTTTGCGCCCTGCAAAAGGGTTTTCAGAGTTTTTATAGACCAATTTCAGCGGTGTGCCAAACAAATTAAAGGCTTCTCTAAATGCATTCTCAAGGTATCTAAGGTAGGTTTTTGGCAGTTTGTCTAATTGATTGCCATGGATGAGGATAGTGGGCGGATTGTGTCCGCCGATATGGGCGTAGCGCATCCGAATGGTCCGACCATTAACAATGGGGGGCGCATGATGGCTAATAATCGACTCAAATACTTTGTTTAATTCAGAAGTGCTGATCTTTTTGTGCGCCGCTGTGTATGCCTCCTCTATGTATTGCCATAAAAGCCCCACACGCGTGCCGTGCAAGGCAGAAATCGGTACTTTTCGGGCATATTGGATGAATCCTAATTTGAGATCGAGTTCGCGTTCGGTTTTGATTTTTTGGTCGTCGCTCAAACCATCCATTTTATTTAAAACGATCACCAAGGCTCTGCCAGCTGAAATAACTGCAGCAATCAAGTGTGCATCTTGGTCGGTGATACCTTCTTGGGCATCGCAAACCACAATGGAAACCGCCGCATTATTGATCGCGTCTAAGGCTTTGATGATGCTGAAAGTTTCAACTTTCTCGTGCACCTTGGCGCGTCGTTTAATGCCAGCTGTGTCAATGAACTCATACGCAACGCCCGCTCTTTCATGGGGAATGTAAATGCTGTCTCGCGTTGTGCCTGGCATGTCGTAGGCAACCACTCGCTGCGCTTTCAATAATCTATTGGTGAGCGTTGATTTCCCAACATTGGGTCGTCCAACGATGGCTATGCGTATGCGGTCGATTTCAGTTTCTGTTTGTTGCCAATCAAAAGGCTCTAATTGATCCAAGATATAATCTCTTAGCACATTGATACCAGCGCGATGACTGGCTGAAATGGCATGAACTTGCCCCAGCCCCAATTCACTAAACTCTGCGTTTATTTGGCTGTACTCAGTTGCTTCAGATTTATTGGCGACGACCAATAGTTGGATGGATTTTCGCCGTAACTGATCAGCAATGTCGCGATCGCCCTGGGTTAACCCGACTGAACCATCGACCAAGAAAATAATCAAATGGGCTTCTTCTATGGCTATGTTGACCTGATCTTGCATCAGATTTTCAATGTCATCTGGGTTGCCACACAATCCACCAGTGTCAACCAGCCTAAAAGCTGTGTCGCCGTGCTTTACTATGCCGTAAATGCGATCGCGGGTTAATCCTGAAAAATTTGCGACCAAAGCATGCCTTGACCGCGTTAAGCAGTTAAAAAGTGTCGATTTACCAACGTTGGGGCGACCAACAATAGTGACTAAGGGGGCTTGCATAAAGTGGTTGAATTAAGACACGCGGTCTAAGTTTCGTCGTCCAAAGACATTCGAACCAAATGACCTAAACGATTGAGATAATAGACTGCGCCTTCTGAGTCAACAATGCTTGACATAGCGAGCGGGGCTTCGCTGTAGTAGCGAGCGGCCAATGTGCCGTCCAAACCATCAAACCAATGGAATATGCCATCAGAATCGGTTGTTAACCACCAACGCCCTTGTTGCTGAAGTGATGTCGGTTCGCGATTGACCAGGTGGGTCATGTCCCAGATCGATTGCCCAGTATTTTTGTCCACGCTGGAGATGAGTCCATTGTCGTTGACCACAATGAGCGCTCGGTTATTGTTTTTAATAGGATGGATCAGCGACTCAGCTCGTTCCCATTTAACCGTTTTTTTGCCGTCCCAATCGAGGGCGATCCAATGCGACCCCCAAGAGGCTGCGTATAACACCCCTTTGTCGTAGAGTAAATCCGTTTGCGCGTCAACAATGGCATCTAAATCAGAAAAACCTCTTCTTCGTCCAATGCTGATTCTATTGACAATTTGGCCATTGGTGATGCGTAAAGCAATGAGCAGACCACTGTCATTACCATAGATGATTTCATCGCCAACTTTTAGGGGTTTGCTACTTCCAACAATGGATAAGTTGGGTATGTTGTCTTTGATACGCCACGATTCTGCTCCGCTGATTTCATCTAATTTAAACAAGCGCCCATCGATGCTTTTCACATACACATAATTGTCATGGGCACTGATAGAACTGATCGATGATGTGAGTTGTTTCTCCCACAGCAGCTCGCCCGTTAAGGCATTGAGGGCCAGCACAGAGCCATTGATGGTGCCCACATAAATTTGATTATTTGCGTTCGTTGCGCCAAAGCTGAGGTCTTGATTAGCGTCATACTGCCACAGCGTGTCGCCATTGTTTTTGTCTAAGGCAATAATCAGACCTCGAGGTAGGGGAACAATAATCGATTCAAGGGCCAAAGCCAAATTAAAATGGTGGGCTGTGTGGCGGGTATAAATGCCCAATTGATAAGGGTCAAGACTGGTCCACCAATCGATTTCTGGATCTATACGATCATCGAAATCAACCAAGGGGGCAGGCTCAATGCCTAAGGCGTTTTTTTTGTCAGTGTCTGGCGATTCCCCCTCGTTTATGGTTACTTTTATGGGGGTATCGTTTAGCTCATAGGGCGTCGAAGAACAGCCCCCTAATAGCAATAGGAGCGGAAAAAACAAAGAAAAAAAAATCCGCGATCTTTGTATCATCTTGGTAAATTATTCAGTTTTAGTTCAATGACTTGAGCCAAGGGCGATTCTGAGTGTAGATTTTTCTTTGCGAGTTCTAACGATTGCCGTGCAACCACGGGCTGGTTTTGCTGCAAATAAGCATCCGATTGGATAATGTAAAAATGTGAAAGGGCACTTTGACCCATGGGATAACTCAACTGTTCAGCCACCACTTGCAATGTTTTATCGGGTTGTTTGCTTTCAAGGTACAGGCGCGCAAGTCGGTTGGTCGCAATTTGTCGTATGATGTCCTCAGGTTCAGTGGCCAACAAGGCGTGTAACTCATCAATGGCTGACATGATAGAGCCGTTGTCATAAAAGAATTTACTGGATATGAATCGTCCACTGAGCGCATAGGGCGTTTCAGAAAATTCTAAGTTCAAGCGATTGTTGAGGGCATTGACTTGATCAACGTCATTGTTTTTAATGGCTTGTTGCAAGGCAATAAAAGTTGAAGAGGCCTGTTCTTGGAAGTCACGTTGGCTATTCTGCCACCACGACCAAGCAATGACCACAACGGCCACGGTCACAACGGCAGTGGTTATTTTCAAACCATTCTTCTTAAACCACCGTTTGATGAGTGCTAATTGATGTTGTTGCGTTACTTCCATGCTATTTCCTTTAAAAATTGAACCAGTTGAGATTGTAAGATTGTTTTTTGTGGCGTATTATCGCGCAATGGCTTGATTGTTACTTGTTGATTTTTCAATTCTTCTTCACCTAAGATGATCGCATAATGCGCACCTTCCTTATCAGCCTTTCTAAATTGACCTTTAAAACTGCCACCATCATAAGCATTTAACACCCTTAAATGGGTGTGTTGACGCAGGGTTTGAGTGAGCGCAAAGCCCTCAAAGATGGCTTCTGCACTGGCTATGACGTACACAGTAGGTGCTGTGGTGCTCTGAGGGTTTAATTGCTCTAACAATAAGGCAATGCGCTCTATACCCATAGCAAAACCGACACCAGGCGTTGCTTTGCCCCCCAGTTGTTCAACCAAACCATCATAACGCCCACCACCACAAATGGTGGCTTGTGCGCCCAAATGTTCGCTGACCCATTCAAAAACACAGCCATTGTAATAGTCTAAACCTCGAACCAGATGTGGATTTCTACTCCAAGGGATTTGGCACGAATCTAAGGTGCTGGTGATTTGAGTGAATTCATCCAAACTGCTTTGACTCATATAGTCGTCCATTTTTGGTGCTTGAACCAGCAATGCTTGGGTTTCAGGATTTTTACTGTCTAACACCCTAAGAGGGTTTTTATTGACCCGATTTTGGCTGTCGCTGTCCAATTGGTCAAAATGTTCATGCAAAAAAGCCTTAAAAGCTTCGGTGTAGCTTTGTCTATCACTGGGTGTGCCCAAGGTGTTGAGTTCAAGACGAAGCCCAGCTTGTATGCCTAATTTTTGCCACAACAATGCCGTGAGCGTGATGAGCTCTGCGTCCACGTAAGCGCTGTGCATGCCAAAGCATTCTGCGCCAAACTGATGAAACTGCCTGTAGCGGCCTTTTTGAGGGCGTTCATGGCGAAACATGGGGCCAGAATAGAACAATTTATAATGTTGTCCTGCTTGCATAAGATTTTGCTCTATGAGCGCACGCACACAAGGTGCGGTGCCTTCAGGGCGCAGTGACAGGCGGTCGTCATTGCGGTCGGTGAATGTGTACATTTCTTTTTCGACAATGTCGGTCACTTCACCCACAGCTCGGGCAAACAATTGGGTTTTTTCAACGATGGGTGTGGCAAAGGGCTGGTAACCCGCTTGGGCAAACAAGTCGCTGGCCTGTTTAAGGATGTACTGATGGTGGGTCATGGTTGACCCATACAGGTCTGTCATGCCTCTTATGGACTGAATGGTTGATTTTTTCATTGAGCCATCTGCCAGGAAACCGTTCGACGCGTACGATCTTTAAATTGCCCCGCCAGTTGCCCACAAGCGGCATCAATGTCACTGCCCCGAGTACGTCTGAGCAAGGTACGTACGCCATGACTGCGTAATATGCCTTGAAATCGCATTTGAGCGTCAAGCGAAGCACATTTATAGGGCGTATTGGGGTATGGATTAAACGGAATGAGATTAACCTTGCAAGGCATATCTTTAATCAGTTGAGCGAGTAAATGCGCTTGTTTGACCGAATCATTGACCTGATCGATGAGCACGTACTCAAATAATATGTGTCGCTTTTGCGGGGCTTCTTTAATGTAAGTCCAGCAAGCTGCGAGCAATTGGGCAATGGGATATTTTTTATTAATGGGGACAAGCTCGTTGCGCAGCTCATCGGTTGGAGCGTGCAACGAAATGGCCAGACTCACATCGACTTGAGCGTACAATTTTTCAATCATGGGCACAACCCCCGCTGTACTCACTGTGACTCGACGTTTTGATAAGCCATAGCATTTGTCGTTTAGAAATAGGCGCGCTGCAATGGCCACTTGTTGAGTGTTCAATAGGGGCTCACCCATGCCCATAAATACAATGTTTGAAATGATTTGATTGGGCGTTTTATTGAGGCTGTTTTTGGCAATCCAAACTTGGGCCACAATTTCAGCTGAACTGAGATTGCGATTAAAGCCTTGTTGCGCTGTGGCACAAAATGAACAATTTAAGGCACAACCGACTTGCGAAGAAATGCATAAGGTACCCCGATTCTTTTCTGGTATGTAAACCATTTCGATGCAATTGCCATCGGCCAAACGCAGCAACCATTTTCTCGTGCCATCGTTTGACAGTGAATCATGGGCAATCTCTGGCAATTCAATGCACGCCTCTTGTTGCAAGCGTTCGCGTAATTTCTTGGAGAAAGTGGTCAAGGTCGAAAAATCACTTTGACCCTGTTGGTGAATCCATTTGAGCATTTGATCGGCCCTAAATGAAGATTCGCCCCAATCGCTAAACAGCGCCTGCATCAAAGCCAAATCATAACCTAAGAGGTTGATCTTTGGCTTAGCTTCAGAGACCGGCAAGAGTTGTTCGTTTGCGCTGTGCATATTCAGCAATCAATCATTCTGTCAAGCAGACCCAAAGAAATAAGTCACTTCAATCTTGGCATTTTCCAAAGAATCAGATCCGTGTACGGCATTGGTTTCAATGCTGTCAGCAAAATCTGCACGAATGGTTCCAGCGTCTGCTTTTTTAGGGTCAGTTGCGCCCATCAGTTCACGATTTTTGGCAACCGCATTGTCACCTTCCAAGGTTTGGATCATGACTGGACCTGAGGTCATAAAATCGACCAAATCGGCAAAGAATGGACGGTCTTTGTGAATGGCATAAAAGCCTTCGGCATCTTCACGGCTGAGATGTTGCATTTTGGCTTGAACAATTTTGAGTCCTGCGCGCTCAAAACGACAATAGATTTCTCCGATAATATTTTTTGCCACGGCATCGGGTTTGATAATAGAAAGCGTTCGTTCAACACTCATTGAATAATCCTCTTAGATAATTAAAAAAATAAAAAGCCTGGTAAATACCCTCAAGCATTGTCCAATGGCTAATAAGGGGCGGTATTTTACCTGTTTTGCATAAATATTTTATAGGTTTAGACGCGCAAATTCATCGCTTTGGCGTTATTGTTCTGTCGTTTTTTTTGAGTTTGCGAGCGTCCAAATTTATGAACGATCTTATTGAAGTCATTCTGCACGTTTTTTTAAAAGACAGCAGCGCTCAAAAGGCGTGATTTGGCAAGACGATGGATTGTTGTTGCCCCCTTTGTCTCAGGCTTTAAAGAAAAACTTTGCTGATGCCGTAGGCGGCAACCACAACGGCCACGATGACCCAACCAATTCGGTCAATGTAGGTGTATAAGTGTTTTTCAATGGGTTGTCCAAAGCGCGCGCACAAGAATGCAACCAAGAAGAAGCGACTGCCTCGTCCAATCAACGACATAATAATAAAGCCTGGCAGAAACAAGCCAAGCGCGCCAGAAGTCACGGTAAATATTTTGTAAGGAATGGGGGTGAAGCCGGTCAGCAAAACCACCCAAATGCCATAGGCATCGTACCATGCCCTTGCTTTAACATAGGCGGGTTCATAACCAAATTTCGAAATATAAGGCAGTATTTCATCGATCAAAAACCATCCCAACATATAGCCAAAAAGACCGCCTAATACCGAAGTGACTGTGGTTATCAATGCCAGCATAAACCAACTTTGCGGTTGGCGAACACTCATGGGCATCAAAAGTAAATCAGGGGGGACGAGGAAGAAAGAGGATTCGGCAAAACTGATGACAGCCAGCCATTTTTTTGCGTGCTTGTGTACACTGAGGCGCATGACCCAGTCATAAGTTTTTGTGAAAATTTGCATGGTAAACCTATTTGATTGCTTTGGCGATTTGGTGGTGGGCATCATTGAAAAATCGCCACAGCATTATAAAATAAGTTTATTTTTTTGACCCGACTATCACCCAATGTCCTTTATCACTATCGACATGTCATCCGCTTTGGCAGGGTTTTGGATATTGGCGTAGCGCTCGTCCCACCAGCAAAGTCCTATGATTTAAGCGGACTCAGGATACAAGATCTGCTCTAACTTCAATCGTTGGATTTTTCCAGAAGGTCCTTTGGGCAACTCATCTAAAAAATGAAATTTTTCGGGGCATTTGAACGACCCAAGTTGCTCTTTACAATGTGTCATGAGGTGTTCAACGGTTACAGTAGCATCAACCTTAACGCATGCCTCGACGACTTGCCCATAACTGGTGCAGCTTCGTCCAAATGCTGCGGCTTCAATCACGCCAGGTATGGCATAAAGTATTTCATCAATCTCACGCGGTGAAATATTTTCACCGCCCTTAATAATCAACTCTTTTTTGCGACCAGATATTTTGATATAACCCTCATCATCCATCATGCCAAGATCACCCGTTAAAAACCAACCATCTTCTGTGAACGAAGCTTTGGTTGCTTCAGGATTTTTATAATATTGACGCATAACATTGGGGCCCTTAACGCAAATCTCGCCTTCTACATTGATGGGACATGTCTGCCCAGATTTGAGCACCTTAATTTGATTGCCGAAGGGCAGGCCAACGGATCCGATTTTTCGTTTTTTGGGCGGTCTGGGATTGGCCAAAATTTGTGCTGAAGTTTCTGTGATCCCCATGGTTTCGATGATTGGGATGTGCAGTAATTTCTCAATGGTTTGATGGACTTCAATAGGTAAGGCTGAGGATGCAGAACGAATGAAAACAAGGGTTTTGGTGATTTGCTCAAAATTCCAAGAGTCGGGGTCTTCTTCAAGTGCATGGAGCAAATACGATAACATGGTTGGCACAACACTGACCCAAGTGACTTGGTTTTGAATGATGGTCGTAAAGAAGTTAGAAACGCGGAATCGGTCTGCCAAAACCAAACTGGAACCGCTCACCAACGTTGACATCAAGCTGACACATTGGGCATTGATATGATACAGCGGCAGGCAACACATACCAATGTCTTGGTCGCTTAATTCATGCGCTGTTTTGGTATTGGTTCCCCCTGCAATGAGGTTGGCATGGCTTAGGAGCACCCCTTTGGGATTGCCTGTTGTACCGCTGGTGTACATCAGCAAAGCACTCTGATCGGGCTTTATTTCAGGTTCATAAGTGGGAATTGATGCGTTCAGTTGGGCTAAGGGGCTTTGATTTTCATCCAGTGTCACAATCTGTATGCCATCGACCTGCTTACTTAAGGTTTTTGCTTGGTCGGCGTTGGCAAATATGACCTTGGGTTGGCTATGATTGAGTACATATTGTGAAGCTTTTTCGCCCGCTACCAGATTCAATGGCACCACAATGTAGCCATTGTAGAATCCGCCTAAGAGCAATTCTAATAATGCCGTGCTATTGTTAAAGGCACAGACAAATAAGTCGCCTTGTTGAAGGCCAAAATGGTTTAAATAGCCATGATATTGCTGCAAGGTTTGCTGCAGGCCTAAGTAGCTGTAGCTGTGGTCTGAGGCAGGCAGGTAAAAAGCGGTTTTTTGTGGCTGTGTTTCAGCCCAAGCGTTGATGACACCTGTAATGGTATTATGCTTGGCCATGCTTCTTTATATACGCCCCTAAGATGGCGTCAACAGTGGGTTCATTAGGCGGGATTTCACGCACAATTTTTGTCACATTCATAAAATGTTTATAGTTCAAATTCTCATCAATTGAATTGCCACCCCAACTGCCACAACCCATTGAAAGCGAGAATGGCATGCCGTTATTAAATGCGCCACCTGTGGCAAAGCAGTGCGCTTGATTGACGATCACTCGGCAAGTGGGCAGTTCGTGACCCAATGCATAACATTGGTCTGGGTCGTTGGTATGTATTCCCACCGAATGTCCGGCCCCTTGATTGTCTAATAGCTCATGAGCGAGTTTTTTAGCGTGGGCGAAGTCAGTGGCTTTAAAAAGGGTCAAAATGGGCGCCATACGTTCACGCGCGAATGGATTACTGGTGCTTGTTTCTGCGCTTTCAACCATGAGAAACTCGGTATTAGAATCAACAGCTACGCCACTCGCTTGGGCAATAACCTGAGCGGATTTGGCAATCAATTGGGCATTGAGTTTGCCTGATGGCACAAATGTGTCAGTCAGTTGAGCAACTTCATTCGCATTCAATAAGGTACCGCCTTCATTTTGTAGGGCGGCGAGCAGCTTGTCATAAACAGAAGCCAAACACAAGACGTTGTTTTCGCTTGAGCAAGAGGTGGCATGGTCGAAAGTCTTGGAAGCGCGTATTTTCTTTGCTACGGCCTCAATGTTAGCTGATTCATCAACGATGGTGGTCACATTACCCGTGCCCACGCCAATGGCGGGGGTGCCTGAAGTATAAGCGCCCCTGACATTATTCTGTGATCCAGTAACAATCACCAAATCAACCAACTGCATCAATTGCTGTGTGTCTGTTTTATTAGGCGGGTAGGGTAGGGCTTGAACAAGGGCTTTGGGCGCGCCAATTTTAGAAAATGCTTGGTGAATTAATGCGAGGACCTCTGCAAATACTTTGGCACCCTTTGGCGAGGGCGATACGATAATGCTATTGCCACATTTGAGGGCATTAATGATATTGTTAATGGGGGTTGCTATGGGGTTGGTTGAGGGCACCAATGAGCCGATCACACCGATGGGTCGGGCAATGGTTGTGATGCCTGTTGCTGAACTTTCATCGAGGATGCCAGTTGATTTGGCATTTTTTAAATCTCGCAACAATCCCAAGGTTTTGCGGTGATTTTTTATTATTTTATCTTCAACCTTGCCTAATTGGGTTTCTGCCACGGCCATCTCGGATAGCCATTTATTATTTTCGGGTTGGATCACAGTCCAAGCCACAGCGTGTGTTAGTTCATCCAATTGTGCTTGGCTATAGTCGCGGATGCTCTGTTGAGCTAGTTTTGCGCTTTTTACAAGTTGTTCAATGTGGGTTTGTGACATGGTCTTAAGGCTATAGAAAGGACGTATAAGGGAGGCAAAACCTCCCTTATATCAATCCAGTTCAGAGTTTTATTTTAAATCTTTCAACAGCTGAGTTAAAAACTTTTGGCGCTTATCCCACATTTCACGAACCTCTTCGTGACCCATGACGCGGACTGGTGAACCACCCGCTTTCATGCGTTTAATGACACGCGCATTTTCAAACATTTTAGGAAATGCATCAGCCAATTTATCAATCACAGCTTGAGGCGTACCTTTTCTGACCATAATGCCACGGAAATTCACGCTGGAATCGTCCACATTGAAGCCTTGTTCTTTAAACGTAGGCACATCTGGCAAAAATTCCGCATTCCGAGTATTGTCAGCAATGCCAAGGATTTTCAAACTATCACGGCTACGGTAAGCATCCGATAAGTTGTTCACACCAGCCATGACTTGGCCGCCAATAACGAACTGCAGCGCACCTGCACCGCCTTTCTTATTAGGCACGTAGGTCATATTTGTTCCAGTTTCTTTCTGAATTTGCAAGAAAGCAATGTGATGACCAACGAACAGACCAGCACCAGAGACGGTCACTTTGCCAGGGTTTTTCTTGGCAAAATCAACCAAATCTTGAACACTGTTGAAAGGGCTGTCCTTAGAGACGATTAGAACGGCAGGGTCTGCACCCCAGTTTGCAATTGGGACTAAATTATCAACATTGTATTTTGTTTTAAATTTAATCGATTGCGCGATGAAATGTGGGACGTTATACGCCGCCAATTCATAACCATCTAATTTTGCTTTGCTGGCGTATTGGTTCCAACCAACACGTCCACCAGAGCCTGGTTTATTCAAAATAACCATGGGCTGCCCCAAATATTCTTTCTTTGCAGAGACCATGGTCACAATGCGTGCTTGGAAATCAGTTGCACCACCAGCACCATAAACCACAGATAAGCTGACGGGTCGGTCAGGATATTCTTCTGCAACCACATGGCTAAAAAATAACAGAGCAAAAGTTGCAAAAAGTACTTTCAAAACCGATTGCCCGAAAAAATTTGAATTTTTCATAACGAGAACCTCAAAAGTTGTGCTCATTGGCATGACGCCTGTTAGAGCAAGTTAAAAACAAACATTATCGTGTCGTTGAATGATTGTGCATTTCATCTTAAAACAACAAACCCAGCGGGGTCTGTACACGTAATGCCACACTAAAGAGCATGTACATGAGAAAGATAAAAATTGTCGAAAAGACAACAGGCATGATAATTTGGTATAGCACAGATTTTGGCGTTTCTGTCTCTGCAATATTTTTCTGAATTTGATGAAAATAATAACCTATAACGACAATACAAAACATCCAGCTGGATAGATAGAAGCCAACATCCTCGGCAAAATTTATCAGCAGTAGAATGACAAAGAAACCGGGCAAAAAATCTTTGATTTGCGCGGGTGTAATGCGGATGAGTTGTTCAGAATCTGATTGGCGGAACACTTCTATTAAACTGGCAATGCTCGATAGCATTAGGACGATGGACAGCAGTTTTGGAAAACGATAGGCCTCACTTTCGGCCGTTAAGCTGGCATAAGCAATGATGCTTGACAATACAAACAAACCGACGGTTGTCTGTTTTTTTGAAAATGCAAAGTTTTCCATGATGCGCTATTTTACCGTTTTCTTTTTATGCGTCCAAGCACTGTAGATGATGGACAGCAAACATAAAAATATCAAAAACAAATTCAGTCCGCCTGTTAGGAAATAGGGTGCAAGGCCATCACCCGCAGTGGCAATAATAGACCCTTGAACAAAATTGCCTTCAGCAATGGGACCCAAGACCAGACCGAGCACCAATGGGGCACTCCTTAAACCAACACCTTCAAGCACCCACATACCCAGTCCTAAGCCAAACATGATGATGACATCTGAAAATGAGTGTTGCACGCTATAAGTACCAAAGATCGCCAAAATCATAATGATGGGTGCCAAATAATATTTGGGAATATGGATCACACGAGCCGCCAAACTGCTCAAAAGAATGCCCAAAATTAACATCAAAACTTGCCCAACCAGCAGTGAATCGATGAATGTCCAAGTGACTTCGGGGTGTTCTTTAAATAAATTCGGTCCTGGGAAAATACCGTGAATGAGTAAGCCACCGAGCAATACCGCAGCGGTTGGGCTGCCTGGCACACTGAGCGTCAGCAATGGTACCAATGAAGGGCCGACCATGGCGTTGTTTGCAGACTCGGCCGCAATAACCCCATCGGGTTCGCCAGTGCCAAATTTCTCTGGATGTTTGCTAAATTTTCGTGCTTGATCCCAAGAAACCAAACCGGCTATTTGTCCACCAGCGCCAGGAATAAGACCAATGATGGTGCCAAAAAAACTGCCCAATGCCAGAGGCTTCACCCGTGATAAACAGTGGCGCAAAGAATCCAAAACCGATTGTTTTTCCTTGACGAATGTACTGGTATCATCCGATCTCAGACCATTGCTGAGCATTTCAAATATTTGTGGAATGGCGAATATGCCAATCAATGCGGGGATGATGTGAATGCCCCCCTCTAAGCGTTCGGTGAAAATAAAACGATCTTCGCCCTGAATGCCATCGTAACCAATGGTTGACAACCACAGCCCCAAAGCGCCTGAAAGCAGTCCTAAGGTGACTGATTTTGAATCCAAGGTGGCAATGACCGTCACCCCTAGGATGGCGACCCAGAACAGATGACTGGGACCAAATTTTAGCGCCACGTCCGCCAGCAATGGCGAAAAGAAAATGAGGACAAACACGCCCAAAATCCCACCAACGGCTGAGCTGATAAAGCAAAAATGCAAGGCCTTGGTTGCTTGGTTTTTTTTGGCCATCTGGTGGCCATCAAAAATGGTGGCAATGTTCGCAGGCGCCCCAGGTATTTTCAGTAATATGGCACTGACGGCACCGCCTGCAACGGTTGAGGTATAAGCCGCCCCAAGGAGTATCAGTCCAGAAATGGAACTCATGTGGAAAGTGAAAGGGATGAGCAGGGCAACCGTCATGGTTGGACTCAATCCAGGTGTGGCACCCAATAACAGTCCGATAACTGTGCCAAGCAGCAAGATGGCAAAATTAAAGGGTTCAAAAACGATGGGGAAATAGTTTATAAATTCCATAACTAAAGCCCATATTTATAATTTAAAGAGGTTGGCTCATCTGTCAATATTGATTGAACAGCTTCGCCATTTTGGATGACATTTTCGCGATTATGATCAAAAATTTCACACAGTTGCGTGCCATGGTCAAGCAATTTTTGATGGTGTTCATTAACGAGTTTATCTATGTTATAGCGGGTTGTGGGCGCTTGCACCGATAAGGTGGCGAACAATCGTCCATTTTTATCGAGCAACGGGGTTGCAATGGCCACCAATCCAACCATGTATTCCTCATCATTGATCCCCAATTTCTGTTGACGGCAATTTTTCAAATGTTTATTTAATTGCGCCACATCGGTCAGCGTTTTGTCTGTATGCTTTTCCAAATTGTATTGATTTAACAAGACTTGTCTTTGGTTTTTGCGCATGTATGCCAAAAACAGCTTACCACTTGAAGAGCAATGGAGCGGTAATTGAGAGCCAACGTCTAAGGTGATACGATGAGGCCAATGCGTTTCAACGCGATCCAAATAAGTGATTTTAGTACCCGTTAAAACCGTTATGTTACACGTCTCTCCCGTTTGTTTTGCCAAATTTTCAAGCAGGGCGCGACGTGGGGCTAAGAGAGTTTGATTGGAGAATATTTGTTGGGCTAAATGGCTAGATCGAATGCCGACGCCAAAAGTGCGTGAGACAGGATCTTTATAAACATAACCTGAATCACACAATAATTTACAAAAGCGATGGACGGTAGAACCTGGCAGACCTGTTCTCAGGCTTAACTCGTTGACATTGGGGGGCGAAGGGAAAGCCAGAATTTCCTCTAACAACATCAGCGCTTTAACAACGGGTGCATTATTCTCAGTTTTACTCACCATATTACCGACAAGTTTTTAAAATTCACACAGAAAGTATTAACCATCACAAGTCACATTTTAATGTTTGAACGGCTATTAATGCACAAAATTATCAAAAAATGATATTTTTTTTTTAAAATTTAAGAATATTTTAAATACATCAACCGATTATCGCTATTTTGTCTGTTAGAATAGACGAAAATTTATGGATGCAATATTGATTGATTTTATCGTATTTTGGTGCCATGCGCAAAGAACCATAGCGCAGCGCTCAGATGGACAAACAATCGAGTATCCGAATGAACTTTTCTTAATTTTCACATTAACAGGTTTTTATAAATCACGATACATTAAATCACACTTATAGATAAAGGACGGTAAACGATGAGCAAAATCAGAATGACGCCAAGCGAAGCATTTGTTGAAACAATGGTGGCAAATGGCGTAAAAAACATTTATGGCATTATGGGATCCGCTTTTATGGATGCCATGGACATATTCGCACCTGCAGGCATCCGATTCATTCCAGTTGTACATGAACAGGGCGGGGCTCATATGGCCGATGGCTATGCCAGAGCCAGTGGCAAACACGGTGTGGTCATTGGACAAAATGGTCCGGGTATCAGTAATTGCGTCACCGCCATTGCGGCCGCTTATTGGGCGCATTCCCCAGTGGTGATGATTACGCCTGAATCGGGCACCATGGGTATGGGACTCGGTGGCTTTCAAGAAGCACATCAATTGCCTATGTTTCAAGAATTTACCAAATATCAGGGTCATGTAAACAACCCGAACAGAATGGCTGAATACACTGGTCGTTGTTTTGACCGCGCCATGTCAGAAATGGCACCCACTCAGCTCAACATCCCGCGCGATTATTTTTATGGCGACATCAATGTTGAAATTCCACAACCGATGCGCGTTGATCGCGGCGCCGGCGGTGAAAGTCATTTGCAGGAAGCCGTCGAACTTCTAGCCAAAGCTGAATTTCCAGTGATCATATCCGGCGGTGGTGTGGTTATGGCCGATGGGGTTGAAGAATGTAAGGCATTGGCAGAGCGTTTGAATGCCCCCGTGGTGAACAGCTATTTGCACAATGACTCCTTCCCAGCCAGCCATAAGCTATGGTGTGGTCCTTTGGGTTATCAAGGTTCAAAAGCTGCGATGAGACTGATTTCTAAAGCCGATGTGGTGGTTGCCTTAGGTTCACGTTTAGGACCTTTTGGAACTTTGCCCCAGCACGGCATGGATTATTGGCCCACTGAGGCGAAAATCATTCAAATCGATGCTGACCATAAAATGCTTGGTTTGGTTAAGAAAATATCGGTGGGCATTTGCGGCGATGCAAAAGCCACAGCCATTGCCTTGACGGCCCGTCTCAAAGATTGCACCCTCGCTTGTGATTCAAACAGTGCAGCACGCTTACAGAACATTGCTGATGAAAAAAACGCTTGGGAAAAAGACTTGGATGAGTGGACGCATGAAAAAGATGACTTTAGCTTGGACATGATCGATGAACAAAATAAAGAACCTGATAGTTATTTGCATCCCCGTCAAGTGCTCAGAGAATTAGAAAAAGCGATGCCTGCTGACGTCATGGTTTCGACCGACATTGGTAACATTAACTCGGTGGCCAACAGCTATCTGCGATTTGAAAGACCACGCAGTTTCTTTGCCGCTATGAGCTGGGGCAACTGTGGCTATGCCTTCCCCACCATTATTGGGGCAAAAACAGCCTGCCCAGAAAGACCCGCCATTTCTTATGCTGGTGACGGTGCTTGGGCCATGAGCATGCAAGAAACCTTCACCGCGGTCAGACACAACATTCCTGTGACCGCAGTGGTATTTCATAATCGCCAATGGGGCGCTGAGAAGAAAAACCAAGTGGATTTTTATGACAGACGGTTTACAGCGGCTGAATTAGAGAATGGTTCATGGGCAGAGGTGGCTAAATCAATGGGCGCTGAAGGCATTCGAGTCGATAAATTAGAAGATGTGGGTCCAGCATTGAAAAAAGCCATAGATCTGCAAATGAACGACAAGAAAACGTGTATTTTAGAAATCATGTGTACACGTGAATTAGGCGATCCATTCCGCAAAGATGCGCTTTCAAAACCCGTTCGTTATTTAGATAAGTATAAAGACTTTGTGTAAATCGGCACAAAAGCGTACTCACTAATGCGGTACAACCCGTTTGAAACGGTCACTGAATCGGTGGACTTATCCCCTGAAGTGGTCGATGAGATTAAACACACCACATGCTATATGTGCGCCTGCCGATGTGGCATTAAAGTTTATCTTAAGAACGGCAAAATCCGCTTCATTGAAGGCAATCCTGATCATCCAGTAAACCAAGGCGTATTATGCGCCAAAGGTTCTGCTGGCATTATGAATCACTATTCTCCAGCTCGGTTGACCGCCCCTTTGCTAAGAGTGGGTGAACGGGGCAGCGGTGAATTTAAAGAAATTTCATGGGATGAAGCCATGGCGTTTGCCACCAATTGGTTGCAAGAGACACGCGCTAAAGACCCTAATAAACTGGCATTTTTTACGGGCAGAGATCAAAGTCAATCCTTGACGGGTTGGTGGGCATCGCAGTTTGGTACCAGAAATTTCGCTGCACACGGTGGCTTTTGTTCGGTCAATATGGCCGCAGCGGGTTTGTATTCGGTCGGTGGAGCGTTTTGGGAATTCGGTGAACCCGACTGGGAAAAAACCAAATACTTCATGCTGTTTGGCGTTGCTGAAGATCACGATTCCAATCCAATCAAAATTGGTCTGGGTAAACTTAAGGCGCGTAAGAACACCAAATTTGTTTCCATCAATCCCGTGCGCACGGGTTATTCTTCTATCGCTGATGAATGGTTGGCGCCAACCCCTGGCACTGATGGACTGCTCATTTTTGCCCTCATTCGAGAATTGCTGCTTGCTGACAAAATTGATCTATCTTATTTATCGCGCTACACCAATGCCAGTTATTTGGTACACCAAGATGAACAATCGGATCAATATGGTCTATTTGTCCGTGATGATGCGGGTCATCCCTGTGTTTTTGATTCCCAGAGCAATACCATAAAATCATTTAAAGACAGCAAAAATGGCGCATTAACGGGTCAATATAACACAGCTGAGGGTACACCTGCCACACCCGTATTTGAATTGATGGCGCGCCGCTACACCGATGAACAATATTCGGCTGATGCCGTTGCTGAACAAGTAGGCATTGAAGCTAAGGTCATCCGCAGAATTGCCAAAGAAATCGCCGATGTTGCTTTTAAAGAAGAAATTCGGATCAAACAAAAATGGACCGATTGGCGCGGTGAAACACACGATGAAATCGTGGGCAGACCAGTTAGTTTTCACGCCATGCGTGGCATATCTGCCCATTCCAATGGCTTTCAAACCTGTAGGGCCATTCATATATTGCAAATGCTCTTAGGCAGTGTGGATGTCCCTGGAGGATGGCGCTATAAACCCCCCTATCCAAAACCCATACCCCCTGAACCCATCCCAACCAAAGGCACAGGGGCGCCCAATACACCCTTGGGTGGTATGCCGATTGGCAACCCACGCGGACCCGAAGATTTAATCGTTGATGATGAAGGCAATCCCCTGCGAATTGACAAAGCTTACAGCTGGGAATACCCCATGGCGTCACATGGGTTAATGCACATGGTGATTCATAATGCTTGGGCTGGAGATCCTTATCCCATCGATGTTTTATTTATGTACATGACGAATATGGCGTGGAATTCTTCGATGAATATCAAAGGCACGCTGCATTATTTGACCGATAAGGATGAGACGGGCGAATATAAAATTCCCAAATTCATTTACAGCGATGCCTATTATTCCGAAACCGTCCCCTACGCCGATCTCATATTACCTGACACCACTTACTTAGAGCGCTACGATTGCATTTCGTTGCTCGATCGCCCTATATCGAACGCTGAAGGCCCTGGTGATGCCATTCGAGTGCCCATAGAAACGCCAAGCCGTGATGTAAAACCATTTCAAGAGGTATTACTCGCATTGGGCGCTGCCCTTAAATTGCCTGGCATGGTCACAGAAAAAGGCGATCCCTTATATCCAGGGGGTTATAAAGACTACATCATCAACCATGAACGAGCGCCTGGTGTGGGTCCATTGTCGGGATGGCGTGGTGATGGCACTGAGCACAGCAAAGGCTCGCCCAATCCCAATCAAATTGAAAAATACATAGAAAATGGCTGCTTTTGGCAAGAACATCTGGCGGAAGATCAACTGTATTTTAAACACGTCAACGCCAAATACTTGGCTTATGCTCAGGAAAAAGGTTGGATTGGCAGTGCGGAACCCATCATTCATCAAATTTACAGTGAACACGTCCAAAAATTTCGGTTGGCGGCTCAAGGTAAAACACCCCATAAAGTGCCTGAACAACATCGTCAACGGATTCAAAAATATTTTGATCCACTGCCCGTTTGGTACGAGCCTTTAGAAGGTCAAGCGCTTGAAACGGCGTCCTTTCCGCTGCACGCCATCACTCAAAGACCGATGCACATGTATCATTCTTGGGGTTCGCAGAATGCCTGGTTAAGGCAGATCACCAATAAAAATTACTTGTACATTCATGCCGATACGGCAAAGCAGTATGATCTAAACGATGGTGATTGGGCATGGCTTAGCAGTCATCACGGAAGAATAAAATTACCCATTAAAACCATGTTGGGGACGAATAAGAACACCGTCTGGACCTGGAACGCCATTGGTAAACGCAAAGGCGCCTGGGGTTTGAAAGAAAATGCCCCTGAATTCAAAGAAGGATTTCTGCTCAATCATTTGATTTCAGAGCACTTACCAAAGCAAAAAGATCAGATCCAATATTCAAATTCTGACCCCATCACTGGACAAGCGGCTTGGTACGATTTACGCGTGAACATTGAAAAATGTCAAGAACACGAAGCGGGCACCTTAGAGCCGAACTATCAAGCAACCAAAGCCATAGCGGGCGATAAAAAAACCATATCCACTTTTGGCATGGACTTAAAAGGACAGCCTTCGCAAAAACCCCCTGTGAAAATCAAAGAGTGGGTGTCGAATTTAAAATTTAGGAACGAGCAGTGACCGCCTTACCCAAAAAGACCAAAAAGAAATTGGGATTGGTCATCGATTTAGAAACTTGCGTGGGTTGTCATGCTTGCGTGGTCAATTGCAAAGAGTGGAATACCAGTGGTCATATGGCGCCCTTAACGGATTTTGATCCGCAAGGGGATGAGCCTGATGGGGTATGGTTTAATCGCGTTCATACTTACGAAGTCGATAAAGGCGATGGCTGTTCGCAAACGGTGCACTTTCCAAAGTCTTGTTTGCATTGTGAAGACGCGCCTTGCGTCACAGTATGCCCCACAGGGGCTTCCTACAAACGTGAAGAAGATGGTATTGTGCTGGTCAATGCTGATACCTGCATCGGTTGTAAACTGTGTTCTTGGGCTTGCCCCTATGGCGCAAGAGAATTTGACCCACACGAAGGCGTCATGAAAAAATGCACACTGTGCGTTGACCGTATTTATAACCCCAATTTACCCGAGTCCAGTCGCGTACCCGCTTGTGTTTCAGCATGCCCAGTTGGAGCAAGACACTTTGGCGATTTGGGCGACGAAAACTCAGACATTGCAAAATTGGTCGAACAAAAGTCGGGCTATGCTTTAATGCCCGAGCAAGATTGCAAGCCAGTCAATCGCTACTTGCCAGCGGTCTTTAAAAAAGACCACAGCGCCGAAGTGTTAGAGCCGATTGCCAAAGACAGTCCCATAGATAAACTGTTTGATCGCTGGTCTAAGCGATTGTCAGAAAACTATTAACTATATGCATCCTTCAGCCAGCGTCATTTTATTTACCACATCCACCGGTTTTGGCTACGGACTGTTTGTGTGGTTAAGTCTCTATATTTTAGGCACAGATCAAAGTTTGCAAGCCCCTTTAATTTACAGTGCTTTGCTTACGAGTTTGGGGCTCATTACTTTTGGTTTGCTCTCATCAACTTGGCATTTGGGTCATCCTGAACGCGCTTGGCGGGCAATGAGTCAATGGCGCACTTCGTGGCTTTCGCGTGAGGGCGTGTTAGCCGTATTGTGTTATGCACCGATGATGGGGGTGGCAGGTTTTCTATTTTTGGGATGGCACAATGCCATTAAATTCAGCGCGCTTTTTGCGGCCATCTTGGCGTTGTTGACGGTCTATGCCACTTCAATGATCTATGCCTCGCTTAAACCCATTCCAGCTTGGCATAATCGCTGGACCATCTTGGGCTATCTTGCATACGCCATGATGACTGGTGGGATTTTATGGCAATTCATTCATACACTGGTTGTGGGTGAATCGAACAGTGGCCAGTGGTTACTTGTTTTAATCGTCATAGCTTTGCTGATCAAAGCCTTACATTGGCGTCATATGCGCACTGCCAAAAAGACCACTACGGCCGAGACCGCCACTGGACTGAAAGGGCGTATTAAACAAATCGACCCACCGCATTCTTCTGCCAATTATTTGATGAAAGAAATGGGTTTTGTCATAGCGCGCAAGCATGCGCTCAAATTGCGCATCGTCACCCTTGGCTTGGGTTTTATTGTGCCCTTGGTCAGCCTGACTATTGCCATAACGCCAGGTAGTAGCTTATTGGCTTTGATTTGTTGTGCAGTCGGTATCATTTCTGAACGATATTTGTTTTTTGCTGAAGCAAAACATGTGGTCTCGTTGTATTATTCGTAATTCGGCTATGGTGTGCTTTGACACGAGCACGGTGAAAAACTTTTGGAATCAATCATTATGAAATTAAGAATCAAAAATAACACCTTAAGATTACGCTTAAGCAAGTCTGAAATATCTGATTTGGCCAATAAAAAAACGCTGACAACAACCGTTGGCTTGAGTCCGCAGTCATTGGTATTCAGTCTGAGTGCAACTGAGGCGGCTTCTTGTGAGCATGCAGACAATCGTCTGCAATTTAGCATGCCTTTGAGCGTTGCCCAAGCATTTGATCAAACCGATCAAGTCAGTTATGCCTATGAAGCAGCAGACATTTCAGTCCTCATAGAAAAAGATTTTGTTTGTTTGGAGCCACGTACGGGTGAAGATGAGACCGACAATTACCCCAATCCAAATTCAAGATAAGGCCAATCATCTAACAATCATTGCACTCAGCATAAAAGGCTTATGCGCGTGTCAGCACAGCCAATGAGTCACTCCGTCGTTGCCGTGGTATTAGCGGGCGGTCAATCCAGACGATTTCAATTCAAAGACAAGGCTTGGCTCGATATCAACGCAGAACCCTTGGTGCAACATCAACTCAACCGTCTTAAACGCCAATTGTCAGCAGTCTGTGTCAATACCAATCGCCAGTTTGATCGCTACGCCACATTGGGTGTGCCGATCATTCACGACATTTATTTTGCCAATAAGGGCCCGCTGAGTGGGCTCTATAACGGCTTGCATTGGGCCAAAAAACACGACTTTGAATGGGTTTTTACCCTACCTGTGGATACAGTGGGTTGGGCAGAGACCTTGCCCCAGCAAATGATTGAAACCGTCGAGCAAAATGCACAATCTCTGGCAGTGACGGCTCGATTTACTGCGGGCGTTCAGAACGCTCTGGGTTTGTGGTCGATTGAGTTATTGCCTTTGTTAGAACAACGGCTGATGCAAGAAGCGTTAAAAATGTCGGATTGGCTCAAGGCCATCAATGCAGAAGTGGTGAGTGATTTAGACAGCCAAGTCATCAATATCAACGATCCAGACGACTGGCAGCAAGCGTGCCGTCTGCTGCGTTAGAACCAAATCGCTGTATTTTCTCCTTAAGGAAAAATCACAATCACAATGAGACAGAGCCTCATTGCGCAGTTCGGATTATTTACTCGGCCCCGTCAATTTTGCTGGGTCCAAGAGTTCTTTAAGCGTTGCTTCGTCCAAGTCGCACAGTTCTTTGGCGACGTCTAAAACAGGTCGTCCTGATTTGTAGGCTTCCTTGGCAATGGCTGCGCCTTTTTCATAGCCAATGACTTGATTGAGCGCTGTTACCAAAATGGGATTAACCGCCAATGCAACATTGATCTTATCCTGATTAACGGTGAATCCTTCAATGGCTTTATCGGCCAGGGCCTCCATGCCATTGGATAGCAACTTAATGCTTTCTAACAGATTTTTTGCAATCACAGGCAGCATGACGTTTAGCTGAAAGTTGCCACTTTGCGTCGCAACGGTGATGGTGGCATCATTGCCAATCACTTGGGCGCAGACCATGGTCATCGCTTCTGGAATAACGGGGTTGACCTTGCCCGGCATGATCGAACTGCCTGGTTGTAAGGCGGGTAGGGCAATTTCGCCAATGCCGGCTAAGGGGCCACTGTTCATCCAGCGCAAATCATTGGCGATTTTGGTCAAGGTGATGGCCAAAGTTTTCAACTGACCGCTCATCTCAGCGGCATTGTCTTGGTTGCCAATGCCGGTAAACAGATTGTCGCTGGGTTTGAACGAACATTGGGTCAACTGGCTCAATGTGGCACAAAATCTTGAGGGGAACTCAGGGTGTCCATTGATGCCAGTGCCAATGGCTGTACCGCCTTGGGGCAGGGCGGACAGGCGTGTTAAAGCATGGTTGATTCGACTTTGGCATAGAGCCAATTGATGTGCCCAGGCGTTCAGTTCTTGCTCCATAGTCAAAGGCATGGCATCCATTAAATGCGTGCGTCCCGTCTTAACAACATGATTTAGGGTTTTGGCCTTGGCTTCAATCGTGCCTTTTAAGTGCGCCAGCGATGGTAATAAATGGTTATAAATTTGAATGCAAGCAGAAACTTGTAATGCCGTTGGAATGGTATCATTCGAACTTTGTCCCATATTGATATGGTCATTTGGGTGAATGGGTTGTTGTGCCAGCTCTGATGCAATCGACGCCAGCACTTCGTTCATATTCATATTGGAACTGGTGCCAGAACCTGTTTGGAAAACATCAACGGGGAATTGATCGCCGTGTTCGTCATCAATGACGGCTTGGCAGGCCGATTCAATGGCGCTTAATTTATGCTCATCTAAACGCTTGAGGCTGTGATTGGTTTGAGCACACGCCAGCTTAACATAGGCCAGTGCTTCAATAAAGGCTTGAGGCAGGGGTTGTCCACTGATCGGGAAGTTTTCAACGGCGCGTTGGGTTTGGGCGCGCCAAAGGGCATTTTTGGGAACTTTTAGCTCACCCATGCTGTCTTTTTCGATTCTATATTCCATAATGATTTTGAAGAGTAAATAAAGTAAAATTTAAACGAATGATAAATAACATCCATTGAACCAGTGACGACTATAAAGATATGCGCACTATTATACAGAAAGGGTGTTTAAATGGCTTCAGCACCGTAACATAATATGTCGCTTGTCAAAGGGTTCAATCCAAGCAATAAGCGACTTTGAGGAATAGACAATGATAAAAAACACCGGCATTTGGTTAAGCATTTGGTTACTCAGTTGCTTTGTTTTGACGAGTGTTCATGCTCAGGAACAGGCGCCTTGGTACAGCATTTATAGCCTAACAGATGCTTCGTGGGACGATGTCAACGAAGATTTAAAGGAGGCCATAGAAGATCGGGGCATTGTTATTTCTTATACGTCCCACGCGCAAGCCTTATTGGCGCGCACCGCCAAAGAGTTGGGTGTTAAAAAACAAGCGTACCACAATGCTGAAATACATTTATTTTGTCAAGTTGAGCTATCGCATCAAATGAGCCAGGACAATCCCCATATTATTGCGGCCTGTCCCTATGGCATCAGCGTCTATTCCTTAACAGAAGCGCCACAAACGGTTTATCTTTCATTCCGCAATCATCCCGATAAACGCGTTCAGGCCTTGCTAAAAAGCATCGTCGAGGCGGTCATTGAATGAATATCCAACAATCGATTGAACAAACTTTAAATGATGTGTTTGAGCCCGTGTTTATCCAGGTGGACAACGACAGTCATTATCATAAGGGTCCAGACTCAAGCTCGCATTTTAAAGTCACCATTGCCAGTTCAGCCTTTGAGGACTTAACCTTAATTAAGAGGCATCGAATGGTTTATCAAGCCATACCAGAGATCATGCAACGCATTCATGCCTTACAACTGCATACTTATGCCACCTCTGAGTGGGACAGCCAACAAAAAGTTCCAGATTCTTCTCGCTGTAGAGGCGGTTAAACGATCATACAGCAACGCATCATTTGATGTTAATTTTGATCGTTAAAAAAATCGTCGATGTTATCGATCAGTTGATTGGCCAAGTTTTGAATGGCCTGGTGACTGCCCCATGCAATATGGGGGGTGATGATCAAATTGGGCAAGTCCAAATCTAACAAAGGATTGCCATTTTTTGGTGGCTCTTGCGTGAGCACATCAATGCCTGCCCCACCAATCTGACCTTCAACCAAAGCACGACAAAGATCGGCCTCATTCACAATGCCGCCTCTGGCGGTATTGATCAGCAGCGCAGTGGGTTTCATCTGTTCAAATTCGGGCGCGGCAATCAAATCTTTGGTTTGTGTGGTGAGGGGTATGTGGATGGAAATGATGTCACTGCATTCTAACGTTTCTTTGAAAGAGCGTCGCCCAGGCATAATCATATTGGTGGTTTTATGATCGGCAATGCAGACATTCAGCCCCAATGCCTCACCCATCCTTGCAGTGGCTTTGCCAAGCGCACCTGCACCAATAATACCCAGTGTCAACTCAGATAATTGACCAATGGGGTAATCTAATAGGCAAAACTGGCTGGATTTCTGCCACTTTCCTGCTTTCACCGCTTGGTCGTAAGCCATCAGATTGCGCCTAAGCGCGAGAATCAGGCAAAACACATGTTCAGGGACACTTTCAACCGCATAATCGATCACATTTTTCACCGCAATGTTGTGCGCCATGCAATATTCCAAATCAACGTGGTCAGTACCTGTTGCGGCAACAGCAATCATTTTTAAATCGGGCAATTGAGTCAACACCGATTCAGGCAATTTAACCTTATTGGTGATGGCAACGGTGACCCCCTCCAAACGTTTGACAAGTTGTTGGGGTCGTGTTTGATCATATTCAATGTAGTCGTGTGGCACCTTGGCGGGACGAACTTGAATGCTGGTAGGAATAGACATCCGATCAAGAAAGGCGATTTTTACTTTATGCGTCATACAATGATTATCACCCAAATTGCAACACTTCATACATTGATTTTTTGCACTGTTGTGGGCAGGGTGGCAATGAATGGCGCATTGGCGGGTTTTTCATCTCCTTTGCGAATAGACAAGGGGGGATTTTAAAACCATAAAATGACAATGTTCTATGGGATTAAAGGCGATATAATTCAAGCAAAATAACGGGCACCGACGATTCTTAAAAATCACAAAAACTGCATCCAATAAACTTGTTATCAGTACCTTCCATGTGTTGATTTTTATTGTCACACCTCATTCACTTAAACCCTAATCACATTATTAGCAAACATATTTTCCAACCCTTTTGTCATTAAAATATACATGAACTATAAACAATCACGATCTTTTCAAGGCTTTAAATCGCTCATTTTGGCATTGGCATTCGCCTGCGCACCACTACTTCAGGCGGCTGAATCTGACAGTGAAATAGAGACTCAGGCAGAAGCCGAGCCAGCTAAACCACGATGGGTCATCAACGCGGGTATCTTTGCTAATATTTCACCTGCCTATCAAGCATCAGACCAGAGCTCATCCAGGGTTATTCCATTCGTTTTTCCAATTTATAACGGAGAATCGATTCAAGTCGGAGAGGGCGGAATGCGTGTCAGTGCTGTTAAGGAGAAGGTCTTTGAAATCGATGGGTCGGTCGGGGGCGCTTTTTCGGCCGATTCAGACAATATTGAAGTGAGAAGAGGCTTACCCGATTTGAATTTTCTGGTGGCGATTGGTCCGCAATTGGTTATTCATTTATACCCACTATTAGGCTATAACAACCCAATTCACAACACCGATTTTCGTATCCAAACGCGGGCGGTTTTTTCAACAGATTTTTCCAGAATTGATTCGCGCGGATATGTGCTTGAGCCCAATTTAAAATACACTTATGAACCGAATAAACAACTGGGTATTAAATTCAATGTAGAGTTGGGTTCTCAGTTTGCCACAGAAGCATTGCACGACTATTTTTATCAAGTTGAGCCGGAATTTGAGACAGCAACTCGACCCGCGTATAATGCCAAAGGTGGGTATCTGGGGTCACAGGTTGGTTTTTCTGTGAGCTACAGGTTCACGACCGCATTTCGGGTCATCAGTGGCATAAAAGTCAATCTGCACCAAGGAGCCGCCAATGAAAAAAGCCCACTTTTTCGACGAGATGTCACCACGAGTGCGACAATTGGTCTCATTTACCGACTTTATGCCAGCAAGACGTAGATAATAAAACCGCTTATACAATCATAGGAGACAGAGCCATGAAGCAGTACAACGCATTGGATTCAGCCGTCGCAACCATACCGAGTCAATGGTACTATGAGCCCGAATTTTTTCAAAAAGAATGCCAGACCCTATGGGCTAAAAAATGGGTGTTTGTTAGCAGTGCCGATGCATTGGAAAAACCTCTGTCGTATAAAACCGTACAAGTGGGTACTCAAAACATCGTGGTATTGAAAGATCGCAATAATGCCATCAAAGCTTATCACAATACTTGTCGGCATAGAGGCTCCATCCTGTGTTCGCAATCTTCTGGGCAATTAAAAACCAATAACTTGGTCTGCCCCTATCATCAATGGTCTTATTCTGCCAGTGATGGCGCATTAAAAGGAGTGACTTCTTTTCAAGAACCTCAAGATTTTTGCAAATCTGACCATGGGTTGTTTCCTGTTCAAGTTCATGTCTGGCGCCAATTGGTGTTCATCAACTTAGACCCACAGGCTGAATGGCAAGATTCGCAAGTGTTTCAATATTACGATGAGTTTTTGAATAATTACCCCTTAGAAGAGATGAAGTTAGGCTATGAATGGCGCACCACCATAAAAAGCAACTGGAAAATCTATTGGGAAAATTTTAGCGAATGTCTGCATTGTCCCAATGTTCATCCCGAGCTGGTGGACTTGGTGCCCTTGTATTCTCGCAGGCTAATGGACACACAAGACACGCCAAATTGGACTGAAGAAATACAAAATCCTGACCCAAAATATCAAGGCGGATTAAAAGACGGGGTTGAGACATGGTCCTTGACAGGCAGTGCCCAAGGTCACGCCATCGAAGGTATCTCCACCCATGAACAATTTAAAGGGCAGTCGTATTGTTCGACGTGGCCATCAATGTTTATGGGCGCATTTGCAGACCATATTCGCACGGTGAGAATATTGCCCATCGATTATGAGCACACCGAATTGGTCGCCCAGTGGCTGTTTGAAGAAAAGACGCTCAATAACGCGCAATACGATCAGAACAATGTGATTGATTTTGCCAAATTGGTCATGCACCAAGACGGGGCAGCGTGCGAATGGAATCAACAAGGCGTTAAATGCGCAAACTTCTCGCACGGTACACTAATGCCTGAAGAATACGTTATTCGTGATTTTCATGAATGGCTGGTTCAGTCGTTAGAGGAGAAATAATGACTTCTAAAAGCGTAGGCTTAGTCTGTGCTTTGCTGTGTGTGTCTTTGTGGGGCTTGATCCCCGTTGTGGCAAAAACAGGGCAGGTTCACTTAGATCACCATCAATTTTTATTTTGGTCGAGTTTTTTCTCTTTTGTCACCTTGTTGGTTTTACTCATCGCAACCAAAAAAGCCCATCACTTTAAAAGCTATCACTGGAAGGACTGGATTTATCTGCCGTTCTTAGGGTTGCTGGGTACTTACGTTTATTATCTGTTTCTATATTTGGGCTACTCTGAAGCCAATGGCATTGAGGTTTTGGTTGTTGAGTACCTTTGGCCCATCGTTATGGTGATTCTTTCAGTTTTCATGCTGAATGAAAAATTAACGCTGCGCAAAATCATCGGCATTATCTTAGGCTTTGTTGGTGTGCTTGCGGTAATATCAAAAGGGGAGTTGGTTGATTTCAAAGTCAATGATGGTTGGATATTATTTCTGGTCGCCATTTCTACCGGCTGTTTTGCCGTTTTTTCGATTTTAAGCAAATCCGTCAAGCATGAAACAACCGGTGTGGTTTTGATCTATTTTTTAGCCGCCACTGTGGCATCGTTTATCGTCATGATGGTCTCATCGAGTTGGGCGTGGCCTACAGCGGTCGAATGGCTGGCGGTGCTACTCAATGGCATTTTAGTCAATGGCTTGTCTTATGTGTTTTGGCAACGATCGCTACAAATCATTGACGTTTCAGTATTAGCGCCCTTGGTTTTTATAGCGCCGATCACATCGGTGGCTTATTTGGTGTTGTTCTTTGCAGAGCCCTTTGTGTTTGCCTATGCCATTGGCATCGTTTTGGTGCTTGGTGGCGGCTTATTAAATACCATTGAACCTAAAAGACCTTCTGTTTGACTGTCCCCTTGCAGCACCTTTATTCAGTTGCCCTTAAAGAAGTTCAGGGCAAGTATTACTGGCTGCAAAATTTGATTTTATTCTGTGAAATACGGTAAAAACAGCACACGCTCATTAACACAATGGTTTGCTGCCTATTTCAAGTGCCAATCATGATTATGTGTTGCTATACATTTGCTTGCTGTTCTATTGATCGAATTATGATCACAAGCGTTAAAAGAACTTTTTGAAATTCGACAAAATAATCTCGGGAGATTTTTATATGAAAACCTTAGGCAATATATTGTGGCATATTCCCTTTTTAGGATTTGTAACTGCGATAGTCGTTTATTTAATTGGATTATTTTTAACTGTATTGGTTATTACAGCACCCATAGGATTAGGTCTAATGGAATTAGGGAAATTTCTTTTCTGGCCATTTGGTAATACAATGATAAGCAAAAAAGAATTAAACCAGCAACAAAATCCGCTATGGAAATCTTATTCTATTTTCATAATGGTTTTATATCTTCCTCTTGGTTTGATTTTAGCAATATTATCAATAATACAGGTTGTTCTTTTGTTTTTCTCCTTGGTCGGTATTCCGGTAGCTTTAGTAGTCGCAAATTCTATTAGCACGTACTTTAATCCAGTTAATAAAAAATGTGTGAGCTCAGCGATCGCTGTAGAATTAAAGAGAAGAAAGGCGCAAGAACAAATTGATAACAAAAATTAAAAATGATCTTGTATGCAACATAATAGACATTTCTGTCAGTCGATCTACCATAGGAGAGCAAAATGAATAGCAAACACATAGAACACTCATCTTACAGAGAAAATTTAATAGAACATCTTTTTGTTGGAGAACTGCTAAAAATCTCATGGCAAAATGGCGACTGTCAACTTGAAGTTGCCAAACCCGAAGTTGATAATGCTGGATACGATCTAGTGCTCGATGCAAACGGAGTTATTAGGCATGTTCAGTTGAAAGCAACTTTTGTTGGTGCGAAAACAGCAAAACAAAATATAAATATAAAACTTGCGGATAAACCCTCTGGCTGCGTTATTTGGCTTGTTTTTGAGGAAAATACTCTTGATCTTCAAAAATTCCTATTTTTTGGTTCTCAACCAGGTCAGCCGTTGCCATCTTTAGAAAATGCTAAAGTTGCTAAACACACAAAAGGCGATAGTGATGGTTACAAAGCTGAAAGGGAAAAATTCAGAAAATTATACAAAGGTAAATTTGATCGCTATTGTTCAACGAAAGAGATATACCGAGTATTATTTGGAGAATGAATATAACCTAAAATTCAAAGTCAATTTTTGACTAACAAAAACCATGATGATGTGGTGATACCCATCCAATTATTTGGTAGATTTATAGAGTAACTCGTTGTGACAGATTTATAATGACCAAGATTATTATATAGTTTAGTTCAAATCGACACTGAGGGGCATTTCATGGCAAAATATTTTTTTCCAGCAATCATTATTTCCATTCTATTTTCTCTAAGCGCTAACGCAGGTCAGGAAATCACTGAGGCTTTTGGAATAGCGTTAGGGCAGTATTTTGATACTTCAAATTCCATTGGTAAAGGTTCACTGTCAGATGGAACACCCATGTATAAATTTAATCCTAAAAAAGCTTTCGTTCTTTCTCAAGATATTTTGCCCTAATTACGCCTAAATCAAAAAAAGTATACGCTATTTGGGGAATAGGAGATATAGAAAATACTGTTTCTTGCAAAAAAGAAAAAGCTGTAATTATGGCAATTTTGCAAAAAAAAATACGGGAAAGTAGAAGAAGATCAACTACTTTCATTTGATAATACTAATTGGATATCTCAAGGCAATAGATATATTCTAACTCTGTGTATAGATGTAATTGGTATACACTATACAGACAATATGCTGGAACAGTTGGCCGAAGATGAAAGAATAGCCATAGAAGGTGAAAAAACTGATTCATCGGGTTTGTAAACGCATGCTTAATTGCCTGCCAGAAATGACATCTTAGAATTTTCCATACAACTCTACTGCCGTTGGCATCGTTTTGGTGCTGGGTGGCGGCTTATTAAATATCATTGAATCTAAAAGACCTCCTGTTTGACTGTCCCCTTGCATCAACTTTTTTCCCTGCTGCTTTTTGAGAAACTCAGGGGCAGGTTTTACGATCGGCAGAGTTTGATTTTTTTAGTTTGATTGCTTGATTTTATTCTGCAAAATATGGTAAAAACTGCACACGCTCATTAACACACCTTAACTGAAAGTTGACACTATGAACACATCCCATATTTTAGGCCGTAAATTTCTTGAAGAAAAAACCTATGCCCAAACAAGAAAACCGACCGAACAAGCCAGCACAATCAACCCTGAAGTGTATTATGATGAAAATTATTACGCCTTAGAAAAAGAGCAAGTTTTTAGACGCAACTGGGTGACAGCAGGACTCGCTCAAGACATCAAAAATCCAGGCGACATCATGTTGGCCAAAGTCGCGGATCAATCGATCCTAATGACCCGCAGCAGCGATGGTGAATTGCACGCCTTTTATAACGTTTGCAGGCACCGTGGGACCGAGCTTTGCGACAAAGCCAGCTCAAATAACAAAAACATCGTCTGTCCTTACCACGGGTGGGCGTACAGCTTAGAAGGAGATTGTCTGGGTACGCCCTTATTCGACAAAGGGGTCAATCGCAAAGTGATTGAAATGCACGACATGTCACACTTAGAAGCCTTTGATAAGAAAGATTTTGGCTTGTTAAAAGTGCGCGTGGCTCAATGGGGATTCATGATCTTTGTCTGCTTGGACGATGAAGCCCCTTCAATAGAAGAAATGTTGGGTGATTTGCCTGAATGCCTAGCCAATTTTAAACTCGATGAATGGGTCTCAAAAGCTGATAAGCAATACGACATTGCTTGCAATTGGAAATTGTTGGTTGAGAACGCCATCGAGTATTATCACTTGCCTTGGGTCCATCCCACCTTGGCTGAAACCTCCAAAGTATCTGACCATCATCGTTGGCAAGGAAAAGGCATGTACTGTGGCATCTGCACCTCACCCATTACCACCACCGACGATGCTGACTGGCTCAATATGAAAAACATGTCAGGATTGAGTGAGTTGCAAAACAATAGCGCCTATTTTTTTGGTTTGTTTCCGAATCTGATTGTATTTATTTTGCCAAATCACGCCTTTGTCATTCTTTCTGAACCTGTGTCGCCGACAAGAACCATTGAAACCGCTTGGTTGCTCAGCCATCCTGAGTCGATTGAGCATTCCACTGAAAAAGACATTGAATCTGTGATGAACTTTTGGGACATGGTCAACAAAGAAGACATTGGTATCTGTGAGCGTGTACAGCTAGGGTTAATGAACAAGGCTTATCCTGGCGGTAGAATGTGTTATCACTTTGAAGATACAGTGCACCGCTTTCAAAATATGATCATTGATCAAATGCTGGGCATTAGAAACGTACCAGAAGGTGATGCCAAAGAACAACGATTGCGTTACGGTTGAATCTTTTTCAAAAATCTTAAATTACAACAACTCATAAGACGGTTTAAGACTCGCTTTTTATGACAGGCGAATGCTTATTATTATTGCTGTTTATTTTCAATAATTTGATCCCCTGCAAGACATCACATCGGAAAGTTTATCGGTCATAAAAGTTGATTTTTCAGTTTGGTTTATGGTATAGTTTGGGGCGTTTTAACCAAACAACACGTCAAAATATTCAGTCAAAAGCTTTGTGTTATGAGCATGTTTAAAAGATGTTTACACCCCAGATATCGGTTATATTATAAGGTTAATTTGCGCTATCAAATCAACCCCTTAAAATTCAAAATCTAAACATTAATATGGAGTCTTTCTATGAAAAGTTATATTAAATTTCTGAGCGCTATAGCAGGTGCTTTCATGATTACTTCGGTAGCGCATGCTAAATGCGATAGTGAGGTGGTTATCTCTGAAATGAATTGGCCTTCTGCTCAAATTTTGACAGAAATTGCAAAATTCATTATTGAAAACGGCTATGAGTGTGAAGTCAAAAAAGTCCCAACATCAACTGTACCTTCGGTGACTTCTATGGCTGAAACAGGCAAACCTGACATTCTGATTGAACTTTGGTACAACTCAGCTCAGATTTTCTCTGAATTGGAACGTGCAAATAAAGCCATTGATGTGAACAACATCTTTACCGATGGTGGTGAAGAAGGCTGGTGGATACCTCAGTATCTTGCTGACAAGCATCCTGAGTTGAAAACACTTGATGGCATTCTTGCAAACCCAGAATTGGTCGGTGGTAAATTCCACAACTGTCCTACAGGTTGGGGTTGCCGTATTGCCAATGATAATTTGATCAAAGCGCATCAATTTGATAAGCATAAAATGGATGTATTCAACCATGGGTCTGGTGAAACATTGGCCGCTTCAATTGCCGCAGCTTATGCGGATGAAGAGCCTTGGTTTGGTTATTATTGGGCACCTACTTCAATCTTGGGTAAATATCCAATGGTTAAAGTAGATACAGGTCCATACGTTGCAAAAGTTCATACATGTAACCAATCCAGAGATTGTCAGAACCCTGGCAAATCTGCTTATCCAGCTGCCAAAGTCATTACTGCAGTAAGCATTCCATTTGCAAAAGGAAATCCTGATGTCACTTTGATGCTCAGCAGAATGGAATTGGATAATGGCACGCTAAACAGATTGTTGGCCTGGCAGGAAAATGAAAAAGCTTCTGCTGGACAAGCTGCTGCGAGATATCTTGCTCAGAACAAATCAGAGTGGTCTCAATGGCTTGACTTAAATGCAAAAGATAAACTAGCAAAATTGTTAAACTAAACAACTGTTAGTCATCTTACTTAAACTCGCATTCATTGATTATTAAAGTGGATGCGAGTTTTTTTTTAATTTTTAATTAATTTTCTCGTAGCAATGAGACAAGAAATGAATGCATTTCTTGCCAATTATTGAAGGATCATTATGAGTTATTATTCTGGAATGATTGAGGCTTTAGGTCTTAAAGAATGGTGTTCTGCAGGCAAAAGCGAAAATGCTGAAGAGAGCTTTTCCTTATCAGATCTATTAACCCAAACAACAGGCGAAACGGTTGAAAAACCTTGGTGGGAGATCCCATTCCCTTCGCTCGATAATCTGCACACATCCTGTGACGCAATCAGTCGAACCACTGATTTAACAAACGGTTTGGAACGTATGTTTCTTGACGTTAAACAATATTTACAATTGGTGTTGGACCCATTAACGCAACCTCTAAGTTGGCTGTTAGATGGCACATTATTTGTATTAACTTCAGCCCCTTGGTGGGTTCTGATTCCCCTATTACTACTGATCGTTTATAAGGTCACTCGTTCTACAGGCATCACCATATTTGTTGCTTTTAGTTTACTTTTGATGGCATTTATCGATCACTATTCATACGCCGTTGAAACCTTGGCGGTGATATTTGTCTGTACCGTCATCAGTGTGATCATTGGTGTGCCCATAGGCATCACCATGTCTAAATATAATAAATTTCAACGATCAATGATACCCCTATTGGATATGTTGCAAACCTTGCCACCTTTTGTGTATTTGATTCCGCTGATATTCTTATTTAGCGTGACTGAATCCAAACTGTACGGCATTGCAATCATTCTGTATGCTGTAGTACCCGTCGTTCGACTGACCGACTTAGGCATTAGACTGGTTGACCAAGACATTATTGAAGCTGCCGATGCATTTGGCATGAGCGCCAAACAAAAATTGTTCCGCGTTGAAATACCCTTAGCTTTGCCTAATATCATGGCAGGTGTTAATCAAACCATTATGATGGCCTTGGCGATGGTGGTGATAGCTTCTTTGGTTTCTGCACCTGGTTTGGGTGTTTTGGTACTCAGAGGCATTCGTAACTTAGAGTTAGGCGTTGGACTGGTTTCAGGTGCGGCAATCGTTTTAATTGCGGTTATTTTGGATCGAGTGACCAAAAAATCTTTGGAACGCATTAACGCGTCTCAAGCGCAGAACCAGGGACAATAAGGATAATGATTATGAAAAATGAAGTAAAAGTAAGCATTAGAAACCTCTACAAGATTTTTGGTTCAGATCCACAAGCCATGTTGCCCCTTGTCAAAGATGGGCTCAGCAAAACGGATTTATTAGAACAGCACAATCACGTTTTAGGTCTGCAAGACATCAACATTGACATTGAGCTTGGACACATCACCGTAATTATGGGATTGTCTGGTTCTGGCAAGTCGACCCTCATTCGACATTTGAACCGACTGATTGAACCCACAGCTGGCGAGATATGCGTCGATGGTGAAGATGTATTACAACTGGATGAGGCAGGATTGAGAGAATTACGACAATCAAGAATGTCGATGGTCTTTCAAAAATTTGCCCTTTTCCCCCACCAAACCATTATTGAAAATGCAGGTTTGGCATGGCGAACCAAAGAAATTAGCGCAGAAGAAGCGGATGCTGAAGCCTCCAAATGGATCGACTGCGTCGGGCTTCAGGGTTTTGAAAACCATTATCCTCATCAATTGTCTGGTGGTATGCAGCAAAGGGTCGGCTTGGCACGCGCATTGACGTCAAATTCAGAAATCATGTTGATGGATGAAGCCTTCTCAGCGTTAGACCCACTGATTCGCAATAACATGCAAGACCTTTTGATTGAACTGCAAAACGATCTAAACAAAACCATCATATTCATTACCCATGACTTGGATGAAGCCTTGAAATTGGCCGATCATTTGGTGATTTTAAAAGATGGTTTCGTGGTGCAGCAAGGTGAGCCACAATATATTTTGTTAAATCCAAACGATCCCTACATTGAGGACTTTGTCAGTGAAATCAATCGCGCACGTGTTTTAAGGGTTCGCTCAGTCATGAAAGACTTGCCTGAAGACATGGAAAAAGCCGACATTGTTGGCACAGTGGATATCAATGATAACTTAGAAAGTGTTATTGCTCTTTCTGGTGGCGATACCAGTCATAATTTTCTTGTCAGTGATGGAGAAAAACCAGTGGGATTATTGGACATGAAAGTTCTGGTCAAAGCGCTGGTTCCACGTGTTCAAAGCACGCAAGAAGCCACCCCGCTTTAATCAGACACTGGACTGAACTTGATCTGTGAGAGCGTTGTAAAGCGCTCTCAATTCCACTCAAAACATTATATTAAGCAGGCGATCAACCACGCTTGTCATCTAATACTATAGCTGCTTCTTAATGAAATTGAGGGCGGCAATCGTCCCTTCATCTAAATCTGCACTATTGCCAGACTCTGAAAACATATTTGAACAAGTACGCGCAAAGCGTTTGCCTTCTTCGACGCCCCATTGATCAAAGGAATTGATGTTCCACAAATGGCCTTGAACAAAGACTTTATGCTCATACAACGCCAATAATTTTCCAAGCGATTCAGGCGTCAGCGATTTCAGCAAAATCAATGTAGAAGGGCGGTTGCCAGGCAAACTTTGATGCGCTGCCAAGTACTCAGCTTCAACCGAATCCAAGCCCTGCGCTTGTCCTTCCATTTGAGCCACCTCGATTGACTTACCCTTAGCCAACACAGCCGATTGCGCCAACACATTTGCCAAGGAAAAATGATGATTGCTCTCAATGTTCTGCTGCTCATTAATGGCACAAATAATATCGATAGGAATGCTTTGCGTGCCTTGATGCAACATCTGAAAATAAGCATGCTGACCATTGATACCAGCCCCGCCCCAAATAACCGGTGCTGTGTGATAGCCTATGGTTTCCCCTGCCTTGTTCACCGACTTGCCATTTGATTCCATTTCTAATTGTTGTAAATAGGTCGGCAACAATCGTAAGCTCTGATTGTACGGTATGACCGCATGGGTTCGTGATTGACCAAAATTGATATTCCAAATGCCGAGCAATGCCATAAGAATCGGCATGTTTTCCTGCTCAGGGGCTTCGATAAAATGCGTGTCAACCGCTTCAGCACCGGCCAAAAACTGTGCAAAAGCCTCTGCACCGATCGCCAACATCACCGGCAAGCCCACGGCTGACCACACTGAAAAACGGCCACCGACCCAATCCCACATTGGATAAATGTTATCTGACTGTATGCCAAACTTGCGCGCCTTTTCAACATCAGCCGTTACCCCCACAAAATGGGCAGCCATGTTTGATAGATCGCCGCCTTGCTCTTTATACCAAGTCCGACAAACCTCAGCATTCAACAAAGTTTCCCTGGTTGAAAAGGTCTTTGAGGTAATGATGAACAAGGTGCGCTCTACATTGAGAGGGCCTAATGTCCTCAATACATCTGCACCATCAACATCTGCCAAAAAATGCACATTGATATTTGGTTGATTAAAATCTTGCAAAGCCTCACAAACCACTCTCGCACCCAAATCTGATCCACCAACGCCAATATTGACCACGTCGGTAATGGCTTGCCCAGAATATCCCGTCCACGTGCCTGCATGGACCTTGTCACAAAATGTCGTCATCTTGTGCAAAGTATCTTGAACCGCTTGCTGTTTATCAGAACAACGACCATTGGTAGAGCGCAGCGCTGTATGAGAGACCGAACGGTTTTCAGTTAGATTGAGACTATTATTGCCAAACAAAGCGTCACGATGTTTTATCAGTTCCAATTGCTTGGACCATTGAATGAGCAGGTCAACGCCCCTTGAATCAATCAAATGACGAGAAAAATCAAAATACATGTCCAAGCACTCAAAGCGCAAGGCATTCCGACCAGGCAAAGATTTAAATCCATCAGACTCCAATTGCTGGTAATGGCCGCTAAGGGCCTTGCCGAGACTCGTTTCAAAGGGGTTGTTTGACATGCGCGCTATTATAATGAATTTAACCTCGTCATTTATCGGCATTTGCTTGCAAAACGCCCAATGACACCTCACTTGCTTTAAACAATGCAGACTTTAAACAAGCGCGCCGAGCAACAACAACCGACAACTTCATTCAATATGACTCCAATAAAGCAAAATGATTGACACAAACAAGCTCAACGAACTCATACAAATTAAACAAAAGAGTTAAGCAAAACACTTTATATTACGGCAACAGGCTTTACATATATTTCTCATAGGCGTAGAATACGCCCATCAAAAGTCATAGCCTAATTGGGGGTGACATTGGTTTCGACGTGAGTCTTAAGCAACTTGATGCGTGTCGAGCGGCAGAAAGCTCGTTAATCCTTGTGCAAATCGTCATAATTGCAAACGACGAACAATACTCCTTAGCAGCTTAATTTAACCTGCTTTCGCTCTCCTTGTTTTGCAGATGGAACATCCGAGAGTGTCATACTAAATCATCTAATCGCGATTCGTTGACCGTTTGTTCTTCAGATCGTTAAACTGCTCACAAACTCGCTGATAGAACAGTATGCCTGCCTACTGCCCATCAGTTAAACATTTGAACAGGCTACACACGTAGATTCAATTGTGTACCTCTTGCGGACGCGGGTTCGACTCCCGCCACCTCCACCAAATATATAAATCAGCCTGTCTCTAATAAAATGAGCAATAAACAAAGTTCTTTATTCAAAAATGCCATTGACTTGATAGAGTGCGGTATTGAAGACTATCGATTAGGAGAAAAAAACCAAATCAGATATAAAACAGCACTAAGAAATTTATACTCAGGGTTACTGCTCATATTCAAAGAAAAACTACACTCAATTGATAATAATTTGATTTATCAAAGATTAGAACCCTCATTAAATGAAGATAATAAAATAACATGGCAACGTACAGGCAATCAAACTTTGAATACACAACAGATACAGAGTAGATTTAAATCCTTAGATATAAATTTTCTTAAACCAAATTCACAATCTGATAAAGATTTTAAGCAAATAAAGCGTGTAAGAAATGATATTGAACACAAATACACAGAACTCCAATCAGATAAAATAGTTGAGCTGATTTTTAGAATATTTGAGCTAATTGGAGATTTTATGGAATCAGAGCTCAAGTTAAACATAGAAGACCAAATAAGCGAAGACGCGTATGAAACAATTCGTGGTGTTCAAAAAGAGTATAAAGCCCAATTAGAAAGATGTAAACGTTCTTGGCAACACTTAGATACTGAGTCAGAAAAAATAAAAAACACAGAACTATATTGCCCTAACTGTAGTTCTAATTTAATTGAATTTGATAAACAAAGTAACTGTGCATGTAGGTTTTGTAATGAAAAGCTGGATAGGGAGAATTTTCTTGAAAAATTTATTGAAAAGCACTTCTATTGGGAACATTATTACTCAGTAAAAGAAGGCGGAGAAGAACCAGTTGGAAGCTGTCCAAACTGTGGAAAAGATACTTTTATCGTCGATGAAAAAAAGTGTGCAGTATGTGGTTTATATTTAGAAGATTTAACGTGTCAGTATTGTGGTGATGAAATGCCAGTCTGTGAGTTAGGTGGTGATAATGGCTATTGTAGTTACTGTAATCAAGTCCGTATGAAGGATGACTAACATCATTTAAAAATAACTTAACCAACCAGTATATGAATTTATTGCTTAACACAAGAAGCTCATATAAACGGTAGCAAAAGATAAGGGTTCGACTCCCGCCACCTCCACCAAATATCTATCCAGCAACAACCACTGGAACCCATAAATGCCAGCTAGATCAAGTCTATCTGGCTTTTTTCGTCCAACCCTTCCCGAACTGGTGTTCTAGTTACCTATATTTCACACAACAAGTTTAAATGTAATGTATTAGTTTCGTTCAACGCATCATATAAAAACTTACCAAGCCAATAACATTTATAAGCCCACAAAAGTGCGTTAAAATCCCCCCCTTGAGCGTTTACCCGTTACAGTATGGCGCAGGTTCTTTGCAGATGGCTATTTATAACGTTTTAACAGGAATTACACAATGACAAGCACCCAACAACGCATTGAACTTCAACGCCAAATCTGGGCGATTGCCAATCAGGTACGCGGCTCCGTCGATGGATGGGACTTTAAGCAGTATGTACTAGGTACTCTGTTTTACCGTTTTATCAGTGAAAACTTCAGTGATCACATCGAAGGCGGTGACGAAAGCATTCATTACGCCGCACTTAAAGACAGCGTCATTACTGACAACAATAAAACTGATGCCATCAAAACCAAAGGCTACTTCATCTACCCCAGCCAACTATTTACCAATGTAGTTGCCGATGCGTACACCAACGAAAACCTCAATACTGACTTAGCTGACATCTTTAGCACCATCGAGGCCTCCGCCAACGGCTTTGATTCAGAATACGCCATTAAAGGTCTGTTTGCCGATTTCGACACCACCAGCAACCGTCTTGGCAACACCGTTAAAGATAAAAATCTGCGTTTGGCCCACGTACTTAAGGGCGTGGCTGACTTAGCCTTCGACGACTTTGGTAGTTGTCGTATTGACCTGTTTGGTGATGCATACGAATTTCTCATCTCCAACTACGCCGCCAATGCAGGCAAGTCTGGCGGTGAGTTCTTTACTCCGCAGCAAGTATCCAAGCTCATTGCCCAACTGGCCATGCACGGCCAAACGCACGTGAACAAAATTTACGACCCTGCAGCTGGTTCTGGCTCGCTATTGCTACAAGCGAAAAAGCACTTTGATTCTCACATTATTGAAGAGGGATTCTTTGGCCAAGAGATCAACCACACCACTTACAACTTGGCGCGGATGAATATGTTTTTGCATAACATCAACTACGACAAGTTCAATATGCAGCTGGGCAACACCTTAACCGAGCCACACTTTGGCGACGACAAACCCTTTGATGCCATTGTCTCCAATCCACCGTACTCGGTTAAATGGGTAGGCAGCGACGACCCAACCCTCATTAACGATGACCGCTTTGCCCCTGCTGGTGTACTGGCCCCTAAATCCAAAGCAGATTTTGCCTTTGTTCTGCACGCGCTCAATTACCTCTCCAGTAAAGGTCGTGCGGCCATTGTTTGTTTCCCTGGTATTTTTTATCGCGACGGGGCAGAAAAGAAAATCCGTCAATACTTGGTAGATAACAACTATGTTGAAACCGTTATTTCCCTCGCGCCTAACCTTTTCTATGGCACCTCCATTGCTGTAACCATTTTAGTATTGGCCAAACACAAAACCAACGACACTACCCAGTTTATTAATGCCAGCGGTGAAGACTTCTTCAAAAAAGAGACTAATAACAACGTGATGCTCGACGAGCATATCGCCAAGGTGATTGATATATTCGACAGCAAAGACACTATCGACCACGTGGCCAAGCAAGTACGTCTAGAAGACATCACAGCCAACGATTACAACCTCTCAGTAAGCGCCTACTTAGAGGCCAAAGACACCCGCGAAGTGATTGATATTACTGAACTAAACGCCGAGCTGGAAACCACTGTGAAAAAAATCACCAAGCTGCGCAGTGAGATTGATGCCATTGTGGCGGAGATTGAAGGATGAATAGTTTAGGGTTTATGGGGAAGCTGCTGGGCGGGGCTGAGGTTAAAATTGTTCCAATTTCAGAAATTATTAAGAAAACTAGCAACATAAAATGGAAAGAAATTTCAACTTCACGTCGCTACATTGACCTCACTTCTGTGGATGTTAAGACTAAAGCCATAACTCAAACAACTGAAGTTACATCAGACACGGCGCCAAGCCGTGCGCAAAAAATTGTACAAAAAGATGATGTGATCTTTGCCACCACTTAGACCAACTCAAATGCGATATGCCGTAATTGATGATTATTATTCAGGTGAAGTCGCTAGCTCTGGATATTGTGTTCTCAGGGCTGATCTGAGCATCGTTCTTCCGAAGTGGATTTTGCATTGTATATCAACGACAGATTTCAACCTGTACTTGGAAGAGCATCAAAGTGGAGCGGCATATCCAGCAATTTCGGACTCAAAGGTCAAGGCGTTTGAAATCCCCATCCCCTGCCCAGAAAACCCCAAAAAATCCCTCGTCATCCAAGCCGAGATTGTGCGCATACTTGATACTTTCACAGAGCTAACCACAGAGCTAACCACAGAGCTTGGCCTACGCCAAAAACAATACAACCACTACCGCGACCTGCTACTGAACTTTCCCAAGCCAAAAGAATAAGGCGTAACATAAATGAGCACAACACTAACGGAGATAGCAAAGGACTTAAGAGCGTCCGAGGAAAAGGTACAACTCATCTATGCATTCAATGGTTCAGGTAAAACCCGCCTGTCACGAGAATTTAAAGAATTGGTTTCGCCAAAGAATGATATTGATGAAGATGGCGAAGATAGGCAGTTTAAAGTGCTTTATTACAGTGCCTATACTGAAGACTTGTTTTATTGGGATAATGATCTTGACGGTGATCAAGAGCGGAAACTAAAAATCCACCCTAATGCCTTCACAAAATGGGTGTTAGGGAATCAAGGGCAAGACCAAAACATTGTCGAACACTTCCAGCGTCTTACTAATAGTCGCGTAGAGCCTACATTTAGTTCTAATATTTCAGAGGTTTCCTTTTCTATAAGAAGTGGGGATACAGATGGTATAGAGAATATTAAGATCTCGAAAGGTGAAGAAAGCAATCTAATTTGGAGTGTTTTTTACACTTTGTTAGAACTGGTTATTGAAGAATTAAGCACTCCGATTGCAAATAGAAGTACCGATGATTTTGATAACTTAAAGTATGTGTTCATTGATGATCCTGTAAGTTCTCTCGATGATAATCACCTAATTGAGCTTGCAGTCGATTTGGCGAAGTTAATTAAAAAAAGCTCGGCCGGCCTAAAATTTATTATCACGACACATAACCCACTCTTTTATAACGTCCTCTCAAATGAATTTAATAATAAGCTAGCAAAAGACCCCCATGCTGAAACAATTGAGTGGATATATAAACCCAAAGAGTCTAGAAAATATCGCTTGAATAAGGTCTCTAGAGAAAAGTTTGATCTTGCCGTTATAGAGAAAAACACGTCATTTTCATATCACCTGCTTTTGTTGACTGAAATAAGGGAAGCAATTAAGAATAATGAAGTCAAAAAATACCATTTCAGCTTTCTAAGAAATATATTAGAAAAAACTGCAACATTTTTAGGGCGTAAAAACTGGCCTGAACTTCTTCCTGTAGCAGGTGATGATAATCCTGATCCATTTGCAAATAGGATTCTTAATCTTTCCAGCCATTCAGCACATGCTGGTGAAGAGACGGGAGAAGTCGAAGCAAATGATAAAGAAAAGTTAAAAGAACTCGTTGATTTCTTGAGCAGTGAATATGGGTTCTGGAGGCAGTAGCACAAAATGACTGATTACAAAACCATCGCTGAGTCCAAAAAATTTATTGTTCTGGATAAATACACCAGAGAGTGGGAAGTCAGCGAAGGCTACCAAAGCGAAGATGCTTTAGAGCGCGAGCTAATCCAAGACCTGCAAAACCAAGGTTATGAATTTTTGCATGCACTGAATAACCCAGAGGCCATGCTGGCCAATGTGCGTACCCAGTTGCAAACGCTTAACAATGTGCAATTTCTCGATGTCGAATGGCGGCGTTTTGTTGAAACCTATTTGGATAAGCCCAGTGAAGGCATTGTCGATAAAAGCAGTAAGGTTCACGATGACTACATCTTTGACTTTGTGTTTGACAATGGCCGCATTCAGAATATTTACTTGTTTGATAAGACCAATATCGCCCGCAACAAAGTGCAGGTGATTAAGCAGTTTGAACAAAGCGGCAGCCATGCCAACCGCTATGATGTAACGATTTTAATCAACGGCTTGCCACTCGTGCAAATTGAGCTGAAAAAGCGCGGCGTGGCCATTCGTGAAGCCTTTAATCAAGTACACCGTTACAGCAAAGAAAGCTTTAATAGCGAAAACTCACTCTATAAATATTTGCAGCTGTTTGTCATCTCCAACGGTACCGACAGCCGCTACTTTGCCAACACTACCAAGCGAAATAAAAACAGTTTCGATTTCACCATGAATTGGGCGAAGTCTGATAATAGTCTGATTAAAGAATTAAAGGATTTCACCGCCACCTTCTTTCAGAAAAACACTTTACTCAATGTGTTGCTGCGTTACTCGGTGTTTGATGAGAGCCATACCTTATTGGTGATGCGTCCTTATCAAATTGCCGCTGCTGAGCGTATTTTATGGAAGGTGAATAGCTCTTTTCAAGCCAAAATTTGGAGTAAGCCAGAAAGCGGTGGCTTTGTATGGCATACAACCGGATCGGGTAAAACCCTCACCAGCTTTAAGGCGGCACGCTTGGCCTGTGAGTTGGACTTTATCGACAAGGTATTCTTTGTGGTGGATAGGAAGGATTTGGACTTTCAAACCATGAAAGAGTACCAACGCTTTTCACCTGAGAGCGTGAATGGCTCTGACAGTACCGCAGGCTTAAAGCGCAACTTAGATTTAGATGATAACAAGATTGTTGTTACGACCATCCAAAAGCTCAACAACCTAATTAAAAGCGAAAGCAGCTTGTCGGTATTCAATAAACAGGTGATGTTTATCTTTGATGAGTGCCACCGCAGCCAGTTTGGTGAAGCGCAGAAAAATCTCACTAAGAAGTTTAAAAAATTTTATCAGTTTGGTTTTACTGGCACGCCGATCTTTGCGCAAAACGCTTTAGGAGCAGAAACCACCGCCAGCGTATTTGGCCGTGAGCTGCATTCTTATGTAATTACTGATGCCATTCGTGATGAGAAAGTTCTCAAGTTTAAGGTGGACTATAATGATGTGCGCCCACAATTTAAGTCCATTGAATCCGAACAAAATGAAAAGAAGCTAACCACAGCAAAATATAAAGAGGCCTTGCAACACTCCGAGCGTATCCGTGGGATTTCAAAATACATTCTCAAACACTTCCGCCAGAAAACCCATCGCCTAAAAGCCAATGGCACAGGCTTTAACGCCATGTTTGCAGTAAGCAGTGTTGAGGCGGCTATGCTGTATTACGAATCACTCAACAAATTACAGCGAGAGAGCGACAAGCCGCTAAAAATCGCCACCATATTTTCTTTTGCCGCCAATGAAGAGCAAGATGCCATTGGTGATATTAGCGATGAAAGCTTTGATGTGAACGCCATGGAATCAAGCGCCAAAGAGTTCTTAGCGGAGGCCATTGACGATTACAACGGCTTTTTCAAAACAAATTTCAGCATAGACAGAAAAGGCTTCCAAAACTATTACCGTGACCTAGCCAAGCGCGTAAAAAACCAAGAGATTGACCTGCTCATTGTGGTGGGTATGTTTCTCACAGGTTTTGATGCGCCTACGCTCAATACCCTGTTTGTGGATAAAAACCTGCGTTACCACGGTTTATTGCAAGCCTATTCGCGTACTAACCGTATTTTTGATGCTACCAAAACCTTCGGTAATATCGTGACTTTCCGCAATTTGGAAAAAGCCACCGTGGATGCCATTACCCTGTTTGGCGATAAGAATACTAAAAACGTAGTGTTAGAAAAAAGTTTCAAGGAATACATGGATGGCTTTACCGATATTGTCACCAACCAAGCGCGGCGTGGTTTTATGGAGGTGGTAAACGAGTTAGAGCAACGCTTCCCAGACCCAGCCGACATTGAGAAAGAGCAAGACAAAAAAGACTTTGCCAAGCTCTTTGGTGAGTATTTGAAGGTTGAGAATGTGCTGCAAAACTATGATGAGTTTGCCAGCCTTAAAGCTCTGCAAACTGTGGATATAAGTGATGCCGAGGCCGTAGAGGCATTTAAAGCCGAGCACCACCTAATCGATGAAGAGTTAGCCGCATTGCAAACCATTCGTATGCTCGCTGAACGAAAGGTGCAAGACTACCGTTCGACCTACAACGACATCCGTGATTGGCTGCGCCGTGAAAAAGCCGCCGATCAAACATCGAAATCAACTATCGACTGGGGTGATGTGGTATTTGAAGTGGATTTGTTGAAATCTCAAGAGATCAACCTCGACTACATTCTTGAGCTGATTTTTGAGCACAACAAGAAAAACAAGGACAAAAACGACCTTGTAGATGAAGTGCGCCGCCTAATTCGTGCCAGCTTGGGCAACCGCGCCAAAGAAGGCTTGATTTTGAACTTTATCGACCAAACCAATCTGGACGATATTGGCGATAAGGTCAGTATCATTGAAGCCTTCTACAGCTACGCCCAATCAGAACAACAGCGTGAAGCGAATGCACTGATTGAGGCGGAAGGTTTAAATGAAGAAGCTGCCAGACGCTATATCAAAGCATCACTAAAACGAGAGTACGCCAGCGAAAATGGCACTGCTCTCAATGAAACTCTGCCCAAAATGAGCCCGCTTAACCCGCAATATAAAACAAAGAAACAAAGTGTTTTTGAAAAAATATCTGAATTTGTTGAAAAGTTTAAGGGCGTTGGTGGGCAGGTTTAATACATTTAGTCGCTCAGACTTGATTTGACAGGAATCTTAACGCTGGCGTTTGGGGTAGAGTGTGAATTTAACACAACGGATGCCTTTAAATATATCAGCCGCAATCCAGACGATTGATAGCAGCTGTACGTGGCTTGTTTCATCAACAAATTGAATTTAAGCAGGCGACATTTTGTGCAGTACAATATTGATTTGCAAGAATTCTAAACCAATCAACTGAGAAATACCCGATGAATCTACGCGACGCTGCTAAACAGATATTAAAGGAGGCTGGAGAACCTCTAAATGTTGAAGAAATCATAAAGCGGATCTTTGACGCTCAGATATGGTCAAGCGAAGGGAAAACACCTGCAGCAACTGTCGGTGCTCTAATTGCCACGGAAATTAAAAACGCTGGCACCCAATCAATTTTTAAAAGAGTAAAACCTGGTTTGTTCACCCTTAACAGCGTTCGTGATCCTATTGCATCCAAGAAGCCAAAGAGGAATCGTTCAATTGCAAGTCCGAAGGAATCATATACCTTTTTAGATGCAGCTGAACTAGTATTAAATCAATTTGGTGATCGGAATGCCATGCACTACAGAGACATTACCGACAGAGCGCTCGAGTTGGGATGGATAAATACCTCAGGACAAACGCCCGATGCGACCATGAATGCTAATTTGCTTGTGAATATCAAAAAATCCAAAGCCAGCGGTGAATCTGGGCGATTCATTCGGACTTCTCCTGGACACTACGGCCTTGCCAAATGGACGGAGACGGGTTTGTCGCATGAAATTTCTGAGCATAATCAAAAAATCAGAAAGCAACTGTTGTCTCAATTAATGCTTCTGAGTCCAGATCAATTTGAAGAATTGGTTGGACAATTATTGGCTGAAATGGGCTATATAAGCATTGAAATAACAACCTCAAAAAATGATGGTGGAATTGATGTTCGCGGCACGATGATGATCAATGATGCGATTAGTATAAAAATGGCCGTTCAGGTCAAACGCTGGAAAAACAATATTCCACGCCCAACTGTTCAAGGGGTGCGTGGCAGTCTTGATGTGCATGAACAAGGACTGATCATCACCACAAGTGATTTTAGCCCAGGCGCCAAACAAGAAGCCGAGGCGCCTAATAAAATCCCTGTAGGTCTAATGAATGGTGAACAGCTGGTCTCGTCATTGATGGCGTACAATATTGGTGTGCGTCGCATGTCGCATGATTTGTTTGAGTTGGAGGATTTCCCATTAGCTGAAAATGAGAAATCTTAATCTACATTCATTTTAAAATGGCATATTGAATATTCTGGAAAATTTATTTTGAGATTAGGTGCTGGGGATTCACTGGATATACTGTTTACAAAACAATAGCAAGCATAATAAAAGAAGAAAAAATCTAACCTATTATTTTCTCCCCACATTGTAGATAATTAACGACAATCTTTGAAAGAAAAAGGATCAATACATTGATTAGGTCATTATTAAAACCATATAAGAATTTTAAAAATGAATTCATTGCAAAATTTTTTCATCAGTTTTCTTTCAATCAATTATTCCAAAGAAGGGCTCTCAGTCTATTTAATCTCACGTTCAAGGTTGGAGTCGCTTCCAGAACGATCAGTGCATTCAAATCAGTGAATCTGCGCGCTCTGAGCACCTTAACGACCACCTTGGTTTTATCCGCACTTTTGACGGCTTGTAGCGGTGGCGGTGGTGGTGGCACGCCGGCGCCTGCGGTGCCCAGCACAAGTTTGTCATTATCGGTTTCGACTAGCACCTTGACGCTCAGTGAAGACTTTAGGCCAGCTCTTAGGATTGCCACGGCAACCAACGCAACAGACATTACGGTCAGCCAATCCACAACGGGCGTGATCAATGTCACAACTTCAGACACGGGTGTTTCTGTATCGAGCATTCATAATGCTAATGGCCGAACCACCTTAACCATTACTGCCAGCAGTAATACATTGAGCACCACAGCGCAAGTGGTGGTGCAGATAACAGCTGTCAATGATCCACCAACAATAGCCGTCTCAAGCAACAGCATTTCAACTGTGGGTGGCTTTTCGCCAATCACCTTTAACACCACAGCAAGTGATGTTGAAGATAGCACTCTATCCTTCACCGTGTCAGATTCAAACCCAGGCGTAGTCAGAGTGACGACATCAGCCAATGCCATAACCTTGAGTGCGATTCCTGGTGGTTCAGGTCAAACCACTTTAACCATCACAGCGGTTGATAGTTCGGGCAGCACAGTGACTCAAACAATCGCTGTTAGTGTATTCAATAGAGCGCCTGTATTGACGGTTTTCACCACATTTATCAGCTTGCAAGAGGACTATACGGCCATAGTAGCGTTTATTATCTCAGCCATGGATTTGGATGGTGATACCATAACGCTTTCGGTGAGCTCTACCACGCATCTTGTAGATGCAGCCATATCCACACTGACAAATGGGGTGAGTGCCATCACCTTATCTGCGATTAACAATGCCAATGGTACAACGACCTTAACCGTTCAAGCGACGGCTGCTGGAGAATCTGTTTCAACGAATGTTGTGGTGGTTTTGGCGCCCGTTAATGACCCGCCGACTATAAACGTCTCAAGCAACAGCATCTCCACTGTGGGTGGTTTTTCACCGATCACCATTAATACCACTGCAAGTGATATTGAAGACGGCACTCTACCTTTCACCGTGTCAGATTCGAACCCAGGCGTGGTCAGAGTGACGACATCAGCCAATGCCATAACCTTGAATCCGATTCCTGGTGGTTCGGCTGAAACCACCTTAACGGTCACAGCGGTTGACAGTTTGGGCAGCACAGTGACTCAAACAATCGCTGTTAGTGTATTCAATAGAGCGCCTGAATTGATGGTTTCCACCAATCTTATCAGCTTACAAGAAGACTTTAGCGTCTCAGTAATATTTGGAATCACAGCCACGGATTTAGATGGTGATGCCCTAACGCTTTCGGTGAGCTCTACTACGCGTTTTGTGGATGCAGCTATATCCACACTGACAAATGGGGTGAGTACCATCACCTTATCTGCCAATGCCAATGCCAATGGTACAACGACCTTAACCATTCAAGCAATGGATGCCATTGGACAATCTGTTTCGACAAATGTTGTTGTGGTCGTGACGCCCGTTAATGACACACCGACTTTAACCGTCTCAAGCAACAGCATCTCCACAGTGGGTAGTTTTTCACCGATATCCATTGATACGACTGCAAGTGATATTGAAGACGGCATTCTACCTTTCACCGTGTCAGATTCGAACCCAGGTGTGGTCAGAGTGACGACATCAGCCAATGCCATAAGCTTGAGTGCGATTCCGGGTGGTTCAGGTCAAACCATCTTAACCATCACAGCGGTTGACAGTTTGGGCAGCATGGTGATTCAAACAATCGCTGTTAGTGTATTCAATAGAGCGCCTGTATTGACGGTTTTTACTTCACTTATCAGCTTGCAAGAGGACTTTACGAACTTAGTAGCGTTTATTGTTTCAGCCACGGATTTAGATGGTGATACTATAACGCTTTCGGTGAGCTCAACCACGCATCTTGTCGATGCAGCCATATCCACACTGACAAATGGGGTGAGTGCCATCACCTTAACGGCGATTGACAATGCCAATGGTACAACGACCTTAACCGTTCAAGCGACGGCTGATAGACAATCTGTTTCGACGAATGTTGTGGTGGTGTTGGCGCCCGTTAATGACACACCGACTCTAACTGTCTCATCTAACAGTATCTCCACTGTGGGTGGTTTTTCACCGATCACCATTAACACCACAGCAAGTGATATTGAAGATAGTACGTTATCCTTCACCGTGTCGGCATTCCCAACTGGTGTAGTCACAGTGAGCCAATCAACTAACGCCATAACTTTGAATGCGATTTCTGAGGCAACAGGTCAAACCATATTAACGGTCAGAACGGCTGACAGATTGGGCACAACGGTTACTCGGACAATCGCTGTTAATGTAGTCAATAGTGCGCCCGTATTGACGGTTTCCACCAGTCTTATCAGCGTACAAGAGGACTTTATGACCTCAGTCATGTTTAGTATCACAGCCACGGACATCGATGGTGATGCCCTAGCGTTTTCGGTGAGCTCGACCACGCGTCTTGTGGATGCAGCCATATCCACACCAATCAATGGTCAGAGCACCATCACCTTAACGGCGATTGACCATGAAAATGGTACAACAGTCTTGACCGTTCAGGTGACGGCTGATAGACAATCTGTTTCGACAAATGTGGTTGTGGTCGTGGCGCCCGTTAATGACCCACCGAGTTTAGCCGTCTCAAGCAACAGCATCTCTACTGTGGGTGGTTTTTCACCCATCACCATTAACACCACAGCGAGTGATATTGAAGATGACAATATATCTTTCACCGTGATCGATGCCAAAACAGGGGTGGTCACTGTAACCACATCAACGAATGCCATTGTCTTGAATACGATTCCTGGTGCTTCAGGTCAAACCACCTTAACCCTCAGTGTGGTTGACAGTTCAGGGGCTGCGGTTACTGAAATCATCACAGTCAGTGTAAGCATTATGATCAGTACCACACCTGTGGTGACAGTCTCTACTAATTGGATTAGCGTGCAAGAAGACTTTGGAACGCCAGTCATCATCCAAACCACAGCAACGGATGCTGATATTGCTGATACCATATCCGTCTCAGTCAGTGCTTCCAGAGCTATTGTGACTGCTGTTATATCGACCCCAGTCAATGGTCAGAGCACAATCACTAACAGCATCACCTTGACCGCGATTGACAATGTCAATGGTACAGCGACCTTAACTGTGTTAGTAGGAGATCTGGGTGGACAATCTCATTCTACTGAGATTGTTGTCGTGGTATCGCCTGTTCAAGATGCACCGACCTTAAACATTCCATCTGTGGCTTTAACTGTCGCAGAAGATTTTGCGAGTACTCTAACCATTGCCACAGCAAATGATGATGATGGTGATCCGCTCCTGTTAAGTGTGGTTGAAAGCACCACGGGGGTCGTCACGGTCACAACCACAGCCTCAGCTGTCCTTGTATCAAGCCTACGCAATGCCAATGGGCAAACCACCTTAACGATTACCGTCAATGATGGCACACAAGATACAACGGCTCAAGTGGTGATCAATGTCACACCCCTAAATGACCCACCCACCTTGGTCATCCCGCGTGCAACATTGACTGTCTTAGAAGATTTTGTAGGTGCTATGACCGTTGCCACAGTAAGCGATGTCGATGGCAATACGCTCACTTTTACTGTGATTGAATCCACCACAGGGGTGATTGGAGTGACAGCCTTAGCCTCAGACGTTCGTATATCAAGCCGAGGGGATGCGAATGGTGTCACAACGCTTTCTATCAGCGTCAATGATGGTGAAATAAGTACAACCGCTCAAGTGGTGGTCACAGTCACCCCTGTCAATGATCCACCGACCCTTAGCGTCTCAACCGACAACATTTCAGCCAATGTTGACTTTTCAGCCATCACTATTAACACCACTGCAAATGATATTGAAGACGGGACTTTATCCTTCACCGTGACTGCGTCCACCACAAATGTGATCAGAGTGAGCCAATCAGCTAATGCCATAACCTTGAATGTGATTTCTGGTGCGACCGGTCAAACCATCTTAACGGTCAGAGCGGCTGACAGATTGGGCACAACGGTTACTCGGACCATCTCTGTAAATGTCATCAATAGAGCGCCTGTATTGACGGTTTTTACGACACTTATCAGCTTGCAAGAGGACTTTACGAACTTAGTAGCGTTTATTGTCTCAGCCACGGATTTAGATGGTGATACCATAACGCTTTCGGTGAGTTCAACCACGCATCTTGTGGATGCAGCCATATCCACACTGACAAATGGCGTGAGTGCCATCACCTTAACGGCGATTGACCATGAAAATGGTACAACGACCTTAACCGTTCAAGCGACGGCTGCTGGACAATCTGTTTCGACGAATGTGGTCGTCATCGTGGCGCCCGTTAATGACACACCGACTCTAACGGTCTCATCTAACAGCATTACAACTTTTGGCGGGTTCTCGACCATTACCATAAACACCACTGCAAGTGATATTGAAGATCGTACTTTATCCTTCACCGTTTTGGCAGTCCCTACTGGTGTGGTCACAGTGACGACTTCAGCTAACGCCATTACCTTAAATGCAATTGCGAAGGCGACAGGTCAAACCACATTAACCGTTAGAACGGCTGACTTGTCGGGAACAGCTGTTACTCAGACAATCTCTGTTAATGTCATCAATAGTGCACCTGTATTGACGGTTTCCACCAGTCTTATCAGCTTGCAAGAGGACTTTATGACCTCATTCATGTTTAGTATCACAGCCACGGACATTGATGGTGATGCCATCACGATTTTGGTGAGTTCCTCTTCGCGTCTTGTGGATGAAGCCTTATCTACACCAATCAATGGTCAGAGCACCATCACCTTAACGGCGATTGACCATGAAAATGGTACAACAACCTTGACCGTTCAAGCGACGGCTGATAGACAATCTGTTTCAACGATTGTGGTGGTGGTCGTGGCGCCCGTTAATGACACGCCGACTCTCACTGTCTCAACTAACATTATTACCACCGCTGGAGGATTCTCAACGATCATCATCAATACCACAGCAAGTGATATTGAAGACAGTACTTTATCCTTCACCGTTTTGGCATTCCCTACTGGTGTGGTCAGAGTGACGACTTCAGCTAACGCCATAACCTTGAATGCGATTCCTTTTGCGACAGGTCAAACCACATTAACGGTTAGAACGGCGGACAGCTTGGGTACTACGGTTACTCAGACAATTGCTGTTAATGTCATCAATAGTGCACCTGTATTGACGGTTTCCACCAGTCTTATCAGCTTGCAAGAGGACTTTATGACCTCATTCATGTTTAGTATCACAGCCACAGACATTGATGGTGATGCCATTACGATTTTGGTGAGCTCTACCACACGTCTTGTGGATGCAGCCTTATCCACACCAATCAGTGGTCAGAGTACCATCACCTTAACGGCGATTGACCATGAAAATGGCACAACGACCTTAATGGTTCAAGCGACGGCTGATAGACAATCTGTTACAACGAATGTTGTGGTGGTTGTGGTGCCCGTTAATGACACACCGACTCTCACTGTCACAACTAACAGTATTACGACTTTTGGCGGGTTCTCTACCATTACCATAAACACCACTGCAAGTGATATTGAAGACAGTACTTTATCCTTCACCGTGACTGAGTCCACCGCAAATGTGGTCACAGTGACGACATCAGCTAACGCCATAACTTTGAATGCGATTTCTGGTGCAACAGGTCAAACCACCTTAACGGTCAGAACGGCTGACAGTTTGGGTACTACGGTTACTCAAACAATCGCTGTTAATGTCGCCAATAGTGCGCCTGTATTGACGATTTCCACCAGTCTTATCAGCTTGCAAGAAGACTTTACCGCCTCAGTCATGTTTAGTATCACAGCCACGGACATTGATGGTGATACCATAACGATTTTGGTGAGTTCCTCTTCGCGTCTTGTGGATGCAGCCTTATCTACACCAATCAATGGTCAGAGCACCATCACCTTAACGGCGATTGACCATGAAAATGGCACAACGACCTTGATGGTTCAAGCGACGGCTGATAGACAATCTGTTTCAACGAATGTGGTCGTGGTCGTGGTGCCTGTTAATGACACGCCGACTCTCACTGTCTCAACTAACAGTATTACAACTTTTGGCGGATTCTCTACCATTTCCATAAACACCACAGCAAGTGATATTGAAGATCGTACTTTATCCTTCACTGTGACTGAGTCCACCGCAAATGTGGTCACAGTGACCACATCAGCCAATGCTATACTTTTGAATGCGATTTCTGGTGCGACAGGTCAAACCACCTTAACCGTTAGAACGGCTGACAGCTTAGGTACTACGGTTACTCAGACAATCGTTGTTAATGTCATCAATAGTGCACCTGTATTGACGGTTTCCACCAGTCTTATCAGCTTGCAAGAGGACTTTATGACCTCAGTCATGTTTAGTATCACAGCCACAGACATTGATGGTGATGCCATTACGATTTTGGTGAGTTCCTCTTCGCGTGTTGTGGATGCAGTCCTATCCACACTAATCAATGGTCAGAGTACCATCGCCTTAACGGCGATTGACCATGAAAATGGCACAACAACCTTGACCGTTCAAGCGACGGCTGCTGGACAATCTGTTACAACGAATGTTGTGGTGGTCGTGGTGCCCGTTAATGACACACCGACACTCACTGTCTCATCTAACAGTATTACGACTGTTGGCGGGTTCTCGACGATCACCATTAACACCACTGCAAGTGATATTGAAGACAGTACTTTATCCTTTTCAGTTTTGGCATTTCCTACGGGTGTGGTTACAGTGACCACATCAGCCAATGCTATACTTTTGAATGCGATTTCTGGTGTGACAGGTCAAACCACCTTAACGGTTAGAACAGCTGACAGCTTGGGTACTACGGTTACTCAAACAATCTCTGTGAATGTCATCAATAGTGCGCCTGTATTGACGATTTCCACCAGTCTTATCAGCTTGCAAGAGGACTTTATGACCTCAATCATGTTTAATATCACAGCCACTGACATCGATGGTGATACCATAACACTTTCGGTGAGCTCTACCACGCGTCTTGTGGATGCAGCCCTATCCACACCAATCAGTGGTCAGAGTACCATCGCCTTAACGGCGATTGATCATGAAAATGGCACAACGACCTTGACCGTTCAAGCGACGGCTGCTGGGCAATCTGTTTCGACGAATGTGGTGGTGGTCGTGGCGCCCGTTAATGATACGCCGACTCTCACTGTCTCATCTAACAGCATAACGATTGTTGGAGGGTTCTCGACAATCACCATTAACACCACTGCAAGTGATATTGAAGATCGTACTTTATCCTTCAGCGTTTCGGCATTCCCTACGGGTGTGGTTACAGTGACCACTTCAGCAAACGCCATAACCTTAAATGAGATTCCTAAGGCGATAGGTCGAACCACCATAACGGTCAGAACGGCGGACAGCTTGGGTACTACGGTTACTCAGACAATCTCTGTTAATGTCATCAATAGTGCACCTGTATTGACGGTTTCCACCAGTCTTATCAGCGTACAAGAAGATTTTAATGGTTCAGTTGTTATCAGAACCACGGCCACAGATGCTGAAGGCGATACTATTACGCTTTCGGTGAGTTCAACTTCTCGCCTTGTAGATGTTGTCATATCGACTCCGATCAACGGAAAAAGCACCATCACCAACAGTATCACCTTAACGGCGATTAACAATGCCAATGGTACAACAACCTTGACCGTTCAAGCAACCGATATCGGCGGACAATCGGCTTTTACTGAAATTGTGGTGGTGGTCAATGGGGTTGACGATCCCATACCGTTTACCCTATCAACTTCTGCAGTCAACCTATCTGTCCATGGTAGCCAGCTTGAACGCATCATAAATGCCATCCGCATCAGCAATCCAGATAACAATACTCTAAGGGCTCAGATTGGGGTTACGGCGAGTGGCGACAATATTTTTTCAGCCAATCCAATCCCTGTGGTGAGTTTTACCACCAATGCCCTAACAACCACAGCGACGCTGACATCAGTTGCTTCAACGGCGCAGTTGTATTTTACAGTCGCGCCTAACAGCATTGGTACGGCCACGCTGGTTGTACAGCTGACTGATCTGGACTCTTCAATAATGACGCAACAAACCATGGTGGTTCAAGTCGATTCAGTCAATTTGCCTCCAACGATTGTCCCAACCGTCTCAAGCATTACCAATCTTGTTGTTCATGGTGGTCGTCTATACGCCAATGCATCATTAGAATTAACAGTTCCTTTGATTTTGGAACAAGCACGGTCTCTGGGCGGGCATTTGATGAATATCAATTCGGTTGAAGAATTCGATTTTGTGAGAGGCGTAGATGCACGAGTTCACAATGCTTGGTTTGGATTGGCATTACCACAACCTATCTTCCCTGGTGAACTATCTTGGATAACGCATGACAGCACCATTGCCTATGGTTATGCCACTGCTAATGGCGCCGGTAATCTCACCGTTTATCCAGGTCATTTTCCCTTGAATTGGGACGCTGCTGCTGGACTGGATGCCAATAGAAGCGGTACCAACGTATTCAATTGGACGGTTTATTCCAATACACAGGGATTTTTCCTTTTAGGAGATTCGGGTGATGCAAATGGTGCACGTCGTGGGTTTTATGAATTTCCCCAAGGTATGACACCAACGACTATAAACCCAACTTCCTTAATTTCTGGAACAAATGCTCTTATAAGTTTGACGGGTTTTGATTTGAATGGCGATGCGATAAACACAAATGATTGGTCGATCACCGACCCCAATGGTGGTTCAGCGACATTTAACAATGTTTCTCGAAATTCAGGCGTTCAGATAGTGACTATGATTTATACTGCGCCAACTAATTTTAGTGGGCAAACAACGGTTGCGGTCACCTTACAAGTCAATGGTTTGAGTTCCACCTATCCCATTTCATTTATTGTGGATGGGCCACCCACAATTGCCTTGTCAACCAATGTTATTACACTTAATGAAGATTTTGGCACCTTTAACATCGGCACCACGGTCACTGATCAGGGCGTTAGTACGAGCTTGCCATTTTCGGTGAGCGCTTCAACGAGTGTCATTGTGACCATATCCACCTCAGCCAATAACATTCAATTATCATCTGTACAAAATGCTAATGGTCCAGTCACTTTGACGGTTCAGTCTATAGATTCAGTCTCACAATCTACTTCAGCTTTGATTGTGGTCAATGTACAAGCAGTCAATGACACGCCAACTTTAACCCTCTCCACTAATAGCATCTCAATTTTGGGTGGCGTTTTAATCATCATTATCGACACCACAGCAACAGATGTTGAGGATGGACCCTTGTCTTTTTCAGTCCAATCTTCAACCACAGGGATGCTCAGCATAACGACTTCAGCGAATGCCATTGCATTGGATTCCATTTATAATGCTTCAGTTCACGCCACCTTAACCGTTACAGCGGTTGACACCTCAAATACAACTGTGGTTCAAACTATCGCCGTCAATGTCATAATAACACCAAGCGCGACACCTGTGTTGACGGTTTCCACCAACCTTATTTACGTCGATGAAGACTTTCCTAACCCTGTGGTTATCAGAACCACTGCGACGGATGCTGATGGTGATGCACTCATTGTTTCAATTAGTTCATCCTCACACATTATCGATGCCGTAATATCCGCACCAATCAATGGTGTGAGCACCATTACCAACAGTATCAGCTTAACTTCGTTGACCGATCTCAATGGCACAACAACCTTGACCGTTCGAGCAACCGATGGTGGAGGCATTTCCTCTACAGAGCAGATTGTGGTGGCGGTCAATCCAGTTGACGATGCCATATCGTTTACCCTATCAACCGCTGCAGTCAGCCTATCTGCGCCTGGCAGCCAGCTTGATCGCGTTGTAAATGGCATCAACATCAGCAACCCAGGCAATAAAACCTTAAGTACTCAATTACAGGTGACAAGTAGTGGAGACCCTATTTTTTCAGCCAACCCAACCCCTGTAGCGAGCTTTACCACCAATGCTCTAACGACCTTAACTACGCTGACTTTAACCACGTCAACGGCGCAATTGTATTTTACAATCGCGCCTAACCAAACAGGCACGGCCACTCTGACGGTACATCTCGCTAATCTGACTACTTCAGAGAGCACTCGACAAATTTTAGTTGTACAGGTTAATCACGTAAATGTACCCCCAGCCATTGCCCCAGCCAGTTCAAACCTTAGCCGTCTAGTTGTTCATGGTGGCCGTCTTTATGCCAATGATACGATAGCGTCTGGTATAGGCATCTCCAGATTTTTGACCACTGCAAGCGCTTTGGGTGGACATTTGATCAATATCAATTCGGCCGAAGAATTTTCTTTTATGCGTTCAACACCAACAAATGGTTTAATAATCAGTGAGTCTTGGTTAGGCATGGTTTTACCGCAACAAGACTTCCCTGGTGAACTATCTTGGATAACACACGACAGCACCATTGCCTATGGCTATTCCTCTGCTAATGATACCGTTAATCACAGGATCTATCCAGGTCATTTCCCCTTGCCCTGGAGTAATGCTGCTGGTAATTCTGGACTGATTGCCCATAGAAACAACTTCCCTGCCACCGTTTTCAATTGGACAATTTATGCTGTTGGTAATGGCGGTGTGTTTTTCTTGGTTGATGATGTGGAAGATTCGCGTGATCGCAATGTGATTTATGAGTTTCCCCAAGGCTTAGCACCAGCTACTACTGTGTCTAATTATGTCAGAGCTGGCTCAAGTGCCACCATAGGTTTGACGGGTTTTGATTTGAATGGTGATGTCATAAACACATCGGATTGGTCTGCAGTCGCAACGACTGGGACAACGAGCATTGGCAACATTTCTCAAAGCTCAGGCGTTCAGACGGTGAATCTGATATATACTGCGCCAGCTAATTTTAGTGGGCAAACAACGGTTGTGGTCACCTTACTAGTGAATGGTTTGAGTACCACCAATGCCATTTCATTCATAGTGGATGGACCGCCCACCATTGCCTTGTCAACCAATGCTATTTCGCTTGCTGAAGATTTTGGCACCTTTGTCATCGGCACCACTGTGACCGATCATGGGGTTAGTGGCAACATACCTTTTTCAGTTCAAACGACCTCTACGGGCCTTGTGAACTTATCCACCACCATTAATTCCATTCAATTTTCTGGCGCGTCCCATTTCAATGGTCTGGTCACACTAACGGTTCAAACAACAGATTCAGCCGCGCAAACTGCTTCAACACTGGTCGTGGTTACCGTTCAAGCAGTGAATGACACCCCAACAGTCACTGTCTCTACTAACAATATTTCAACATTGGGTGGCTTTTTGCCCATTACGATTGACACGACGGTCACTGATGTTGAGCAGGGTACTTTACCCTTTACAGCACAAGCCTCACCTCAAGGTGTAGTCTCCATAAGTACCAATAGCAATGCCATCGTGTTGTCTCCCATAGTCGGGGGATCGGGGCGGACCACATTAACTGTCAGCGCAATTGATAATGGAAGTAAAACAGGCATTCAAACCATTGCGGTCAACGTTATGGTGACCACAAGCGCTTCAACACCTGTGTTGAGGGTTTCCACGAATCTAATCAGTTTGCAAGAAGATTTTGGCTCTGTGGTGATTGATACCACGGCGACCGATGTTGAGGATGGGACTTTGGTCGTCACAATCAGTTCAACAACGTATTTGGTTAATATGGTGATTTCAACCCATAGTATCGCTTTGAGTTCATTACCAAATATTTTTGGCACCACCACCTTAACCGTGCGCGCAAGGGATGATGGTGGGGTATTTGTGTCAACTGAGATTGTTGTTATTGTGGCGTCTGTTAATGACACACCCACTCTAACCGTTCTATCAAACGCAGTAAGACTGAGTTCAGCATCATTAATACTGAATGTCACAGCTTCCGATGTGGAGGATGGTGTCTTATCTTTTGGCACCTCAACAGGACAAGGCTATGTTGATATTGCAATCACCACTACACGCTTGACCTTAACTCGATTAAACCAATCAGGTCAGGTTTTGTTGACCCTTACATCGACCGATACAGATGGTGGTACGACTTCAATGGTTGTTACGGTCACAATACCGCCATTTTTGGAGGTGACAATGGGTATTAAGACCCTTGATTTCGCTTGGAGTGCGGTCTCTGCTACGAGCCATTATCAATTGCGAAGCAATCCAGATGGCAACTCGGGTTTTACGGACTTAAGTACAACAGGCATTGTGGTCAGTCCTAACAGCACGGATATTAAGCAGACCACAGCCCAAGGTCTGGTATCCTTACACCGTTACATACCAATTGTTACCGATCCACGGTACGAAGTGTATCCCTGTAATGGTGCATCTTGTGGGATTCCTATTGGCAACACGGTTGTTTTGACCAATGCGCAACTAAATGGCATGATTGGTCGTTTTCAGGCAAATAACTCAGACTCAGGAGATCTATTTGGCTGGTCAGTGGACTTGAGTGGCGATGGCAATACCCTTGCCGTAGGGGCATATGGTGAGCGTGGCTCATCAACTGGCATTAATGGGGTACAGAATAATATCTCTTCTGCTACAGGCGCGGTATATTTATACCGTCGCATAGGTGGTGCGTGGTCGCAACAAGCGTACATCAAAGCATCAAATCCGAGTATGGGAGATCAATTTGGCTTTAGCGTCAGTTTAAATGACGATGGCAATACCTTAGCGGTTGGGGCGAATTTAGAAGATGGCTCATCGACTGGCGTCAATGGGACGCAGAATGATGGCACTAATGATTCTGGGGCAGTATATGTATTCCGTTTCAGCAGTAGCATGTGGTCACAACAAGCATACATCAAAGCCTCGAATACAGGACGAAACTTTGAATTTGGCTATGCTGTGGCGCTCAGTGGAGATGGCAACACTCTGGCCGTGGGGGCACGAAATGAAGGCAGTTCATCCAGGGGCATCAATAGTATCCCCATTAATTTGGAGAATTATTCAGGGGCCACTTATTTATTTCGATTTGATGGTGGTATGTGGTCGCAACAAGCGTACATCAAAGCATCAAATAGCCTGTCAATAGATCGATTTGGTCAATCTGTCAGTTTAAATAAAGATGGCAATACTCTGGTGGTGGGGGCACCTTTTGAGCATAACTTAAGTACTGGGGTTAATGGGAATCAACATAATCGTGCCTTTAGCGGAAATTTTGCAGCAGGGGCGGTGTATTTATTTCGTTTTAATACGACATCCAGCATCTGGTTCCAACAAGCGTATATCAAAGCATCAAACGTGTTCTCAGGTGCTCGATTTGGCTGGTCAGTGGACTTGAACGATGATGGCAATACCCTTGCTGTGGGTGCAGTTGGCGATCCGAGCGACTCTACAGGCGTCAATGGGGCGCAGAATGGTGGTTCTCGTGATTATGGGGCAGCGTATGTCTTCCGCTTCAGTACAGGTTCCAGTACTTGGTCACAACAAGCGTTTATCAAAGCCTCGAATACTGGCGAAGACGATTTCTTTGGTGTTTCTGTGAGTATCAGCGGTGATGGCAATGCGCTTGTTGTGGGGGCACAACTTGAAGATGGCTCAGCCATTGGGGTTGAAGGAAACAACAATGCGATCATTGACGCTACGGGTGCAGCCTATGTGTTTGAATTTGCCAATGACAGATGGGCTCAACAAGCCTTTATCAAAGCGTCTGACCCTTCCGATGATGCAAATTTTGGTCGATCAGTCAGTATCAGCAGTGATGGTGGCGCAATTGCCGTAGGCGCATGGGGTGTGAACACTAATACGGGTGCCGTTTACCTGTATTAATATTGTCTCCCAGTCATTGATTAGCCTTTATTCTTATGAGCGATACTGAGTAGTGCAGGCTTTTCTGTTCTACCTTTCATTGACTAAATTTGGTTCATTGTCTGATTTGTCAATAAATGAACGTATGAATTAGCTCTTTTCATTCAAAATAATCAGCCTTAGGCTTGGAATTGCGATTTGATACATTTCCAAAAATCACATTTATTTTGAGATTGGGTTGCTGGGGAATCACTGGATAAATTGTTTACTAAAAACAAGTTCCAATCGGTTCTGCCAATGAATTTATCGTCAATAAAAACACGCATAGTAAAGGAAGAAATGACCTAAACCTATTACTTTTTCCCAACATTGTAGATAATAACAACTACCACTGAAAGAATAAGGATCAATACAATGATTAAGTCATTATTAAAACTACACAAGGGCTTTAAATATAAATTTATTGCAAATTTTTTCATCAGTTTTCTTTCATTCAATTATGCCAAAGAACGGCTCTCAGTCTATTTAATCTCACGTTCAAGGGTGAGGTTGTTTTTAGACTGATCAGTGCATTCAAATCAGTGAATCAGCGCGCTCTGAGCACCTTAACGACCACCTTGGTTTTATCCGCATTGTTGACGGCTTGTAGCGGTGGTGGCGGCGGTGGTAGCAGTGACACGCCGGCACCTGCTGTGCCCAGCACTAGTTTGTCATTATCGGTTTCAAGTAGCGCCTTGACACTCAGTGAAGACTTTAGTTCAACTCTTAGGATTGCCACCGCAACCAATGCAACAGACATAAGGGTTAGTCAATCCCCAACGGGTGTGGTCAATGTCACAACTTCAGTCACGGGCGTTTCTGTATCGAGCATTCTTAATGTCGGTGGGCGAACCACCTTAACCATTACTGCCAGCAGTGGTACATTGAGCACCGCAACGCAAGTGGTGGTGCAGGTGATAGCCGTTAACGACCCACCGACATTAACCGTCTCAAGCAACAGCATTTCAACTGTGGGTGGCTTTTCTCCGATTACCATTAACACCACAGCAAGTGATATTGAAGATGCCAATTTAACTTTCACCGTGTCTGAGTCCACAACTGGGGTGGTTAGAGTAACCCAATCAGTGAATGCCATTAATTTGAGTAGCATTCCGAATGCTTCAGGTCAAACCACCCTAACCATCATAGCGGTTGACAGTTCTGGTAGTACAGTGACTCAAACCATTGCTGTCAATGTGACCGTCAGGGCTGGTGCCATACCCGTGTTGATGGTTTCGACTAACCGCATTAGTGTGCAAGAAGATTTTGGCTCTGTGGTCATCAGAACCACGGTCACAGACTCTGACAGTACGACCCTAACCTTAGCAGTAACAACATCAATGCGTCTTGTTAACGTTGAGATATCCACCCGAACCAACGATTTGAGCACCATTACCTTAACAGCCATTGCTAATCTCAATGGTACAGCAACCTTAACCTTCCGCGCCACCGATGACGGTGGGCAAACAAATTCTACTGAGATTGTTGTTGTGGTTGCAGCTGTTAATGACCCACCAACCCTAACAGTCCCAACAGCCACTCTAACTGTATTAGAAGATTTTGATGGTGCTAACTCAGTGGCGACATTTGCTGATGTGGATAGGGGCGATGCCCTGACAGTGACTGTCACTGAATCCTCCACGGGGATTGTCACTGTGACCACCTCAGCTTCAGGTGTTTCAGTCTCAGCCATTGCCCATAGGAATGGCCGTACCACTTTGAACATCAGTGTCAGTGATGGCAACTTAAGTTCAACCACTCAAGTGGGGGTCACTGTGACTGCGGTCAATGACCCACCAGTCTTAACCGTTTCAACCAGCGCCTTGACCTTGGCTGAAGATTTTAGAACAGTATTGATCGCAACAACCAGAACCGATATTGATAGCACGACTTTGACGTTAACTGTGGCTGAATCTGCCTCTGGAATTGTCAGCGTGAGTACATCATCCGCAGATGTTCAACTAAGGAGTACAGATAATATCAGTGGCGTCACAACGCTGACGATTACCCTTAGTGATGGTACAACCAGCACTTCAATCCAAGTATCCGTGATAGTTACGGCTGTCAATGATACACCGACCTTAAGCGTTTCAACGACCGCCTTGACGCTCAATGAAGATTTTGCAACGACTCGACTAATCACAGTCAATCGTTCCGATATAGAGAACGATACATTGACATTGAGTGTCGCTGGATCCATGTCTGGTGTAGTCATTGTGAGTACATCATCTGCAGGTCCCCAAGTGGTAAGCATTGCTAATGCCAGTGGTCAGACGACCTTAACCATTACGGTGAGTGATAGTCAAGCCAGTGCTTCTACCCAAGTGATAGTCACAGTGAATGCCGTTAATGATACACCGACTTTAACCGTTTCAAGCAATAGCATCTCCACTGTGGGTGGTTTTTCTCCCATCACCATTAACACCACAGCAAGTGATGTAGAAGATGACAATATATCTTTCACAGTGATGGATGCCAACACAGGAGTGGTCACAGTAACCCAATCAGCGAATGCCATTATCCTTAACACCATTGCTGGTGCTTCGGGCAGAACCACCTTAACCCTTAGAGTGGTTGACAGCTCAGGGGTTGCGGTTACTGAAATAATTACAGTCAGTGTAAGCATTACTCCCAGTGCCGCCCCCGTGGTAACAGTCTCTACTAATTTGATTAGCGTGCGAGAAGATTTTGGAACGTCAGTTATCATTCAAACCACAGCCACCGATGCTGATTCGACTGATACCATAACCGTCTTAGTCAGTGCATCCGAACTTATTGTGACTGCAGTTGTATCGACCCCAGTCGTTGGTCAGAGCACAATCACTAACCGTATCACCCTGACTGCTATAAGAGATGTCAACGGCACAGCGACCTTAACTGTGTTAGCAAGAGATACGGGTGGGCAATCTCATTCTACTGAGATTATTGTCGTGGTATCGCCTGTTCAAGATGCACCGACTTTAAATATTCCAACTGCGGCTTTAACCGTCGCAGAAGATTTTGCGAGTACTCTAACCATTGCCACAGCAAATGATGATGATGGTGATCCGCTCCTGTTAAGTGTGGTTGAAAGCACCACGGGGGTCGTCACGGTCACAACCACAGCCTCAGCTGTCCTTGTATCAAGCCTACGCAATGCCAATGGGCAAACCACCTTAACGATTACCGTCAATGATGGCACACAAGATACAACGGCTCAAATGGTGGTCAATGTCACACCCGTTAATGATCCACCAAGCTTAAACATTCCAAGTGCAACATTAACAAGATTAGAAGATTTTGTGGGTGCTATGACCGTTGCCACAGCAACCGATGTTGATGGCAATCCGCTCACTTTTACTGTGACTGAATCCACCACAGGGGTGATTAGAGTGACAACCTCAGCCTCAGACGTTCGTATATCAAGCCGAGGGGATGCGAATGGTGTTACAACCCTTTCTATCAGCGTCAGTGATGGTCGTATAGTGAGTTCAACCGCTCAAGTGGTGCTCACAGTAACCCCTGTTAATGACCCGCCAGTCTTAACTGTTTCAACCAACGCATTGACTTTGGCTGAAGATTTTGCAACGTTTTTGATTGGCACAACCAGAAGCGATATTGACAGCAATACTTTGACTTTAACCGTGGCGGAATCCGCTACTGGAGTGGTCACTGTGACAATCACAGATGCAGGCGTTCAAGTGGCAAACATTACCGATACTAATGGTGTTACAACGCTCACCCTTAGCCTCAGTGATTCCGAATTAACGGCAACGACTCAAGTGGTGGTCACAGTCACCCCTGTTAATGATCCGCCCGCCCTAAGTGTTTCAACCACTGCTTTGACTTTGAATGAGGATTTTTCAACAACTGAAGTAATCACAGTAAGCAGAAGCGATATTGATAGCAATACTTTGACATTAACCGTGTCTGAATCCACGACTGGGGTGGTCAGTGTGACAATCACAGACGCAGGTGTTCAAGTTGCAAACATTACCGATACCAATGGTGTTACAACGCTCACCATTAGCCTCAGTGATTCCGAATTAACGACAACGGCTCAAGTGGTGGTTACAGTAACCCCTGTTAATGATCCGCCCGCCCTAAGTGTTTCAACCACTGCTTTGACGCTTAATGAAGATTTTGCAACGTCTGTGTTGATTGGCACAACCAGAACCGATATTGATAGCAATACTTTGACTTTAACCGTGGCAGAATCCGCGACTGGAGTGGTCACTGTGACAATCACAGATGCAGGCGTTCAAGTGGCAAACATTACCAATACTAATGGTGTTACAACGCTCACCATTAGCCTCAGTGATTCTGAATTAACGACAACGGCTCAAGTGGTGGTCACAGTCACCCCTGTCAATGATCCGCCCGCCCTAAGTGTTTCTACCACTGCTTTGACTTTGAATGAGGATTTTTCAACAACTGAAGTAATCACAGTAAGCAGAAGCGATATTGATAGCAATACTTTGACATTAACCGTGTCTGAATCCACGACTGGGGTGGTCAGTGTGACAATCACAGACGCAGGTGTTCAAGTTGCAAACATTACCGATACCAATGGTGTTACAACGCTCACCATTAGCCTCAGTGATTCCGAATTAACGACAACGGCTCAAGTGGTGGTTACAGTAACCCCTGTCAATGATCCGCCCACCCTAAGTGTGTCAATCAATAACCTTTCACTCAATGTTGACTTTTCAACCATCACCATAAATGTAACATTGAGTGATGTTGAGGATAGCACCTTGTCTTTTTCGGTGGTAGATTCTAACGCTGGCGTTGTCACTATCACGACCTTAACAAATACCATCCTCGTGAATGCCATTGCTGGTGCCTCAGGTCAAACCACCTTAACCGTCAGCCTGGTTGATAGTTCAGGTACAACCGTCACTCAAACCATCTCTGTGATTGTGTCTCCTACGCCAAATTCCGCACCGGTGCTGGTGGTTTCCACCAACCATATCTCTGTGCAAGAAGATTTTATGGGTTCAGTCGTCATCAGAACCACGGTCACAGATGCTGATGGTGATACCATTACGATTTCAGTGAGTTCGACTTCTCGCTTTGTAGATGTTGCCATATCGACACCGATCAACGGTAAGAGCACCATCACCAACAGTATCACCCTAACGGCGCTTAGCAACCTACATGGTACAACAACCTTGAACGTTCAAGCGATGGCTGCTGGACAATCTGTTTCGACGAATGTTGTGGTGGTTGTGGCGTCCGTTGACGACACGCCGACCCTAACTGTCTCATCTAACAGTATTACGACTGTTGGCGGGTTCTCGACGATCACCATTAACACCACTGCAAGTGATATTGAAGATAGTGCTTTATCCTTTGCTGTACAAGCATCGCCCGTAAATGTGGTCAGAGTAACGACATCAGCCAATGCCATTATTTTGAATGCGATTTCTGGTGCGACTGGTCAAACCACCTTAACGGTCAGAGCGGCTGACTTGTCTGGTACAACGGTTACTCGGACAATCTCTGTTAATGTCATCAATAGTGCGCCTGTATTGATGGTTTCCACCAATCTTATCAGCGTACAAGAGGACTTTATGACCTCAGTCATGTTTAGTATCACAGCCGCGGACATTGATGGTGATACCATAACGATTTCGGTGAGCTCTACCACGCATCTTGTGGATGCAGCCCTATCCATACCAATCAATGGTCAGAGCACCATCACCTTATCTGCGATTAACAATGCCAATGGCACAACGACCTTGAACGTTCAAGCGATGGCTGATAGACAATCTGTTTCGACGAATGTTGTGGTGGTCGTGGCGCCCGTTAATGACACGCCGACTTTAACTGTCTCATCAAACAGCATTACGACTGTTGGCGGGTTCTCGACGATCACCATTAATACCACTGCAAGTGATATTGAAGATAGTACTTTATCCTTCACCGTTTCGGCAGTCCCTACTGGTGTTGTCACAGTGACCACTTCGGCTAACGCCATAACCTTGAATGCAATTGCGAATGTGACAGGTCAAAGCACCTTAACCGTTAGAGTGGTTGACAGCTTGGGCACAATGGTTACTCAGGTAATCTCTGTGATCGTTTCTCCTACACCCAATTCCGCACCTGTACTGGTGGTTTCCACCAACCGTATCAGCGTACAAGAAGATTTTAATGGTTCGGTCGTCATCAGAACCACTGCCACAGATGCTGAAGGCGATACCATGACGCTTTCGGTGAGTTCAACTTCTCGCCTTGTAGATGTTGCCATATCGACTCCGATCAACGGTAAAAGCACCATCACCAACAGTATCACCTTAACGGCGATTACCGATCTCAATGGCACAACAACCTTGACCGTTCAAGCGAGGGATATCGGCGGACAATCGACTTTTACTGAAATTGTGGTAGTGATCAATGCGGTTGACGATCCCATACGGTTTACCCTATCGACTTCTGCAGTCAGCCTATCTGTCCATGGTAGCCAGCTTGACCGCATCGTAAATGCCATCAGCATCAGCAAACCAGATAACAAAGCTCTAAGGGCTCAGATTCGGGTTACGACGAGCGGCGACAATATTTTTTCAGCCAATCCAATCCCTGTGGTGAGTTTTACCACCAATGCCCTAACAACCACAACGACGCTGATATCAACTGTATCAACGGCGCAGTTGTATTTTACAGTCGCGCCTAACGGCACTGGTACGGGCACGCTGGTGGTACAACTGACTGACTTAGACAATTCAATAACGACGCAACAAACCATGGTGGTGTCTGTCAATTCAGTCAATGTGCCTCCAGTTATTGCACAATACAACTCAAGCCTTACCAGACTCACAGTTTATGGTGGTCGTCTTTATGCCAATGATGTGACTTCGTCTACTATAGGTATTTCCAGATTTTTGACCACTGCAAGAGCTTTGGGTGGACATTTGGTGAATATCAATTCGGTTGAAGAATATTCTTTTGTGCGTTCACCAGCAAGTAGTGGTTTAGTATCCCGTGAGGCTTATTTTGGCTTGGTTTTACCGAAACGATTATTCCCTGGTGAGCTGTCTTGGATAACGCACGATAGCACCATTGCCTACGGCTATTCCTCTACTAATGGTATCACTAATCACACTCTTTATCCTGGTCAATACTCATTGCCCTGGGCGACTGGTGATGCTGGGATTGGACTGCTGGCCAATAGATTTGGACCCACTACCACCGTTTCCAATTGGACAATTTTTTCTGATGGTAGTGGCGGTGTTATTTACTTGGTTGATAATGGGGGGGATATTCCACCGCGTGATCGCAATGTGATTTATGAATTTCCTCAAGGCCTACCAATTGCAAGCAATTCAACGCCCATAAGGGTTATCTCGAGTGCAAGTGTGCGATTAACGGGTTATGATTTGAATGGCGATACGATAAACACGTCAAATTGGAGCGGTACAGATTCTAATGGCGGTTCAGCGGTCTTTACCTCTGTTTATACGCAAACAGGCATCCAATCAGTAAATATGGTCTATACCCCACCAGCAAATTTTGATGGGCAAACAACGGTTGTGGTCACCTTACAAGTGAATAGTTTGAGTACCACCTATGCCATTTCATTCATAGTGGATGGAGCGCCCAACATTGCCTTGTCAACCAATGCTATTACACTTAATGAAGATTTTGGCACCTTTGACATCGGCACCACGGCAACTGATCAGGGCGTTAGTACGAGTTTGCCATTTTCGGTGCGCGCTTCAACGAGTGGCATTGTGACCATATCCACCTCAGTCAATAACATTCAATTATCAGCTGTACAACATGCTAATGGCCCAGTCACTTTGACGGTTCAGACGATAGATGCAGCCTCACAATCTACTTCAGCATTGATTGTGGTCAATGTACAAGCAGTCAATGATACGCCAACTTTAACCGTCTCCACAAATAGCATCTCAATTTTGGGTGGCGTTTCAATCATCACTATAGACACAACAGCAACTGATGTTGAGGATGGACTTTTGTCCTTTTCAGTGCAATCTTCAACCACAGGGATGCTCAGTATAACGACTTCAGCGAATACCATAGTATTGGATACCATTTATAATGCCTCAGTTCAGACCACTTTAACCGTTACAGTGGTTGACAGCTCGAATACAACCGTGGTTCAAACCATCGCCGTCAATGTCATAATAACACCAAGCGCGACACCGGTGTTGACCGTTTCCACCAACCTCATTCGCGTCGATGAAGACTTTCCTAACCCTGTGGTTATCAGAACCACTGCGACAGATGCTGTAGGCGATACGATTATGCTTTCCGTGAGTTCATCCTCATATCTTGTCGATGCCGTTCTATCCACACCAATCGATGGTGTGAGCACCATCACCAACACTATCACCTTAACTTCGATGACCAATCTCAATGGCACAACAACCTTGACCGTTCGAGCAACCGATGGTGGAGGCATTTCCGTTACAGAGCAGATTGTGGTGGTGGTCAATCCAGTTGACGATGCCATATCGTTTACCCTATCAACCTCTGCAGTCAGCCTATCTGCGCCTGGCAGCCAGCTTGATCGCATCGTAAATGGCATCAACATCAGCAACCCAGGCAATAAAACGCTAAGCGCTCAATTCCAGGTGACAAGTAGTGGAGATCCTATTTTTTCAACCAATCCAGCACCTGTGGTGAGCTTTACCACCAATGCTCTAACGACCGTAATCACGCTGGCTTCAACCACGCCTACGGCACAATTGTATTTTACAATCGCGCCTAATAGCACTGGCACAGCAACTCTGACGGTACATCTCACTAATCTGGCTACTTCAGATAGTACTCAACAAACTTTAGTTGTACAGGTTAATCCCGTCAATGTACCCCCAGCCATTGTCCCAGCCAGCTCTAGTCTTACCCGTCTTGTTGTTCATGGTGGTCGTCTTTATGCCAATGATGCGACGGCGTCTACTATAGGTATCTCCAGATTTTTGACCACTGCAAGAGCTTTGGGTGGGCATTTGATCAATATCAATTCGGCCGAAGAATATTCTTTTGTGCGTTCACCAACAAGTAGTGGTTTACTATCGAGTGAGGCTTATTTTGGCTTGGTTTTAGCGCAGAGACTATTCCCTGGTGAGCTGTCTTGGATAACACACGACAGCACCATTGCCTACGGCTATTCATCTACTAATGGTATCACTAATCACACTATTTATCCTGGTCAATATTTATTACCCTGGGCGACTGGTACTGGTAATGTTGGACTGCAGGCCAATAGATTTGGATCCACTACCACCGTTTCCAATTGGACAATTTTTGCTGGTGTTGGTAGCGGTGTGGTTTACTTGGTTGATAACGGGGGGGATGGCCTTAACCCGGACGGGAGTCCAGTGCGTGATCGCAATGTGGTTTATGAATTTCCCCAAGGCTTAGCACCAACTTCTATTAACCCAATTTCCTTAAATTCTGGAACAAATGTTAATATAAGTTTGACAGGTTTTGATTTGAATGGCGATACGATAAGCACAAATGATTGGTCAATCACAGACCCCAATGGTGGTTCAGCAATATTCAACCATACTACTGGAAATACAGGCGTTCAGACGGTGATTATGACTTATACCGCGCCAGCTAATTTTAGTGGGCAAACAACGGTTGCAGTCACCTTACTAGTGAATGGTTTGAGTACCACCTATGCCATTTCATTCATGGTGGATGGACCGCCCACCATTGCCTTGTCAACCAATGCTATTACGCTTGCTGAAGATTTTAGCAACTTTGTCATCGGCACCACTGTGACCGATCAAGGGGTTAGTGGCAACTTACCTTTTTCAGTTCAAACGACCTCTATGGGCATTATGAACTTATCCACCACCATTAATTCCATTCAATTTTCTGGCGCGACCAATTTCTTTGGCACGGTCACTCTAACGGTTCAAGCGACAGATTCAACCGCGCAAACTGCATCAACACTGGTTGTGGTTACCGTTCAAGCAGTGAATGATACCCCGACAGTCAGTTTCTCTACTGACAACATTTCAACTTTGGGCGGCTTTTCGCCCATTACGATTGACACGACGGCGACTGATGTTGAGCAGAGTGTTTTATCCTTTTCAGTACAAGCCTCACCTAAAGGTGTGGTCTCTATAAGTACCAATAGCAATGCCATCGTGTTGTCTCCCATAGTCGGGGGCTCAGGACGGACCACATTAACTGTCAGCGTAGATGACGGAAATAAGATAGGCATTCAAACCATAGCGGTCAACGTTATGGTGACCACAAGCGCTTCAACACCTGTGTTGAGGGTTTCCACGAATCTAATCAGTTTGCAAGAGGATTTTGCCGCCACTTTTATGATTGGTACCACGGCAACCGATGTTGAGTCAGGTACTTTGGTCGTCACAGTAAGTTCAACAACGCATTTGGTCAATACGGTGATTTCAACCCATAGTATCGCTTTGAGTTCAGTGGCAGATCTTTTTGGCACCACCACCTTAACCGTTCGCGCAAGGGATGCTGGTGGGGTATTTGTGTCAACTGAGATTGTTGTTATTGTGGCGTCTGTTAACGACACACCCACCCTATCCGTTTCATCAAACACAGTAATACTGAGTTCAGCATCATTATTACTGGGTGTTACAGCCTCCGATTTGGAGGATGGTGCCTTATCTTTTGGCACCTCAAGTGGGCAGGGCTATGTTAATATTGCACTCACTACCACACGCTTGACCTTAACCCGATTATACCAATCAGGTCAAGTTATATTGACTCTTACATCGACCGATACAGATGGTGGTACGGCTTCAACGGTTGTTAGGGTCACAATACCACCATTTTTGGATGTGACAACGGGTATTAAGACCCTTGATTTTGCTTGGAGTGCGGTCTCTGCTACGAGCCATTATCAATTGCGAAGCAATCCAGATGGCAATTCGGGTTTTACGGACTTAAGTACGACAGGTATTGTGGTTAGTCCTAACAGCACGGATATTAAGCAGACCACAGCACAAGGTCTGGTATCCTTACACCGATACATACCCAGGGTGGTCGATCCCCAGTACGAAGTGTATCCCTGTAATGGCACATCTTGTGGGGCTTCTATTGGAAACATGGTTGTTTTGACCAATGCGCAACTAAATGGCATGATTGGTCGTTTACAGGCAAACAACCCAGACTCAGAAGACTATTTTGGCTTTTCAGTGGACTTGAGTGGCGATGGCAATACCCTTGCTGTGGGGGCATATGGTGAGCGTGGCTCATCGACTGGCGTCAATGGGGCACAGAGTAATGACTCAGCTAATACAGGCGCGGTATATTTATACCGTCGCATGGGGGGTGTGTGGTCCCAACAAGCGTACATCAAAGCCTCAAATTCGGATCCTAACGATCAATTTGGCTGGAGTGTCAGTCTAAATGACGATGGCAATACCTTAGCGGTAGGGGCGAATTTAGAAGACGGTTCAGCGACTGGCGTCAATGGGGCGCAGAATGGTAGTAGCACTAATGATTCTGGGGCAGTATATGTATTCCGTTTCAGCAGTAGCACGTGGTCACAACAAGCATACATCAAAGCATCGAATACAGGGGATGGCGATCGTTTTGGCCATGCTGTGGCGCTCAGTGGAGATGGCAACACTCTGGCGGTGGGGGTACCAAATGAAGACAGTAGATCCAGGGGCGTCAATAGTATCCAAAATAATGATGGTAGTGATTTAGGTGCCACTTATTTATTTCGATTTGATGGTGGTATGTGGTCGCAACAAGCGTACATCAAAGCATCAAATGCTCCGTTTTTTGGAGATCGATTTGGTCAATCTGTCAGTTTAAATAAAGATGGCAATACTCTGGCGGTGGGGGCGTTTTTTGAAGACGGCTCATCGACTGGCGTCAATGGGGCGCAGAATCTTAGTACTGGTCTTACTGATAATTCTGGGGCAGTATATGTATTCCGCTTCAGCAGTAGCACGTGGTTCCAACAAGCGTACATCAAAGCATTAAACGTGTTCAATGCTACTCAATTTGGCTGGTCAGTGGACTTGAACGATGATGGCAATACCCTTGCTGTGGGTGCAAATCAAGATCGGAGCAACTCTATAGGCGTCAATGGGGCGCAGAATGAGGCTGGTCCTATAAATTCAGGTGCAGCTTATGTCTTCCGCTTCAGTACAGGCACCAGCACTTGGTCACAACAAGCGTTTATCAAAGCCTCGAATGCTGGCAGAGACGATCACTTTGGGTATTCTGTGAGTATCAGCGGTAATGGCAATGCGCTTGTTGTGGGGGCACATCTTGAAGATGGTTCAGCCATTGGGGTTGAAGGAACCAACAATGGATCCAGTACAAACTCAGGTGCAGCCTATGTGTTTGAATTTGCCAATGACAGATGGGCTCAACAAGCCTTTATCAAAGCCTCCGATACTTCTCCAAATGCGCGATTTGGTGAATCCGTCAGTATCAGCAGCGATGGTGGCACAATTGCAGTGGGCGCAAGGGGTGTGAACACCAATATGGGTGCGGTTTATCTGTATTAATATTGCCTCCCAATCATTGATTAGCCTTTCTCGCTTGATGTTGAGTGGTGCAGGTTTTCTGTTCTACCTTTCATTGACTAAATTTGGTTCATTGTCTGATTTGTCAATAAATGAACGTATGAATTAGCTCTTTTCATTCAATATAATCAGCTTTAGGCTTAGAATTGCGATTTGATACATTTCCAAATAATCACATTTATTTTTCAGATTAGGTTGCTGAGGACTCACTGGAAAATTTGTTACCAAAAAAGCTCCAATCGGTTCTGCCAATGAACTTATCGTCAATAAAAACACGCATAATAAAGGATCTAAACCTACTATTTTCTCCCAACATTGTAGATAATGACGACTATCACTGAAAGAATATAAGGGTTAATACAATGGCTAAGTCATTATTAAAACTACACAAGCGCTTTAAATATAAATTTATTGCAAAGATTTTTCATCAGTTTTCTTTCATTCAATTATTCCAAAGAACAGCTCTCAGTCTATTTAATCTTGCATTCAAGGGCGGAGTCGCTTTCGGAATGATCAGCGCTTTTAAATCAGTGAATCAGCGTGCTCTGAGCACCTTAACGACCACCTTGGTTTTATCCGCATTTTTGACGGCTTGTAGTGGTGGCGGTGGTGGTAGCACTGACACGCCGTCACCTAATTTACCCAGCCCAAGTTTGTCATTATCGGTTTCAAGTAGTGCCTTGACGCTTAGTGAGGATTTTGCAGGCATCAGCACCCTTGCCACAGCAATTGATGTTGAGGGTAGTATACTGACTTTTAGCGTGATCGAATCCACCACAGGCGTAGTTAATGTCACAACTTCGAGCTCAGGGATTCGTTTGTCGAGCATTGCCAATGCTAATGGGTCTACCACCTTAATCATCAGCGTCAGTGATGGTTTGTTGAGCTCAACCGCTCAAGTCGTGGTGCAGGTAAATGCCGTCAATGACACGCCCACCTTGACAGTCTTAAACACCAATTTGACACTTACTGAAGATTTTGCAGGTGCAAGCACCCTTGCCACAGCCTCTGATGTTGAGGGTAGTATACTGACTTTTAGCGTGATCGAATCCACCACAGGCGTAGTCAATGTCACAACTTCGAGCTCAGGGATTCGTTTGTCGAGCATTGCCAATGCTAATGGGTCTACCACCTTAATCATCAGCGTCAGTGATGGTTTGTTGAGCTCAACCGCTCAAGTCGTGGTGCAGGTAAATGCCGTCAATGACACGCCCACCTTGACAGTCTTAAACACCAATTTGACACTTACTGAAGATTTTGCAGGTGCAAGCACCCTTGCCACAGCCTCTGATGTTGAGGGTAGTACACTGACTTTTAAGGTGGTCGAATCCACCACAGGCGTAGTCAATGTCACAACTTCGAGCTCAGGGATTCGTTTGTCGAGCATTGCCAATGCTAATGGGTTTACCACCTTAACCATCAGCGTCAGTGATGGTATGTTGAGCTCAACCGCTCAAGTCGTGGTGCAGGTAAATGCCGTCAATGACACGCCCACCTTGACAGTCTTAAACACCAATTTGACACTTACTGAAGATTTTGCAGGTGCAAGCACCCTTGCCACAGCCTCTGATGTTGAGGGTAGTACACTGACTTTTAAGGTGGTCGAATCCACCACAGGCGTAGTCAATGTCACAACTTCGAGCTCAGGGATTCGTTTGTCGAGCATTGCCAATGCTAATGGGTTTACCACCTTAATCATCAGCGTCAGTGATGGTTTGTTGAGCTCAACCGCTCAAGTCGTGGTGCAGGTAAATGCCGTCAATGACACGCCTACCTTGACAGTCTCAAACAGCAACTTGACGCTTAGTGAGGATTTTGCAGGCATCAGCACCCTTGCCACAGCAATTGATGTTGAGGGTAGTACACTGACTTTTAGCGTGATCGAATCCACCACAGGCGTAGTCAATGTCACAACTTCGAGCTCAGGGATTCGTTTGTTGAGCATTGCCAATGCTAATGGGTTTACCACCTTAACCATCACCCTCAGTGATGGCACGCTCAGTTCAACTGGGCAGGTTGTGGTACAGGTCAATGCTGTCAACGACACGCCTACCTTGACAGTCTCAAACAGCAACTTGACGCTTAGTGAGGATTTTGCAGGCATCAGCACCCTTGCCACAGCCTCTGATGTTGAGGGTAGTATACTGATTTTTAGCGTGATCGAATCCACCACAGGCGTAGTCAATGTCACAACTTCGAGCTCAGGGATTCGTTTGTCGAGCATTGCCAATGCTAATGGGTTTACCACCTTAACCATCAGCGTTAGTGATGGTTTGCTGAGCTCAACCGCCCAAGTCGTGGTGCAGGTCAATGCCGTCAATGATACGCCCACCTTGACACTCTCAACCACTAATGTGATGTTCACTGAAGATTTTGCAGGCGCAAGCACCCTTGCCACAGCCTCTGATGTTGAGGGTAGTATACTGACTTTTAGTGTGATCGAATCCACCACAGGCGTCGTTAATGTCACAACTTCGAGCTCAGGGATTCGTTTGTCGAGCATTGCCAATGCTAATGGGTCTACCACCTTAATCATCAGCGTCAGTGATGGTTTGCTGAGCTCAACCGCCCAAGTCGTGGTTCAGGTCAATGCCGTCAATGACACGCCCACCTTGACACTCTCAACCACTCATGTGATGTTCACTGAAGATTTTTCAGGTGCAAGCACCCTTGCCACAGCAATTGATGTTGAGAGTAGTACACTGACTTTTAGCGTGATCGAATCCACCACAGGCGTGGTTAATGTCACAACTTCATCTACGGGTGTCCGTTTGTTGAGCATAGCCAATGCCAATGGACACACCACCTTAACGATTATCGTTACTGATAGTTTACTGAGTTCAGCTGCCCAAGTGGCAGTCTCTGTGACAGCTGTCGATGACGCTCCAAGACTTATCATCCCAGCCGCTGCTCTAAGGGGGACAGAGGATTTTGTGGGTGCCAGCACGATTGCAACTGCTGTTGATGTTGAGGGTAGTACACTGACTTTTAGCGTGATTGAATCCACCACAGGCGTGGTTAATGTCACAACTTCATCTACGGGTGTCCGTTTGTCGAGCATAGCCAATGCCAATGGGCGCACCACCTTAACCATTTCCGTTAGTGATGGCGCGCTGGGCTCAACCGCGCAAGTCACGGTACTGATAAATGCCGTCAATGACCCGCCAACCTTAAGAGTATCAACCACGGCTTTGACGCTAGTTGAGGATTTTATGGACGCATTATCCCTCGCCACAGCCTTTGATGTAGATGGCGACGCATTGACCTTTAGTGTGGTTGAATTAACTATTGGGGTGGTTTCTATAACGACCTCAGCCTCAGGTGTATCTATGTCAAGCCTACTCAATGCCAATGGCCAAACAACCTTAGGCATTACCGTCAATGATGGCGACTTAAGTTCAAACGCTCAAGTGGTGATTCATGTCACAGCCATTGATGACACGCCAACCATTGATCTTACGACCAACATCATCTCAACCAATGTTGGGTTCTCACCCATCATTATTGGTACCACAGCGAGTGATGTCGAAGATGGGGCATTAGCTTTTACCGTACAACTATCTACAACGGGGGTGGTTACTGTGACGACTTCAGCCAATGCCATTGTCTTGAATGCCGTTGCTCGCACGACTGGCACAACCACATTAACCGTTGGAACGGTTGACAGTGTTGGGTTAAAAACCACTGAAACAATCATTGTTAATGTGGTCAATGATGCACCAGTCTTAGGGGGATTAGTCGAACAAATCCAACTACCCGAAGATTTTCCGTTGCCCTTTATCATAAAGATTACAGCCACGGATGCAGACAACGATACAATAACTCTGACATTTAGTTCATCCACGCGTGTATTTGATGCGACGCTTTCCACCTTCACCGAGGGCGCGAGCACGCTCACCTTAACATCGATTGCCAATATCCATGGCACAAGCACTGTGACCATTAGAGCGACAGATTTTACTGGGCAATCGACTTCTGCTGAGATTGTGGTGAGCGTCAATTCGGTTATTGACCCCATCTCGTTTACATTATCAACTTCTGTTGTTACTTTGGCGGCCAATAGCACTCAGATTAACCGAAATGTACAAAACATTAACATTCTCAATATTGAGAATCAACCCATCAAAACTCAATGGCAGGTTAGGAGTAGTGGGGATCCTATCTTTTCAGCCGATCCAAAGCCTGTGGTGAGTTTTACGACCCATGTATTAACAACGGCAACGACGCTAACTTCGATCATGGATACGGCGCAATTGTATTTCTCAATCGCTCCTGGTCAATCAGGTGTGGCCACCCTAACGGTGCAACTCACCAATTTGACGCGCTCGGAAATTGCACAACAAACCATGGTTGTACAAGTCAATAAAGTGGACATTGCCCCTGGGATTTCCCCAGCCAGAAGTCGCATTCGAAATCTTATTGTTTATGGTGGTCATCTTTATGCCTATTCAGCGCCGGGGCAAGAAACTGTCAATTCGTTTTTGATTACAGCAAAGGACTTGGGCGGGCATCTGCTCAACATCAATACGGTTGAAGAATTTGATTTTGTTCGCTCAACTGCCACAGGATATACCATTCATAATGCATGGTTTGGTTTGAATTTACCACAGCAATCCTTCCCTGGTGCCTTGTCATGGGTGACAAATGACAGCACCATTGTCTATGGCATTGCCAGCACCAACGGCGCGAACAATTTGAATGTATTTCCGGGTCATTACGTTCTGAACTGGGACAGTGGTACAGGGCTGGAAACCAATAGACCTTCTAATCCCCCCATGTTGCTCATTGGACGGTCTATTCCAGAAATTCAGAATCCTTTTTCTTATTAGGCGATACCGGGGATTTAAGCCATCGTTTTACAATCTATGAATTTCCTCAAGGCTTGCCCTCATATTCTAATGATCCAATATTGGTCAATTCTGACTCTCAGGCAACCGTGCGCTTAATTGGTTTTGATTTGAATGGTGATGCGATCAATACTGCAGATTGGTCAGGTACAGATACCAATGGTGGGACCATAAGTTTTAGCAATGTTTCTCAGAGCACAGGGGTTCAGACTGTGAATATGTTTTACACCCCACCAGTGAATTTTGGCGGTTTTACAACAGTCGCTGTCACTTTACAAGTCAATGGTTTAAGCACGACCGAGGTCATTTCATTTAAAGTCAATGGACGACCCAACATCGTTTTGTCAACCTATTCAATGACTGTTGACGAAGATTTTCCCAGCGCCGTTATTAACGTCTCAGTGATTGATCCAGGCGATGGTATCTTGCCATTTACCTTGCAAGCCTCCACCAATGGGGTCGTGGCCATAACCCCCTCATATAATACCATTCAAATATCACCCATACCTCATGCCAACGGCAAGGTGACTTTGACGATTCAAGCAACAGATTCGGCCTTTCAGTCCGCTTCCACACGTGTTGTGATCACTGTACAACCGGTCAATGACATTCCAACTATGTCCATTACAAGAGACCGTATCGTTGAGGTGGTTAATTTTAGTGTCTTCGATGTTGGCGTTCGCGTCAATGATGTAGAAGACGGTACTTTACGTTTTACGGTTGATGATTCACCGAGAGGCGTGGTTCATGTAATCATCGGGGTTAAAACCATATCTCTATATTCAGTCCCTAATGCATTGGGTCGTACCACCTTGACCATCAGTGCGACTGACAGTTCAAACGCGACAGTGGTCCGAACCATGACGGTTAATGTGGTACCGAACCTCCAAACACCGCCAGAGTTGACTGTTTCTACAAATCTTATCAGTCTGCAAGAAGATTTTGCAGCTGTGGTCTTTGGATTCACGGCAACAGATTCTGTATCTGATATGTTGCGCATAACTGTGCGTTCATCCAAGCGTTTGGTCAATGTTGGGATATCTTCTCAAAGCATCACCTTAACTGCCATCACTGATCTTACTGGCGTTGCCACCTTAACCGTCCGTGCAACCGATGGTGATGGCTTATTTACCACGACGGAGGTCATTGTCATGGTGAATGGTAAACCCAAGATAACTGTTTCAGCGTCCACGCGATCCATAGCTTCAGCACCTATATACTTGTCTGTTTCAGCAACCGATGTGGAGGATGGCATTTTACCTTTCAGTGTCTCAACGAGTCAAGGCAGTGTTCACCCAACCATCACCACATACGGTTTGTTCATCACCCGTGTAGGATTGCAGGCAGATCCGGTGATGTTGACGCTCACAACAACCGATTCAGCTGGTGTTGTAACGACAAAAAGCATCACCGTCATACCATCGCCATTGCTACGCTTAATGACTGGCATTAAGACGATTGATTTTGCTTGGAGTAAAACCACTTCTGCGACCCATTATCGCTTGCAAAGCAATCCCGATGGCAATTCAGGTTTTGTCGATTTGAGTAGCACGGGTGTTGTGATTAGTCCCAATAGCACAAATATCAGACAGACTACGGCTCAAGCTTTGGTGTCCTTGCACCGTTACATTCCACGCGTAAGCAACCCACAATACGGGGTGGTTGCCTGTCATACAACCACATCTTGTGGGCCCTCAAGCAGATATAACACAGTTGCTCTAACCAATGACCAACTAAACGACATGATTGGTCGTTTGCAGGCGAGCAACGCAAATCAACGGGATAGTTTTGGCAGTGCGGTCAGTTTGAGTGGTGATGGCAATACCCTTGTTGTGGCCGCCGAAGGGGAATCGAATTCATCGACGGGAATCAATGGGATACAAAATTCTGTTTTATCCAATAATTCTGGGGCAGTGTATGTATTCCGTCGTCAGGGTGGCGATTGGTCACAACAAGCTTACATCAAAGCATCCAATACGCGGACAGACGCTTCATTTGGCATGTCCGTGAGCCTAAGTAGAGATGGCAACTTGCTGGCGGTTGGGTCAAGTGGTGAGGCTGGCTCAGCTACAGGCGTTAATGGCGATCAAAATAGTAATAATAGTGATTTAGCTGGTGCGGTGTATGTGTTCCGTTTTAGTAGCGGGACTTGGTTCCAACAAGCGTACATCAAAGCATCAAATACCGATGCCGATGATAGATTTGGCGGGTCTGTGAGCCTGAGCAACAATGGCAATACCCTGGCTGTAGGCGCCATCGGTGAAGGCAGTGATTCGTCTGGTATTAATGGGGCTCAAAATAATAATGCGACTGATACAGGCGCGGCATACCTGTTTCGCTTCAATGCGGGCGTTTGGTCGCAACAAGCGTTCATTAAATCATCGAATCCAGATACATCCGATATATTTGGTGGGGCTGTGAGTCTAAGTGACGATGGCAATACCCTTGCTGTGGCAGCTTCAAACGAGGATGGTTCCTCAACCATCGTTAATGGACCGCAGAATAACGGCGCTCAAAATGCTGGTGCCGTTTATTTATTCCGATTTATTGGGAATGTATGGTCACAACAAGCTTACATCAAAGCATCCAATACGGAGCGTCTTGATAACTTTGGCAATGCTGTGAGCCTAAGCGCTGATGGTAATACCCTTGTGGTCGGGGCAGTGGGTGAGGCGAGTGAATCCACTCAGGTCAATCGTGGTGAAGACGATAACAGGATTGTCGCTTCAGGCGCGGTGTATGTTTTCCGTTTTAGTAGCAGCACTTGGTCCCAACAAGCGTATATCAAACCATTCAATACAGAAATCATTGACCAATTTGGTCAATCTGTGAGTTTAAGCCGAGATGGCAATGCCCTTGTTGTAGGATCCTGGTTAGAAGATGGTTCTGTCCCTGGCATAGACGGTGCCGATAATAATGCGACAGATGGTTCAGGTGCCGCCTATTTGTTTGAATTTAACAATGGCACATGGTCCCAACAAGCCTATATCAAGTCCCAACACCCTTCACCCTATGCCTATTTTGGTTCTGCTGTGAGCATAAGCGGTGATGGTGGCACCATTGCTGTGGGCTCTCCAGGTTACAGCATCAATAGGGGTGTGGTACACTTGTATTAAAAACATCTCGGCCCCGCCTTCTGTCGGGTTGGGGCTGCAGACATTGTCCGCTCAAATCGACGCCTCTGTCGTTTTCAATCGAAAATATGAGCCTCGGCCAAGAATCTTATGCCAGCGTTTTGATTCTTGTAAACGAGCGAAATAAAATCACACAATGCGCCTAATTTGCGCAAAATTGTTGCTTGAAAAAACCAAAAGAAAAGGTTTTTATGCTATTTTCACCATGACGCACCATAGACGCAATCGTTGCGGTTTAATAAGGCGCATAGAAGACTGGCCTGCGTCTGATCAGAAGCAATTGTGGTGTGAGTCACAGTTTCTAATCGTGACAAAGGACGGTATTAAATGAACGAAATGCGTTTTTATAATCATGTAAGGAGTTAGAAAATGAGTATTCAATTAGGAGATGTGGTCCCCGATTTTAAACAAGATTCAACCGAAGGTGAAATTAACTTTCATCAATGGTTGGGTGACAGCTGGGGCGTGTTATTTTCGCACCCCAAAGATTTTACCCCTGTGTGCACCACAGAATTGGGCAGAGCGGCGTTTTTGAAACCAGAATTTGCCAAGCGCAACGTTAAAATCATTGGTTTATCGGTCGATGGTCTGACCAACCACAGTCAGTGGTTTGACGACATCGAAGACACTCAAGGGCAGAAAATGAACTTTCCTGTCATTGCCGATTCGGATCGTTCAGTCGCCAATCTATATGGCATGATTCATCCCAATGCGAGTGAAACCACCACAGTGCGGTCGGTGTATGTGATTGACCACAACAAAAAGTTACGTTTAACCATCACTTATCCACCCAGCACAGGGCGGAATTTTGATGAGATTTTGCGTAGCATTGACAGCTTGCAGTTGACTGACAACTACAAGGTTGCCACACCAGTAGATTGGAAAGATGGTGACGATGTGATTATTTTGCCATCGGTCTCAAATGAGGATGCCAAAAACTTATTCCCTGAAGGTTGGGATGAGCAACGTCCTTATTTGCGTGTGGTTAAGCAACCGTCATAAGCGGAGCAAACTTAACTTTCATGGGGGCGTTTTATTGACTGTTCTCGGTCGATGAAACGTCCCTGATTTATAACGGTGCCCTCGGTGGCACACAAACATTGACACAATCATGCATGATTACGCCAGTCTCACCCAGTCAATTCGAGCATTAGACAGAGAGGCACTGCTTAAAATCAGTGGCTTTATTGATGCATTGCTGACCAATGCGCCCAGTGTCCCAAGCATTCAGCCTACGGTTGGCCTTGCCCCGCTTGCCCAAGCCAAACCTGCTGTGCACATTGCTTATGCCTCACAAACGGGCAATGCTCAAACCGTTGCTGAGCAGTTGGTTGAACTATTTAAACAACAGGGCTTTGTGGCTTCGGCGCACAACATTGCCGAAATTCGACTGAAGAAAATGCTCGATTATGGGCATCTTGTGGTGGTTGCCAGCACCCATGGCGAAGGTGAACCACCCGATCATGCCATCCAGTTTTTTGAACAATTTGGCGGAAAGCGTGCGCCACAATTACAAGGATTAAAACACGCCGTCATTGCATTGGGCGACAGCAGTTATGAACAATTTTGCGCCTTTGGACAATGGATTGATCAAAGATTAACCGAGTTAGGCAGTCAAGAAATTGTGGCACGGTTAGAGTGCGATGTCGATTATGACAGCGTGATTGAGCCTTGGCAGACCAGCTTGCTCGAAGCTTTGCAACAGACCATAGAACAACAAACTCAAACAGCGGAGACAGTCGCAGCAACAGGTGAACGTGCCACCGCTAAAAATCCTTATCCCGTTGAAGTGATTGCCAACCAAGAGTTGTGCACCGATGAAGCAGATAAACGCGTGATTCATTTGGAATTAGAAGCGCCCTATGAGCGTTTGCCCTATCAACCAGGTGACAGCTTGGGCATCGTGGTGCAAAACCCCACTGAAACAGTCGATGAGATCTTAAGAGCCAGCGCATTTACTGGCGATGAAGCAGTCGATATTGCCAAGACCCAAACCACCTTAAGAGCCGGTTTGGCGGAACGCTTAGAACTGTATCGATTGACCGAGCGTCAGCTTAAAAACATGTTGGAAAAATACCCCAACAAAGCATTAGCGGCTGAATTGAACAAAGATCAGGTGTCTGATTTTATATTCACCAGTGATTGGTTGGACATTTTGGCGTTTTATAAAAAATCACCCTTTAACGAAGCGCAAGATTTGGTTGATTTATTGAACCCACAAGTACACCGCTTGTATTCAATCAGCTCCAGCCCACAAGCGCACGAAGATGAAATACACCTCACCGTTCGTTTGCGCGATTTTGGCGCGCATCAGCGTCTGGGTTTGGTTTCAGGTTGTATAGCCAACTTGCAATCGGGCGACCCATTAAAAATCTACATCAAGCCCAACAAAAATTTCAATTTACCGCAGAATCCCAAAACACCACTAATTCTCATTGGGGCAGGGACTGGGATAGCCCCTTTTAGAGCCTTTCTCCACGAACGGTCCGAGCAAAACATTCAGGAACCCACGTGGTTATTTTTGGGCGAACAGAGTTTTAGAAATTCATTCTTGTACCAAACCGAGTGGCTCAAAATGTTAGACAATGGCGTATTAAGTGAATTGACGACCGCTTTTTCACGGGATAAAAACAATCCCGCCTATGTGCAAGACCGCCTATTAGAGCATGCGTCAAAGCTGTACGAATGGATCAGTCAAGGCGCGAATATTTACCTGTGTGGCAGTGCGGATACACTCGCAACATCGGTACATCAGGCACTGCAACAAATCATTATGGATCAAGGTGGCATGAACGAAGAAGCTGCCAAACAACAACTGCAACAAATGCTCGTTGAAGGACGTTATAAAAGGGATGTATATTAAATGAACACAAAATCTAAAAATCAAGCGACGGATCCAAATCCAGAGAAAGTGCTCACACTCAACCAATTGGTTGACAATCCGAGCGAGAACGAACAGATTAAGGACAAAAGCCATTATTTACGAGGCACCATCTTAGAAGAAATTGGTGTGGAAGTCACTTCAAACATCAATCCCGATGATGCGCAATTGACCAAATTTCACGGCACCTACATTCAAGACGACCGCGATCAACGCTTAGATCGACAAAAGAAGAAATTAGAACCCGCTTACGCCTTCATGATCCGAGTGCGTATTCCTGGTGGAGTTTTATCGGCTGAGCAATGGGTGCAAATGGACAAAATTGCAGACGAATGGGCGGGCGAACGCATCAAACTCTCTACCCGTCAAGCGGTCCAATTTCATGGCATCATAAAATTTGAATTGGCAAAAGCCATGCAAGCCCTACACCAAGTGGGCATGGATTCCATCGCCGCTTGTGGTGATGTGAACCGTAATGTCATGTGTACACCTGTTCCTTATAAAAATCGTGTGCACGAAGCGTGCTTGCATTGGGCAACTCAAATCAGCGAGCACTTATTACCCAAGACCACAGCGTGGTACGACATTTGGATCGATGGCAAAAAAATCACCTCTGAGGAGGCCGAAAAACAGGATGAGCCAGTCTATGGCAAACACTATTTACCACGCAAATTCAAAATTGCCATTGCCATACCACCGCAAAACGATACCGATTTATTCTCTAACGACATTGGTTTGGCCGCCATAGAGAAAGCGGGCGCTTTGGTCGGCTTCAACGTTTATGCTGGTGGCGGTTTGGGTACAACACATTCTGACCGTAAAACTTACCCCAAACTGGCTGAACCACTCGGTTTTTGCAAACCACAAGACGTGCTCGCTGTTTGCGAGAGCATCATGACCGTACAACGCGATTACGGCAATCGCAGTGAACGCAAAAATGCCCGATTAAAGTACACCATCGATCGCGTCGGATTGTCGTGGTTTAAAGATGCCGTTGAGCAACGCAGTGGGGTCAAGTTGGCGAAAATCCACCCAGTAAAATTTGATCACAATGGCGACCACTACGGCTGGACCAAAGACGAACAAGGGCTGTGGTATTTGGTATTGCACGTTGAGCATGGTCGAGTTTATGACCAAGAAAACGCACAACTAAAAGCCGCATTGCGCAAGATTGCCGATAAAAAATACGCCGACTTTAGGCTAACGGGCAATCAAAACATCGCTTTTGGGCGGGTTAAGACCAAAGACAAGGCACACATTGAACAAATACTGAACGACGCCAACTATCAAAGCGATGCAAGCCACATGAGTGGCATGCGACGCCACGCCATTGCTTGTGTGGCTTTGCCAACGTGCGCCTTGGCTATGGCTGAAGCACAGCGCTACTTGCCTTCATTGATTGGCCAAATAGAACCGATTTTACAAAAACACGGACTATTACAGGACGACATCAACATCCGCATGACGGGTTGCCCCAATGGTTGTGGTCGTCCTTGGTTGGGTGAGGTTGCTTTTATTGGCAAATCACCAGGCAAATATAATTTCTATCTTGGCGCCGCTTTTGACGGCTCGCGCTTGGCCAGCTTGTACAAGGAAAATGCCGATGAAGCGCTCATACTTAGTGAAATGGATGTGCTGCTGGGGCATTATGCCAAAGACCGCACCAAAGGCGAGCGATTTGGTGATTTTGTCATTCGACAAGGCTATGTAAAAGTCAATCAATTCCACCCCGACTGATGCGCTATTTCCCTTTTTTCTTTAAGCTAAAGACCCAGAAAATCTTGGTCGTAGGCGGCGGGGACATTGCGCTGGCGAAGGTGCGCTTATTACTCAAAGCTCAAGCGCAAATCAAACTGGTGGCCCCCGACATCCACGCAGACTTGCTCGAATTGTTGCAACAACACCAACAGTGCCAACATCAACTCAAAGCATACCATAAAAGCGATATGCTCGATTGCCAGCTGATCATCAGTGCGACCGATGATCAGACCCTCAACAAAGCCGTGGCCAGTGATGCCAAATCATTGGGCAAACCGATCAATGTGGTCGATCAATCTGCATTGTGCGATTTTATCTTCCCAGCCTTTATAGAACGAGGCGACCTAACCATCGCCGTTTCAAGCTCAGGAGTCGCCCCTGTGGTCACCAATTGGTTTAGAACCTGGTTAGAGCGTGAGGTTTCACCGCATTGGGCGCAACTGTTGCAAAGGCTTGACGTCTTTCGTGGTCAAATCGTGCAACAACTGCCCGATGTACGCCATCGCCGTTCGTATTACCATCGGTTGTTGGCGCATCACCAAAATGACCTTTTGCAAGACAATACTGCAGCCATGGATCAAATCATTGAGCAAAGCTTGCACAACGATGACGAGTCAAAGGCTAAAGGTCGGGTGTATTTGATTGGGGCAGGGCCCGGATCGCCAGAACTATTGACCTTAAAAGCGCACCGCCTGCTTCAACAAGCCGATGTGGTGTTGTACGATCGTTTGATTGGTGCGGACTTGCTCGATTTGTGTCGGCGCGATGCGCACCGAGTGTATGTGGGCAAATCAAGAAGCCATCACCATAAAAAACAAGCTGAAATCAATAATTTATTGCTCGAATACGCACGAAATGATCAAATTGTCGTGCGCCTAAAAGGGGGCGACCCCTTTGTTTTTGGACGCGGTGGTGAAGAAATGTTGTTCCTGCAACACCATAACATTCCTGTAGAAGTGGTCCCTGGCGTGAGTGCCGCCAATGGTTGTGCTGCCAGTTATGGCATCCCGCTCACCTTAAGGCATGCCGCGGATAAATTGGTTTTTTTAACCTTGTATCAAGATTCGCTTGAAACCGTCGATTGGCACAGCTTGGTTCAACCCAAACAAACACTGGTTTTGTATATGAGCTTGAGCACCTTGCCTATGATCGCTGAAAAAATGGTCAAAAATGGCGCCCCGCCAACACTGCCGGTTGCCATCATCGAAAAAGGCACCACCAGTCAGCAAAGAATACTGCGCTCAACCTTGGTGGACATTCAAAACAAATCGAGTATTCCATTAGTTTCACCTGCGATTACCATTGTGGGAGAGGTGGCGGCTGATGCTTTGATCACCACGTATGAGATGGATTACCGTGTCTTAGAACCAATGGTGGTATAAGTTCCCATTCCCCCTTGATTGCACGGGCAACGATCTACACCTATAAACTCGAACATCTAAACGCATTGTCATGCCATAGATGCGCCCTCTAAAATAGGCTAAAGACAAATAGCCATGCGATTTGAGTCAACGCGCTTAGATTATTTCATAAGCGCGGTATAACGAATTGTCTAAACGCATTGTTTTATAATGCAAATACAAGCAATGCTCAGTGAATGTGCATCTGCCTCACAAATTGATCATTCGCTTAGTCTATCCGATATAAATTATGCATAAAATACTCAAGGTACTCCTGCTTATCTTCTTATCTTTTACGGTCACCAGCCATGCTGAAATCATCCGTAAACCATTTTCGCTTTTTGGTGATGACAGAATTACTGCCAGTGCTGAAGTGGGTGGATTTTTGGCAACAGGTCAAACACACGTCGGCGTCGCCTCTCTGCGTACGGATGTGACTCGTCGTTCTGATTTATTCACCACTAATTTTTCCCTGGTTGCCGCTTATGGGCAAGTTGAAGGCGAGGAATATACTTATTTTGAAACTCGAGGTCATTCCCGCTATCAACTGGATGATAACTGGTCAATTGCCAATAACCGCCGTATTCAAAAAAATAAGCAATCAACCTATGAAACCGATGGGGTCTTTTCACTCGGAATCAACTATGAAACCTTGCAAGAAAATGGCATCGCCTTTGATCAATTTGTCGGCGTGGGTTACCAGTTTCGGAGCATTGACAGCGCTGCTAATAAATTTGAAGACAACGGCATTGGCTTAAATTTGGTGACATTGCTCGAAGCACCACTCGGTAACAACGTGGTCTTTAATCACTCTTTACATCTTGAATCTGACTTTAAATCCCTTTTTACCTTGTATGAATTTGCGCCCACCATCCGCTTGACCAACGCCTTAGCGTTTAAAACAACGTTTGAACTGCATTATTACACTTCTGCCCCACCAAACCGCAAAAACCTCAACAGCCTAACAACCATGGCTTTGGTGTTTTTCTTATAAGGCACATCATCCTGCGGTTTAACCTGCAATTTCCCAAACCAATAATTACCCTACATAAAGGCGGATACAGAAACAAGCAACGAATAAGGTGTTTAGCGCGCTACAACGGCTTGGCTGCTGCACTCAATCAAAGTAGAAGGCACACCACTCATACCTTCCCCCCTGATTTTGACCTGCGCCACCAGTGCGCTTGAAACGGCATCCAAAGAACAAACAGTTGGCTCACCGCTTAAATTTGCAGAAGTGCTGATGAAGGGTTGATTGAGCTGGCCAATAAAAGACTGAATGGGATGCTGACCTAAAAAACGCACCCCAAGGGTGGCGGTCTGTGACAACCAGCCAAAATCGGTACAGTTTTGTTTATTCACCAATAAGGTATATGGCTCAGTCATTGACTCGATGAGCGCATCTAAATATTCAGGCGGTGCCAAGTGCTGCTTAATCCAAGCGATGCTTGGCACAATAATTGACAGCGACTTGTGCGCCGTGCGTTTTTTCAACGCATTGATGCGCTCGGCGTTTTGCGCATTGGCAATACCGCCAATGGCATAGACCGTATCGGTTGGGTAGAGGAATATGGCCGATTGATGAGCAGCCTTTATCCACGCCTCAATCATGGCATCGTCCACTTGATTCAGATCGTATTCAACCTGACTGTTGTCAGAATCGAATGTCATGCCAAGTTGTGCTTGCGACGAATATGCTGTAACAACCCAATAGAAGCGTATTTAGTCAACTCATAAACATTGATAAAATCTACCAGATTGCCATAATATGGGTCGGGAACTTCCTCATCAAATTGGTCATCAGAATGCGATAAAAACAAACGGATCTCGCCACCAAATGAAGCAGGACGGACTTCTTCTAAGCACTCTAAGTTGAAATGGTCCATAGAAATGATGTGATCAAACGTCTCAAAATCAGCTTTGCTCACTTGGCGAGCGCGCAAAGCGGTAATGTCTATACCATAATTTTCAGCAATGCGTTGAGCGCGACGGTCGGGTGGACAATTGACGTGGTAGCCATGGGTGCCCGCTGAATCAACGTGGATGAGATGTTGTAAGTTTTGCGATGCGACGTGCTGTCTAAATACTGCTTCAGCTAAGGGAGAGCGACAAATATTGCCCATGCAAACCATCAAAACGTTAATTTTTGGGGGTGTCATGAACCGCTTTTAAAAGATTTCACCAAGTAAAACAGGGTGTTTTGCCCCAGTAATGACAGATGTATCAATGAACTCCTTATTCAACCGCTTTTTCGCAAACCATGCCCAAGCGGCAGGCTCAATTGCTGAAGAGGGCCAACCAAGGTCTTGGCTACTGATGATGGGTAATTTGGTTAACTCTCGAATTTGCATCATCAGGTAGTGATTATTAACACCGCCCCCACAAACCACCATCTCATCGACGTCTAAATCGGTATGTTCAAAAGCTTTATTGATGCTATAAGCCGTGATCAAGGTTAAAGTCGCCACAAGATCATTGATGAGTAGCTCTCGACCCCTCAAATGAATATTTAACCAAACCCAATCAAAATATTCCTTGCCAGTGCTTTTTGGGGGAATGGCATTAAAATACATATCGTTTGAGCAAGAACCTAATAACTCAAAATCCACACTGCCGGATCTGGCAATTTCACCATGCTTATCGTAAGCTTTATTCAAATAGCGCTGACAAACAAGATCAATGAGGGCATTACCAGGACCTGTATCAAATCCACCGACCAATGTATCGCCTTCTAAGAAACTGATATTGGCCATGCCACCCAGATTTAGAATGGCACGGTTTTTATCGCTGGAAAATATCTCTTTATGAAAGAACGGCGCGAGGGGTGCGCCTTGACCATTGGCGTCTATATCAGCTGTGCGCACATTGCCAACCACTTTGAGCTTGGACCGTTCAGCTACAATGGCCGGTTTAACTAGGGTAGAGGAAACCCTATCATTGGGGTCGTGTAACAAAGTATGGCCATGCAAGCCAAGGGCAGCAATGTCCTCCAGTTCATGACAATGTATAAATTCTGCAAGTGCTTTAACCGTGATGTCGGTCAGTAATTTTTCTGCCTCTAAAATAGTGGCATCGTCTTTTTCTAAGATGTTGAACGAGAGTTCTTTATGGAGATTTTGAGGGTAAGGGAAATGCTCGTGCGCGACAAGCATATTATTCTCATCAATAGCGGCAAAATCTACACCATCGCCGCTGGTTCCAGACATTTGACCGATAAAATGACGAATGATAGCCTCCTATATTATTTAGAATCGGCTTTAATTCTATCAGCATCAGAGGCAAATTTTGGCGGAAAATTTTGTTTAAACTGTGTCCATACCGCGTTTCTCTGTGCAATAAAGTATGGCTGTTGGTGTTTCTCAATGTTCTTACCTGAGGGCATTGGGAACTTCAGTGGGTCAACTTGATGACCCTTATATTTAAACTCATAGTGCAAGTGCGGGCCAGTGGAAAGCCCAGAGTCGCCCACATAAGCAATGGTTTCGCCCTTGTTGACTTTCTGGCCCACACGTAAAGATTTATGGGTCTTTAGCAAATGAGCATACAAGGTTTCATAATTACGAGCATGCTTGACCTTGACCACCAAGCCATAACTTTTGGAATGGTAGATGCTTTGCACAATACCCGTACCAGTCACGCGAACGGGCGTACCGATTGGCGCTGCAAAATCGACCCCTTTGTGGGCTCGAATGGTATGTAGAACGGGATGATAACGCGCCTTAGAATAACGACTGCTGATGCGACCAATTACAGGATTGCGTGTAAAAGCCGTTTGCATGTTTTTGCCATTAAACGCATAAAACCCCTCAACCTCACCTTGAAATCTAACAACCTTCAACTGTTTTTTGTGACCGTTGAATTCCATTGCGACAATGTCACCCACGCCAATATCGCGCTGGTTGATAAACTGCTTTTCATACAAAATTTTAAAAGTATCCCCAGCACGCAAGTCAGAGGTAAAGTCAAAATGCCCACCCAAGATATCCTCTAACTGAACCAATATTTTATAAGGCACACCCGCTTGCTTGCCATCGTAATACAAAGCCGACTTTATCTGAAAACTGCGCGCCTCATAGCCAATGAATATCTTTGATTCTTGTATGGAAGTCGCAATCTCCTTGCCCTGTTTTTGCAAAACCAAGGTCCGAGTTGGCGTTAATTTAATGAACGCCTTCTGAAATGCACAAGTATAAGGCGTTTGCCCCACCTCAATGACCTGATTCAGCTTTAACCGCGTTAAATCCGTGCGGTATTGCGACGTTTTAATCAACTGCAAAACCACAGTCGGTTTCACCTTTAAACGATCAAGCAAATGAGACAGTGTTTGCCCCACAGCGATTTTGTGCGTACTCCAAACCAAAGGGTGTGCCAAATTACGAGTTGGTTGTAACGGAGAGGGCGCAGTGGCACACACTTTACGCTCGGTTTCTTTCTCAGTCATTTGAGCGAAAGATACAGAGGAAACGCCAATGCAAGCGACAGCAACAAACGTCCTAAAAAGAACGCTACTACAACGAAATTTGACTAAATTATCGGCAAATGCAAATGTATTCATTTATCTTTATCGTTTAACTATTATTTTTAAAGCAAAAGGCTGGTCAAAGCAGGATAGTAACTACCTAACCTTAATCAAAAATTCAAACACATCCGCTTCCTGCGCTTGTTGAACGAGTTCATGCTTATTTATTTTTACCCAAGTAGGAATGTCGTACAAACTGCCACGATCCGTTGCAATAACCCGAACAAGATCGCCACTGTCTGCTTTTCTGAGCGCGGATTGTAATTCAATTACTGGCTGAGGGCAATGCATCCCCGACGTATCTACCATTAAAATTTTAGAACCATCAGCCCCCATCATGAGCCACACTTGAAGTAAAAAATCGCATTATAACCCTAAGTACGCGATGTAAAAGACCATAATCACACTTTTACTCTACCCACACACCTAAGCAAAAGCAGAATTAAAACCAAGATAAACACCAAAGAAAGCCACATTTAACAAAAAATATACCCCTGCATAGACACTTGAATGACCAACACAAACACATAATTTTAATCATTGATAGACCGCATAAAGAGGCTTTGCATTATAATCACGCCTCGACTATCGGAGGGGTGGCAGAGAGGTCGAATGCACCGGTCTTGAAAACCGGCGAGTGTCAAAGCTCCGTGGGTTCGAATCCCACCCCCTCCGCCATTATCAAATTTCCCTTTACCAGTTCAACTGCTTAAATTTCTTACAATAACGCTAAGAAATTGCAGGCTAAATATCACACACCATTATTCCAATCGCTTAAAATCCATTTGGCTTGTTTAGCATTTCGATCTCTAAATTTTAAAATTGCTACGCAAAGAATATCAAGAGGCTCTGCTGGAGCATACTTGAGATTAAATTATTCAAGCTGGTGCACAGCATAAGATTACATGTCCTTACAAGAAAGGTCGTATCTTTAAATGTCACTTTGCAGCAAGCCAGCAAAACAGTCACTAAGAAACATGGATACTATAAAAGAGCAAATTATCAAATCAGCAAAATCAGGCAGTTTTCTTGCCACGGTTTCTGATTTGTATTTACATGAAGAAGATAAACGCGCAACATTATCAAGACACTTAATTGAACTGCACAATGCAGGAAAAATAGATGTTATGAGAGAATTCCAAAGATTGGAAAACACTGAAAAGTCGCACAATTCTTTCATGAAAAGAATAATATTAGAATCTGTATTCCCCGAAATATCAACCACGGTTACTAAAGCCATGGAGTGTGTAAAATATCTAACAATTGAGGCAGGTGATGATTTGACTGCAGGTAATCTTATTACACCTTTTATTGGTTTTTTAGCAGCCGATCCATCACGATCTGATGAAGCTCTGTGTAGAGCACTAAAGGATTATGATACAAAGTTTGATTTCTTCACCCCCGCAATATTGGCTGGAACAAAGCGTGATTTGAAGAATTATGCACTTAAAGCCATTGAACTGAGTGAACACACCAATATACAAGTGCAAATAAGCTCAATTCGTGCCCTTGGCAGAATAGACTACAAACAAGATAAAAGAATTTCAGCAGAAGCGATGACTGCAATTGAAACCGTTACTGCAAATAATTATGATGAACTATTATTCGCATCCGTGTTGCGAAGTGGTTATGCGTTGTATAAACAAAATAATGATTTAGAAGAAAGAGTAACGCAAATTTTTAGCACTGTTTTAAGTCACAAAGATGACCAAATTCTACATACGGCATCAGAAATTTTATGTTTTGAAGATGCAATACCTAAATCAGTTTTAAAGTTGTTGCTTGAAGTATTAATTTACACTAAGCCAATAAACCAGGGCACGATCAATAATATTGATTATGGGTTAGAAAAACTATTAAAGAGTAAACAATCAGAGGACACAGAATCTGTAATTCTGTTTCTCGAAAGAATGTTGCTAAAAGAGCGCGATATGTCGATAATCCAATTTGATAGCGTGCGTAGGCAAGTGCTGGATGACAAAAATTTGCTAAATCGTGTTATCACTAAGTGGTTGCTGTCAAAAAAGGAAAATCTGGGAAAATCGGCTACTGATTTATTGCCTGAAAGTCATCAAAAACAATATCACTTGTTAGTCGATAAAAAACAACTGTCAAAATCAGATAAAGGCGTTTGCTTAATTCTAGTAAAAAAAGCCTGTGGGTGGTTTTTTTATAAGAATCCAGTCAGTGCAGCCAGCTTTATCGTTTCATTGATTGGCATGGCGTCAAAAGAGGAACTAGAAAATATTACAGAAATACTTTTTAATCCATTGTTGATTAGTTACCAAGAAAGCGTTAAAAAATATTTAGAAGGCACTTTACCGAATGCTTCTAAGTCACAAGAAACTGTAATTAATGATGTTATTGCAAAACATGAAAGATACCGCCAAGGTTTGGAGGAGGCTTGCGAAATCAAAGAACTCATCCCGCCTGTTGCGCAAATAGAAGCATACTATCGTTACTATTCAAAGCTGATGACTCAATCGCGGAAGGATGCTGAAAAACAAAGCGTTTTCTCTAATGTGGTCACCAAACAGGAAATCTTATACGGTAACAAAGCCGTCAGCTACTACAAGTTTAATTCTAAAGAAGAGGCAAAACGACAAGAAATTCAACTCAAACAGCATAGTTTTACCCTTGAGCTTCCAGCAATTGATCAGTTAGACCACAATGGCTTGGATTATCTGCTGCGTCGTTTCAAAACTGAAGGCTGCACCTCATGAAGCTCATTATTAGAGAGTATTTGGCTTCATTACGAGAGCGTGGCGAACTGGATGTTTTACTCCCAGACTTGTTATCCCAAATGGGATTAGACGTTTTTTCAAAACCAGGTATAGGTACAACCCAATATGGGGTTGATGTTGCTGCTTTTGGCAAAATAAAAGGAGATAAAGAAGAAAAAGTCTATTTGTTTTCTATAAAGGCAGGTGATATTAGAAGGTCTGATTGGAATGGTAAAGCAGACCAAGCACTAAGGCCATCTTTAGAGAGCATATTAGATTCTTATATCAATTCCCACGTGATGGAAAAATACAAAACAAGCCCAATTGAAATTTGTATTTGCTTCGGTGGCATTATAAAGGAGCCAGTTAGACTAGCAATTTCACAATATCAAGAAAAAGAAACAACAGAGAGAATATCTTTCAGCGAATGGGGTGGTGAAAAAATTGCAGGTTATATAGAAAATTATTTTCTTAAAGAAGAACTGTTACCTAAAAAGTTTCATCGCCTGTTAAGAAAGTCGTTAGCAATGCTTGATGAACCTGCTGTATCAGTCAACCACTATCGTGAGTTGATCAAATCTCTCAGTACGAAGCAATATGAAGAGAACAAAGACAGGCTAACCGCTGTTCGACAAATATATATATGCATGTGGATTTTATATACTTGGTGCAGGGAAGCTGACAATGTTGAATCAGCTTTTCAGGCCAGCGAAATTTCTGTGTTACATGCTTGGCAGCTTCTAAAACCTCAACTTGGTGAAAAAGATAAAAACTCAAAATCTATCCAAGCGACCGTAGGTGCGATAATTGCTCTTAACATCAATATACAATTTTATTTTTTGGAACAAAAAGTTATTCCACATACTGGTAATTTATTTGCTTTGTCTAACGCATCAAGACAATCAAGACCATTCTGTCATCTTGATACTAATCTAAAACTTTTTGATATATTAGGACGATTGGCATTAGGTGGAATATGGCTGATTTGGGATGTTCAAAGATTAGAATCTGGGAAAAAAGATGATAATAAAATAGATGATAATATTGAATCTTTGCATCGACGTATAGATCAATACACCAATGCAATAAAAAGGTTGATAAATAACAACCCTGTGCTTGATTGTCCATGCAAAGATAGTCAAGCTATTGATATTGCCTTGGCTGTTTTATTCTTAGCAGCCATTCCAACCAATCGTCCCTTCCTCAATGATTGGTTATCCGAAATAACTTATGGTAGCAGAGATTTACTTTATTCTAATGGATATTACCCCTGTACCCTCAATAGCTATCATGAGCTGTTAGAGCACCCCAAACATGAAGATGGATATAAAGAACAAGTAACGCAGGGTAGTATTTTGTATCCCTATCTTGCTGCATTTGCGGCTTTATTTAGTTTTGATGATATTTACAAGCAAATCCAAGAACTGAAAAAGGAGCAGTTACCACATTGTAATTTTCAATTATGGTATCCAGATGAAACATCCGAAGAGCAATACTACCTAAACACGGGTATAAACGGTGAAAGATCATGTCATGGTACTACACTATGCAATGTACCAGTTGATGAAAATCAAAAGTCTTTTTTGGATTTAATCTTTAAGGAATGTAAGAGTTTCGATGCCCATGAAAAATTAAGTGTTTTTAAACAAAATCTTGATCCTATTATCTTAATGGCATCCAGACACTACAGGCTACCAGTACCCATTCAATTTTTTAAAGATTTTTGGCATGAGGACTCGTAATTGCCTAACAAATAAGCTAAATGTGACATGGATACCGCATTCTGTACCATAGATAACACGCGTTACGATATCGTTTCTTTCAGCAAACTAGATGAGCAGAAACTTTCTAATTTGCGAAGGGCATTAGTTTGCCAAGAATGTCATGCACAAGGATATTTTCGCAAAGCATCAAGAGATGGCAAGCATGCATGCTTTGGGGCCTACCATAAGGATAACTGTCAATACAAAACTCAAGGTTCAAAATCAGGCATCAATCCTGAAGTCGCGGAAGAGATAAGGACTATTACTGTAAACAACCAAATTATTGATGTCAAGTTTGATTTATATGAACCAGAGGAAACACGATCACCGAATAGATCTGTTTCAGAAGTAACAACAGCATCTAATAGAACGCCTAAACAACACACTCGAGCATCCACTCAAACAAAACATGCTCAAAGAGGCTTAAAGTCATTACTCAAATTGCTCATGCACACCGATACATTTGCCTCTTCAGATATTGAGATAAACACGGGCGCTAAACACCCATTTAAAGCTAAAAATCTCTTTATTCATTTTAATGATATTAGTGATGAATATCTTGAGAAATGGCGTGGATATTGGGGCGTTATTAGTCATGCAAACTCTGATATTTCTTGGCTTAATGTAGCCAATGAACGAGATGTTAGCATTGTGGTTGATAAATTAAAGGATTCAATTCTAAAGAGGCACAAGACTCAATCTGCAGAAGAACTGGCAGGTGCTGCAGTCTTAGTCTTCGGGCGGCTTAAAATATCCGCTAATGGCAAGTGGTATATCAAAATAGATGGAGACAATCCACAACACATTTATGTCAAAATTAGGAAATAGCTTAAATGAATTTTATTGATCAATTCAGCTTCTGGAAATGGGCATATTCTGATCATTTGTGTAATCGAGAACGAGGCATATTGGCCGAATATATCGTGTCACAGGCTATTGGGCATCAAGATGCCCGTGTTGAGTGGGAAGATTATGATCTCGTAACCCAAAATGGCCTAAAGATAGAAGTTAAATCAGCGGCTTATATCCAAACATGGCACGATGACAAGTCAACATTCTCAAAGATTCAATTTGGGATTAAGCCTGCTAAATATCTTTTAGATCCACAAGGTCATCGTACCGTTAATCATTCAACGTCCAGACCATCGGATATCTACGTATTCTGCCTACTAACAACAAAAGATCGTAATGTCTTGAACCCTTTGGATTTATCTCAGTGGGATTTTTATGTATTGCCAACGTCCATATTAAATAAAGAAATTCCGAAACAACAAACCATCGGTTTAGCAAGTTTGTTGGCATTAAAGCCAACCCACACCAAATTTAACCAGCTCAACAGTGTGATTTGTGCTTTGAGCAATAAAATTAATGAAGATAGAGTAGGACTCATCAAGGCCACCCCAATATTAATCAGTCGTTAAGCCATACCTTTTAGGAAAAACCAAACAAAAACAACCCATCATACAACCAAAACATCCTTAAAATACAATTCGAATCACGGATGGTTTGAATAAAATCCATATTTGCAGACCACCACTAAATACTAAGCCAACCTTTTGAGAAAATCCCAATGAATACAACCACTGAACCAGAAAATAACAAAACAGAGGAAAAAAGCATTTTTGAGAAAATTAAACATGCTCTTAAATTATGTAAAAAAGTATTCATAACTTTTAAATGGTGGTTGTCTGGTTTGTTAAGTGCATGGATTCTATATAATCTGTGGCCTTATAGTCAAGACAGCAAGCTATGGATTGGACGATTCTTAATGATCGTAACTATCACCGCTATTGTTATAATTCTGAGGCGTTTTAGCGGGTATAGCGCTATCAAAAAATGGATATTAGTCAATCGTGAGCGGTTGTTAATAATATCAGCAATTTTAGGGATTGCTTTGGTGCTTTGGTGGTATGTTGATCGGTCTTGGTTACCTTCACCACCTATATTTGGAGAAATCGCTCAAATTAAAAATGCTATCGGTATAGATATAGATAAAACATGGTTACCTTCACTACCTATATTTGGAGATATCGTTCAATTTAAAAATGTTATCGGTATAGATATAGATATAGATATAGATATAGGTCAAGTTAGAGTTAAAGATAATTGGTTAAACTCCAGCCTAACGACGTTACTCCTTGCTTTACCAACACTTTTTGTGTTATGGGTTTTGAGAACAAATGACACGCGTGAGCAGATAGAAGAAACCCAAAACAACACGCTGACAAGCATATTGTCCCATGCTATGGATATGATAACAAGTGATGATTTTAAAAGGCGCTATGCTGGCCTCATCCAACTGGGACAATTAAGGAAACAGACCGCCAAATTTAATGCTCAAATTAATTCTGCAACTCGCAATCTTGACCTAAAACCACTTGATTTAGATGGAAAGCCACTATCTGATGAGGAGGATATAGTGCCAAATGATTATCAGAGGGCTTTACTCATGAATGCATATTTGAGAAAGATAGATTTAAACGATGCAGAATTGAGAGGCGCTGATCTGACAGAGGCAGATTTAACCGAGGCTGTTTTGAGTGGTGCAAATTTGGGTGGTACAAATTTGGGCAATGCAAATTTGAGTGGTGCAGATTTGGGTAAAGTAATACTAAGTGGTGCTAATTTGAGTGGTGCAAATTTGGGTAAAGTAAATCTAAGTGGTACAAATTTGAGTGGAGCGGATTTGAGAAATGTAAATCTAAGTGATACAAATTTGAGTAATGCAATCTTGAGAGAGACATATCTAAGAGACGCAAATTTGAGTAGTGTAGATTTAAATGGTGCAGTTTTGAGCGGAACAGACTTAACAGATGCAGACTTGACAGGTGCAAATTTGGCAGGAGCAGATTTGAGAGAGGCAGTACTAGCTAATTCAGAATTTAAAAACTCAAAATTGAACGGAGCAGACTTGACTAATGCGGACTTGAATGGAGCAAAATTAAATGATGTGGATTTAACAGATGCAGATTTGAGCAGTGCAAGTTTAACAGACGCAGATTTGAAAAATGCAAAATTGGTAGGTGCAGATTTATCAAGTGCAAGTTTAGAGGGTGCAAAGTTGTCAGGCGCAGATTTGACTAATGCGGACTTGAATGGAGCAAATTTAAGTGATGTAGATATGATTGATATAGTTTTTAGTAGTGCAAATTTGACTAATGCAAAATTGTGCAATGCAAATTTAATAGGTTCAATTTTGACAGATGTAGATTTGAGCGGTTCAGATTTGACAGATGCTTATTTAACAGGTGCAACTTTAACAGGAGCAAAATACAATGACAGAACCAAACTCCCAGATGATTTTGATCCCAATGCTGAAGGCATGATTTGGGTTGGCGATTCAGATGAAGACGATGAGCAATCTGATGAATAACGCATATTGCATTGATCAATGTTACCCAAAATATAATATTTAAAAGTGTTGTTAAGTCAATTTTCTACACATGTAGTTAGCAACACGTTAACACATATAAATTGTATAAAATCTTTCAATTCAGGACGACTTTACCTAAACCTAAATAATTTGAAAACAACCTATTGAGAAAATCCAGATGAATACAACCACAGAACCAGATAATAACAACACAGAGAAATACAATTTCATTAAGCGGTTGCTACTGAAATATCGAGTGGGGGCATTGATAATTTTTGCTGGTTTAGGAGTTTGTTTAGCGCTGTGGTGGTTTGTTGATGAAGCATGGCTACCATCTTTATACCCTTTTGGAGAAGTCGCTCAATTTAAAAAAAATATTGGCATAGAAAAAGGTAAATGGTTAGATTCAAGCCTGACAACCATATTTCTTGCCTTACCCACACTGTTTATTTTGTGGTTATTTAGAACGCACGACACACGTGTACAAATAGAAAAAACTACAGAGCAGATAGAAAAAACCCAGGAGCAGATAGAAAAAACCCAGGAGCAAATAGAAAAAACTCAAATCAACACGTTGACAAGTATGTTAAATCACGGTTTGGACATGATAACAAGTAATGAATTTAAAAGGCGTTATGCTGGTCTTATGCAATTAGGACTATTAAAAAAACAGACCAAAATATTTAATGCTCAAATTGATTCTGCAACTCGAAATCTTGACCTAACACCAGTTGATGTAAATAGCAAGCCACTTGAAGAGGGGGGTAGGATACCGAGTAATTATCAAAGAGCTTTACTAATAAAAGCGCCATTGAAAGGTATGGATTTAAGCGGTGCAAAGTTTAGAGGTGCGAATTTAGAGTTTGCAGATTTAACAGGCGCAGATTTGAAGGGGGCAATTTTCAATGAGGCAAAATTCAATAATAAAACCAAATTTCCTAAAAGCTTTAATCCAAAAGCTAATGGTATGATTAATGTTGATGATTAGAACTTGTTCTAAATTGAGGTGGCGGTTTTAAGTGTGCATGGGCATCTGAGAAAGGCGGATATTTGATTGTTTTCGACATGTCCATGCTGTTACAAGCAATGGTTTAAATGGGCTAGGTGCTGGTTTTGTATGGGTCTTGGGTGGTTTGTTTGAGTATTCAATCAAAGTGAATTACAATGCTGGGTCTATTACCAAATTAATGTTTTAATTAAAGGAGACGATTATGAAAACACGTGCAGCGGTTGCTTGGGAGGCGAAAAAGCCTTTAGAAATTGAAGAAATTGACATTGAGGGTCCTAAGAAGGGAGAGGTTTTATTGAAGGTTGTGGCAACAGGTGTTTGTCATACCGATGCTTTCACTTTGTCGGGCACTGACCCTGAGGCGTCTTTTCCTTGTGTCTTGGGGCATGAGGGTGGCTGTGTGGTGGTTGAATGCGGTGAAGGTGTGACTTCGGTCAAGCCTGGTGATCATGTGATTCCGCTTTATATCCCTGAGTGTGGCACTTGTGCTTTCTGTCAGTCAGATAAAACCAATTTGTGTCAGTCGATTGCGAGCACGGTGTGGACGGGCTATATGCCTGATGGCACGCGTCGTTTCTCTAAGAATGGCAAGCCTATTTTCCATTACATGGGCACTTCAACGTTTTCTGAATACACGGTTGTGCCTGAGATTGCTTTGGCCAAAATCAACAAGCAAGCACCTTTGGAGAAGGTTTGTTTGTTGGGCTGTGGTATTACCACGGGCATTGGTGCGGTTTTGAATACGGCAAAAGTGACGGCAGGTTCAACGGTGGCGGTTTTTGGTCTTGGTGGCATTGGTTTGAGTGTGGTTCAAGGTGCGGTGATGGCTAAAGCGTCGCGCATTATTGCGGTGGATACCAATCCTGAGAAATTTGAGATGGCACGCGCTTTGGGTGCGACCGATTGCATCAATCCTTTGGATCACAGTGTACCTATTCAGGAAGTCATTGTTGAGTTGACCAATGGTGGTGCAGATTATTCTTTTGAGTGTATTGGCAATGTCAATGTAATGCGGGCAGCGTTGGAGTGTACCCATATGGGTTGGGGCGTTTCTACGGTCATCGGTGTGGCAGGTGAAGGTCAGGAGATCAGCACTCGGCCGTTCCAGTTGGTGACTGGTCGGACTTGGAAGGGGACGGCTTTTGGTGGCGTTAAAGGTCGCACGCAGTTGCCTGGCTATGTCGATAAGTACATGGAAGGCGAGATTCAAATTGATCCAATGGTGACGCACGAGATGCCTTTGGAGGACATCAATCGAGCCTTTGATTTGATGCACGAAGGCAAAAGCATTCGTTCTGTGATCATTTTTTAACGATGAGTCAATTTAATATCAAGGCCGTTGAGTCGGTTAAAGAGTTTGACGGTTTTTTAACGCGTTATCAGCACGATTCTCAAGTCTGTCAGTGTTCAATGCAGTTCAGCGTGTATCTGCCTAATCAGGCAAGTAGTGCGCCAGTTCATGCCTTGTATTGGCTGTCGGGTTTGACTTGTAGCGATGATAATTTTCGGACCAAAGCAGGGGCGCAAAGATATGCGGCTGAATTGGGATTAGCCTTGATCATTCCTGATACCAGTCCGCGCGGTGAAGCCGTGCCCGATGATGAGAACTATGATTTTGGTCAAGCCGCTGGGTTTTATCTCAATGCGACGCAATCGCCGTGGGATACCCATTTTCAAATGTATGATTACATCACGCAGGAGTTGCCGCAGGTGTTGCAAGCGTTGAATTTGCCATTGAGTGGGAAGCAGTCGATTAGTGGCCATTCGATGGGTGGACACGGGGCGTTGACCATTGGTTTGAAAAATCCTGACGTATTCACTTCGGTGTCGGCTTTTTCACCCATTTGTCATCCCATGGTCAGCCCTTGGGGCATCAAGGCTTTTACTGGTTATTTGGGGGTTGATCAAGCGCAGTGGAGTCAGTATGATGCTTGTGCATTGATTGAGGCGGGTGCAAAACACCCGGCATTGTTGATTGATCAGGGATTGGACGATGAGTTTTATCCGCATGAATTGCTGAGTGAGGATTTAATGAAGGTGGCGCAAGAAAAGGGTGTGTCGTTGGAAGTGCGCTTTCAAGAAGGTTATGACCACAGTTATCATTTCATTGCAACGTTCATTGGTGAGCACATGCGCTGGCATCAACAACACCTCAATCAGGCTGAATAGATTGATGCGTGGTGTGGCTCTAAGGCACTAGGCTGACAGCCATTCAGCCATCATTTCGCCTTTGGTTATGAGGCAGTTTCTCATTATTTTGGTTAAGGGTTATCAATGGGTGATCAGCCCGATCTTTAGATCAAGTTGTCGATTTGAGCCCACTTGTTCGGCGTATATGATTGAGTCGCTTGAGGTGCACGGGGTGTTCAAGGGTATGTATTTGGGCGGGCGCAGGTTGTTGCGTTGTCATCCTTGGGGTGGTTTTGGTTACGACCCTGTGCCACCAAAGAAGGATTGATTCTGATGCATTTTGGGATTGATCGGCATTGGCGATGATAAACAAGTCTCTGCTTGGTGACTAAATAACAGCCCGATTGCGGGCAATAAAGATTACAATACCACGCTTTGAAAGACGGGGCGTAGCGCAGCTTGGTAGCGCACCACAATGGGGTTGTGGGGGTCGCAAGTTCAAATCTTGCCGTCCCGACCAGATAAACTTGTCAGGGCTTCTAAAGCGGTCATTCGTTTTAGAAGCCTTTTTTTATGCAAGCCAGTGCTTAATAATTACCTGGATTGGGCCATTGGGTGAAGATTTCATCAATTCTTTTCAATGATTCTTCGCTGAGGCTGATGTCGGCTGAGCTGATGTTTTCTTCAAGTTGCTCAAGCGTAGTGGCACCGATGATGTTTGAGGTCATAAAGGGTCTGTCGTTGACGTAGGCCAATGCCAATTGGGTGAGGCTGATGTTCAATTCCTCAGCCAAAGCCAAATACAGCTTAAGTGCTTCGGTGGTGCGATCATTTTTGTAATAACCCATCAAATCTGGGAACAATTTAAAGCGCGAGCCTTCGGGCATTTGGTTGTTTAAGTATTTGCCACTCATCACACCGCCACAAAGAGGTGAGTACGCCAATAGCCCAATCTTTTCATACAAAGCAATTTCGCTCAAGCCCACTTCAAAATCGCGTCTTAAGATGGAGTAGGCGTTTTGAATGGATACCATGGCGGGTAGCTGATGTTTTTCAGTGAGCTGTTGGTATTTCATGACGCCCCAAGGGGATTCGTTTGACAAGCCAAAATGGCGGACTTTGCCGCTCTTTTGGATGCGTGCTAAGGCGCGATAGAACGCTTCTAATTGCTCTGCGGCTTGCGGGGCGACCATGGATTCATGATAGTTTTGTCTGCCCCACAATTGCACTGTTCTTTGTGGCCAATGGATTTGATACAAGTCGATGACGTCAGTCTGTAGTCGTTTTAATGAGCCGTCAATGGCGCTTTCAATGTCATCACCAACCAATCCGCGTGCTTCACGTATCCAAGTCAGTCCAGGTCCGGCCATTTTGGTCGCGAGGACGATGTCGTCTCGGCGTTTGGTTTCAGCCAACCATTGTCCAAGGTAGGTTTCAGTTAATCCGCAAGTGGGCTCACGCGGGGGAACGGCGTACATTTCAGCGGTATCAATAAAGTTGACGCCATGGTCTAAGGCGTAATCCATCTGCTCAAATGCATCTTTCACGGTGTTTTGTTCGCCCCAAGTCATGGTACCGAGGCAGATTTTTGAAACGTGTAGGTCAGTTTTTCCAAGTGGATTTTTTTGCATAATTCTCTGTGTGTTTGGGAAGGGTTAGGAATGAACGCAATTATTTTAACCGAGTTTTGAGCTCGGCTAGAAAATTTAATGCTTGCAAGGGGGTCAGCGCTTCGACTTGGCATTCGCTCAGTTCATCAATGATGGCCTGACTTTCATGATTTTCATTTACGTCATACGATAAAGGTTCAGCCGAAGAGGCGAATAAGTCGGGTTGATTTTTGTTTAATGGATTGCTCTGCAAGGTTTGGTTTTCTAAGGCGTGCAACTTGTGTTTGGCCAATGTAATGACCTTGGGGGGAACACCTGCTAATTGTGCGACTTGTAAGCCATAGGATTGGTTGGTGGCGCCTAATTCGACTTGATACAAAAAGCGAATTTCATTTTTAAATTCTTTGGCTTTTAAGTGTAAGTTGATGATGTTTTGTTGTTGCTCTTCGAGCACAGTCAGCTCAAAATAATGGGTGGCGAATAAACACAAGCTTTGCTTGTCGCTGAGGGCGAGGGCGCTGGCCCAAGCGAGTGATAAACCGTCAAAAGTGGAGGTGCCTCGGCCGATTTCATCCATTAGGATCAGCGATCGATGCGTGGCATTGTTTAAAATGTTGGCGGTTTCGGTCATTTCAACCATGAAGGTGGAGCGGTTTGACGCCAGGTCGTCAGCGGCGCCAATACGGGTAAAGATGCGGTCAATATTGCCAATGTGGGCTCTTTTTGCCGGCACGAAACTGCCACATTTACCCAACAGTGCGATGAGCGCATTCTGGCGCATGAAGGTCGATTTGCCGCCCATATTGGGTCCCGTGATGAGCGCCATGCTTGCATTGGCATTGAGCATTAAATCATTGGCAATGAAGTGGCTTTGCATGGTGGCTTCAACCACAGGATGACGACCTTGTTCAATGTCTAAGATCACGGCATCGCTGTATACAGGGCGAACCCAATTCAAGGTTTTTGCGCGTTCTGCCAAGGTGGTATAAATGTCTAACAATGCCAGCTGATGCGCTAATTTTTGCAAGGGGATCATGTGCTCATTGATTTGATCTTGTACTTGGATAAACAGCGCTTTTTCAATGGCGAGGGCGCGTTCATTGGCGCTGAGGATTTTGTCTTCAAAGACCTTTAATTCAGGTGTGATATAACGCTCGACGTTCTTTAAGGTTTGGCGTCGTTGATAATCGGCTGGGATTTCGCCACGATAAGCGCGTGATATTTCTATGTAGTAGCCATGCACTCGGTTATAGCTGACTTTGAGATTTTGGTTGTTGGTTCGGCTGCGTTCGCGCCCTTCAATTTCCAATAAAACTTCGGCGGCATTTTGTTTGAGGTTGCGGTACTCATCCAAGTCGGCATCAAAACCGCTGGCAATCACGCCACCGTCTCGGGCAAGTGCCGGTGGTGATTCAACGATCGATTGCTCTAATAAGGTCAAGCATTCGGGCAGTTCAATCAGCCTTGGCACGTGTTGTTCGATGGGGCTTAATATGGTATTCAACTCAGGGGTTTTTTGTAAGGCGATGCGCAGCTGCCCTAAGTCGCGCGGACGCGCAGTTTGTACGGCAATGCGCGAAGTGATGCGGGTGACGTCGCCAATGGATTTTAAGATGGTTTGAATGGTCTGCATCTCGCTAAAAGCCATGAACTGTTCTATGGCGTTCAGCCGTTCTTCTAAAGGACGATGGTCTTGTAAGGGGGCGTTAATCCATTGACGCATCAAGCGACTGCCCATGGGTGTTTGGGTGGCGTCGATGACGGCCATTAAGGTATGGGATTGCCCGCCTTGGAGGTTGTATTCAATCTCTAAATTGCGCCGACAAATGGCATCCAAATAGACCAACTCATCACTGGTCTCAACGGCAATGCCAGTGATGTGATTGAGGGTGTTTTTGTGCATTTCATTGGCATAGGTCAGCGCGGCACCAGCGGCAATCAACGCCAAGGGGTACTCGGTGATACCATAGCCTGATAAATCATGGCTGTTAAACTGTTGTTGGAGTAGGGTGGTACAGCTGTTGCTGTCAAACCACCAATCGGGCATGCTGTGCAAGGTGAGGTCGGGTAATAAGGCTTGTTGGTGTTCGGCAATGAGGATTTCTTTGGGGTGTATGCGTTCGATTTCCGCCTCGAGCTGGTCTATGCTGGCTACGTGTTTGGCGCGAAACTCACCGCTGGATAGATCCAACCAAGCACAACCCCAGTCAGGTTTTTGGTAGTAAGCGCTGAACAAGTAGTTGGCTTGATGTGAATGTAACAAGGAGTCGTCCATCAAGGTGCCAGGCGTTATGATACGACTGACTTCTCTTTCAACGGGCCCTTTGCCTGTGACTTCGCCAATTTGTTCGCACATCACCACAGACTCGCCTTTTTCAATGAGCTTGCTCAAGTAGCCTTCGACGCTGTGATAGGGCACGCCTGCCATAGGAATGGGGGTGCCGTTTGATTTGCCTCTATAGGTGAGGGTGATGTCTAACAGGGCGCAGGCGCGGTGGGCATCCTCAAAAAACATTTCATAAAAGTCGCCCATGCGAAAAAACAGCAGCATGTCTGGATACTGTTTTTTGATGCTCAAATATTGTTGCATCATGGGCGTGTGGTTGGCAATCATAAGAGGTCTGATGTGTTCAATGTTTGAAGTGACGCCTGTGAGTGAATGCCATGGCAATGCCGTAGTCGTCGGCCGCGCGAATCACCGCCTCGTCTTGGCGAGAACCCCCTGGTTGCACAATCGCTTGTATGCCAATCTTGTGCGCTTCGTCAATGGCATCGCTGAATGGAAAAAAAGCATCTGACGCCATCACTGAGCCAGCAACCGTCAATCCTTCATCGGTGGCTTTTAGGTGGGCAATGCGCGCTGAATAAATGCGGCTCATTTGTCCTGCGCCAATGCCAATGGTTTGTTGGTCTCTGGCGTAAACAATGGCGTTGGATTTAACGTATTTTGCGACTTTCCAAGCAAATTTCAGATCGTTCATAGCCTGTGCCGTGGGTTGGGTTTGGCTGACCACGGTCCAATCTTGATGGTCGGCGTGGTCAGCTGATTGGTAGAGCAAGCCGTCGGTAATCTGTTGCAAATGGTAGCCTTTCTGGTTGACCCATTGCTTGGCACAAGACAATAAGCGAACGTTGGGCTTTTGGGCAAAGGTTTGTAAGGCTTGTGGGCTAAATTTTGGGGCGACAATCACTTCGACAAATTGTTTGTTGACGATGGTATTGGCAAGCTCGGCATCAACACAGTGATTGAAGGCCAAAATGCCGCCGAAAGCAGAAGTTGGGTCTGTGGCAAAGGCTTTGTTGTAGGCCTCAATCAAATCTGGGGCAGAGGCCACCCCACAGGGATTGGCGTGTTTGACAATCACGCAAGTGGGTCGTTCGAAAGCTTTGACGCAGGTGAGCGCCGCATCAGAGTCGGCAATGTTGTTATACGACAGGGCTTTGCCTTGGTGTTGGGTAGCGTTTATCACGCTGGCTTCAGCACTCTCCTGTAAAACGTAGCTTGCCGCTTGTTGGTGGGGGTTTTCGCCGTAACGTAAAATTTGTTTGCGCGTGGCGCTGAGACGTAGGGTCTCTGGGAAAGGTTCTGGCTGAAAGTGTTGATTGAAGTATTCGGCGATGTGGTGGTCGTAATCTGCCGTGTAGGCAAAGGCTTTGGCGGCCAATTGTTGACGCTTGGTAAGGTCAATGCCTGCTTTTAGACAAGGTGTTAAGGCCACGTAGTCATCAGGGTCAACGACGACGGTGACGCGTTGATGGTTTTTCGCCGCCGCTCGAATCATAGATGGTCCGCCAATGTCTATGTGTTCAATCGCTGTGCTTTCACTGCAATCGGCTTGGTTGGTGACGGCTTTAAACGGATATAAATTGACCACAACCAGATCAATATAGACGATGTTTTGTTCGGCAATAATAGCGTCATCCGTGCCTTTTCTGCCCAGAATGGCGCCATGAATTTTAGGGTGTAGGCTTTTGACTCGCCCATCCATGATCTCAGGAAAGCCTGTGTAATCAGACACATCGATGACCGAGCATTGATGGTCGCGCAAATATTTTGCCGTGCCGTCTGTGGACAGCAGCTCATAATCCGCATTGATAAGTGCTTGGGCAAATTCAAGCAGGTGGCTTTTATCAGAAACACTGATCAGCGCACGTTTTGGAGGGTTCACAAGTTTAGGATGGGTCATTAAAATTAAAGGGTTGGTGTTCTATTTGGAATGGCTTGGATTTTCTCATAGGTTAGCGCTCGTTTCCAAATAAATTCGTCATTTATGGCGCGCATGGGCATGGAAAAACGTTGCCATCTTATTCATCTGAGAATCTCCTAAGCGAGCGAGAGAGACAAAACAGAAGGTGCCATAGAGCAGAGTACAACATTAATGCCACTTAAAGCGCCATAAGTGGGTAAAATACGAGCACCTGAAAAAGTGCCATGATGGCACACATAACCAACTGCAATGGTTGTTGGAATGAATCATAAAAAGGTCTAATAATTCATGTATCATCGTCAATAATGCGGGCATCTTAATGCCTTTGTCGCAAAATTCATCAAATCCGATCATTTCAGCAAAGTCCATTGGATTGACTAATAAAACATTTCCGTCTGAGCTGTCAACATTGGTTAAGAAAATTGAAAAAGCAGGCCATTCTGCGTGGTTGGTTGGCGGTTGTTTGCGTGACGCCATTTTGGGTATTGAACCCAAGGATTTTGACGTTGTCACCGATGCAACGCCCGAAGCGGTCAAAAAAATATTCAAAAGAAGGTGTCGCCTCATTGGACGGCGCTTTAGATTGGCGCACGTTTATACGCAGGATGGTTTGGTTGAGGTTTCAACCTTGCGTTCCTCTGAACAAGGACGGCTTGACCAAGATCGGATCATTGACGAGAGTGGGCGCATCTGTGCAGACAATGTCTATGGCACCAACTTGGAAGAGGACGTGTGGCGCCGAGATTTTTCCATCAATGCGATGTATTATCGGTTTTCAGACAATAGCCTCATCGATTATGTGGGTGGCTTGGATGATCTGAAAAACCAGACCATACGGCTCATTGGTGATCCAGAACAACGTTTGCGGGAAGATCCGATGAGGATGTTGCGAGCGGTTCGTTTTGGCGCAAAGTTGGGCATTCAATTGGACGATGACTTGCAACAAGAAATTGCCAAAAACCACGCGCTGATTCTGAGTTTACCCGGCGCTCGCTTGATGGATGAGACGATCAAATTTTTTCAAACGGGTCATGCTGTGCGCAGTTTCAATGCGCTCAAGCAATCTGGTTTGTTTGGCTATCTTTTTCTGTCGGCTCAATCCATTCAGGACTGGTCGCCTGAGCACATGCAATTGCTTGAAACTTGCTTGCACAAAGCTGATCTCAGGGTGGCTGAAGACAAATCACTCAATTCCGCATTTATATTTGCGGTTATGTTGTGGCCTGAATGGTGCAAAAATTTTGACCAATCCACAGAAAATTCAGTGATGGTGAAAGCACAACGCGTTTCAACGATGATTATTGCCAAACAAAACGGCGTCATGAACATCCCGCATCGATTGACGGCCGTGATGCGTGAAATCTGGATTTCTCAATTACGTATGCAACGCATGAAAGCGCGGGTAATTCGGAGTGTTGCCGTGCATCCAAAATTCAAATTATTCCATGATTTTTTATTGTTACGCGCGGCATGTGATAAGGGTGAGGCATTGGCTGAAACGGTTGATTTTTGGACACGCTATAGGCAAGACCCAACTGAGACCTTAGCGTCAATTTTGCCGCAAAAAAAACAAAAATCCAAAACCAAGACTGACTGAAGGTATGGAGGCGCAGACCATAGCGGTTGCACTGGGGAGTAACTTGAACCATCCTGAGGCGCAAGTTAGGCGCGCCATTCAAACGCTAAAAAATCATCCCAGCTTGCATCTGTCAGGGTGCTCAAAACTCTATCGCACACGTCCCTTAGGTCCACAAGATCAACCGCAATTTGTCAATGCGGTGGTCATTTTAACCTCTAGTCTAAGCCCCTTACTAATGCTGGATTTGCTACAATGGTTAGAACGACAACATGGACGAAAGAAAGGCAGGCATTGGGGAGAACGGACTTTGGATGCTGATTTGTTGTTTTACAGCGATCGTCAATTGACGAGGCCTCGGCTACAAATTCCACACCCTGAAATGTTACACAGAGACTTTGTCATTCGTCCATTGATGGATGTACTGGGCGCAGATTATGTCTGCGATGGAAAAAAACTCATTGAGAGATTGACACTTTGCGATCCCTTTATTATTGGAGCAATACCAAATGAATAATATAAAAGTGTTAAAGAAAATGGTGAGTGATGGGGAAGCGGTTGCTGTGTTGACCGCTTACGACGCTTCAATGGCAGCAGTGCAACAACGCACCAAAGTTGATGCCATTTTGGTAGGTGATTCTTTGGGTATGGTGATTCAAGGCCATGCCGACACTTTGCCCGTGACATTGGATGATATGGTCTATCATACAGCGAATGTCAAACGCGGCGCGCCTCAAACCTTTGTCATTGCTGACATGCCGTTTATGAGCACTGTGACGGTTGAGCGAGGCATCGATGGCGCACAAAAACTGATGCAACAAGGGCACGCCGATATGATTAAAATCGAAGGCGCCGAAGATAATACCCTGGCAATGATTCAAACCTTAACGCGCGCTGATGTACCAATTTGTGGACACTTGGGACTGCAACCTCAGTCGGTCAAACGTTTAGGCGGGTTTAAAATGATGGGCGTTGAAGCTGCTGAAGCCACTGCCATCTTTAACAATGCCCAAGCGTTGCGCCAAGCGGGCGCACAAATGTTGGTATTAGAATGCGTGCCCGCAGACCTTGCCGAGCGTATTAGCGATGATTGGCGCGAGCACGGCGTGGTGATCGGCATTGGCGCTGGCAACCGTTGCCATGGGCAAGTGCTCGTCGCCTACGATGTTTTGGGTTTGTCGTCCTATGTGCCTAAATTTGCCAAAAATTTTCTGGCAGACACAGCAGACATTGAAGCGGCTTTTCAGGCCTATGTGACGGCGGTCAAGCAGAGAACCTTTCCCGAATAAGCCATTGATGAAGCAGTTTAAACGTATTGAGGAAGTGCAATCGTGGATACACCATTGCCACGAACAAGGATTAACCACAGCCTTTGTGCCAACAATGGGTGATTTGCACGCTGGGCATTTGACCCTAATTGAGGCAGCCAAACAACACGTCGATAAAGTCATTGTCAGTATTTTTATTAATCCTCTGCAGTTTTCGCCGATGGAAGATTTTTCGCGCTATCCGCGCATACTCGACCAAGATTTACAACACTTACAACAACAAGCGTGTGATGCGGTATTTTTACCCACTGAAGCCACGCTTTATCCTGAAGGCAAAGCCAATGTTGTAAAAATCGACCCGCCTGCCTATTTAAATCAGCAACTTTGTGCCAAATCTCGGCCCCATTTTTTTACTGGAGTGGTGACAGTCATTCATAAATTGTTCGATGCCGTTCCAGCCAAGCATGCGTTTTTTGGCGAGAAAGACTATCAACAACTGCTTATTATCAAGAAAGTGGCACAAGGTCTGCCCATAGACATAACCATACACGGCGTGCCGACGCAACGCGAGCCCGATGGATTGGCTATGAGTTCGCGTAATCGTTACTTGGATGCGACGCAACGCCAAATAGCCAGCGGCATTTATAAAGTCATGGCAGCGGCGTGTGCTGAAGCCCGCAATGGTATATCATTGCTTGAGATAGTGCAAAAACACCAAAAAATGCTACAAGATAGGGGTTTTGTCATTGATTACTTTGAATTTTGTCATGCAGACGATTTATCGGTGGCGCACGATGTTTCGCGTCCCATTCGTTTGTTTGTGGCGGTGTTTTTGGACGAGACACGATTGATCGATAACTTGGCGGTTTGAGTCAGCTTATTGACCTCAGCAAAGTGCGCAATGAATAAAAAGATTATCAGATTTTTAGGTTCAATGGATTTGGCCATCACCTTGTTGGTCATGCTGGCATTGGCATCTGTGATTGGCACCATGGTCAAGCAAAACGAGGCTTGGTCAGACTATGAGCTGAAATTTGGACCTTTCTGGTTTCGCGTTTATGAACAATTAAGCATTTACGATGTTTACAGCGCGCCGTGGTTTTTGCTGGTTTTGATTTTCCTGTTGTTCTCCACCTCGCTGTGCGTGTGGCGCAATGCCCCAACGTTTATAAAGGAGATGCGCACAAAATATTTCAATCATGCCGTTGACCAACTGCGGTTGTTTAAATGCCGTTATGAATGCACTGGTCGGCCCAAACACTCGCTTGAGTATTTTAAAGAACGTTTGCAAGCCGAAGGTTTTAAGGTGCGAGCTCAAGCAAAAGATGATGGAACGCTGCTGAATGCGAACAAAGGGCGCTATAACCGAGTGGGTTATCTCTTAACCCATTTGGGGGTGATCATCATTTGCGTGGGTGCGCTGTGGGACAGTTCTATGATCCTAAAATGGCGCCATTTAACGGGGCAGGCGGTGATCGAAACGCGATCAGTGCCCTTGTCGCAAATCCCTGAAACGGCCTGGTTGGAAAACGATCATCGAGCATTTAGAGGCTTTGTCAATATCCCTGAAGGGAAGTCATCGGATATTTTATTCCTGCCGTTCAAAGACGGTTATTTTGTGCAAAAACTGCCCTTTGTTGTCAAAGTGAAGGACTTTACCGTTGAGCACTATCCCACAGGACAGCCCAAAGCATTCAAAAGCCAATTGGAGATATTTGACTTGGACGGTCAATTGCGCACCACCGATACCATTCGGGTGAATCACCCGCTCACCGTAGATGGGGTGACGATTTATCAATCCAGTTTTGCCGATGGCGGGTCACAGTTGAAGTTGCAAGCGTGGTCGTTGACAGATTTTAGCACCCAGACCATCGATGTTGAAGTCGGGCGTTCACTGAGCTTGGTCCAATCCCAACAAACTTTAGAAATGGACGATTTCAGAGTGTTCAATATCCAAGGCGGGACCGATGGCACGGAAGCCATGAACAATGGCCCCAGTATGATATTCAAACTGCGCGGTGCTGACGGCCAAGCCAAGGAGTTTGAAAACTATATGTTGCCGATCAACCGCGATGGACGCTATTTCTTCTTGAGCGGTATTCGCTCTTCGGTGGCTGAGGCATTTCAGTATTGGTACATGCCAGCCGATGCGAAAGCATCACCGCAACGATTCATGCGGTTTTTGGCCTTGATCAACGATGATGCGCATTTGTCTGGACTGCTTCTGGATCAGACCATTACGGATGAAACCATCAGAAAACAACGCGTGTTTATCGTCAATCTCATTAAAATTTTCCGCCAAAGGGGCTTTGTGGGCATCACTGCCTACATTGACACAATCAAAGATAATAAACAGGGGGATTTTGAGGAGGTTGTTTTAGATTTTTTGAAATTTGGGCTGAGTACAGTTTATATCAATCAGCTTGAGCGTGAAGAAGGTATTGTCCCTGACCTAATAAGTGAAAAAGATTCGCTGTTTTTTGATGATGCGGTGTTTGCCATTGCGGCCATGCCTCAATACAGCTCGCCCATATTTCTTCAGCTAAAAACTTTCAAACAAATTCAATCATCTGGTTTGCAAATGACGAGGGCACCAGGGCAATTCATCGTATATTTAGGGTGTGTGATGCTTATTATCGGCGTTTTCATCCTGTTTTATATGCGTCGAGTGCGTATTTGGCTGTATTGGTCTGAGCAAAAATCATTGGTGGCCATTGAGGGCATCAAAAACCCTTTGGATCGGGATAACATGTTAGAAAAAGTCAAAGGTTGGTATAATTCCGCCTAAATGTCCCTAAGTAAAAATCGTTGAACAGAAGTCATTCATGAATACATTGGTTGAAAGAAAAAACCCCATCCCTTGGCACAAATTTCTGTGGTTGATTGTCGTGGCTTTTGCTTTGTTCAGCTTGATCCAAACTTATTCAGCGGTGATGGATGGTTACGATATGAGTATATTGATTGGCACGGCGCTGGTTCTGGGTGTGCTGGGGTGGAAACAGAACAATCTGGCGCTGTATATCACCATTTGTACCTTGCTATCTCTGGCTGCGTTGATGCTGTACGAGGGGCAATTGGCGCAAGGCGAAAATCGCTTCTTTTTAAAATATTTTCTCGCCAGTCAATCAGCCATTATGTGGATGAGTGTGCTGTTGGTTTTTGCCTGCCCTTGTTATGCGCTTGGCTTGATACGCGACTCCAAATTTATGGATAAAACGGCAACCGCAATGATGTGGAGCGCGGCCACCATGGCTTTGGTCGGCTTGATTGTACGTTGGCACGAATCGTATTTGATTGATCCACAAATTGGTCACATCCCCATCAGTAATTTGTATGAAGTCTTTATTCTGTTCTGCTTAATCACGACGCTGATTTATTTGCATTATCAGAAGAAATATCAAACCGCACGTTTGGGCTTTTTTGTGTCCTTAGTGATTGCCGCTGCGGTGGCTTTTTTGCTGTGGTACACCTTTGAACGGGAGGCCGATAAAATCCAGCCCTTGGTGCCAGCACTCAATTCTTATTGGATGAAAATACATGTACCCGCAAATTTCATAGGTTACGGCACCTTTGCTTTGGCGGCAATGGTCAGCGTTGCTTGGTTGATTGTGGCCAGAATCAAACGCATCAATCCACAAAGCCATTGGTTAAAGAAATTACCTACATTGGATTTGATGGATGATGTGATTTATAAATCCATCGCCTTGGGCTTTGCCTTTTTTACTTTAGCCACCGTTTTGGGGGCGATGTGGGCCGCCGAAGCTTGGGGTGGGTACTGGTCTTGGGACCCCAAAGAAACTTGGGCGCTCATCGTTTGGCTCAATTACGCGGCGTGGTTACACCTCAGACTGAGTAAAGGTTGGCGCGGTCATGCCATGGCATGGTGGGCGATTATTGGATTATTTGTGACGCTTTTTGCATTTCTGGGCGTTAATATGTTTTTATCGGGCTTACATTCTTATGGAGAATTATGATGATTAGAGTTTTTTCACTGTTGATGGTATTGATTTTTGTACCGCTGAACGGCTGGGCCGCTGAGTGGGTTGAAGGCAAACATTATACGGAAATTGATTTTCCAGTGTATGCCGGCAAGAAATCAGGCAAAGAAGTGGCCGAATACTTCTATTATGGCTGTCCTCATTGCCATCGTTTGGAGCCCTATTTGAAATTATGGTTAAAGCGCAAACCGTCCGATGTGGCTTTTTATTCCGTACCCGCTACCTTTGGCAATGGTCGTTGGGATTGGAGTGCACAATTGTTCTATACCGCAAAAGCATTGGGTGTTCTCGACAAAATGCACGATAAAATATTTTATGAAATACATGAAGGTTCTGGATTACGTTCGGTAAACGATATGGCAAAGTTATTCAAAACCGCTGGCATTTCTAAGAAAAAATTTGAACAAACCTTTTCAGGATTCAGTGTTAAAAGTCAAGTTGAATACGCACGAGACATCAGTTCTGAAACGGGCATCACAGGTGTTCCTTCGATTATTGTCAACGGCAAATATCTGACATCGGTATCCGATGCAGGAGGCAATGCACAGTTGTTTCGTTTGGTTGATTGGTTGCTTAAAAACACCAACCCAGAATAAATCAGGCTTGTTGTTAGGGGCTCAGACGATCTGTTTGATCATCTTTAGAAGTTGTAACCTACACCGAGAAAGTATTGCTGGTTGAGGGCGCCATCTGTAATAGGGCTGTCCGAAACCGCTGAACCATACTGAAATAGACGCGTTCCAGTAATAATGCTGATGCTGTGAATGGGATAGATGTATATCACTTCTAACTCAAAAGCACTGGTTGCTTTGCCGACATAACCACCACGCGGTCCATCGTTAGGCTGACCAAAATAATAATCTACCAATTCAGCAGTCTGGTATTGCGCCGCAATGAATGTTTTTAATTGAGCATCATTGTCAAATTTCGTCAGACGGTAGAAAGCCAATTCAAATTCTTGTGAATTATGGCGACCCGATACGTCGTGAAAGGCGGCAATTTGACCTTTAATACCCCCACCAAGATGGGCACCAAATTGTACACCTAACTCTAATGCTGGCTCGCGCGCGCTGGTGCCTGCCAAATCGGGGCTTTCTGATTCAATCCTAAATTGCTGAGGTCGTAGATTGACCGCAACATCGGCAAACCATGTCTGACCTTCATAAAAATTGTATCCAAAACGGTTGCCATCAATAAAAACTGGTCCCCAGCTACCAAGAACAAGTACCAATGGCGACGTTCTGCCCTGGGCATTGAGGTAATTGGAATCCCTGTAACTGGCGCCAAGTCCCCAAACATCTTCGACAGAGGAGAAGATGTTGGCTTGAGCAGGGACGGTACGTCCCAACAGCAAAGCCGCTGAAGCGAGTGCAAGCAATAATAATTTACGAAGGGGAGAGCGTGTAATATTCATATTTTGAGTATGGGTTTGAGTTGTGAAACTTGATTTAAGGGGATTTTAATACCTTTATACCTTTATGCCTTTGGTCTGCTACATTTTTGAGCAATTTTTGTACATTGGCGAGGTATTGTCAATGCTCAATTGCTGGGCTTGGTATAATAATTTACTCTGGTTTTTGTAAAAACTTGCGCCGAATGACCCATAACCATATTAGAACCTTGTAATTTTATGATTCGACACATCGTATTCTTTGGATTAAAAGACAAGCAATCATTGGAACAAGTCAAACAAGCATTAGAAAAGCTGGCTGAGATTGGCGAGCATTTGGTATTTGAAGTCAGCGTCAACATTAAAAAAGACTTATTCGACAACAGCATTGAATTGGTGGTTTATGCCGAATTTGCCGACGAAGCGCATTTGCAACGCTACAAAGACCATCCCATTTATGAGCAGTCCGTGCGTTTTGTCAGACCTTTGCGCAGTGAGCGCTATAGCGCCGACGTTCACAGCCCTCTTGATAAAAACAGCTTCATAGATTGTTGATAGTTCGCTCAATTGGAGGTTTATAATCTGACGACAAGAAAGGTTTGTTATGTATTCTTTAGCCTCTTAACCTCAGCTTTAATTTTGTCAACGATTTCCATGTTTTGGATGATTTTTTTATTATTCTGTTTAATTGAATAAATGACAAATACTTCTCCGCCATATTTTTCTTTAAAAGTTTGAAAACTTGTTTTCATTCTATCCGTAGGATTATAGTTGCCAAAATTTGAATTTATGGTGGTTGGTTTTATCTGAATGCCAAATGCCTTTTCCCCTACTATACCAAGATAATCAATATCACCTGCGTGGTCTAATTCAGGATCGCTCTCTTCAAATGTGATTTCAGGAATTTTTTTTGCTAGAACATCATAAATAACAGATTTTTCAGTTATAAAACCATCATATGTTCGAACTATCGTAACTTCGTAGATGTAATCTTTACAGTCTTGTAGCGTTAATTCTTCGAATGCTGCGGTCCATTCGGGTATTACAACTTCGGTTATTTTTGCATATAATCTTTCGCCGAGTTCATCTAATGAAGCTTTATTTATTTTAGTTTTATCTTTGGTATAAGCTTTTTCAAAATAGAATTTTTTCCATTCTTCAAGCTCTTTGGGTTGGCACGCTCTTATTAGCGACATGACAGCATCAACTTTACTTGGTCTTGTTAATTGATAGGTACTGCTAGCATAGTTTAATATTTTTTCCTTTTTGCCAAAAGCTCTTGCATATTTTTTTGGTTTTTTCTTATCCGTCATTTTGCTTCCTTGGCGTATTTGATAAATTTTTCTTTATCTTTATAGTTAAATGCCAAATCAACATTTACAAGACCATTTTTTATCAGATGGGCATTTAGAAAAGTTTTATTTTTTAAATACAAATAAACCATTAAATTATTATTTTCATCGTGTTTCATTTCATCATATTTTAAAAAAACTTTTTGCCCTTTTGTTTTGAGTTGCAAGAACTCAATAGCTTTGCTGTTGGTTTGTTTCTTTTCTTTAACGCCAATGAGCCTAATAACTAAATTATTATTTAGTTTTATTATCTCGGGACTTATTATTTCTTTTGCCGAATAATAATCTTCACTTTTAGATGAAGTTTCATGGTCAATTTTTGAACCAAACTGCAATTTTTTTGGGTCAACTTTCTTGTCAAACTTATGAAAATCTTTAAATATATACGGTAATTTTTCTATTTGATTTTTGAAATCAGGATTTGTCAAAGTTTGTTCAATAAAACTATACTGGGTATTAAAAATGTTGCTTTGATCCACATCTAATTTTCGTTTTATATGTTCAATAAAATTGGGGTTTATCTCATATCCAATAGAATTCCTGTCTAAATTTTTTGCAGCAAGAGAAGTTGTTCCGCTACCGATAAATGGGTCAAGAACTGTGTCGCCGACGAAAGAGAACATTTTAATTAGTCTTTTTGGTAATTCCTCAGGGAACATCGCAAGATGTCCAGCTTGCTTTGTTCCCCCAAAATACCAATGACCAGCAAAATATTCCTGCCATTCTTCTTTTGTCATTTTTGATTGTTCTTTTAACTCTTTATTCGGTTGTATGGGTGTGCCGAGCTTTTTAAACAATAAGATAAATTCGTAATCAATAGATAAGATACCATTTCTAGGCATAGGGTAGCTACCCATTAATGAAGCGCCACCAGTCGTATTTGATGTGGTTTTTTTCTGCCAAATTACGCTTCCCATGTAATCAAACCCGATGGCTTCACAAAATTTGATAATTTCCGTTCGAATAGGTATGACCTTATATCTTCCGTAATATACGGATCTTGCAAACTGATCGCCAATATTAACACATAAACGACACCCGTTATTGAGAACCCTGTAGCATTCTTTCCAGACAAGGTTTAAATTATTAATATAATCTTGATAATTGTCGTTATATCCGATTTGATTTTCATTTCCATAATCTTTTAATTGCCAATACGGAGGCGAAGTAATAACCAAATCAACTGACCTGCTCTGAATTTCAGCCATTTTTCTGCTATCACCAGTTATGATTTTATGTTCCGTTCTATAGCGCACTTTATATCCTTAATATTTTACACAAAACGCTTAAATTGACTGGGCGGGACGTTACCCAATGATTTAAGGGTACGCTCTTATTATAACTGATCATCCACACCCTGCTCATCTCATGGGCCTTGTTCAGTGATGTAAAAACCTCTGCCAATTACTTGTTTCTATAACGACGGATGGAACGTTCTATAAATGTAGTTTGTGTTGTTTTGCTTGTCTGTATATTTTTCAATTGAAAGCAATGCTTTCACACCACATCAACCGATGTAGCCGCAATCATCTCTGACCATTTTCTAAACGGACAGCTTTGGGGGAGGCTACATAGTTGCTTTTATTGCTTAGGTCTCTGAACCAAGCACCTAATGATTAACCAGGTGTTCACCGCCATTCTGACTGCGCTTGGTGGTGTCCACACAAGCGAAGATGGCAAATGTTATTGGTGAGCAAAATGACGATAAAAGGCGCGTAAATGCTTGTTATTGCACGCGGTTTTCAGGTATAATGCGCGCCTCTTTTCCATTGGGTAAGCATCGTACCTGATGGGGACAGTCACTAAAATACAAACGATGCTGAATAAAAATGAGGTAAACCCATGCCGAAAATCAAATCGGTCAAGTCTGCTGTAAAACGTTTTAAGGCCACAGGTTCTGGAAGGTTGAAACGGGCACACGCAAACAAGCGCCATATTCTCACGAAGAAAGCCCCCAAACGCAAACGTCACTTGCGTGAAATGACAACCGTTTCAGCTGTAGATGTTGCATCTGTAAAACGCATGAACCCGTACCTTTAGGAGGCTTAAATGGCAAGAGTTAAAGGTGGCGCATCCGCAAGAAAAGCGCACAAAAAAATATTAGATCAAGCAAAGGGCTATTACGGCGCGCGTTCGAGAACCTTCAAGGTTGCAAAACAAGCGGTCATTAAAGCTGGACAGTACGCATACAGAGACCGTCGTCAAAGGAAGCGTCAATTTCGGGCATTGTGGATTACTCGAATCAATGCAGCAACGCGCAGTCATGGTATGACTTATAGCGTATTCATGAACGGCTTGTCAAAAGCAGGCGTTGACATGGATCGCAAGGTGTTGGCTGACATTGCGGTTCACGATTCTGAAGCTTTTTCTGCATTGGTTTCGCAAGCGAAAGCGGCATTGGCTTAAACGTCTTTGAGCCTGAGCGTGCCGACCAGCATTCAAGCAATAGAAGACAGCGCATTAGATCAGATTTCTAAGGCTTCTGATAGTGAAGCCTTAGAGCAGATACGCGTTGCGTTTTTGGGCAAAAAGGGCACCATTACCGCTTTGCTTAAAAGCGTTGGTGGCTTACCACCCGATGAACGCAAACAAGCGGCCCAATCGGCCAATGTCTTAAAAGACAAAATTTTAGCTGCCATTCATAGCAAGCAAGAAAGTGTGGTCGAAGCGGCTTTGGCGCAACAACTCGCTGAAAATCAAATTGATGTAACGCTCGCGGGTGAAGGATTGCCTAGGGGGCATTTTCATCCTGTGACTCGGATGTTACAGCGCATACACAAGTTATTTTCACAAGCGGGCTTTCAGGTCAAAATGGGTCCTGAGTTGGAAGATGATTATCACAATTTCACTGCATTGAACATGCCCGAACACCATCCTGCACGTGCCATGCACGATACTTTTTATTTCGGCGATGGTACGCTGTTGCGTACCCACACCTCTCCAGTGCAAATACGCGCCATGGAGAACATTGAACCGCCCATACGGATGATAGCCCCAGGTCGGGTTTATCGCTGTGATTCAGACCAGACCCACACCCCCATGTTTCATCAAGTTGAAGGCTTGGTCATTGATAAGAACACCAATTTCATTGAATTAAGAACTTTGTTGATTGATTTTATCCATGCCTTGTTTGAAGATGATTCGCTGAAAATTCGTTTTAGACCGTCTTATTTTCCTTTCACCGAACCTTCTGCTGAAGTCGATATTCAAATGCCAGGTGCCAAAAACGATCAATGGTTGGAGATTCTCGGTTGCGGCATGGTGCATCCCAATGTGATTCGTCATATGGGCTTAGATCCAGATGAATGGCGCGGTTATGCATTTGGCTTGGGCGTTGAAAGGATGGCGATGTTGCGCTACGGCGTGACTGATTTGCGCCTGTTTTTTGACAATAACCTGTCATTTTTACGGCAATTTTGAGACGGGCTCATGCTGATTAGCTGGCAATGGTTGAACGAAATGACCCCTATGTCTGTGGGTCTTGAGGAAGCCGCGGAAAAATTAACACTGCTCGGTTTGGAAGTCGATGGCATCCAAACGGTTTGTGGCGCATTTAGTCAAGTGGTGGTCGGGCAGGTGTTGAATGTGGAGGCCCACCCCCAAGCCGATCGGCTGAAAGTTTGTCAAGTCGATGTAGGGGATGCAAAGGCGCTTAACATCGTTTGTGGTGCTGCCAATGTTCGCGCAAATCTCAAAGTGGCTTGTGCTTTGGTCGGTGCCCAAGTTGGTGATTTAAACATTGCTGAAACCGAACTCAGGGGCGTACAATCTCAAGGCATGCTGTGCTCGGAAAAAGAATTGGGTATGGCGACGGCAAGCTCAGGCATTTTTGTATTGCCCGATGATGCGCCCATCGGCCAAGCGGTTTATACCTATTTAAAACTCGACGATAAAATCATCAACATTGATTTAACGCCCAACCGCGGTGATTGCTTCAGCCAACTTGGTGTGGCAAGAGAGCTCGCCGCTTATTACGATCAGCCCTTATTAATTTTGCCGACCATTGCCGAAAGCCAACACGATCAAACACACCCGCCGAAAATTACTGCCCCAGAGGCTTGTGGACGCTTTTTAACTTGCGTTTTGCAGAACATCAATCCCACGGCGCAGTCGCCGTTTTGGATGGTTGAAACATTGCGCCGCGCTGGATTGCGCGCTATCCACCCAGTGGTTGATGTCACCAACTATGTGATGTTGGAAGGGGGGCAACCCTTACACGCTTACGATGCCAAAAAAATCAGGGGTCATTTGTGCGCGCGTTGGGCGAAGGATAAAGAATCTCTTGAGCTGCTGGATGGACAAACCATTCATTTGGACGAGAGTACGCTGGTCATCGCCGATGATGAGCAAGCCTTAGGATTGGCTGGGGTGATGGGCGGTCTGTCATCAGCCGTGAGCGATGCAACCACAGAAGTTATTCTGGAAGTCGCTTGGTTTACCCCCTTGCATCTCGCTGGTCGGGCGCGCCGTTATGGATTACATACCGATGCCTCACTGCGCTTTGAAAGAGGGGTTGATTTTGAACGGCAATTTGAGGCCATGAATAAGGCGGTGGTATTGTTACAGCAAATTTGTGGTGCCCAAGCCGGTCCCATCGCTGAAAGCAAAACCGAGGCTTTGCCGATCCAGAAGCCTGTGACATTGACCCATGAAAAACTCAGCGCCTATTTGGGTCGGCAAATTGACATGAAGGCGGCTTTGAATTGGTTTGAAAGCAGCGGTTTCAAGATTGAAACACGCGCCAAAGATTGGTTGGTCTGGGGTCCTACTTGGCGCTATGACATTGCCATTGAGGAAGACCTCATCGAAGAGGTCGCGCGTTTTATTGGTTATGATAAATTGGCGCAATTTAGAACCAGTGGCCAAATACGCATTGAAGCGCACTCTGAAGCGCAACGATCGCCTGATGATGTGGCGCAAACACTGGTCGATTTAGGCTTTCAAGAAGTTATTTGTTATAGTTTCGTCGATAAAAAACAACAGGATCAACTTTATCCTGACACGCCAAGCATTCCATTGATCAATCCCATCTCCCAAGATTTAGGCGTCATGCGCCTGTCCTTGTTGACGAGTTTATTACAAACCGTTCAAAAAAATCAAAACCGTCAAGAAGAGAAAATTGCCCTTTTCGAACAAGGTTTGACGTTCAGCGTAACCGATAAAGACCAAGGTTTTGCTGGGGTGGCGCAAACGCCGACTTTGGGTCTGGCGCTATTTGGCGAAAAACAGCCCAACCATTGGCAAGCTAAAAATCAGCCAGTCAATTTTTACACGCTCAAGGGCGTGTTAGAGCAATTATTCGCCAAAACTGAATACGTCGTACGATGGCAGTCCTCTGGGCTGCCATCTTGGGCGCACCCTGGACAAAGTGCGATCATAGAAGTCAATGGGGAAGCAAAGGGCATTGTTGCCGTCTTACACCCCAAAATCGCCCAAGCCTTTGAGCTTTCCATGCCTGGTGTGGTCGCTGAAATTGCATTGGATGCCTTATTGAGCGTGCCAACGCCTCAGTGGCAGCCGACTTCAAACATGCCTAAAATCAAAAGAGACCTTTCATTTTTAATCGACAGTGCCCAATCGAGTGCCGCCATCATTGACCAAATAAAGGCTGAGCAGATTGAATGGTTGAATGACATCGTGGTGTACGACCTTTATTCAGGGTCTGGTATTGAGTCCGATAAAAAAAGTCTTTGTTTGCGTTTTATCTGGCAAGCTGACTTGATTACACCCACAGACGAACAGATTGACGATAAAATGAACACCATCGTTCGCTTGTTGTTGGATCAATTTAAGATAGTATTGCGGTAGAGGTAATAAATCAGTATTATGGAGAAAGGATGACGGTAACTCGTACAGATTTGGTGGACATGCTTAGAACGAAATTAGGCTTAAGTCGGACCGATGCCAAGCAAATTATCGATGGTTTTTTCGATGAGGTTTCAGAATCACTTGAGAACGGCGAGCCTGTCAAACTATCGGGTTTTGGGGTATTTAATTTACGCCGTAAACGCGAACGTCCAGGACGTAATCTGAAAACTGGAGAAATCGTCATGATTGAGCCTCGAACCGTTGTACGATTCAGAGCGGGCAATAAATTAAGGAGTCAAATCAATGAAAGGAAAAGTCAAGAACGTTCAGGAGATTTTGACCTCATTGCCGAGTAAGCATTATTTCAGCATTGGCGAGGTCAGCGAGGCTTGTGGCATAAAACCCTATGTATTGCGCTATTGGGAAGAAGAGTTCCCGCAACTCAATCCTATGAAACGCAATAAAAGGCGCTACTACAAACACGAAGAAGTTGAGTTCATCGCTCAATTACAACACTTAATTTATGAAAGAAAATTCACCTTAAAAGGTGCGCGCGAACATCTTTCAACGCAGAAAAAGAAATCGCGAGAAGGGAACGAACAATTTGCCACTCAGTCCGCCATTTTTTCTTCAGTCAGTTCGGTGATAAAACGCATGAATCTGATCATCAAAAAATTGGAGACCATTGCGAACAATTGACCGATGTGCGCCTTGGCTCATTATGCGACCAGGCTCAGACAGCGCGAGTGTTTCAAACGCAACGCGTCAAACCTCTAAACACGGTTTCATTGGCAAACAGACACGACGGCACAATACCAATGAAACTTAGCTTCCACCAATTGATTGACCGCTTGCTCGCTTTTTGGCGTGATCAAGGCTGTGTTATCCTGCAACCATACGATATGGAGGTTGGCGCGGGAACTTTTCATCCTGCTACTTTTCTTCGTGCCATAGGCCCTGAGCCTTGGCGGGCAGCCTATGTCCAACCCTCGCGCAGACCGACCGATGGTCGCTATGGCGATAATCCCAATCGCTTGCAGCACTACTATCAATTTCAAACGATTCTAAAACCTTCGCCAGACGATATGCAAGCCTTGTATTTGGCATCGCTATCGCACATGGGTATTGACCCACAAAAGCACGACATACGCTTTGTTGAGGATAACTGGGAATCACCGACTTTAGGTGCATGGGGTTTGGGTTGGGAAGTGTGGTTAAACGGTATGGAAATCACCCAATTTACCTATTTTCAACAAGTGGGTGGGCTGGAGTGTAAACCAGTGAGTGGTGAGCTGACTTATGGCATTGAACGATTGGCAATGTATGTCCAAGACGTCGATAATGTTTATGATTTGATTTGGACCGAAAATGACCATGGGCGCGTGACCTATGGCGATGTATTCCATCAAAACGAGGTTGAGCAATCGGCGTATAATTTTGAACACGCCGACGTTGAATTTTTGCTCAAACAATTTGATCGTGCTGAGGCGATGAACGCCCAACTTATTGAGGCGGGTCTGTCATTACCGGCTTATGAGCAAGTGCTCAAAGCCTCGCACACCTTTAATTTATTAGATGCACGCAAAGTCATCAGTGTGACTGAGCGACAAAGATACATCATACGCGTCAGAGAAATGGCACTTCAAGTTGCTCAGACTTACTACAACACACGTGAATCCCTAGGCTTTCCACTGTGCAAATAATCCATCGTTGAGCCATGAACAAACAAAACTTATTATTTGAATTAGGGGTTGAAGAGCTACCCGCGGTTGCCTTGCAAAAAATGGAGCAAAGCCTCTATGTCAGTGTTGATAAATTTTTAAAGCGTCAAGGCTTTGAATTTGACTCGCTCACAACTTTTGCAACACCCAGACGATTGGCTTTCCTCATCGACCAAATCGAAGTTCAGCAACCTGACAAACAATCGTTTGTCAAAGGCCCTAAAACCAATGCGCCAGAAGCGGCCATCAAGGGATTTGCCAACAAACATCAGCAAAAAATCGAAGATTTAAAGATTGATTCTATTAACGGACAATCGCATTATGTTTTTCAACAAAGCGTTAAAGGCACGCACATCAAATCGGCGATTATTGAGTGCATCAATCAGGCATTACGAAGCCTGCCCATCCCTAAAAACATGCGCTGGGGTGATAGCGCCTTTTTGTTTTCACGCCCCGTTCGATGGGTGGTGTTGTTGCTTGATGAAGTGGTCATACCCGCAGAACTATTCGGCATTCAAAGCGCCAATAAAACTTGGGGGCATCGCTTTCATCAGGGCACAGACCAAGGCGTGGTCATTGATCGCGCAGAAAATTATGAAAACGTGTTGAAATCTGCTTTTGTCATTGCCAACAGCGCCCAACGTAAACACACCATTCAAGAACAAATTGCCAAGGTTGCCAAACAGCTCGATGCCAATGTGGTCGTTGATTCAGCGTTATTGGATGAGGTTAATGCCCTGGTTGAGTGGCCGGTCATTATTGTGGGCGATTTCCCTGAGCGGTTTTTGTCCATGCCCAAGGAATGCCTCATCACCACCATGTCTGGCAATCAAAAATACTTTCATGTTGAGGACCATTCTGGCCAGTTGATGGCGAAATTCATCACCATTGCCAATTTAGAAAGTTCGGAGCCAGCGTGCATCAAACAAGGCAATGAAAGAGTGATTGTGCCCAGGTTACAAGACGCTGAATTTTTCTACAACAATGACCAGCAACAGCCACTCATGGCAAATTATGACAACCTCAGCGCCATGGTGTTTGAAAAACAATTGGGTACGGTTTTGGATAAGGTCGAACGCATGGCACAACTGGCCAATTCATGGGCAGAACAAGTGGATGTGGACGGGGCGCAAACCGAGCTCGTTGTGCGTCTGAGCAAATGTGATTTATTGAGCGCAATGGTGACGGAATTTCCATCGCTGCAAGGCATTATGGGCAGATACTATGCTGCCAAAGAAGGACATCCGCCGGCTGTTTGTCTCGCCGTAGATGAGCATTATCAACCCAGATTTGCTGGTGACGACATTCCGCAAAATACATTAGGTCAATTGGTGGCATTAGCCGATAAAATGGACACCATTTGTGGCATATTTGCCATTGGCAAACAGCCAACGGGCACCAGTGACCCCTATGCTTTGAGGCGCAGTACCTTGGGTGTGTTAAGGATTTTAATCGAAGGGGGGCTCAACTTTGATTTGGCAGTTATGATTGAGCACACTTTGAAAGTGCACAAACGTTATGAGCAAGCATTGGCAACAGACATTTTGTATTTTATGTTGGATCGCTTAACGGCGTATTATGACGAATTGGGTTATAGGCCTCAAATCATTCAGTCAGTCAAGGTATTAGGGATTACTGTGCCCCAAGACTTTGATCTTAGGATGCAAGCCATCAAGGTATTTTCAAACCATTCGCTTGCTGAGCAGTTGAGCGGTGCGAATAAACGGATTGCCAATATTTTAAAGAAAAATCCACCAAAATCTGGATTCAAATTTGATCCCAAAAAGCTTGAGCTTGCCGAAGAAAAGTCTTTGTACCAACAGCTTGAACAACACCATCTAGGGGTTTATCAAAACTATCATGACCGTTTAGAAGCTTTGCTGACGCTCAATGATGCCATCGATGCATTTTTTGATCGGGTGATGGTGATGACCGATGATGAGTCCGTCAAGCATAATCGATTGGCTTTGTTGCAACGCCTCAGAAATGCTTTTTTAAGTGTGGCAGACATTGCTTATTTACAAGTCTAAAGACATGATTCGCCACGTCCCCAACACCATCACCTTGTTTAGAATAGCGCTAATTCCGTTGTTTTTGCTGTTCTTTTATGCGGATTTTAAATACGCCAATTGGGTCAGCTTGTGCATTTTTGTCATTGCCGCAATTAGCGATGGGGTCGATGGTTACGTTGCGAGAAGGTGGCACGTTACTTCGGATTTGGGGCGGTTTTTAGACCCAGTTGCAGATAAACTGATCGTGACTGCCGTCGCCATTGCCATTGCCAGTGAATTTCCACATTGGGGTTACGTGGTTGCCGCCTTCGTCTTGATTGGCAGAGACATGATCGTCTCAGCCTTAAGAGAATGGGCCAGTTTGAAACAAATTTCAGAATCGCTACACGTCTCAATTTGGGGCAAATTAAAAACATTGATTCAATTCATTGCCTTTTCATTTTTGATATTGCGTGAGCCGGTGCTTGGCATCGACACCCAGCTGATTGGCAATGGATTGCTGCTCGTTGCAGTCGGATTGGCATTATGGTCAATGTGGCGCTACGTGCTGAGCATATTGCAAGCATTAAAAGCCAAAGATGGATATTAAAGCCTTAGATGATACATGGTATATCGCTCGGCTTCGCTACGACAGCGCCGACATACAAATCACCTTGACTTTCGAAGCGGGCGTTATTCATTTAGACCTGAATAACAGCAAGGCAAACATTGAAGATGACTTCAATACTTCTGCCGAAGTGCTTGAATATTTAACTCAAATGCTGGGTTCATATCGCGCACAGGAAATTATGAGTCATTGGCAAGAAATCACCTATCGCAAGAAGGGCACAGAGCAGCGCATGAATAATTAATACCATTTCTTGGCACTGCCACACTGAAGAAACGCGGATTAAAAATAATTGAAAAAACATGGCGGATAATAGAAATCAATGCGTATCACCTTGCTTAAGCCTCTATAAAATTTGTTCAAAATTAGCAAAAGCTGTATAATGCAATGTTGTGAATACTGCGATCAGCTAAGCTCAAGAAAATCTTAAAAAATCGTCATTTAAACCAGCAAAAGACCACCATTAAAACTCAATAAACCAATGAAATCATTATTCAAGTTTGTATTGCCTATTGTCATGTTCTTTGCCATACTGGCACTGGCTGTTTTTGGCTTTATTCAGCTGCAAAAAATATTTAAGACAGAGCAGAAGGTTGAGGCCAGGCAGACCATTTATACGGTCAACCAGCTCAAAGTTTCCCCGCAAGCGCATACACCCATTCAATTTCTTTATGGCACCTTGAGAGAGAAAAACATTCAAACCTTGTCAGCACCCGCCAATGGGGAGGTCGATAAAATATTTGTGGAATCTGGACAAGAAGTGAAAGTTGGTGATGATTTGATTCATATGGACGCATCCGATTTTGTTTTACAGGTTGATTTGGCTCAAGCGAGTATTGATGAGGCTCAGATTGAGTTAAGGCAACTGAAATTAGACACAACAAGCCTGCAAAATCAACTGAAAAATCAAAAGCAATTACTGGCTTTAAGAGATCGCCAGTTGAAAAGGCAAAAAACCTTGTTCAAGAAAGAATTTGCCACCCAACAAAGCATGGACAATGCTGAGCAAACCTATTTAGTACAAGCCCTTGCGGTTGATGGGGTACAAGATCAACTAAACACGCTTAAGGTGCGTGAAAGTCGTTTAAAAGTGCAAGCAGACCGCGCCCAATCCAATATGAACAAAGCCCTTTTGGCGCAGCAAAGAAGCATACGAAAAGCGAGTGAAGATGCTTTAATCGTTGAAGTTTTGGTCAATGAAGGGGAAACGATGAGCGCTGGTAAGCCTTTGATTCGATTGCTGCCCAAAACGAAATTTAACATTGAAGCGGCCTTGATTAACAATCAAGCGCTGTCTTTTTTAGATGAGCTAAATTCGGAAAATGGCATTAAGGCCGAAGTGTCCTACTTTGATAATAATTTATTGTATGAATTGTCCAGCGTTGAGGGCGATGCCTCGGATGGCAGTTTAATGGGCGTGTTCAGTCCCGTGAATGAAGCACTAGCATTGACAACAAATATTAGACCCGGTGTTTCCATGAGAATGAAGCTGTATAGACCCATTGAACAAAATGCAGTGGCTGTGCCATTCTCTGCGCTCTATGGTCGGAATCGGATTTATAAAATTGAAGAAGGGCGGTTGCGTGCTGTGCTAGTGGACTATATTGGCAAGATCGACCCGCCTTTGGCGTATCGCCAAAAGTCAGAAAATGCTTGGGCTTTGATTCGATCTGAGAAAATTTTGAATGATACCAACATCATGATTACCCATTTGCCCAATGCAGTCGATGGGCTACCTGTGAGTGTACAATAATATGCAATCTGATCAGGCGACGACCGAGTCCAATCAATACGGCATTCTGGGGGCTTTTGCCAAACATAAATTGGCGGCCCATGTGCTGATGCTGATCATGCTAGGTTCTGGATTCTATGCCCTCAGTAAACTCAATCGACAATTCTTTCCCTCGTTTGAATTAGAAAACATTTCCATTCGAGTCGTTTGGCCAGGCTCTAATCCCGAAGACGTTGAAAAATCCATCACCAACCCAATTGAGGAAGCCATTCGGTCCGTCGATAATATTAAAAAAGTAACCTCGACCTCTGCCTCGGGTGTGGCTGCAATCACCATTGAGTTTGTTGAAGGCACAGAGATGATTGAATCATTGGATCGGGTCAAACAGCGGGTGTCTGAATTGCGTAACCTGCCGCAAGACGCAGAGGAGCCTGTTATTCAAAGATTGGTCCGTTATGAGAGCGTTGGACGAATTTTACTCACAGCAGAAGCAACAGACTTAAGTGAATTGCGCCTGACAGCGTATCAAATTGAAAATCAATTGTTGGACTTGGGCATTGACAAAGTCAGCTTCACAGGATTGCCCGAGCTTCAGATGCGCATCAGCATGGATGAAGCCCGCTTACAAACCTTGGGCATGACCCTGGCTGAAATCGCTCAAATCATCAACCGTTCGAGCAGAGATGTCCCCGTTGGCTCGATTGGCGAGCAAGACATTACACGAGACTTAAGGGTTTTGGCTCAAGGACGCAGTGTGGAAGACTTCTCCGAGATTGTGTTGCGCTCCAATGCCAGCGAGGTAATCCGTTTGGGCGATGTTTCCACCATTGAATTGGTGCCCAAAGATGAACAGGTTTTGCTCTATTCAGGCAATAAGCGTGGCATAGAGTTGGCGGTTCAAAGAGTGGATGGTGGCGATACTTTGGCCGCGGCAGAAAAACTATTAGAATGGGAAAGACTACACGGTACGTCTTTGCGTGAGCGCATGGATGTGGTCATATTCGATCGATATTGGATCGCATTGGAACAGCGCATCGGCGTATTGTTAAAAAATGGGCTAAGTGGGCTGTTGTTGGTCATTCTTATTCTCTATGTGTTTATGAATACGCGGGTGGCCATGTGGGTCACGATTGGTATTCCAACGTCGTTTATGTTTACTTTGATGCTGCTTTATTGGTTGGGTGGCTCGATTAACATGCTCAGCGTATTTGCCCTCATTATGGCTCTGGGGATCATCGTTGACGATGCCATTGTGGTGGGCGAGCACGCCCTACAGCGTTTTGAAGATGGCCAGTCGCCTCTGCAAGCCGCCATGTCAGGCGCCCATAGAATGTTGCCACCGGTGTTTGCTTCTTCGGCAACGACCATTGCCGCTTTCCTACCGCTATTGCTGGTTTCAGGCTTTATTGGTAAATTTTTGATTGCCCTGCCCATTGTGGTTATTTGTGTCATCATTGCCTCTTTGATTGAGAGCTTTTTGGTGTTGCCTGGCCATTTAAATCATTCCTTTGCCAAAATGAATCGCAATATTGACCCCAATGGTTGGAGCAGTTGGCGTATTCATTTTGACCGTGGCTTTAATGCGGTTAGGCAAGGTATTTTTGCCAAATTTGTGGCCCTGTGCTTGCGTCATCGATTGATTGTACTCTCCGTGGTTTTTTCGGTTTTGATTCTCTCGGTCGGTACTATCAGAGCTGGTTTGGTTAAATTTGATTTTCTGCCTTCACCTGAAGGGCGTAAGGTTTTTCTACAAGCCTCCTTTATTTCAGGCACGCCGAAAAATGTGGTGGAAGATTATTTGAAGTTGGCCAACAATGCTTTGGACGATACGGTGGCTCAATTGGGCGAAAGCATCATCGATGTGCGCATGCAAAGATTAGGGTTGGGCGGTGGCAGTCGAGGATCGTATTTGGGTGAAAATGTGGGCTCAATATTCCTTGAATTAACAGACCCCGATACTCGAAACATTCGTAATCTTGATTTGATCAAAGCGTGGCGTAAGAATTTACCCACGGTTGCGGATTTAGAAAATCTAACGATCACCCAATCTCGAGCAGGTCCGCCAGGAAGCGATGTGTCTTATCGTATCGTTGCCGACAACAGTGAACAGGCCAAGCAAGCAGCAGAAGCGTTGAAATATGCCTTAAATCAACTCAGTGGTGTCAGCAATGTCACTGACGATCAACCTTATGGACGGGATCAATTTATTTTCACATTGTCCGAACAAGCACACGCTTTGGGGCTCAGCGTTGAAAACATCAGCGCTCAATTGCGCAATATATTTGCTTCGCGTTTGGTTCAGATTTATACCAATGGCAAAGATGAAATTGAAGTCCGTATCCAATTGGAATCAGAGCAAACGAACCAATTATCCGCCTTAGATGGGCTTAGCTTCCAGTTGCCCAATGGTCGTCAAATTCCACTGGCCAATCTGGTGACTTGGTCATCGAGACAGGGCTTTGAAACCATCCGCCATTACAATGCACAGGTCGCCGTAGAAATCAATGCAGATTTGGATACTTCGGTGAGCTCGCTCGATGTGATTGAAGCGACCATGGAAAAGGACATACTGCCTGAAATTGTCAATACTTATGGCATCAATTGGGCCCCCTCAGGGCGTGTTGAAAGCCAAAAAGAGACTTTTGCCGATATGCGAACGGGTGCTGTCGTAGGACTAGTCATCATTTACATCGTTTTGGCGTGGGTTTTTGCTTCTTGGGGCTGGCCGCTATTGATTATATTGGCGATCCCTTTCGGCTTGATTGGCACGGTCTTAGGACACTTGGTTTTGGGTTTGAATATGTCGATATTGTCTTTGTTCGGCTTGTTCGGATTATCGGGCATTGTGATTAACGATTCGATCGTTCTGGTGACGGCTTACCGCAAATTGAGGGAAGCGGGTATGCCCATCAATGAAGCGCTTGTGGAAGCATCCAAATCTCGTTTAAGGGCCGTTTTATTAACATCGTTGACGACCATTGGCGGTCTGGTGCCCTTGTTGTTTGAGACGTCCTTACAAGCCCAATTTCTCATCCCCATGGCAGCCACCATCGCCTTTGGTTTGGCTGTGGCCACCATTCTCATTCTTGCAGTGGTGCCTGTACTATTATCGTTGTACGAGGAATCGGCTGAGATTCTTGGGCGCTTGTTTACCAGAAAACAAAAGACAGAACCTCTGCTCAATCCAGTGCAAAATGGATGAATTTGAGGTCATTCAAAAGCATTTCTCTGACTTTGATCCTCACGCTTTAGATAAGGCACTGTATCTTGGTTCAGGCGATGATTGTGCGGTGATTCGCTCAGGCGATCGACTGCAAACGCTGTGCACCGATACCCTGGTCAAAGGGGTACACTTTCCCACCACCCATATTGAATACTTTTGCTTGGGCTACAAGCTGGTCGCTGTTAATGTCAGTGATACCTTGTCAATGGGCGCATTGCCTCGCTGGGCTTTGTTGTCTTTGTCCGTCCAACCCGATTTTGATTTTCCCGTCTTTGCTCAAGGGGTCAAACAAGCTTGTCAGGACTATGGCATTGGCTTGATTGGTGGAGACACCACACGCGGTAATGATGTTTTAACCTTGACCATGCTCGGTGATGCCGACGCGGTGGTTAAACGATCTGGTGCGCAAGCGGGTGATGCCATTGTGGTCACAGGCGCCTTAGGATTGGCCGCCGCGGGCTTGTGGGCGATTCAACGGGGGGGTTCAAAGAACACTCAGGGTAAAAAATGTTATGAGGCTTATTGGCAACCTCAGCCTGAGTTGGGTTGGCAACAATGGGTTCAATCTTACGCCAGTGCTTGTATAGATGTTTCAGATGGGTTTATCCAAGACTTGAATCATTTGTTACACGCGACAGAGGCAGTGACTGATCAGACCGACCCATGTACCGCCATACCTCAAACATTGGGTGCGCGCTTAGAGCGACAAGCCTTTACCGAATACGCTCAATTACAAAGGTTCGCCGACCAATCAAAGCAAAATGCTTGGGATTGGATATTGTTTGGTGGCGATGACTATAAGTTGTGCATGACTATTCCGCAACAGCGCCTTATTGCGTTCAAAAAACTGGTACAATCAACGAACGGATATTGCCAGATTGTTGGCACAATCACGGGACAGACTGGCATCTATTTAGACAATGACTTAATTCAAGTAAAAGGCTATCGCCATACTTTCAATTGAAGAACGAATACAATGCGACTACTACATACCATGCTACGCGTCGAAAATTTGCAAAAATCGATTGATTTTTATACCCAAGTGCTCGGCATGAGATTATTGCGTCAGCAAGAATATCCATCAGGCAAATTCACCTTGGCTTTTCTTGGTTACGGCAATGAGGCCGATTCAACAGTCATTGAATTGACCTATAACTGGGGCCATGCGCAATACAACCAAGGCGATGCTTTTGGTCATTTGGCCATTGGCGTCCCAAGCATAGAACAGACGTGTCAATTGGCGCGAGATTTTGGCGCGGTCATTTCAAGAGAACCCGGTCCAATGAACGCTGGCACCACCATCTTGGCATTCATCCAAGACCCTGATGGTTACGAAATCGAATTATTGGAGCGAACATAGTATGAACGCTGACCAACGCACGGGTTATTTTGGTAACTATGGCGGATCATTTGTTGCCGAGACGCTGATTCAACCCTTGGTTGAGTTAGAAAAAGCCTACAGCGAAGCGAGCCAAGACGCCACCTTTCAAAAAACCCTAAGCCATTTGTTGGCGCAATATGTGGGCAGGCCCACACCGCTCTATTTTGCCGAAGGTTGGACGAAGAAAATTGGTGGTGCCAAAATCTTTTTAAAACGCGAAGACTTAAACCACACAGGTGCGCATAAGGTCAATAACACGGTGGGTCAAATCTTATTGGCCAAACGCATGGGCAAAACGCGTTTGATTGCTGAAACAGGCGCTGGACAACACGGTGTGGCATCGGCCACAGTGGCAGCCAAAATGGGCATAGAGTGCGTTGTTTACATGGGCGCCGTCGATACGGTTCGCCAACAAACCAATGTTTATCGCATGAAAATGCTTGGCGCCAGCGTTGTTGAAGTGCATTCTGGCACGCAAACCCTCAAAGATGCACTCAACGATGCACTGCGCGATTGGGTGCAAAACGTTGACAATACCTTTTACGTGATTGGCACAGCAGCAGGGCCGCACCCTTATCCAACCATGGTGCGTGATTTTCAAAAAGTCATTGGCGAAGAAGTGAAAAAACAATGCCAAGCGCAATTGAACCAATTGCCCGATGCTTTGGTCGCCTGTGTGGGTGGCGGGTCAAACGCCATTGGGCTATTCCATCCATTCATTAAGGATGCTGGGGTGGCCATGTACGGTGTAGAAGCGGGGGGCATAGGATTAGATACGGGTCAGCACGCCGCGCCTTTGAACGTTGGAAAGCCTGGTGTTTTGCACGGCAACCGCACCTATTTAATGATGGATGATGATGGACAAATCTCGGGCACACACTCGATTTCAGCAGGCTTAGATTACCCAGGGGTGGGACCAGAGCACGCTTTTCTCAAAGATCAAGGTCGGGTTGAATACGTCGCAGCCAATGACGATGAAACCTTAGAAGCCTTCCATGAGTTGGCCTTAGTCGAAGGCATCATTCCTGCCTTAGAGAGTGCGCATGCACTGGCTTATGCCAAAAAATTAGCTGCCAAAATGCGCAAAGATCAAAACATTGTGGTCTCGCTTTCAGGGCGAGGTGATAAGGATTTACAGTCGGTGATGCAAGCGGATGAACGGCGGAGTAATCATGAGCCGAATTGAACAGACTTTGCAAGATTTAAAAGCGCGTCAGGGCACAGCATTGGTGCCTTTCATCACCGCAGGATACCCCAACAAAGCACTATTTCCTGAAATTTTGCACGATTTTGTCAAAGCGGGCGCCGATATGATCGAATTGGGCATGCCATTTTCTGACCCCATTGCCGATGGTTCAGTGATTCAGGCAGCCAACGACCAAGCTTTGGCGCAAGGCATTAACTTGCCCGCTGTATTTGATATGGTCGAAAAATTTCGCCGCAAAAATGAAGTGACTCCGATTATTTTGATGGGCTATACCAATCCTATAGAATGCTACGGTTTCCAAGCTTTTTTCGATAAAGCCAAAGCCATTGGGGTTGATGGGATTGTGATGGTGGACTGTCCGCCTGAAGAGAATCATCAATATAGGCAAATGGCGCAACAAGCGGGTATTGATATGATCCTGTTGGTCGCGCCCACAACGCCATTGGATAGAATGGCCATCGTCGGTCAAAGTGGTGCGGGTTTCATCTACTATGTTTCCTTAAAAGGCGTGACAGGGTCAAGTGAATTAGACGTTGAAACTGTCCACAAACGCGTTGCAATGCTACGCGAGAAAACAGATTTACCCGTCGGTGTTGGATTTGGCGTTCGCACCGCACAAGATGCGGCCAAAATAGCCGAATTTGCCGATGCCGTCATTGTGGGAAGCACTTTGATTACTTTGTTAGGACATGATGATGCCATCATTGGCAGTCAAAAAACCTTAGAATTATTGAGCGCGATGCGCGCAAGCATGGATGCCATCAATGGCGTTGAAACCCCACAATCATTGAATGTCAATGTACCAGAAGGTTGCGAAGGCGATTGACGGTGTATTCGATCATATGAATCTGATAAAAAGAGAGTTGCTATGAGTTGGTTTGAAAAATTAATCCCTTCGAGAAATGTCGGTAATAAAGAGAAAAGCAGTGTCGCTGATGGGCTTTGGCTCAAATGCAATGAATGCCATTCGACCTTGTATCACGCCGATGTGGAAAAACGAAAATATGTTTGTACAAAATGTGGCTATCACATGCGCGTTTCTTCACGAAAACGTTTGGAAACCTTTCTTGACGAAGAAGGCAGAGAAGAATTATTTAGCAACATAGAATCAAAAGACCCGCTCAAATTTAGAGACTCCAAACGCTATACCGATCGATTGACCACAGCTCGTAAGAGTACCGGCGAAAAAGACGCATTGCTGGTCATGGAAGGGCGTTTATTAGGGATGCCCATTGTCGCTTGTGCCTTTGATTTTAATTTTATGGGTGGATCAATGGGGTCTGTGGTGGGTGAAAAATTTGTCCGTGCGGTGAATCGAGCCATGGCGATCAAATCGCCGTTTGTATGCTTTTCAAGCAGTGGCGGTGCGCGCATGCAGGAATCGATGCATTCATTGACTCAAATGGCTAAAACCAGCGCAGTGATCAAACGCTTACAGAAAAAACAGTGTCCTTATGTTTCGGTCTTAGCCAATCCAACATTGGGGGGTGTTTCTGCTAGCCTTTCCATGTTAGGTGATGTGATCATTGCCGAACCCAAAGCGGTCATTGGATTTGCGGGCAAACGGGTGATTGAACAGACCGTTAGAGAAAAATTACCAGAGGGTTTTCAAACCAGTGAATTTTTGTTGGAGCATGGCAGTATTGACATGATCGTGCCACGCAACGAGATGCGTGAGAAAATTCACGCATTGATCTCCTTATTGGGTTCTGGCAGGAAATCAACCTAGTAGGTAATCACTTGTGACCAAGCCGCGGAAAACCTTATCTGACTGGTTGAGTTCCATTGACGACCCATCGCACATAAAATTAGATCTACACCACATTCAAGCCGTTGCTCAAAGATTAGACGTCTTTCCCATCGCCAAAAAAGTCATCACCGTTGCTGGCACCAATGGCAAAGGCTCTTGTTGTCAGTTTTTAGAGCAGTTGAGCATTCAGCATCAGTATAAATCAGCGGTTTATAGCTCTCCGCACATTCAAAAGTTTAATGAACGCATTCGCATTGCGGGTCAAGCCGTGGACGATGCCCAAATTGTCGCGGCTTTTGAACGGGTTGAACAAGCCAAACAAACCATTAAATTGACTTATTTTGAATACACCACCTTGGTGGCATTGGTGATATTTCATCAAGCACAATTAGACATTGCCATACTTGAAGTTGGCTTGGGTGGGCGTTTGGACGCGGTCAATATTGTCGATAACGATTGTGCCATCATCACTTCGATTGGTTTGGACCATTGCGACTACCTCGGACATACTTTAGAAGCCATTTTGTTTGAAAAAATGGGCGTAGCACGCACAGGAAAGCCCTTGGTGATTGGCGCAAACATTCAACCTCGGGTGGCGCCATTGCGCCCTAAAAACAGCAAAGCCTATTTTATTGCGTTAAATGACTCAGGATGCACCGTAGAAGAGCAGCAAGGAGCCCACAGCGCTGATGATCAAGGCTTTAACGGCTCAGACGCCCAAGCATGGACCTTAACCGATGTGCATAAGCAAACGCAGGTCTTACCCATACCGACTTTAACAGGCGCGTTTCAATTAAGCAATGCAGCATGTGCCATTACGGCCATGGGCTTATTATTGCCGCTCGCGAGCGATAAAATCGCCCAAGCCTTGACCCAAACTCAGTTATTAGGACGCACACAAACCATTCAAATAGACGAACAAATGGTGATGATCGATGTAGCACATAATGCCCAAGCGGTTGGCAATTTGTACCAAACCGTCCAGGCTCAGGCTAAGAAGACGCCCATTTATGCCATTTATTCCGCTTTGAAAGATAAAGATGTACACGCGTGTATTCAACCCTTTAAATCTTTGGTAACCAATTGGTTTATTTATCCCATTTCGTCTGAGCAGGCCAATCACCGGCAGGCAGAATTAGCCACCATCGAAAAAGCATTGAATGAAACGGGCATCAATCATTATCAAGTGGTGAAGGATTTTGCCGACGCCATTAAAAAGATCAAAAGCCAAACGCCTGGTTTTGTATTCGCTTATGGGTCTTTTTTTGTGGTTTCAGATGCTTTGGCATTGGTTGATCATGGATGAGCGATCATGAACAAAACTGAAATGGTGATTGGCGCGTTGGTCTGGGTCATTCCATCGTTGGTCATATTACAGTTGTCAACCTGGGTGGCCAATGACGAAAAACACCTTATGACTGAGCCCCCGATTGAGGATGGTGTCGCCTCAATCATCTTTGTGACGCCCCAAAGCACAACCGCTCAAAATAACGAAGCACCCGCAGAAGGCGTCACAATTCAAACCCCAGAATTTTCTTGGATCTTACAAATTGCGGCCTTTTCAAATCCAAATCTGGCAGATGCTTTAGAAAAAAAATTAAGCGGGGCACAATATCCCGTGTACCAATTGACCAAAGTTCAAAACGGCAAACCCCTTTATCTACTCCGTATGGGGCCTTTTATCCAACGTAAAAAAGCAGAAGAAATGGCTGATGAACTGAAAAGAATGCTGCGATTAAATACAGTCATTTATAAAGTTAAATTTTAATGTAAGCTCAGGACAAAACAGAGGAACCTATGTGTGGCGTGATTGGAATTGTTAGCAATAAGAATGTGACTCAGATGCTTTATGATGGTTTAACCATGCTACAGCATAGGGGGCAGGATGCTGCGGGCATTGTGACTTGGAGTGAGCAAGGGCAATTTAATCTGCGCAAAGGCAAGGGCTTGGTACGCGATGTATTCCGTGAGCAACACATTAAATCTTTGAATGGTAAAAGTGGTATTGGACATGTTCGTTATCCGACGGCTGGAACGGATTCTTCAGCAGAAGCGCAGCCCTTTTATGTCAATTCACCCCACGGTATTATTTTGGGGCATAACGGCAACTTGACCAACGCCAAGCAATTATCTCAACAACTCTTTGTCAAAGAACGTCGTCACATCAACACAAAATCGGATTCAGAAGTTTTATTGAACGTATTGGCGGATGAATTAAGTCGTCATGGCCTCTTATCAGTTGAATCATTATTTAAAGCCATTTCAAACACTTGCAAACGATCTGAAGGGGCTTATGCGGTTGTGGGCATGATTGCCAATTATGGTCTGTTTGCCTTTCGCGACCCAAATGGTTTGCGCCCCTTAGTGCTGGGTAAACGTAAAAATGGTGGCAAATCCGACCAATGGATGGTGGCTTCAGAAAGCGTGGCTTTGGACGTCTCTGGGTTTGAGTTGGTACGCGATGTTGAACCGGGTGAAGCCCTATTCATTGACTTAGAAGGGCATTTACAATCGCATAAGATGGTCAAGGTTCAAAATTACAAACCCTGTATATTTGAATACGTTTACTTTGCCCGACCCGATTCTACTATGGATGGTATTTCAGTGTATCAAGCGCGGCTTGTTATGGGGGCTTTATTGGCTAAACAGATTCGCGAAAAGTGGCCTGACTTGGAAATTGATGTGGTCATGCCCGTGCCCGATACCTCACGCACAGCGGCCTTGGAACTTGCTAACGGACTGGGTGTTAATTATAGTGAAGGTTTCATCAAAAACCGCTATATTGGTCGCACATTCATCATGCCTGGGCAAAAACATCGAAAGAATTCTGTGCGGCAAAAGTTAAATACCATTGCTTCGGTGTTTAAAAACAAAAAAGTGCTCATCGTTGATGATTCAATTGTGCGTGGTACCACCTCACAAAAAATCGTCAAATCAGCCAAGTTGGCGGGTGCCAAAAAAGTCTATTTTGCCTCTGCTTCTCCACCGGTTAGACATCAATATGTGTATGGCATAGACATGCCATGTCCACACGAATTGATCGGCTACAACCGAACGATTCCTGAAATCAAGCAATTCATCGGCGCAGATGAGCTGTTTTATCAAAATTTGGACGAATTGATTGAAGGTATAGTAACCTTGAACCCTCGATTGGACGGTTTGGATGCCTCGTGTTTTGACGGCTGTTATACCACGGGCACTGTGACTGAAGCGTACCTGAAAACCTTAATGACAGAGCGCGATAAATCGGCTCATAAAAAACCTTCCGAGCAGAAGGAAAATATAGAATTGTATAATTCTGTTTGAGCTTGAAATCCATAGAGCCATTTTTCATATTTTAGCAAGGATTAAACCATTCGCATCGTATAACCCAATGAATAAAACCAAAACTGCTTTAAAATCTCCAATGCTATTGAAAAGAGCAACGCTTTGCTTGATGTGTTTTGCCCTATTGACGGGTTGTACGCAATTTATTGCCAAACGTATTTACTATAATCTTGACTGGTTTATCATAGGCAAGGTTGACGATTATGTTGATTTAAATTCGGCGCAAGAGGACTACCTTAAAGCAGAGTTGCCTATTGTTTTAGAGCGTCATCAACAACAAGAACTCAAGCCTATCATTCATTTAATGAAAAATTTTAAAAATCAATTTGCGACAGGTATGAGTACAGAACAGACCGATATGCTTTTTGATGACTTTAAGACAATCCGAAAACGTCATGTGGTGTTGTTTCAAGATGTGATTGCGCAATTTATGATCACCATAGAACCCGAGCAAATTGCCGTCATTCAAGAAGCTTTCGCAGAGTATAACGAGGAGAAAGCAGAGCAATTATTAGATTCAGAATATCGTGAAAAATATCAGAAAAGATGGATGGGTTTTTTTGAAAACACCTTCGGACCGTTGAACATCACTCAAAAAAGGCTCATTCGAGAAGCGAGCGAGGGGTCATTGGATTTTTGGCAATATAGAAATGATCAACGGCAACTTAATCAACAGCGATTTATTGCCTTCTTACAAAACAATCCGACCTACGATGAAGTCATTGCTGGACCCATTGAATGGTTGAAAAACGGTGAGGTTGTTTATACAGATGCTTATCGAACAGCTTATCGTACGCGCATTGCCTCAGTGAAGCAATTTTATGTGGCATTGTCTCAAAGTTTGTCCAAACCTCAAAAAATACGCTTTAATCGTGAGATGGATTACTATATTTCATTGGTCGAAAGCCTTCAATCGTAGTCGTCATACAGTCCGTGGGCCATCTATGAACTTCAAGTCATTGAATCAGCGTCTGCTCATGGTTGCTGCTTTGTTGTTTGGCAGTCCAATCGTTTATGCTGAATCAGCCAAATTGCTCATCTTGGGTGACTCATTAACCGCAGGCTTTGGCGTTGCGCCCGAACAAGCTTTTCCGACCTTATTGCAACAAAAATTACGCGCAAAAGGTTACGATGTCACCATTCAAAATGGTGGCATCAGTGGCTCAGTCTCAGCCAGTGCGCCCAAGCGATTACGTTGGCATCTCAGAACCAAACCGGACATGGTAATGATTGCTTTGGGCGCCAACGATGGCCTACGCGGTTTATCGGTGCAAGCCATGAGAGGGCACTTACAAGACGCCATCCGATTGGTCAAAGCGCAAAACGCCCAAGTCCTTTTAGCTGGTATGCGCGTCCCGCCCAATTACGGCATAGAATACGCCAAGCAATTCGATGCCAGTTTTGCCGAGATTGCCGAACAAGAAAATGTGCCTCTGGTGCCATTTTTATTAGCTGGGGTGGCCGCCCAACCTGAACATAACCTACCCGATGGCATTCACCCCAATCCTCAAGGCCATGAAATCATCGCCACCCTTTTATTGCCGCATTTTGAACAACAACTGCAAAAATTTAAAAAATGACAGAAAAAGCCACGCAAAGCACCACATTACTCCACGCTCAAAACATTCATAAATCTTTTGTTGGCCCAGACCAACAACCCTTAGAGGTTTTGAAAGGGATTGAGTTGAGCCTTCAATCCAACGAATCGCTTGCCATCACAGGGCAGTCGGGCAGTGGCAAAACCACGCTTTTAGCCTTGTTAGCTGGATTGGATCGTCCCACCTCGGGTCAAGTCATTCTCGCTGGAGAAACGATTTCGGAGATGTCCGAAGAAGATTTGACTCGGTACCGCTCGCAACACATTGGGATGGTTTTTCAGAAATTTCATTTGATGCCCCATTTAACCGCCTTGGAAAATGTCAGTCTGCCTTTGGAAATTTTGCGCGAGAGCGACGTCAAAAACAAGGCCTTAGCGGCCTTAGATCAAGTGCAACTGAGCGCCCGTGCTGAACATTTCCCAAATCAGTTGAGTGGTGGTGAGTGTCAGCGGGTGGCGATTGCCAGAGCCTTTGTGACCAATCCAGCCATACTCTTAGCCGATGAGCCCACGGGCAATCTGGATTTTGAAACAGGGACGCACGTCGCCAATCTATTTTTTGATTTGGTCAAACAAAAGGGCATGAGCATGCTGATGGTCACGCACAACTTGGAATTGGCCAAACGTTGCGATCGTTCGGTGCACGTATTCGCAGGAAAATTGCAATAATGCTGTGGCTGAAGCTGGGTTGGAAAGAGCTGATCAATAATCGCGCTTTCTCATTATTTTTCATTTTTAGTCTATCATTAGGCTTGGTGGGGTTACTCGTTGTCGCAACCTTCAAAGCGTCGATCACTCAATATTTACAAGCCAATTTAAAAAACATTTTAACCGCTGATTTGGTCGTGTCCTCACGCATCCCCTATACCGAAAAATCGCTCGAAACCTTGTCGGCGCAAACGCCTGTAAATTCAGAACAAGCTTTTATGACCACCTTCTTCTCGATGGTGGCTGCGCCCAATAATACCGCTTTGATGCAAGTCACAGGCATTGATCAACAATATCCACTGTACGGGTCATTTAGGATCGCTGACGAGAGCGCTGATTCAAACGCCGCATCGATAGAAGCCAGCGAAACCCTGATTACAGAACGTTTGATCAATAGACCCATTGCTTGGATGGATGAACACGCTCGAGCGTTTTTGAACGTTAACAGTGGCGATGACATTCAAATTGGGCAACAGACCTTTCGCGTTCAGGACCGTGTGGCTGAAGACACACCAGGCGTGGTCGGTCGGTCAGGCATTGCGCCCAAAATATACGTGGGCATTAATTGGTTGCCCAAAACTCAGTTGATCCAGTTAGGCAGTCGGGTTAATTACTATTATTTGCTGAAAGTACCCGATGATATGGACATTAAATTGCTTGAAAATGCTTTCAATCAGGCTTTTAATGTCAACCCCGATTTGACGCCTTTTCGCGTGTTAAGTTATAACAATGCCAACGCACGCATAGTCGATCTTTTGCAATATATTGGTGGCTTTTTGAGTTTGGTCGGGCTCATTGCCTTGTTCATTTCAGCAACGGGCAGTGCTTATTTATTTCGACATTATTTCAACCAAAGGTTGATGCAAATGGCGATTTTACAAAGCTTGGGCGCCACCTTCAGAAATGCCTATTCTGTGCTGATTGCCCAAGTGCTCATCTTAGGGTTTTTGGCCGCCTCTGTGTCGATTATTCTGGTGGCGGTATTGATGCCTCTGATTGAACAGTTGTTACAACAAACGGTCTTTGAAACGGTCAATCTGACATTAGAATACCCGATTATTGTTATGGCGATGGTGGTTGGCGTGTTGAGTAGTTTGTTTTTTTGCCTGCCCGTCATGATCAGTCATCGAAATATTCGCCCCAATGATGTTTTTTCAGAACAATTAATTCGTCAACCAACGCGCCTAAATGTCCAACAATTACTCAGCTATGCCCCCATGTTGCTGTTGTTTTGGGGATTGGCGATTATCCAATCGTCATGGCTCATTGGCACTTTGTTTATTGGTGGCCTGGTGTTGTCGGTTGGGTTGTTTGCCCTCATGGCTTGGGGACTGTTTGCCTTGATCAAACGCTATTCAGATCAAGATCAAGTGACCATCATGATGGCGTTTAGAAATATCTATAGACGCAGGCAGAGCAGTTTATCGGTGTTTTTGGCCATTGCCTTAGGCGCTTTTTTACTCAACATATCGCCTCAACTCTATCAAGGCATCAAACAAGAGATCGCCTCACCCAAATCATTTGTTTTGCCCGATTACTTCTTGTTCGACATTCAAGAAGAACAGCTTGACGAATTGACGGCATTCTTACAACAAAGGCAAGTATCGCTCAATTATCTTTCACCCAATGTTCGAGGTCGGATTAAGTCGGTGAACGGTCAACCTTTTAATGAGCGCCTACAACAAAAACAAGCGCAAGCCGAAAATGATGACCAAACCGATGGGCAGACCTTTAGGCGCAGAGGTTTTAACCTCTCATTTCGAGAATCTTTGTACAGCTCGGAACGCATTGTTGAAGGCGAGCCCATTGTGTCTCAATACGATGCGCAAAGCGATGCTGTGATTGAAATTTCAATGGACGAAAATTTTGCCCGTCGATATGAGTTTAAAGTCGGCGACACCATTGTTTTTGATGTGCTCGGTGTGCCTCTAACAACCATTGTGAAAAACTTACGAAAAGTACAGTGGAACAGTTTTCAGCCCAACTTTTTTATTTTGGTGCAAACCGGTGTTTTGGAAGACGCACCCAAATCGTTTCTTGGGAGCATTTCGCAAATCAAAGACGCTGAAAAAGCCACACTACGCCGAGAATTGGTTAAAGCATTCCCGAATGTGTCATTGATTGATGTCAAAATGGTGGTACAAAGAATCATCAAATTGGCCGATCAAGTGGTGATCGCCATGTTATTCATGGCGGTATTGTCGTTATTGGCAGGTTTGGCTGTTATTTATGCCATTGCTCGAACAGAGGCGCACAATCGACTCTGGGAAATTAATTTGCTCAAAGTATTGGGGAGCAGGGCGGGGCACATTCGCACAATGTTATCGATTGAATTTGGCTTATTATCGTTCATTGCCGCACTCATCGGCGGGCTGGTCAGCATCGTCTTCACTTGGGTATTATCGTATCAACTGTTTCAAAATATTTGGCCGATCAATGGGCTTCAATTGATGGGGACATCGGCGCTGATTACTTTCATTTGTATCTTTATCGTACAAATGGCTGCACGTTCAGTCATTCGCCAAAAACCTTGGGTGTTGCTACAGTCGTAGCGTCTGATGGTGTTACAGCAAAACGTCCATAACGGTCAGCTGTTATTGAGCCCGTCGATCTGGGTTGTTTTTGACCAAATTTTGCAATCGGTCAATATCTTGCGTTTCTAATGGCTGTACTTTGCCATGGCTGAGCCATGCTGGCAAGGTGAGATGGGCATAGCGTACACGAATCAGCCTGGATACTTGTTTGTCTTTGGCAGCCATCATTCGACGAATGATGCGATTGCGCCCTTCGATCATGGTGAGGTGATACCAGCGGTTATGGCCTTCACCGCCACGCTCTTCTATGTTCACACACTGAGCCATACCATCTTCTAAGGCAATGCCCGTCTTGAAGGTTGTCATTTCTTCAGCCGATAATTCACCTCGGATTCTGACAGCATATTCTTTCTCGACGCCTGAGCTTGGGTGCATCAACTGATTGGCTAAGTGACCGTTATTGGTGAATAACAAAAGGCCTGAAGTGTTAAAATCGAGGCGACCAATGCTGATCCAGCGTCCGTTTTTCGCCCGCGGCAGTGATTGGAAAACGCTTCGCCTTTTTTGCGGGTCATGGCGACTGACAATTTCGCCGTTAGGCTTATTGTAAAGCAACACTTCTGTGGCGAAGGTCGCCAGGGTTTTAAGCGTTTTACGATCGACCTGAATGCGGTCTTTTTCAGGGTCAATGATTTGCCCAATACTCGCCACCTTATGATTGACGGTCACCCGTCCTTCTTGGATGAGTTTTTCACTGCCACGACGAGAAGCCACCCCAGATTCGGCCAACCATTTATGTATGCGCATGGATGATTCTCAGAATCCTAAAATCCAATTTTGCAAAAAATGGATGATTGGGCCAATGAATTGAGCCAATAGACCAGAGGCTAAGAGAATAATTAGGATGATGAAGCCGTATTGTTCCAGACGATTAAATTGATAACTGACGTGGGCGGGCAAAAAGGCTGAAAGAATACGACTGCCATCGAGCGGCGGAATGGGCAATAGGTTCAGCACCATCAAGGCGATATTGATCACCACACCCGCTTGGGCACTGTAAATTAAAAACAAGCCAACGTCTGGCGCCGTTGCATACAAGGCTTTGCCTATTGGGATCAACAACGCCCATAGCCAGGCCATGATGAGATTGGATAAGGGACCCGCCACAGCCACCCAAGCCATATCTTGACGTGGGTTTTTGAAGTAACGCATGTCAACGGGTACTGGCTTTGCCCAACCGAACAAAAATCCACCCAGCATCAACAGTGCGCCAGGGACGATAACGGTCCCAAGAATATCTATGTGCTTAATCGGGTTTAGGGTTAATCTGCCCAAGCTTTTAGCAGTGTTATCACCAAGTTTGTGCGCAACCCAACCATGGGCATACTCGTGTACAGTGATGGCAAAAATCACTGGTAGCGCAAAAATTGAGATTTTTTGAATGAGGCTTAAATCCATGGTGATTGATTATACGTCTAAAAAGCCCGCCGAACCCTTGCCTAAGCGCACTAAGGTAGGGGGCTCATCGATCAGGTTTATGATGGTGGTTGGTTCAAGTCCGCTGTTGCCGCCATTGACCAACAAATCAATGTGCTTTGACAGCAACGATTCAATGATGTCTGCTTCAGTGGTCAGATCGGATGATTCGGGCAGTCTTAAGGTGGTGCTCAACAAGGGCGCATCCCAAGCTTTTAAAATGGCTTGCAAGACCTTGTTGTCAGGAATGCGTATGCCAATTTCGTTGCGTTTTTCTTGCATGACCAATTTGGGCGCATCGCGCGTGGCTTTTAGAATGAATGTGTATGGACCGGGGGTACAGCGTTTCAGCGTGCGGTATTGGCTGTTGTTGATCTTGGCAAAGGTCGATAGATTAGAAACGTCTTTGCAAAGCAGGCTAAACAGATGTTCTTGTTCTAATTGACGGATATTTTGAATGCGTTTAAACGCCGATTTATTGCCCAAGGCTGTGGCCAATGCATAGCAAGAATCTGTAGGTATGACAATGACGGAATCTTGTTCGAGAACGGTGCAAACGCGGTTTATGAGGCGGGTTTGTGGAGAATCGGGATGAATGTTTAATCGAAGCATTAGGCGCGCGATTATTCAAATAATGTTTGCACGGAATGGACCGATTCATAGGGATCGTAGGGCATAGCCAAGGTCATGGCAACGGCGGTGCGAATGGTGGTGGCATAAGTGATTTTATTCATCACGGCGGCGCGTCGGATTTCGTATGAATCGATGACGGCTTGCGTGCCCTCGGAAGTATTGACAATGAGGTCCACCTCTTTATTCTTCAAGGCATCTACAATGTGGGGGCGTCCCTCATAAACCTTGTTGATGGTTTCAATGTCTGAAATACCCGCCTCGGTCAAATAACGGGCCGTCCCGCGAGTGGCGATGATTTTGAATTGTTTTTGTTGTAGTGCTGTGGCCAACTCAATGCCTTGATGTTGGTCGCGTTTACGCAAGCTAAGGAACACTGTGCCCTTGAGTGGGATGGTGCAGTTGGCGCCCGCTGTGGCTTTGGCAAAGGCTTCAGCAAAGGTATAACCAATCCCCATGACTTCGCCCGTTGAGCGCATTTCAGGGCCAAGTATGGGGTCAACTCCCGTGAATTTGATGAAGGGAAAAACCGATTCTTTGACGGCAAAATGCTTAGTCTTTTCTGGCGCTTTAACCTTTTGTTGGGCCAAGCTATGACCCGCCATGCACAGCGCAGCAATTTTCGCCCACGGTTGCCCAGTCGCTTTGGAGACGAAAGGCACGGTTCTTGAAGCCCTTGGATTAACCTCCAACACGTAAATCTTATCACCTTGTACGGCAAACTGAACATTCATCAAACCAATGACTTTCAGCGCTTTTGCCAAGACGATGGTTTGTCTATGGATCTCATCGATCACAGATTGTGCCATGCGGTAAGGGGGTAAACAACAAGCCGAATCACCCGAGTGAATGCCCGCTTGTTCAATGTGTTCCATAATGCCAGCAACGATGACTTGCTCGCCATCACTGATGGCGTCCACGTCCAATTCAACAGCATCGTCTAAAAACCGATCGAGCAAGACGGGGGAATCGTTGGAGACTTGCACGGCAGAAGTCATGTATTGTTGTAATTCGGACGGCTCATAAATGATCTTCATGGCGCGCCCACCGAGTACATAAGAAGGACGTACCACCAGTGGATAACCAATGGCGCTGGCGAGTTTTTGCGCACTTTCTATATCACTGGCTGTTGCGTTGGCAGGTTGCCTGAGATCGGCCTGCTGTAATAATTTTTGAAAATGTTGTCGGTCTTCCGCTTGGTCGATGGAATTGGGCGAGGTACCAATGATGTTCACACCCAGCTTATGCAATTGGTTGGCTAATTTCAAAGGCGTTTGACCACCGTAATGGACAATCATGCCATGGGGTTGCTCAATGTCAACGACGTTCATCACATCTTCTAAGGTGAGTGACTCAAAATAAAGCCGATCCGAAATGTCGTAGTCGGTAGAAACCGTTTCAGGATTGCAATTGATCATGATGGTTTCCCAACCCGCATCACGTAAGGCCAAAGCGGCGTGGACGCAGCAATAATCAAATTCTATGCCTTGGCCAATGCGGTTTGGTCCGCCACCTAAAATGATGATTTTTTTGCGTTTGCTCGGACGGGCTTCACAAGTCGCTTCGTAGGTGGAATACAAGTAGGCCGTATCCGTCGCAAATTCAGCGGCACAGGTGTCAACGCGTTTGAAGACGGCGCGAATACCCATGTTGACGCGTAAGGCACGAATGGCGGCTTCATCAGTCCTTAATAAATGCGCCATGCGCGCATCAGAAAAACCTTGGCGTTTCCATTGATACATATCATAGGCTTGAATGGATTGTAGGTTATGTTCGCGAATGGTTTGTTCTGTATCAACCAAGTGCTTGACTTGGTGTAAAAACCACGGGTCAATGCGGCAGGCTTCAAAGATTCTTTCAAAGGATAGATTCAGACGGAAGGCATCAGCGAGATACCAAATACGATTGGGACCGGGTTCGCGCAATTCGCGTAAGCATTTGGCTCGATCCTCTTTGGCATTTTCAGAGGCTTCGATGAGTTCATCCAAACCGGTTCGGTCTGTTTCTAAGCCGCGCAAGGCTTTTTGCAGTGATTCTTGAAAGGTACGGCCAATGGCCATGGTTTCACCCACCGATTTCATCTGTGTGGTCAGGCGGTCATTGGCTGAAGGGAATTTTTCAAAGGTAAATCGCGGGATTTTAGTGACGATGTAATCGATACTGGGCTCAAATGAGGCGGGTGTCAGTCCTGAAGTAATGTCGTTTTTTAGCTCGTCTAAGGTATAGCCAACCGAGAGTTTGGCGGCAATTTTTGCAATGGGAAAACCCGTGGCTTTAGACGCCAATGCTGAGGAACGAGAGACACGCGGATTCATTTCTATGACGATGATGCGACCATTTTCAGGGTTGATGGCAAATTGGACGTTTGAACCGCCCGTGTCAACGCCTATTTCTCTGAGGATGGCAATGGAAGCATTGCGCAACTGTTGGTATTCTTTGTCGGTAAGCGTTTGCGCTGGTGCCACTGTGATGGAATCACCCGTGTGCACGCCCATGGGGTCAAAATTTTCAATTGAACATACGATGATGCAGTTGTCGGCTTGATCGCGAACCACTTCCATTTCGTATTCTTTCCAACCGAGCAATGATTCTTCAATGAGCAGTTCATTGGTTGGCGATAAATCGAAGCCGTGCTGGCAGATTTGTTCAAATTCTTCGTGATTATAAGCAATGCCCCCGCCCGAACCGCCTAAGGTGAAAGAAGGGCGGATGATTGTTGGGAAGCCGATTTGTGTTTGTACGCTCCAAGCTTCTTCAAGGCTGTGCGCGATCGATGCCCGCGCAGATTCGAGCCCGATTTTATCCATGGATTCTTTGAATCGTTGGCGATCTTCGGCCTTATCGATGGCATTTTGATTGGCACCTATTAATTCGCAATGGTATTTTTCGAGCACGCCATTATGAAATAGATCCAAAGCGCAGTTTAATGCGGTTTGTCCCCCCATGGTTGGCAGTAGGGCTTCGGGGCGTTCTTTTTCAATGATTTTCTCAACCGCTTGCCAGTGAATGGGTTCAATATAAGTAACATCAGCAACTTCTGGGTCGGTCATGATGGTGGCAGGGTTTGAGTTGATGAGAACAACCTTATAACCTTCCTCGCGTAAGCTTTTACAGGCTTGGGCGCCTGAATAGTCAAATTCGCAAGCTTGACCAATAACGATCGGGCCAGCGCCAATAATAAGTATGGTGTGAATGTCTGTACGTTTAGGCATGGTTAAGCAGGGCGTGTCATAAGTTGGATAAATTCATCAAATAAGCCCCGAACATCGTGTGGACCTGGGCTGGCCTCAGGGTGCCCTTGAAAACCAAAAGCGGGCCGTGTTTTATGATGAATGCCTTGGATGGTTTGGTCAAATAAAGATCGATGGGTGATTTCTATGGTGTCTGGCAAGTGATCATTTGCCACAGCAAAGCCGTGATTTTGGCTGGTGATCATCACGTGATTGGTGCGTAAATCTTTGACGGGATGATTGGCGCCGTGATGGCCAAATTTCATTTTCTCAGTCGAGGCACCACACGCCAATGCCAGCAATTGATGCCCCAAACAAATGCCAAATATGGGTATGCCTGTTGTTAATAAGTGTTGGATGGCTTCGATGGCATAAGTACATGGTTCGGGATCGCCTGGGCCATTGGACAGCATGATGCCATCGGGCTTGAGTGCGCGCACTGCCTCTGCCGTCGTTGTTGCAGGGACAATGGTCAGACGACAACCACGGTCTCTGAGCAATCTTAGAATATTGTGTTTGGCGCCGAAATCATACACAACCACATGGCATTGATCGGTGGGCTTGTTCGCTTGATCAAATTGCCAACTGTGGTCGTGCCATTCATAAGGTGTGGTGCAGGAAACAACTTGTGCCAAATCCATGTTTTTGAGGCTGCCAAATGCTAAAGCTTTTTGGTGGGCACTGTCGGCGTCTAAATCGAGACCGCTGACAATACAAGCGGCTTGAGAGCCACTGTGGCGCAAATGGTTGGTTAAGGCTCGGGTATCAATTTGTGAAATGCCCACGCATTGATTTTCAACCATCCACTGATGTAGATTTTGTTCGCCCCGCCAATTGTGGTAGTGTTGTGGATAGTCGCGAACGATCAAACCGCTGGCAAAGATTTTTAAAGATTCATTGTCCTCGCGATTGACGCCCACATTGCCAATGTGCGGATGCGTTAAGGTGATGATTTGTTGAGCGTAAGAAGGGTCGGTTAGAATTTCTTGATAACCGGTCATGCTGGTATTGAAAATAACTTCACCCACACAATGACCCGTGGCGCCGAGTGTACATCCTTCAAATTGTTGGCCGTCAGCCAGTATCAACAATGCACTTTTTGGCACACATATTCCTATAAATTTTAGAACGAATCTTGGTTTATGAGCCGATTATTGCCCCAAATAGAATGAGATTGGGCATCGGTTATATGAGGTGAAATTATACCTTATAAATTTAATTATTCTGAGTGTAATTTTGCGCTTTTTGTGCCCATAGAAAAGCGTTATAAATAACTTTCAATTAAGCATCAAAGGCATTGAAAAATCGCAATTTATTCTTTTACAAGGGCTATTTTAAAATCTTGATGCGGTACAATGTTGATATGTCTTTTTCTGATATATCGCGTCAACTTAAAACCGCAGATAGGGATTATTTACTTTGGGGGTCGTTCTCCATGTTGTTGGCCTATGGCGCTGTTATGGTACTGTCAGCAACGCTTTATTTTAGCCAAGACCATTTTGGCTCGTTTTACACCATGGCGCTACGCCAATGGACCATCCTGTTTGTGGGGCTGTTGATTTTGTGGTTTATCAGTAAAATCCCCTTGTTATTTTGGCGAAAAATACGCTGGTTGTTGTTTTTGTTTGGACTGGTGCTCTTGGGGGGGGTGTTAATCTCTGGTATAGGCGTTGAAATCAAAGGCGCCCGTCGCTGGATAAATGTGTTAGGATTTTCTTTTCAGCCGTCTGAATACATGAAATTCGCTTTTATTGTCTTTATGGCAGGGTACATTGAAAAATTTGCCATCCAGCTCAGAGAGGAGCGGTTCAATGCCATCAAAATTGTATTTTTTCCACTGGCCATTGTGTTGCTGCTCTTATTTTTTGAAAAAGATGGCGGCGCTATTGCGGGTGTGGTTTTCATCATCATGGGCATGATGTTTTTTGCTGGGGCGCATTTATTGGGTTATTTGGTCTTGGTTGCATTGATTCTGTGCTTATTTGTTGGATTGGCGGTGTTCGAGGAATATAGGCTGACCCGATTTTTAACGTTTTGGGACCCCCTACAGCACTACCTCGGTGACGGTTACCAAGTGACGCATTCGATTATGGCGATCACTCAAGGGGGACTGTTTGGCGTAGGGTTGGGTAATTCTGTCCAAAAAACGGGTTTTTTGCCCGATGAATACTCTGATTTTATCATCGCCGTCATCATTGAAGAAACGGGCTTTTTTGGCTTGTTGTTTCTATTGCTTCTATACGGCGTTTTACTTTGGCGTTTGTTCAGCTTGAGTACTCAGGCGTGGAAACAAGGGCATTTGTTTCTGGGTTCGCTGCCACTAGGTGTGGGACTGTGGGTCGTTTTTCAAATCATGGTTAATCTGGGCACGGCTTTTGGATTATTACCACCCAAAGGGCTGATCTTGCCTTTCATTAGTTATGGTGGGACCAATCTACTAATGATGTGCGTCTCATTTGGTCTCATTTTGCGCGCCGATATTGAGCTGAGAAGGCGCCAAAATACGGCCCACACACCCTCATATTCGGTCAGCCCTTGATATGGATTGGTACAACAAGACATTGTGTGTGGCCGCTGCAGGAACAGGGGGTCATATTTTCCCTGCATTAGCAGTGGCACAAAAAGCGCAAAAACACGGGGCAAAAATTGTTTGGATCGGTACTGCTGCTGGCATGGAGAACGATCTGTTAAGCCAAGCCGTTAAATCTCCACAGTTTGAATTGAGACACATTCAATTCGTGGGTTTTTTTGGCAAAAGCCTGAGTCGTTGGTTGCTTTTGCCGTGGTATCTGATACGCGCTATTTTTCAAGCGCGAAAAATATTAAAAAATCAATCACAAGTGGTGGTGTTGGCCATGGGCGGCTACGTTAGTGTGCCAGTGGTTTTGGCCGCCTATGGTTTGAAAATACCAATTGTGGTCCATGAGCAGAACGCTTACGCTGGGATGGCTAATCGTTTGAACGTACGCTTTGCAACGATCATCTGTGTGGCTTTTTCCAGCGCTTTTCCAGCGTCTAAAAAACGCCATTTGACAGGCAATCCACTACGACAAAGCATTGTGGCAAAAGCGCCGTCTGATTCGTCTGAGCCTGATGTACCCACTCAGTTTGATGCGCATAGGCCTTTACGGTTATTGGTCTTTGGTGGCAGTTTGGGTGCGACTAAATTTAATGAAGTTGTACCAGCGTGTTTATGGCGTTTACAATCTGAAGGCTATGACGTTGATTGCCAAATACAATGTGGCAAGAATCGGGCAAAAGCGGTGCAACAAAAAATGCAACAATTGGGGGTGCGTGCTCAAGCCCATGATTTTATTGAGGACATGCCAAGTCTGTACCAATGGAGCGATCTGGTTGTTTGTCGTTCTGGCGCATTAACCATCAGTGAATTAATTGTGATGAAAAAGCCCGCCATTTTGATTCCATTGCCCAAAGCAACGCACGATCATCAAACGCTGAATGCCAATCACATGAGCAAACAAGGGGGCGCTTGGATGCTTAAACAGAATGTTCTTAGCGACGCTGCATTGGCGGATAAAATTAAAGACATTTATCAAGACCCCACTTTATTGGCCAAGGCGACTTTTGAGCCGCAAGCCGATGCCACCGAAAAAGTATTGGCATTGTGTGGCAAAACCTTGCAGAGACAGTGCACATGAAAAATAATTCACAGAACATTCACATGGTCGGTATTGGCGGCACAGGCATGTCAGGCATTGCTGAATTGCTGCTAGCGGTTGGTTACAAGGTCAGTGGATCGGATATTGCTCAAACGGGCACCGTTAATCGGTTGAAATCCTTGGGTGCGACCATCAACATTGGTCATAAATCAGAAGCGATAAAGGATGCAGATGTCGTGGTTGTGTCATCGGCCATCGGCTCGGAAAATGTTGAAATAAAAATGGCTCAGACAGCGCGCATCCCAATCATTTCGAGGGCTGAAATGTTGGGTGAATTGATGCGTTTTAAACGCGGGGTTGCGGTGGCTGGGACGCATGGCAAAACCACCACCACCTCAATGATTGCTTCCATATTGGCAAAGGCCGATTTGGATCCAACTTACGTCATTGGCGGGCGTTTGAATGCGATTTCAGCCAATGCCAAATTGGGGCAAGGCGAATATTTGGTGGCAGAAGCTGATGAAAGCGATGCCTCATTTTTACAGCTACAACCCGTGGTTGCCGTGGTCACAAACATTGATGAAGACCACATGCAGACTTACGACAACAGCAGTCAAAAATTGCACGATGCCTTTGCTGAATTTTTACACCATCTGCCTTTTTGGGGTGTGGCGGTATTGTGTGCCGACGACCCAGGTATCACAAAAATCTTGCCGCATGTATCGCGTAAAATCACCAGCTTTGGATTTTCAGAACACGCTGATTTTCGCGCAACAAACGTTCGTCAAGAAGGCGCTCAGATGTTCTTTCAGTTGGTGATCAAAGAAGTGTCACATGGGGAAATACGCCTCAATTTGCCTGGAGAACACAATGTGCTCAATGCAATGGCTGCCATTGCTGTGACCTTGACGGTCATAGACGAATTAAATGTGGGCATGCGTGCTATTCGTGAGGCTTTGGCAGAATTTTCAGGCGTAGGGCGCCGATTTGAAACCCATTTGGTTCAGTGGCAAAATAAAAATTTAACGTGGATGGATGATTATGCACATCATCCCAAAGAAATGATTGTCACCTGGCATGCCGCCAAAGGGTGCTGGCCCGATCAAAGAATATTACTGATCGTCCAACCGCATCGCTATTCGAGGATACAGCATTTGTTTGACGAATTTGTTCAAGCCCTCAGTCAGGTAACCCCTGATATATTATTGCTCATGGACGTTTATGAAGCGGGCGAAAAACACATAGAAGGTGCTGATTCACAAGCCTTGGGTACGGCGCTTCGGACGTTGGCTGTGAATAATGTGGTGGGTGTCAAAGATGAACACGCACTGCAAGAAACGCTTAGCCGAATTGTCAAAGACGACGATGTGGTCATTAGTATGGGTGCAGGCAGTATATCTATGTGGGTTAAAAATATTTTTGAGGCCACGTCATGAGTGCTTATGCTCGCCTCAAAGCGCGCGCGCAAAAAGCACTGAATGCCCTACCACAACAAGGCAAAATCATGGTGCTTAGAGGCGGCGAGTCAGGCGAACGTGAAGTGTCATTGGCCAGTGGTCATTTTGTTTATGAAGCCTTGCGCAAAAACGGCGCAGAGGTCATTGACTTTGTCATTGACAAATGGTCGGATGTGCCGAGCAGAATTGTTAAAGACCAGCCCGATAAAGTGTTAAATCTGCTTCATGGGACCGGCGGCGAAGACGGGCAGATGCAATATTTACTCAGTGCCATGGGCATACCTTATGCTGGCAGTCAGGGACGGAGTTGTTTGCTCGCCATGGACAAGATGATTTCTAAAATGATTTGGCGTGAACAGGGATTGATCACACCCCATGCCTATTATGCTCACGGTGTTGCAGACATAAAATGGCAACACCCCATCGTCATTAAGCCCGTTGCCGAAGGCTCGAGCATTGGTTTACATTTGATTCGATCACAAACCGAGTTGGAAGCCGTCTTGCCACAAATCGATTTTAGCCAGCCTATGATGGTGGAAGATTTGGTTGAAGGCGTAGAATTAACGGTCGGCATTTTGGATGGCGAAGCCTTACCCGCCATTGAAATCAAATCCGCCAGTGGTGTTTATGATTATCATGCCAAATACCTTGCCGATGATACCCAATTTATCACGCCTCCGCCTTGGTTGAGCGAAGAGCGACATGAACGGTTAAAAGCAACGGCATTGCGCGCTTTCAATGCTTTCAATTGTGAACAATGGGGCAGGGTGGATTTTATGCAAGATGCCCAAGGTCAAGATTGGCTGATTGAAGTCAATCTCATCCCAGGTATGACAGACCACAGTCTGGTGCCAATGGCGGCAAAACAGGCAGGACTGTCTTTTGCTGATATATGCGCATTGCTGGTTCAAGGCATAGATGAAAAATGTTGAAAGCTCATCAAACACAGATTATTTCTGTCATTGCTGGCATCATTGTGGTCTTGGTTTGTGTCAGCATCAGTCAAATAAATGTCCGAAAAATTGAGGTGAGTGGACATCATCCTCATGTGTCGCTTAATGGATTACGCGTGGTTCTTGAGCCGATCAGAACCAAAAATTGGTGGACGATTGACCACGAAGCCATTGAAGAACAATTGAGTGAATTTGCTTGGATAAAGCAGGTAGAAATTAAAAAGCTATGGCCAGCCGTTATAAGCATCACCCTGACGGAGCATCGCCCTAAACTGAAATGGCAAGCCGATAAAATTTTGACCGATAATGGTCAGTGGTTTTATGTCACAGAACAGGACGCTGAGGATGTTAAGAACTTGCCCTTATTAAAGGCCAGTACGGCGAATATCCAAGTTGTTTCAAAATATTGGTCCAATCTGTGGACGACTTTTCATGAAGCAGGTAATCCCATAAAAATCATTCAAATAACGCCTTGGGGCAGCTGGCAAATTGAACTGCAAGATGGCTTGATATTGGTGTTCGACGAACAAGCTATTCCTAAGAAAATAAAGCAGATAGCAAAGTTTATTCAGTCTGAACATTATGTTGGTATGGTTGGGAAAAAGCAATTTGATTTAAGGTACAATAACGGCTTTGCACTGAAGGATTTGCTATAGTCAAGGATCAGTGTTACACAGACTACTTAGTAAACTCTGTAGAGTATAGACAGACAACACTTTTGACACGATCGTCGGAGCAGGCATGGCACAAGATTCAATCAATAGAACTTTAATCACTGGACTCGATGTCGGCAGTTCAAAGGTCTCTGTTGTTGTCGCTGAAATTATGGCTGATGGGCGGTTTGAGGTCATTGGCACAGCCTCGCATCCTTCGCAAGGATTGAAACAAGGCGTGGTCGTCAACATTGAAACCACCGTTCATGCTATTCGAGAAGCTGTCAATCAAGTGGAATTAATGGCCGGTTGTAAGATCGAGCATGTTTGGGCGAGTATTTCGGGCAATCACATCGCCTCTCGAGATACCACAGGGATGGTCGCCATAACAAACAATGAAGTGAGCTTGGCCGACGTTCAAAGAGTCTTAGACAGTGCGAGCACCATTGCATTGACCGCTGATCAGCGAATGCTGCACGTGGTCCCACAAGAATACATCATCGATCATCAAGCGGGTATTGCCGAGCCTGTGGGCATGTCAGGCGTTCGCTTGGAAGTGAAAGTACACATGATCACATGCGCCTCCAGCGCATTGCAGAATTTAACCAAATGCATACAACAATGCAATTTAGGCATAGCAGGCATTGCTTTAGAATCTTTGGCCGCCAGTCATGCGGTTTTAACCGATGATGAGCGAGAGTTGGGCGTTTGCGTGATTAACATTGGCGCAGGCAAAACGGATATGACCATATTTGTTGAAGGCGCATTGTGTCATGTGAGTACCGTGCCAATAGCAGGCCACCAAGTGACGCGTGACATTGCCATGTTGCTAAGAACCCCTGGACACGATGCTGAAAATATAAAATTAGAACACGCCTATGCCTATGGTGGATTGGTTGATGTCAACGATATTATCCAAGTCGCCAGTGTTGGTGGCAGGGCGCCGCGAGAGCTGTCTTTAGAAACCTTGGTGCCGGCGGTTGAGATGCGTTATGCAGAAATTTTAAAGCTCGTTCAAGAACACATCACGCGATCGGGTTATTTGGAAATGTTGCGTGCTGGCATTGTCATCACTGGGGGTGGATCTAAAATACAGGGTCTGGTTGAATTGGCCGAAGAAGTCATGGAGATGCCTGCGAGAATAGGCGCACCTCATGGTTTTGATTCGATGATTCCTGAAATATATGACCCGCAATACGCCACCTGCATTGGGCTACTCATTCATGGAAAGAATCATTTAAATGAGTCCAAAAATCCAAATAAAAAGCCAATAAAATCAAGAAAAAACGGTATTTTCAAACAAACCAAAGCCTGGTTCACCAATAATTTTTAACCAACCATCAACAACATATGATACAACAAGCAACCATCAAATATCCCATTCGAGTTTCAGGTGTGGGTTTGCATAACGGCAAGCTCGTTGACATCGTTCTGCGCCCAGCAAAGGTCAATAGTGGCGTGATTTTCCGTCGAATTGATTTAGATGAGCCCTTGGAATTTAAAGTGTCACCAGAATTGGTCAAAGAAACCACTTTATGCACAACTTTGGTATTGAACGGTCATAAGGTTGCCACCATAGAGCACTTAATGTCGGCTCTATATGGCTTGGGTATTGACAACATATTAATCGACATTAATGCCTCAGAGGTGCCCATTTTAGACGGCAGTGCTTCTGAATTCATTTTTATCCTACAATCGGTCGGCATACAATTACAATCTGAGAAAAAACGCTTCGTGCGCATTTTAGAGCCCATCAAAGTCTATGATGAAAAGGGTGGCTGGGCCCAAATTGAACCCTATAAAGGCTTTAAATTAAGTTTCTCCCTTGATTTCAATCATCCCTCTTTTCAAGATAAAGACAGCGTGTGCACCATCGATTTTTCTCAAACTTCCTACCTCAAAGAATTATCCAGAGCTCGGACCTTCGGATTTCAAAAAGACGTGGAAATGCTCCATAGAAATAATATGGCATTGGGCGGCAGCGTCAATAATGCCATCGTTCTCGATGAATCAGGACCCGTCAATAAAGACGGTTTTCGCATCAATGAAGAACCGGTAAAACACAAATTATTGGATGCTGTGGGTGATTTGTATGTGTTTGGACAATACATCATCGGCTCTTATTCAGCGCATAAATCGGGTCATGCTCTGAATAATAAATTGCTGTGTGAAATGATCAAAAAAACCGCGGCTTGGACGACTGTGACTTTTGATTGTGAACAAGACATTCCCATAAATTTCATTCAATCAAAAGTCGCTTAAACCCCTCTGATTTGAGCGCATGTCAGCGGATTCATTTGTTTTAATTGGGAAAATCGACGGTGTTTATGGAGTCAATGGGTTTCTAAAAGTTTATTCTTATACTCAGCCTAGAACTGAGATCATCAACTGGCGCAATTGGCATTTAAAACGCAATGACGCCTATATCCTTGCAAACATTGAAAGCGTTCAGTCTCACAGAAACGGCGCATCGGTGTTGCTAAAGTTAAAAGATGTAGAGACGCCAGAGGCAGGATTGTTGTACTCAGGCGTTGAAATTTATTTACCCAAACAAGATTTTGCCAAACTCGCTGCTGGGGACTATTATTGGCATGAATTGATTGGCATGAGCGTCATCAATCAGCATGGCGTGCATTTGGGTGAGGTGGTTAAACTGATGGAAACAGGTGCCAATGATGTGCTGGTCGTACAAGGCGCGCAAAAATATTTGATTCCCTATCGCAAACCAAATATTGTGACAGCCATTGAGCACAATAAAATCTATGTGCTCTGGGAAGTTGATTGGACATGAGACTGTCGAAAATGAATCAATTCGACCGAATTTGACCATGCGCATTGAGATCATCACCTTATTTCCTAATATGTTTTCAGCGCTGAGCCAAGAAGGTGTGATCGCGCGCGCAATCAAACAACAACTTTGTACATTGCATTTTTGGAATCCACGCGATTATGTGGCAGATGATTACAAAAAAGTCGATGACAAACCCTATGGTGGGGGTGCAGGCATGATCATGATGTATGAACCGCTCAATCGATGCATTGTTGATATGAACCAAAAAGTGGGCAAGGTGCCGCTCTATTATTTGTCTCCGCAAGGGGCGGTATTCAACCAAGCCAAAGCCAATGTTTTGAAGGAACAATCGCATTTCGCCTTATTGTGTGGTCGCTATGAGGGCATTGATGAACGGATCATCGAACGTCATGTCCAAGGTGAGATCAGTCTGGGTGATTTTATTGTCAGTGGCGGAGAGTTGCCGGCCATGTGCGTCATTGATGCTTGTGTCCGATTATTACCCACCGCCTTGGGATCAGCAGAATCGGCCTTGCATGAATCATTTAGCCAGCCGAATTGTTTAGAAGCACCGCATTACACACGGCCACAAATGATCGATGGGCTGGCGGTGCCAGAGACCTTAGTTTCTGGCGATCATCAAGCCATTGCGCGCTGGCGGGCGCAACAAGCGCTTAAAGCGACGGCAAAAAAACGACCAGATTTAATCAATAAGCCTTGCAATAATAAAAACCCAAAATGTTCATAATTGGGTGCGGGGTTTATGTGAAAAAAGCAGGATAAAGGTGTATAATTCAGCGCTCAAATTTTCAACCAAATATTTTTTATAGGTTTCGTTATGAGTGAGTTTCGTTATCTTGAAAATCTACCCAATTACGAGGTAGAGGAAGGGGAAAAATACATGAATCCCCGCCAACTGAAACATTTTAGAGAAAAATTGTCCACCTGGAAAAAAATGCTATTAGCAGAGGCGGATGAGACCATCAATAACATGCGCAATGATACAGAAAACATGGCGGATGAATTAGATCGGGCGTCAAAAGAAGAGGAGTTTCGCTTAGAGTTACGCACCCGTGAACGCGAAAGCAAATTGATCCGCAAAATTGAAGATGCGATTTTACGTATCGACCGTGGGGACTATGGCTTCTGCAAAGAAAGTGGCGAGAAAATTGGCGTGGGTCGTTTGGATGCGCGTCCAACCGCTGACCTGAGTATAGAAGCCAAAACTCGGATGGAAAAACGCGAAAAACAAGGCATACAAGAGTAAGGCTTCATTGAAAGCAATCAATCTATAATCAACTTAGCGAGGATAGCATGACAAATACACTGAATAAATTTTTCGTTTTTACTGGAAGTTTGATGCTTCCAACAATGGCATTGGCTGAAAGTAGCACGGAAAGTAGCATCTTAAGCATTGCGCCACTCATTCTACTTTTTGTGGTCTTTTACTTTATACTCATTCGGCCACAGCAAAAGAAAGCCAAAGCGCACAAGGAAATGATTGGCAAACTGTCCAAAGGCGATGAATTGCTCACCTATGGTGGGGTTTTGGGTCGTGTCGTTGAGACAGATGAAAATTTTGTGCTCATTGAAGTTGCTGAAAATGTCCATTTGAAAGTTCAACGCGCAGGGGTTTCCTCATTAATGCCCAAAGGCACTTATAGATCGACATTTGGGTCGGAATCTTAATCGATTGAAACACCTAATTCCACGCAACACAACATTCGCAACATTTTGCTATAAACCGCCATGTTAAAAAATCAAGGGGCTGTTGAGGTGGTTCCCCTCAATCGGAATGCTTTATGGCGAATCCTAATCATCATACTGGTCATTAGTGCCAGCAGTTTGTATGCTTTACCCAATTTGTTTGGTGAAGACCCTGCCATTCAGATTTCTGCCCAACGCGGCGTTAATCTGACCTTAAGTAAATTAGAGCGATTACAAAACACCATCGAAAAATCGGGCATCAAAGTCAAAAGTGCCGTGTCTGAAACCGATAAATTTGTGCTACGCTTTAACTCGTCAGCTGACCAGTTAAAAGCCAAAGCCATTGCCGACGAAACATTGGGTCGAGGACACATCATTGCACTTAATCTGGCACCAGCCACACCCATGTGGCTCAGTGATTTGAATGCACAACCCATGTATCTTGGTCTAGACTTACGTGGCGGAGTTTATTTCCTGATGGAGGTTGATGTCAAAGCCGCGCTGAATAATACCGCTGAACGTCGGGTTGATGAAGTCAGACGCACATTAAGGGAAGCACGATTACGCTACGTTGCCATCAAGCGCGAAGGTGACTATGGCGTGCGCATCAAATTGGTTCAAGCGCAAGAAAGTGACAAAGCGATTGAGACATTGGAGCGCGATTTTACCGATAGCTTTGTAGATGAAGTTGCCAATGAAGCGGGGACCATCGTTATTAAATTAACTGAAACGGCCATACAAGATATTCGTCGATTTGCGGTCAAACAAAACATCACCACCTTGCGCAATCGTGTCAATGAATTGGGGGTGGCAGAACCCATCATTCAACAGCAAGGCGCCAACAGAATCATTGTTCAACTGCCTGGGGTACAAGATACAGCACGAGCCAAACAAATATTAGGCGCCACAGCCACTTTGGAATACCGCTTGGTCGATGATACCAAAAACGCCAGAAATGCCGCTCGGGTTGGCTTTGCACCACCAGGGACTAAACTGTATTATTTCCGTGATGGCACGCCCATTTTATTAAAGCGTTCTGTGATTGTGACCGGTGACAGCGTGGTCAATGCACAATCAGGCATTGACGGTGATTCGGGTACGCCCATGGTCTCCGTGACCTTGGATTCTGCGGGTGGTTCACGTATGTTGGCAACGACCAAACAAAATATCAACAAAAGGATGGCGGTGGTATTCATCGAAACACGCTCTGAGACTGTTGAAGAAAACGGCGAAAAAGTGCGTAAACGGAGCACTTATGAATCGGTGATCAATGCGGCAACCATCAGAGGTCAGTTTGCCAATCGTTTTCAAACCACGGGTCTGGACTCACCAACAGAAGCGCGAGATTTGGCATTATTGCTCAGAGCAGGCGCATTGGCCGCCCCTATGGACATCGTTGAGGAACGCACCATTGGCCCCAGTTTGGGCGCAGACAACATCAATCAAGGTTTTTTATCCGTCATGCTTGGTTTGGCATTGGTTTTGATTTTCATGATTGTGCGTTACAAAGTTTTTGGTCTCATTGCCAACATGGCCTTGTGTATGAATTTGGTATTAATCGTCTCAGTGTTGTCACTGCTTCAAGCCACATTAACCTTGCCAGGCATCGCCGGCATCGTATTGACCGTTGGTATGGCTGTGGATGCTAATGTACTGATATTTGAGCGTATCAGAGAAGAGCTTAGAAAAGGTCAAGCCATTCAATTGGCCATCTCGGCAGGATACGAAAGGGCGTTTATAACCATTGCCGATGCGAACGTGACGACTTTGATCGCCGCTTTGGTGCTTTTTGGATTTGGCACGGGCCCTATTAAAGGTTTTGCCGTCACCCTTTCGATCGGTATTTTAAGCTCTATGTTCACAGCCATTCTTATGACTCGAGTGATTGTCAATAGCATTTATGGTAAGAAACTCAACCTGAAGAAACTACCCATATGACACCAGTTTACGGAAAGATCCCTTTTACCAAATGGCGCAAATTAGCCGTGATATTTTCATTGACCATGATCGTCGGCTCTATCGCGTCCTTGGCATTTAAAGGCTTAGAGTTTGGCATTGATTTTACTGGAGGAACATTGGTTGAGATTGGTTACCCAACCCCTGCCAATACCACAAAAATTCGTGAGGCTTTAAGCACACAAGGCTTGAGCGATTTTGAAGTCACTTTCTTTGGCTCAGACCGTGACGTCTTGGTACGCATCGCCCCACAAGAAACCTTGAGCAATGCCCAATTAAGCGAAAAAGTGTTAGAGGTTGTGCGCGGACTGGATGCTGATGTGGCCTTGCGCCGTGTTGAATTTGTTGGTCCAAAGGTCGGTGAAGAGCTGACCACAGACGGTGGTTTAGCCATGCTTTATGCTTTGATCGGCATTTTGATCTATGTGGCATTCCGATTTGAATGGCGCTTTGCTGTGGGTTCGGTTGCGGCCTTGGTTCACGATGTCATCATTACCTTAGGCTTGTTTTCATTGTTGGGTTTATCTTTCGATCTAACCGTGCTGGCTGCCATACTCGCCATCATTGGTTATTCTTTGAATGATACCATCGTTGTGTTTGACCGCATTCGTGAAAATTTCATCAATCTACGTAAGGGCACACCCTTAGAGGTGGTCAACCAATCACTCAACGACATGTTAGCCAGAACGTTGATGACCTCTATCACCACTTTGATGGTTTTATTTGCCCTGTTTATCGTTGGCGGAGAGATCATTCATAATTTTTCTTCTGCATTGATCATCGGCGTGGTCATTGGTACCTATTCATCCATTTATGTTGCATCGACGACGGCGATTGCCTTGGGCATTAACAAAGAGCTCATGATGCCAGTTGAGAAAGAGGGCGCAGATCCAGAAGGCTCAAACATCTTAGCAAGGCAACTTCAGAACAAAAATCGACGCGCAAACAGAAAATAATGCCCTCAGCAAGCTAAAAACGACGGTTTTTATTGAAATCATCGCCAATCTTGCTATAATAAATTGAAATCATCTAATTACTCAGCATCGATCTGAACACAAAACTTCAACCAACAGCTTCTACTCATTTGTTAATCTGGCAACAGACTCAAGCATTTATGCAACTCATTGGCTGCGTTATTGTTGTCAATGATATTCTATGGCGCGAAATGAAGCCTTGCATCCCCTCTACGCTTATGGACAGAAAACACCTTTCTATTGATTTATGACTGCACTGCAATTGAGCCCTAAAAACAATTTATTCTTAACCAGACTGTGCGGTCATTTGAACGAACACATCAAAACCATCGAGCGCCATTTCAATGTTTGTATCAACCAACGTGGATTTGATTTCCAATTTGAAGGCAATGAATACTCGGTGAAAATCGCCAGTCAAATGATCAAAACACTGTTCAACGAAGCCAATGAGCGTGAAATACACGCCGAAGACGTGGCGGCCATGCTCGCTGTATGTGATAAGCATCAAAGCGATAATGAAGCCAATGAATGGGTGCTCAATGCCTTTGAAATACTAAAAGTTGGACGTAAGCGCATTAAGACCTATGGTAAAAATCAGCTGCGATATATCCATAACCTACGGACATTACCGCTTAATTTTGCCATAGGTTCAGCGGGCACAGGCAAAACCTATTTGGCGGTTGCCGCAGCGGTTGAAGCATTAGAAAAGGATGAAGTAAAACGCATTGTTTTGACTCGACCAGCGGTGGAAGCTGGTGAGAAATTAGGCTTCTTACCTGGCGATTTAACCCAAAAAGCCGATCCATACCTCCGCCCCTTATTGGATGCATTGACTGATATGTTGGGCGCTGAGCAGGTTGAAAAACATTTGCAAACGAATGTGATTGAAGTAGCGCCCTTGGCTTATATGCGGGGTCGCACCTTAAATGACAGTTTTATGATTTTGGATGAAGCGCAGAACACCACGATCTTACAAATGAAAATGTTTTTAACCCGTATTGGGTTCAATTCAAAAGCCGTTGTAGCGGGCGATGAATCTCAAATTGATTTGCCTCACCACCAACAGTCTGGATTGATTAAAATGCCAGATATATTAGGCAAAGTACCCGATATAGGTTTTAATGTCTTTACCCCAGACAATGTGATGCGACATAGTTTGGTCAAGGACATCATCAATGCATTTGATCAGTATAATGATAACCAAAGGGAACAATCTAACAAAACCACTAACATGAAAAATTATGGATAAATCAGAAATTTTCGTTTCAATTTCTAAGGACATTGAAGAACCCCCATCGATAAGCGTCACTCAGATCTGGGTGGCACAAACATTCCATCAAGCCGTTTCAGAGAGCCCAGCGCAAATGAATGTGCGCTATTGTACGGCGTCTGAAATACAAGCGAGTAATCTAGAATTTCGAGGCTTAGATTACCCAACCAATGTACTTTCTTTTACCATCAGTGAAAAGCAACAAGACTGGTTTAAAAAGGTCGGTGAACCCCGACATTTGGGCGATATTATGGTCTGTCCGAGCATCGTCCGCCAAGAAGCCGATGCAATGGGCATTGAATACCAGCACCGATTAGCGCATATCGTCATACATGGCACGCTTCATCTGCTCGATTTTGATCATATGAACGATGAAGAGAGGCAAAAGATGGAAGCGATGGAATCGCAAATCATGCTCAGTTTAAATTATCCAGATCCATGGCGCAATGAAAATGAATGATGAATTGAACAAAAACACTTCGTTATTCACGTGGTTGAGTAGCTTGATGCTTAATAAGGATAAACCTGAAGGCATTGAGATGCTCAGAGAACAATTAGGCGAAGCAACGCGCGAGGGGGTTTTGAATTCAGAAGCCTTGCAAATGATTGAAGGCATTCTAAAAGTCAATGAGTTAAGGGTCAAAGACATCATGATACCCAGACCAGAAATGAATACGGTTGATGTGCATGCTTCGCTTGAGCACATTTTGGAAATCATTGAAGAAAAACAGCACTCACGTTATCCTGTGCTTGAAGGAGATGAGCCCGTTGGCGTTTTATTTGCCAAAGATTTATTGCCAAACTTGCACGCCAAACCCAAAGAATGGAACATGAAAAAAGTGGTGCGAACCATACGTTCAGTGCCAGAAAGCCAGCGCTTAAATTTCCTACTGAAAGATTTTAGAGATTCACGACAGCATATGGCCATCGTGCTCGATGAACATTCGGAATTGGTGGGTCTTATTACCATTGAGGACGTTTTAGAGCAAATTGTCGGTGAGATCAACGATGAACACGACGCACTGGGCGAGATGTTAATTATCAATCATGGCAAACAATACAGCATCAAAGGGTTGACGCCCTTAACTGATATGCGTGAACGATTCAAGGTGCCGTTTGAATCAGATTCGGATACATTGGCTGGTTTGTTATTGGAGCGATTTGAACACCTGCCAGAAAAAGGCGAGAAGATTCATATTGATGGCTACAGTTTTCGGGTGCTACAAATCGACGAACGCAGAATTCAATTGGTCAGTGTAAAACCACTTAGAGAAACGGAATAATCAGAAATGACATTGTTGGCGGCTGATTGCACAGGGCAGGGGCCACCAATGGTGGTTTTGCACGGCCTATTTGGTGACAAAGACAATTTAAAACTCATTGCTCGGCAATTTTCCGACCGATTTACTGTCCATCGACTTGATTTGCCCAATCATGGCGAATCCTTGCGTTACGATGGCATGGATTTCCCTTTTTTTGCTGAACAAGTTGCCGCTTATGTTGCAAACTTGGGTGAGCCAGTGATCTTAATTGGTCATTCCTTAGGCGGAAAAACAGCGATGCGCATGGCTTGCAATCATCCAGAGCAAGTATCACATCTTATCGTTATAGACATTGCGCCACGGTTGAACGATGGGCGGTTTGATGATCTTTTAAAAGGACTGGTTGCCGTAGATTTGAAGCAACAGCTCAATCGAAAAACGATTGGAGCCGCATTAGAGCCTTATATTCAAGAAAATTCAATTCGTCAGTTTTTGATGAAAAGTCTTCATCAAACGATTGATGCAAGAGGGGCTGAGCAATGGACGTGGCGCTTTAATTTACAAGCCATCAACAACCATAACAAACATTGGTTAGAACCAGGGATTGAGCCAAATGATCAATTTTCTGGACGGAGTGATTTTATTCGTGGTGCTTTATCGGACTATGTTCGTGACCAAGATATAGCAATCATTGAAAAGCATTTCCCCAAAGCCACTGTACACACTGTAGAAGGCGCAGGTCACTGGGTTCATGCAGAAAAACCCAAAGCCTTCATCGAGTTGTTAGACGACCTTTTAGCCTCGTAACGCCTGACACCCAGTTAAAAAATCAACAATGGGTCAACAGCCACATTCCGACAATATTATTTAGATTTAAATGTATTTCTCATTCATAATTTAGTACAATCATCTACATGCAGGGGCATCCTGTTAAATGTCCAATACTTAAAAATCACAGGTTCAATATGATAAAAAAGAGCATACTATTATTCACTCAATCCGCTGTTAAGCGATTTTTGCACAATCACGCTGTCAGTTTGTTTAAATTCGTGACAATGAATCATATTAAAGACGCAATAATTAAGACGAATCGCCGAGCACTCTATGCAATCAGTACGACCATCATGCTATCGGTATTTCTGTCCGCTTGTGGCGGCGGAGGCGGAGGCGGCGGCACTGCCGCTGGAACGACTCCATCGATTAACGCGAACACAACGCCCACTTTTTCGGTTTCGAGTAGCCGTTTGACATTCAATGAAGATTTTGTCCCAACGCAGTCGATTGCCACTGTACGTGATGCAAGCGTTTTAACAGTCAATCAATCTTCTACAGGCGTGGTCAGAGTAATCACTTCAGTTAATGGCGTCTCCATATCGAACATAGCCAATGCTTTTGGTCAAACCACCTTAACCATTTCCGCCAGCAATGGTAATCTTAATGCTTCAACTCAGGTGGTTGTGACGGTGAATGCTATCAACGATACGCCAACTTTAACAGTGACAAGGAACAGTATCTCAACCCTGGGTGGATTTGCTCCGATTACCATTGGCATTACAACCCACGATGTTGAGCAAGGCACTTTGGCCTTTACTGTGGAAGCCTCAACCTTAGGTGTGGTCAGAGTGAATACATTGGCGAATGCCATTCTCTTGGACACCATTACTGGTGTGTCAGGTCAAACCATCTTAACCGTCAGGGTTTCTGATAATGCGGGGTTAACTGTCACGCAAACAATCGCTGTTGATGTGACCATTCGCTCCAGTACCCCACCTGAGCTGATGATTTCGACCAATCGTATCATTGTGCTAGAAGATTTTACCTCCTCTGTGGTGATCACAGCCACGGCGACCGATGCTGATGGTGATGCAATAACTCTCTCAATAAGTTCAGCCACACACCTTGTGAATGCGGTTTCATCTGTTGTTTCCAACAATAGGGGTCGCATTACATTATCATCGGTGAGCAATCGCAATGGCACCACAACCTTGACCGTCCGTGCAACCGATGTGGGTGGACAATCGACTACTGTTGAGATGGTTATGGTCGTGACGCCAGTCAATGATACGCCAACCATAACCGTCTCAATGCGCACGGTGACTTTGGGTTCAGTTCCGATTGTACTGAACGTATCAGCTTCCGATTTGGAGGATGGCATCTTAGCTTTCAGCGCATCATCGGGTCAAAACTTAGTTCGCGCAACCGTCACCACCACAAACTTAACCATAAGCCGTTTAGACTCGCGGGCCTCTTCAACCATGCTGACCCTTAGAACAACCGATACGGCTGGGGCAACAACGTCAACCGTTATTACCGTCACCCTATCACGATTTTTTACTTTTGCTGTAACCACGGGTATAAAAACCCTAGATTTTAATTGGAGTGCGCTGTCTAATGCGACCCATTATCAATTGCGAAGTAATCCCGATGGCAATTCGGGGTTTGTGGACTTGACTACGACAGGTGTCGTGGTCAGTCCTAATAGCACGATGATTAGGCAGACCACAGCACAAGCTCTGGTGAGCTTACGCCACTATATTCCTAGGGCGAGTAATCCGCAATATGCGGTGAATATTTGCACCACAACGCCGTGTGGGTCTTCATTTTTGCATAGCTCGGTGGCTTTGACCAATGCGCAATTGAACAGCTTGATTGGTCGCCTCCAGGCAAGCAATGTTGATGCTTTTGATTATTTCGGCAGATCAGCGAATATAAGCGGCGATGGTAATACCCTGGCGGTGGGGGCTCCTGGGGAGAAAAGTTTATCGACAGGTGTCAATGGGGCACAAAATGATAATAGTGCTCGATATGTGGGGGCTGTGTATATATTCCGTCGCAATGGCGGCGTTTGGTCCCAACAAGCGTACATCAAAGCATCAAATGCGGGTATGGGTGATGGATTTGGCAGCTCTGTGCATCTAAGCGATGATGGTAATACCCTTGCCGTGGGCGCAAATGTCGAAAGCGGTGGGTCCACAGGAATCAATGGCCAACAGGATTTAAATAACACATCATATTCCGGAGCTGTCTATGTATTCCGCTTCAGTGGTGGCGCTTGGTCCCAACAAGCGTACATCAAAGCATCAAATTTACAAAGCAACGCACAATTTGGCAGCTCTGTGAGTTTAAGCGGTGATGGCAACACCCTTGCTGTGGGAGAACCTAACAATTCTTTAGGTAATACTGGGGTCAATGATGTTCGATCGGTCGCTAATTTTCCTTTTTCAGGGGCAGCGTATGTATTCCGTTTTAGTGGCGGCGTTTGGTCCCAACAAGCCTTTATTAAAGCAACAAATACAAGTTTAACCATTAGATTTGGCTATTCTGTGAGTCTAAGCAGCAATGGCAATACCTTGGCCGTTGGGGCAAGACAAGAGAATGGCTCATCAACAGGCATTAATGGGTTGCAGAGTGATGGTGTCAAGAGATCAGGCGCGGCTTACTTATTTCGCTTTAGCGGCGGCGTTTGGACACAACAAGCGTATATTAAAGCATCTAATACACAGGCAGGCGCTGAATTTGGCTATTCTGTGAGTCTAAGTAGCAATGGCAATACCTTGGCTGTTGGGGCAAGATACGAGGATGGCTCCTCAACGGGCGTTAATGGGTTGCAGGATGATAACTCGACTAGTACAGGGGCGGTGTATCTATTTCGCTTCAGTGGTGGTGTTTGGTCCCAACAAGCGTACATCAAAGCATCCAATTCAGGAACTAATGATTTTTTTGGCGAAGCTGTGAGTCTCAGCGCTGATGGCAATACCCTGGCTGTTGGGGCAAATTTTGAAGATGGTTTGGCTTCAGGCGTTGGAGGCGCTGAAAATAATGACGATGCTACTACTTCAGGCGCAGTCTATGTGTTTGAATTTAGGAACGGTACTTGGGCTCAACAATCTTATATAAAATCGAGTCCCAATGTAGCCTTAAGTAATTTTGGCGGTTCAGTGAGTTTTAGCAATGATGGGCATACGCTTGCCGTTGGTGTAGAAAATGAAGCCGACAGTAGAGGCGCCGTATATTTGTATTAAATGTTCTCACCCATTTAATCAAATTCAGATTTTGTGCAGGTAGGTCCTTGTCAAACGTGCTTAATCATTTGCAGAATAAGCACATAGGGTGAATCTTTCTGTGCGCTACGATGGCATGGATTTCCCTCTTTTTGCTGAACAAGTCGCCGCTTATGTTGTAAATTTGGGTGAGCCAGTGGTCATGATTGGTCATTCCTTAGGCAGAAAAACAGCGATGCGTATGGCTTGCAATCATCCAGAGCAAGTATCTCATCGTATAGTCATTGACAATGCTCCAAGGTTGAACGATGGACGTTTTGAGAATCTTTTAAAGGGACTGGTCGCCGTTGATTTGAAGCAACAGCTCAATAGAAAAACGATTGGTACGGCATTAGAACCGTACATTAAAGAAAATTCAATCCGTCAATTTTTAATGAAAAGCCTTCATCAAACGAATTGATGCAAGAGGGGCTGAGCAATGGGCGTGGCGCTTTATCGGGCTATGTTCGTGACCAAGATATAGCAATCATTGAAAAGCATTTCCCCAAAGCCACTGTACACACTGTAGAAGGCGCAGGTCACTGGGTTCATGCAGAAAAACCCAAAGCCTTCATCGCGCTGTTAGACGCCCTTTTAACCCTGTCGTTCCCTACACCCAGTTAAAAAACAATAATGGGTCGCCCCAAAACTAGCAACATTCCGACAATATCATTTAGATTAAATGTATTTCTCATTCATAATTTAGTACAATCATCTACACGCAGGGGTATCCTGTTAAATGTCCAATACTTAAAAATCGCAGGTTCAATATGATAAAAAAGAGCATATTATTATTCACTCAATCCGCTGTTAAGCGATTTTTGCAAAATCACGCTGTCAGTTTGTTTAAATTCGTGACAATGAATCATATTAAAGACACAATAATTAAGACGAATCGTCGAGCACTCTATGCAATCAGTACGACCATCATGCTATCGGTATTTCTGTCCGCTTGTGGCGGCGGAGGCGGAGGCGGCGGCACTGCCGCTGGAACGACTCCATCGATTAACGCGAACACAACGCCCACTTTTTCGGTTTCGAGTAGCCGTTTGACATTCAATGAAGATTTTGTCCCAACGCAGTCGATTGCCACTGTACGTGATGCAAGCGTTTTAACAGTCAATCAATCCTCTACAGGCGTGGTCAGAGTAAACGCTTCAGTTAATGGCGTCTCCATATCGAACATAGCCAATGCTTTTGGTCGAACCACCTTAACCATTTCCGCCAGCAATGGTAATCTTATTGCTTCAACTCAGGTGGTTGTGACGGTGAATGCTATCAACGATACGCCAACTTTAACAGTGACAAGTAGCAGTATCTCAACCCTGGGTGGATTTGCTCCGATTACCATTGGTATTACAGCCCACGATGTTGAGCAAGGCACTTTGACCTTTACTGTGGAAGCCTCAACCTTAGGTGTGGTCAGAGTGAATACATTGGCGAATGCCATTCTCTTGGATGCCATTACTGGTGTGTCAGGTCAAACCATCTTAACCGTCAGGGTTTCTGATAATGCGGGGTTAACTGTCACGCAAACAATCGCTGTTGATGTGACCATTCGCTCCAGTATCCCACCTGAGCTGATGATTTCGACCAATCGTATCATTGTGCTAGAAGATTTTACCTCCTCTGTGGTGATCACAGCCACGGCGACCGATGCTGATGGTGGTGCAATAACCCTCTCAATAAGTTCAGCCACAAATCTTGTGAATGCGGTTTCATCTGTTGTTTCCAACAATAGGGGTCGCATTACATTATCATCGGTGAGCAATCGCAATGGCACCACAACCTTGACCGTTCGTGCAACTGATGTAGGTGGACAATCGACTACTGTTGAGATGGTCGTGGTCGTGACGTCAGTCAATGATACGCCAACCATAACCGTCTCAATGGACACGGTGACTTTGGGTTCAGTTCCGATTGTACTGAACGTATCAGCTTCCGATTTAGAGGATGGCATCTTAGCTTTCAGCGTATCATCGGGTCAAAACTTAGTTCGCGCAACCGTCACCACCACAAACTTAACCATAAGCCGTTTAGACTCGCGGGTCTCTTCAATCATGCTGACCCTCAGAACAACCGATACGGCTGGGGCAACAACGTCAACCGTTATTACCGTCACCCTATCACCATTTTTTACTGTAACCACGGGTATAAAAACTCTAGATTTTAATTGGAGTGCGCTGCCCAATGCGACCCATTATCAATTGCGAAGTAATCCCGATGGCAATTCGGGGTTTGTGGACTTGACTACGACAGGTGTCGTGGTCAGTCCTAATAGCACGATGATTAGGCAGACCACAGCACAAGCTCTGGTGAGCTTACGCCATTATATTCCTAGGGCGAGTAATCCGCAATATGCGGTGAATGTTTGCACCACAACGCCGTGTGGGTCTTCATTTCTGCACAACTCGGTGGCTTTGACCAATGCGCAATTGAACAGCTTGATTGGTCGCCTCCAGGCAAGCAATGTTGATGCTTTTGATTATTTCGGCAGATCAGTGAATATAAGTGGTGATGGTAATACCCTTGCGGTGGGGGCTCCTGGGGAGCAAAGTTTATCGACAGGTGTCAATGGGGCACAAAATGATAATAGTGCTCGATATGTGGGGGCTGTGTATATATTCCGTCGCAATGGCGGCGTTTGGTCCCAACAAGCGTACATCAAAGCATCAAATGCGGGTATGGATGATGCCTTTGGCGGCTCTGTGTATCTAAGCGATGATGGTAATACCCTTGCCGTGGGCGCAGATGGCGAAAGCGGTGGGTCCACAGGAATCAATGGCCAACAGGATTTAAATAACACATCAGATTCTGGAGCTGTCTATGTATTCCGCTTCAGTGGTGGCGCTTGGTCCCAACAAGTGTATATCAAAGCACCAAATTTACAAAGCAACGCACAATTTGGCAGCTCTGTGAGTTTAAGCGGTGATGGCAACACCCTTGCTGTGGGAGAACCTAGCAATGCTTTAGGTAATACTGGGGTCAATGACGTTCGATCGGTCGCTAATTTTCCTTTTTCAGGGGCAGCGTATGTATTCCGTTTTAGTGGCGGCGTTTGGTCCCAACAAGCCTTTATTAAAGCAACAAATACAAGTTTAACCATTAGATTTGGCTATTCTGTGAGTCTAAGCAGCAATGGCAATACCTTGGCCGTTGGGGCAAGACAAGAGAATGGCTCATCAACAGGCATTAATGGGTTGCAGAGTGATGGTGCCAAGAGATCAGGCGCCGCTTACTTATTTCGCTTTAGCGGCGGCGTTTGGACACAACAAGCGTATATTAAAGCATCTAATACACAGGTAGACGCTGAATTTGGCCATTCTGTGAGTCTAAGCAGCAATGGCAATACCTTGGCTGTTGGGGCAATAAACGAGGATGGCTCCTCAACGGGCGTTAATGGGTTGCAGGATGATAACTCGACTAGTACAGGGGCGGTGTATCTATTTCGCTTCAGTGGTGGTGTTTGGTCCCAACAAGCGTACATCAAAGCATCCAATTCAGGAACTAATGATTTTTTTGGCGAAGCTGTGAGTCTCAGCGCTGATGGCAATACCCTGGCTGTTGGGGCAGATTTTGAAGATGGTTTGGCTTCAGGCGTTGGAGGCGCTGAAAATAATGACGATGCTACTAATTCAGGCGCAGTCTATGTGTTTGAATTTAGGAACGGTACTTGGGCTCAACAATCTTATATAAAATCGAATCCCAGTGTAACCAATAGTTATTTTGGCGGTTCAGTGAGTTTTAGCAATGATGGGCATACGCTTGCCGTTGGTGTAGAAAATGAAGCCGGCAGTAGAGGCGCCGTATATTTGTATTAAATGTTCTCACCCATTTAATCAAATTCAGATTTTGCACAGGCAGGTCCTTGTCAAACGCGCTTAATCATTTGCAGAATAAGCACATAGGGTGAATCTTTCTGTGCGCTACGATGGCATGGATTTCCCATTTTTTGCTGAACAAGTCGCCGCTTATGTTGAAAATTTGGGTGAGCCAGTGGTCATGATTGGTCATTCCTTAGGCAGAAAAACAGCGATGCGTATGGCTTGCAAACACCCAGAGCAAGTATCACATCTTATCGTTATAGAAATTGCGCCACGGTTGAACGATGGACGTTTTGAGGATCTTTTAAAGGGACTGGTCGCCGTTGATTTGAAGCAACAGCTCAATAGAAAAACGATTGGAGCCGCATTAGAACCTTATATTCAAGAAAATTCAATCCGTCAGTTTTTGATGAAAAGTTTTCATCAAGCGATTGATGCAAGAGGGGCTGGGCAATGGTCGTGGCGCTTTATCGGGCTATGTTCGTGACCAAGATATAGCAATCATTGAAAAGCATTTCCCCAAAGCCACCTTACACACCGTAGAAGGCGCAGGTCACTGGGTTCATGCAGAAAAACCCAAAGCCTTCATCGCGCTGTTAGACGCCCTTTTAACCCTGTCGTTCCCTACACCCAGTTAAAAAACAATAATGGGTCGCCCCAAAACTAGCAACATTCCGACAATATCATTTAGATTAAATGTATTTCTCATTCATAATTTAGTACAATCATCTACACGTATTAGTACAATCATCTACACGTAGGGGTATCCTGTTAAATGTCCAATACTTAAAAATCACAGGTTCAATATGATAAAAAAGAGCATATTATTATTCACTCAATCCGCTGTTAAGCGATTTTTGCACAATCACGCTGTCAGTTTGTTTAAATTCGTGACAATGAATCATATTAAAGACGCAATAATTAAGACGAATCGCCGAGCACTCTATGCAATCAGTACGACCATCATGCTATCGGTATTTCTGTCCGCTTGTGGTGGTGGAGGCGGCGGCACTGCCGCTGGAACGACTCCATCGATTAACGCGAACACAACGCCCACTTTTTCGGTTTCGAGTAGCCGTTTGACATTCAATGAAGATTTTGCCACAGTACAATCAATTGCGACTGTAATTAATGCGTCATCACTAACGGTCAATCAATCCTCTACAGGCGTGGTCAGAGTAAACGCTTCAGTTAATGGCGTCTCCATATCGAACATAGCCAATGCTTTTGGTCGAACCACCTTAACCATTTCCGCCAGCGATGGTAATCTTATTGCTTCAACTCAGGTGGTTGTGACGGTGAATGCTATCAACGATACGCCAACTTTAACAGTGACAAGTAGCAGTATCTCAACCCTGGGTGGATTTGCTCCGATTACCATTGGTGTTACAGCCCACGATGTTGAGCAAGGCACTTTGGCCTTTACTGTGGAAGCCTCAACCTTAGGTGTGGTCAGAGTGAATACATTGGCGAATGCCATTCTCTTGGATGCCATTACTGGTGTGTCAGGTCAAACCATCTTAACCGTCAGGGTTTCTGATAATGCGGGGTTAACTGTCACGCAAACAATCGCTGTTGATGTGACCATTCGCTCCAGTACCCCACCTGAGCTGATGATTTCGACCAATCGTATCATTGTGCTAGAAGATTTTACCTCCTCTGTGGTGATCACAGCCACGGCGACCGATGCTGATGGTGGTGCAATAACCCTCTCAATAAGTTCAGCCACAAATCTTGTGAATGCGGTTTCATCTGTTGTTTCCAACAATAGGGGTCGCATTACATTATCATCGGTGAGCAATCGCAATGGCACCACAACCTTGACCGTTCGTGCAACTGATGTAGGTGGACAATCGACTACTGTTGAGATGGTCGTGGTTATCAGGGCGGTCAATGATCCACCCATCTTAACTGTCCCAACCAATGCCTTGGTATTCAATGAGGACTTTGCAAGCATTCAATCCGTTGTTACAGTGATGAATGTTGATGGAGATGCACAAGTTATAAACGTGACTCAATCCAACTTAGGGGTGATCAATGTAACGACTTCAGTGACAGGCGTCTTTGTTTCGAGTATTGCCAATGCTTCTGGTCAAACCACCTTAACCATTGCTGTTAGTGATGGTCAACTCACTGTCACAACCCAAGTTGCCGTGACGGTGCTCATGATCAATGACCCTCCCACTATAGTCGCCATTACAACCACATCTTTAACACTCTCAGAGGATTTTGCCTCCCCCTTTTCAATTGTAGTCATTGGTCGTGATATCGAGGGTGACACACTGACTATAAGCGTGAGTGAATCCAGAACTGGGGTCGTCTCTGTCACAACCTTAGCTTCAAGTGTTCGTGTGTCGAGAATCGCTCATGCCAATGGCCAAACCACTTTAACCATTTCAGTTAATGACGGTATGGTCAGCGTCTCAACTCAAGTGGTGGTGCAGGTCGTTGCAGTGAATGACACCCCAACAATCATCCTTACGACTAACAATATATCAACCAGTGCTGGATTTTCGGCCATCACCATTGGTGTGACAGCCAACGATGTTGAGCAAGGCCCGTTGACCTTTATTGTGGAAGCCTCAATCTTCGGTGTGGTCAGAGTGACGACATCAGCCAATGCCATTGTTTTGAATGCAGTACCCGGTGGTTCAGGTCAAACCATCTTAACGGTCCGTACAACCGACCGTGATGGCTTGTCAGCTAGCCAAACCATTGCTGTTAATGTGTCAGTTTTGTCAAGTAGCTCGACACCTGTGTTGACTGTTTCGACCAATCGCATCATCGTACAAGAAAGTTTTACAACCCCTGTGGTCATTGCAATCACGGCCACAGATGCTGATGGTGATCGAGTAAATCTCTTTGTTAGTTCGGCTTCACACCTGGTGGATGTTGCTATATCCCCACTGAGCAATGGTCAAAGCAACATCACTTTAACGGCCATTACCAACCTCAATGGCACGACCACATTGACCGTCCGTGCAGCCGATGCGGGTGGCCAATTTGATTCTACTGAGATTGTGGTTGTGGTCAACTCCGTTTTCAACCCCATATCATTGACCCTATCGACCTCTGTTGTCAGCTTATCGGCCTTTGGAAATCAACTCAATCGTAATGTACAAAATGTGAGCATCAGCAATCCAGGCAATGAGAACATCAGGGCTCAATTTGCTGTTTCCATTGGTGGAGATGCTATCTTTTCAACTAATCCAGCACCCTTAGTCAGTTTTTCCACCACAGCAGTCGTGACTGAAACCACATTGAATGCTATTGCCCAAACAGCCCAATTGTATTTCACCATTGCCCCAGGTCGCACAGGTACGGCCACCTTGACGGTGCAACTCACGAATCAGGCGGCAATAGTTTTGTCCCAACAAACACTAGAGGTTCGCGTCACCACTGAAAATGTACCCGTTGGCATTGGTCACCATAGCCCAAATATTCAGAACATTGCTTACCATGGTGGTCGTTTGTACGCCAATTCATCGACAACAGCACGATCAATTGATTCGTTTTTGTCACAAGCAAGAACTCTGGGTGGACATTTGATCAATATCAATTCAATAGAAGAATTCAATTTTGTGCGTTCAGTTGGCAGTGGCTTGGTCACTAATACTGCTTGGTTTGGCTTGGTTTTACCGCAACAATCCTTCCCTGGTGCGCTGTCTTGGGTGACGAACAACAGCACCGTCGCCTATGGTTTTGTTAGTACCACTGTCAATACCACGGGCAGTATCACGGTCTATCCAGGCCACTATCCCCTAAGTTGGGACTCAGACGGGTTGATTTCCAACAGACAAACATCCCGCCCCTCTGTATTTAATTGGACGTACTATTCCGGTCCTCCAACCGAGCGATTTTCCTTATTAGGGGACGGGGGAGACCAAACAAGTCGTCCTGCACTTTATGAATTTCCCCAAGGTATTGCATCCCCTCCAGAGACTGTATATTTAAGTGCAGGTGCAAGTGTCAGCATCCCCTTGGTTGGTTATGATTTGAATGGTCAAAATATATTTCCATCAGATTGGTCCTTATCGCAAATTGGCTCAGGAACGGCGAGCTTGGATAATCCTAGCCGAACGCTCAGACCAGGGATTCATAGGAGGAATCTGGTATTTACCTTTCCTTCAGACGCTAGTGGATTTACAGAAGTTTATGTACAACTGACAGTAAATAGTGTATCTACCACTCCGACAAGGATTAGATTTATTTCGTCGGCACCAAGGTTTACTTTGCCTACAAATACAGTCGTCTTGACTCAGAATAGTACGCAGACCATCCGTCATCAACTGAGAATCAGCAACATTAGCCCTCAAGTCCTTGTAGGGACGACTGATACGAGCGATTTACAATGGCGTGTGACGCACAGTGGCGACCCAATATTTTCCACCAACCCCGTCCCCGTGGTCAGTTTTAGCACCAATGCCGTTATGACCACAGACAGCATTGGTTCAACCCCGCAAACAGCGCAGTTGTATTTTACCATTGTCCCAGGTCGTACAGGTACGGCCACCCTGACTCTGCAGCTGTCTGACCTGAGTCGTTTTAGCACGTCGCAACAAACCATTGTGGTTCAAGTCAATCCAGTGGCTAAACCTCCGGTCGTTGCTTATGCCAGCACTAAAATAGCAAACCTAAGCGTGTATGGGGGTCACCTTTACGCCAATTCAGTGAGGACCGCCCAAGCGATTACGTCGTTTTTGCCAGAGGCTAAGGCTTTGGGTGGTCATTTGATCAACATAAATACGGTTGAAGAGTTCAATTTTGTCAATGCACCCACAAATCCAATAATTATTAATGAGTCTTGGGTTGGATTGGTTTTACCACAGCTCTCTTTTCCAGGTGAGCTGTCTTGGGTAGCAAATAACAGCACCGTCGCCTATGGTTTTGTTAGTACCACTGTCAATACCACTGGTAGTGTCACGGTCTATCCAGGTCATTACAATGTGCATTGGAATTCTGCTGCTGGGTTGATTGCCAATAGAGAATCATCCCGCCCCTCCGTATTTAATTGGACGATTTATGCTCAAGGGGTACAGGGGTTTTACCTGGTAAATGATTCTGGTGACCAGCACTCTCGTCATGCACTTTATGAATTTCCTCAAGGCCTAAATCCAGTTTCTATGATGCCGAAACCGTCCATTGTCCTATTGAGCAGCTCATCTTCCACCGTGAACTTGACTGGTTTTGACTTGAACGGGGATGCGATAAACACAGCTCATTGGTCTTATACGGATACAGGTGGGGGCACGGTACGATTTATCTCAACTTATCAAGGCTCTGGGGTTCAAACCGTTGAGATGGTTTACACACCTGATCAAAATTTTGATGGACCAACAACGGTTGTGGTCACCTTACAAGTGAATGGTTTAAGCACCACTGCGGGTATTTCATTGACAGTGGATGCGCCACCCACTCTGCTTTTGTCAACGAACACCATCGTACTTAACGAAGATTTTTCGCCCTTTGTTATAGGCACCACCGTGACCGATAGTCGTAGTCGCTTGCCTTATACAGTGCGAGCCTCTACTTCTGGCGTGTTGACCATAACCACCACAACCGATGCCATTCGTCTAACACCTATAGCCCATATCAGCGGCAATGTTACACTGACGGTTCAAGCAACAGATTCTACGCAACAAGCCGTATCAACTGAGGTTGTGGTGACAGTACGGGCAGTGAATGATCCCCCAACCATATCGATCTCAAGCGATAGCATTTCAACTGTCGGTGGATTTGTTCCCATCATCATTAACACGACCGCCACGGATGTTGAAGACGGCGCCTTGTCTTTTTCAGTGCAAGTCTCAACCACAGGCATAGTTGTTGGCATTAGCACTTCGGTCAATACCATTACATTGAGTCCCCTTTTAGGGCGTTCGGGTCAAACCACCCTAACCGTCAGTGCGAATGATAGATTAAATTCAACTGTGGTTAGAACCATTGCTGTCAATGTGATTGTGCGCACAAGCACAACACCCGTGATCAGTGTTTCGACCAACCGCATTTACGTACAAGAGGATTTTACAACCGTTGTTTTCATCGGTACCACGGCCACCGATGCTGAACAAGGGCGGTTGACTGCCACAGTCTCTGCATCGACGCCATTGGTTAATACTGTGGTCTCCGTCCAAGGCATCACTTTGAGTCCGATGCGCAATCGTCATGGCACCGCCACCTTGACCGTGCGCGCGGCTGATTCAGGTGGATTATTCGATTCGACCGAGATTGTCGTGGTCGTGACGTCAGTCAATGATTTGCCAACCATAACCGTCTCAATGCACACGGTGGCTTTGGGCTCAGTTCCAATTGTACTGAACGTATCAGCCTCCGATGTGGATGATGGCATCTTGCCCTTCAGCGTCTCATCGGGTCAAAACTTAGTTCGCGCAATCGTCGCCACCACAAACCTAACTCTCAGCCGTTCAGACTCGCGGGCCTCAACAATCACGCTGACCCTTAGTGCCACCGATACGGCTGGGGTAACAACCTCAACCCAAATAGTCGTCACCTTAGCACCCTTTTTTATTTTTACTGTAACCACGGGGATTAAAACCTTAGATTTTGCGTGGAGTGCGCTGTCCAATGCGACCCATTATCAATTGCGAAGTAATCCCGATGGAAAGTCGGGGTTCGTGGACTTGACTACGACTGGTGTGGTGGTCAGTCCGAATAGCACGATGATTAGGCAGACCACCGCACAAGCGCGAGTGAGCTTACACCGCTATATTCCTAAGGCGAATGGTCCGCAATATGCGGTGAATATTTGCACCACAACGCCGTGTGGGTCTTCATTTCAGCATAATTCGGTGGCTTTGACCAATGCGCAATTGAACAACTTGATTGGTCGTCTTCAGGCGAGTAATGGTGAGATTGGTGATTTATTCGGTGCATCAGTGCGTATAAGCGGTGATGGTAATACCATAGCGGTGGCGGCTAGTAATGAGCTCAGTTTATCGACCGGTGTTAATGGGGTGCAAAATAATAATGGCACGCACTTTGTCGGGGCGGTGTATATATTCCGTCGCAATGGCAGCGATTGGTCCCAACAAGCGTACATCAAAGCATTATATGCGGATAATGGTGATAACTTTGGCGCCTCTATAGATCTAAGCGATGATGGCAATATCCTTTCCGTGGGCGCATTTGGCGAAAGAGGCGTATCCACTGGAATCAATGGCGCACAAGATTTAAATATTGCATCAAATTCCGGAGCTGCCTATGTATTCCGCTTCAGTGGTGGCGTTTGGTCCCAACAAGCGTACATCAAAGCCCCCATTTCACAAGGCGGTGTTTACTTTGGCATCTTTGTCAGTTTAAGCGGTGATGGCAATACCCTTGCTGTGGGAGAATATTTGAATGATTCTGGTCAGACTGGGGTCAATGACGTTCGATCGGTCGTTTCTGAAGTAAATTCAGGGGCAGCTTATGTATTCCGTTTTAGTGGGGGTGTTTGGTCACAACAAGCGTTCATCAAAGCATCCAATACAGGTCGATCCGATAATTTTGGCGAGGTTGTGAGTCTCAGCTCGGATGGCAATACCCTGGCGGTCGCAGCACCTGCTGAGGCTGGTGCCTCAACGGGCATTGATGGGGTACAGAGCAGTAATGCTGCCCCTGGAGCAGGCGCGGTTTATTTATTTCGCTTTAGCGGCAGCGCTTGGTCACAACAAGCCTATATCAAAGCTTCTAATACACAGGCAGGTGATAGATTTGGCCAAGCTTTGAGTCTAAGCAGCAATGGCAATACCTTGGTTGTTTCGGCATTAAATGAGGATGGTCCCTCAACGGGTGTGAATGGGTTACAAAGTGGTGGTGTCTCGCAAGCAGGGGCGGCTTATTTATATCGTTTTAGTGGCGGCGCTTGGTCGCAACAAGCGTACATCAAAGCATCCAATACAGGGGTTAATGATCGCTTTGGCCGAGATGTGAGTCTCAGCGCTGATGGCAATACCCTGGCTGTTGGGGGGAATTTAGAAGATAGTTCTGCTTCAGGCGTTGGAGGTGCAGAAAATAACGATAGTTCTATTCATTCAGGCGCAGTCTATGTGTTTGAATTTAGGAACAACACTTGGGCTCAACAAGCCTATATAAAATCGAATCCCAATGTAACCGGTGCTTTTTTTGGTAGTTCAGTGCATTTGAGCAATGATGGGCAGACGCTTGTCGTTGGTGGATCAGGGGGTAGAGTCTCTGAAGGCACCGTCTATTTGTATTAAATGTTCTCAACCATTAAATCAAACTCAGACTTTTTGCAGACAGGTTCTGGTCAAGCGCGCTTAATCAGATGTACATGTATTCAGCCACCGGACTCTTAGCCAAGTGTTTCTATCGTTGATGCCCCAGTCTCAAGTGATGACAAAAACGTCAATCAATAGCATATGAACTGCAAATAGCCCGTGCGGGCGTTCAAAATATCGCCCGTATTTTTGTGAATGATCATTGCATAGAGAAATGCAGATGTAGTCTAAGGATGTCAAATTATCTTATCATTTAATGGTTATATAAATGCCTTTAATTCATTATCTAGTACAATCTTAAAATGACAATGTCTTAATTAAGTGATTAAAATGTATAAATCGTTCATAAATTATAAAATCCAACCCTCAGTTGTTTTATTTATACAGGAGCCTATAATTAATCTATTTATTCTCATTTTTTTAAGAAAATTCAATGCTATAGCCAAAGCATTTGGTCAGCGCGCATTGAGCAAATTTGGTGCAGTCTTAATGTTATCCGCCTTACTGTCTGCCTGTAGCGGTGGCGGAGGTACGACACCAGCGCCAAATGTCGGCACAACGCCGACAATTTCAATTTCGAACAGTCAATTGAGATTGGTTGAAGACTTTACAACGGCAAGATCGATTGCCACAGTAACCAACGCGACTGAAATAACAGTCAGCCAATCCAGAACAGGGGTGGTTACTGTATCCACATCCCTTAACAGCGTCTCTGTGTCAAGCATAGCCAATGCCAACGGCCAAACAACATTAACCATTCGGATCAATGATGGCACGCTTAGTGATTCAACAGAAGTGTCCGTGACGGTGACAGCTGTTAATGACCCCCCAACTTTAACCGTTTCAACGACGGCCATCACACTCATTGAAAATTTTGCAACGATCGCTTCAATCATCGTAACGACGAATGATATAGAAGGCGACACATTGACCGTGACTGTCACTGAATCCACCACGGGGGTGGTTACAGTCACGACTTCCAGTGACGGTGTCCGTTTGTCGAACATAGCTAATGCCAATGGTCGAACCACCTTAACCATCACCGTTTCTGATGATTCAGCCAGTATCTCAACCGAAGTATTGATATTCGTGACAGGGGTCAATGACCCACCAGTCTTAAGCATTCCAACGGCTATTTTGACCGAATCAGAGGACTTTTCGGGTTTGCGTACGGTTGCGACTGCCATGGATGTTGATGGCGACGCTCTGACTTTTACTGTGATTGAATCTACCACAGGGGTCATCACGGTCACGACCTCAGACACAGGTGTCAATGTGTCCAGCATCCTCGATATCAATGGTCAAACCACCTTGACCATTAGTGTCAATGATGGTGCAAACACTGTTTCAACTCAGGTAGTTGTGATCGTAACACCCGTCAATGATCAGCCAACGCTCACCGTTTCAACGACTGCCATAACACTCACTGAAAATTTTGCAACGATCGCTTCAATCATCGTAACGACGAATGATATAGAAGGCGACACATTGACTGTGACTGTCACTGAATCCACCACGGGGGTGGTTACAGTCACGACTTCTAGTGACGGTGTCCGTTTATCGAACATAACTAATGCGAATGGTCGAACCACCTTAACGGTTCGTACAACCGACAGTGGTGGACTATCAGCCGTTCAACTAATCACTGTGAATGTGACGACCGCGGTCAGTGCAGCCATACCAATGATCTCTGTTTCTACAAGCCTCATTCGTGTGCAAGAAGATTTCATCACAGCCGTAACATTCATCACCACAGCGACTGATGCAGATGGTGATGCAGTATTTTTCTCGTTAAGTTCATCCGAGCGTCTTGTCGATGCCGTACTATCCACACGAACAGGTGGCATAAGCACCATTACCTTAACGCCGGTTGCCAATGCTTTTGGTACGGCAACATTGACCGTTCATGCGATTGATGTTGGTGGGCAATCATCTTCTACTGAGGTGGTGGTGGTCATCGATGCGGTTAATAACGACCGTGTGTCCTTCAGCTACTCGACATCGATAATCACCTTGACTGCGCCTGGCAATCAGCTTGAGCGCTACGTGCAAAATATCAATATTAGCAATCCAGATGCTATCGGCATAGACTCATTATGGGCTGTTTTTATCAGCGGAGACCCCATATTCTCAACCAACCCAACACCTGTGGTGAGTTTTACCACCAATCGCTTGACCAATGAAACCACGCTGTCTTCGGCTACACATACAGCGCAGCTTTATTTTTCAATCGCACCTAATCAAACAGGCACAGGTACTCTAACGGTACACCTGGTCAATTTGGTTCTTTCATTAACGACCAAACAAATTTTGATGGTACAAGTTAATCCAGTGGATGTCTCTCCTGTGATTTCCCAGGCCAATCCAAATCTACAAAATCTGATCGTTCACGGTGGTCATCTTTATGCCAACTCGGTGACATCATCAACCCAAGGTGTCTCAGAATATTTAGCAACAGCAAGTGCTTTAGGTGGGCATTTGATTAACATCAATACCATTGAAGAAATGAATTTTGTGCGTTCAATCAATAGTGGTTTAGAATCACATGATGCTTGGTTTGGCATGGTTTTGCCAAGGCGAACTTTTCCTGGGGAACTGTCTTGGGTGACCAATGATAGCACCATTGCCTATGGCTTTGTCAGCACCAGCAGCAATACCACTGGCAATATCACAATCTATCCAGGTCATTTCCCTCTGAACTGGGAAAATACCGTTGGATTGGTTTCAAATAGGAGTGCGAATGCCTCCACCGTATTCAATTGGACGGTTTATTCCAGGAATATTGATCGGTATTTCTTATTAGACGATGGTGGTGATGGCACAGGTCGTTATGCGCTTTATGAATTCCCCCAAGGCTTAGCGCCGGCTTCTATCAATACAATTCCTGTCAAAGCTGGCTCAAGTGCTACTGTGCGTTTAACGGGCATTGATTTGAATGGTGATGCGATAAGCACTGCAAATTGGAGCGCGATAGCGACGACTGGTTCGTTCAATTTTGCCAATGTTACTCAAAGTTCAGGCGTTCAGATGGTGGATTTTATTTACACCCCTTCAGTTGATTTTAATGGTCAAATAAGGGCTGAAGTGGGCCTACAAGTGAATGGTCTAATGACAACCAGGTCATTGTCATTTTTTGTGGGTTCAGCGACACCAACATTAACCATGGACTCAAGCACCATTGTCTTGACTGAGAACAGCACTCAAAGCCTTCGCTATCAACGATCCATCAGCAATGTCAGGATTCCAGGCCTCGATGGACTGGCAGACACTTTAGATGTGCAGTGGCGTGTGACGCACAGTGGCGATGCCATCTTTTCTGCCAATCCCGCCCCCGTGGTGAGTTTTACCACGCATGTCTTAACAACCACAGACCGCATTGGCTCAACGGCCAAAACAGCGCAGTTGTATTTTACAATCGCCCCTGACCGTGTCGGCACCGCGACCTTGACCGTACATCTATCTAATCAAGCCACATCAGGCATGTCACAGCAAACATTGGTGGTTCAAGTCAATCCAATGAGCCATGTGCCACCAGTGATTGTCCCACTTAATTCGAGTATTGATAACCTAGCTGTGAACGGCGGTCGTCTTTACGCTAATTCAAGGACTTTAGTACGGGCGATCACATCTTTTGTCGCCGAATCTAGGTCTTTTGGTGGGCATTTGCTAAACATCAATACCATAGAAGAATTGACCTATCTGAATTCAACGGCCAGTAGCTTAATCCTTAATGAGTCTTGGTATGGCTTGGTTCTACAACAACGAACCTTCCCTGGTGAGCTCTCTTGGGTGACGCATGACAGTACCATTGGCTATGGTTTTGCCAGCGCCAATGGCGCAACAAATCTTAATGTTTATCCAGGACATTTCACCCTGAATTGGAACGACACGAATGGACTGATCGCCAATAGAACAGGGAATGCCGCCACTGTATTCAATTGGACGATATATGCTGATGGTTTTGGATATTTCTTATTAGATGATGTCGGTGATACGAGATTACGTCGGGCGCTTTATGAATTTCCACAAGGCCTAGCCCCCACATCTGACCTATTATCTATGCGTCCACCAGTACCTGTGTTAGCGAGCTCGAGCGCAACCGTTCGGTTAACGGGTTTTGATTTGAGTGGTGATGCCATAAGTACAGCCAATTGGACTGCTGTGGATCCAAATGGTGGCGTAGCACGCTTTAGCAACGTTTCTCAAAGCTCTGGGGTTCAGGTGGTCGATATGATTTATACCCCTCTGGTTGATTTTCATGGTTTAACAACGGTTGTGGCGACCCTTCAATTGAATGGTTTAAGCACCACCAGGGGTATATCATTCTCAGTGGATGGACAGCCCAGTATAGCGCTGTCAACGCATGCTATAACGCTTGCAGAAGATTTCAACACATCTTTTGACATTGGTGTTTCTGTGACCGATCACGGTGATGGAGTTGCTATACCATTTAGGGTTATAGTTTCTTCCACAGAAGTTGCGAACATCTCCACCTCAGCCAACGCCATTCAATTATCGGCTGTGCTCAATGCTAACGGCACGTTCACTTTGACGGTGCAAGCAACCGATTCTGCTGGGCAAACTGCTTCAACACTCGTTGTGGTAGCTGTACAAGCGGTGAATGACCCTCCAACATTAAGCCTTTCAGCGGAAAACATTTCAATTGTTGGTCGATATACATCCATCATCATTAATACCACAGCCACCGATATTGAGGATGGTGTCGCGCCTATTTCAGTTCAATTATCGAGTACAGGTGTGGTCAAAGCGACTCATTCATCCAGCACCATTGTATTGAGGCCAGTCTTTGGTGTAGCGGGTCAAACGACAATAACGGTCAGTGCAACCGACAGTGGTGGGCAGACGATTTCACGACCAATTTCATTCAGTGTAAGCATTACATCCAGTACCGCTCCAGTGGTGAATGTGGATAGAAATCTCATAGTTGAGGCTGAAGGTTTTGTCACGCCCGTCCTCATCCAGACTTCAGCCACAGATGCAGACGGGGATGCATTATTCTTCTCATTGAGTTCTTCCACGCATATTGTTGATGCTGTACTAACCTTTTCACCAAGTGGTACTGGCACCATAACTAATTTAATTGCTTTAACGTCTGTTGGTGACCTTAATGGCACTGCAACCCTGACAATCCATGCGACCGATGTGGGTGGACAAACGGCTTCTACTGAGGTCGTGGTGGTGGTCACTGAGGATAATAATGACCCTATATCATTTACCGTATCAACTTCTGCGGTCACTTTATCTGCTATTGGAAGTCAACTTGATCGCAACATACATAACATTAACATCAGCAATATTGACAGTCGAACCGTAAGAGCTCAATGGCAAATTACGGCTAGCGGATCTTCGCTCTTTTCTGCCAACCCAGCACCCGTAGTGAGTTTTACGACTAATAGGTTATCAATAGAATCCATGCTGACTTCGACCACGCACACGGCGCAGTTGTATTTCACAATCGCGCCCAATCAAACAGGCAGGGCGACTCTAACTGTGCGACTCACTGATTTAACGGCAAATGAAATGTCATCGCAAACCATAGTGGTGCAAGTTAATCCAATGAATGTCCCTCCAGTGATTGCCCAAACCAGTCAAAATCTTGATAACCTGATGGTTAACGGTGGCCGTCTCTATGCCAATTCAGTCATGACGGATCGAGCAGTCAGGCCCTTTTTGGCGGAGGCCAGGAGATTGGGTGGCCATTTGATCAACATAAATTCAGCTGAAGAACACGCATTCGTGCATTCACCCACTAGCCTCTTAGAGGCTCGATTCTCCTGGTATGGTTTGGTTTTACCGCAGCAATCTTTTCCGGGTGAACTGTTTTGGGTGACGCATGACAGTACCATTGCATATGGTTATGCCATTTTCAATAACGCAAACAGTCTCAATGTTTATCCAGGGCATTACGCTCTATTTTGGGGAATCGTTGGCGGACTGACTGCGCATAGATCTGGGAGTCCATTAACTGTATTCAATTGGACGTATTATACCTACCCCCAAATAGAGTATTTCTTAATTGACGATATAGGTGATGCCCTAGCTCGTCGTGCGATTTATGAATTCCCTCAAGGTTTAGCACCTGCTTCTTTCAGTATAGTACCCGTCATTTCTGGCTCGAGTGCCACAGTACGCTTAACGGGTATTGATTTAAATGGAGATGCGATAAATACAACAAATTGGAGTGCGGTGGCAGCAACTGGCACAGTAAATATTGCCAATGTGGCTCAACGTTCAGGCGTTCAAATTGTGGATCTGGTTTATACCCCTTCAGCGCATTTTAGTGGTCATACAACAGTTCAAGTGGCCCTACAAGTCAACAATCACAGAACAACCACTGATTTGTCATTTTTCATAGGTGATGCGACACCGACCTTCACCATTGCCTCAAGCACACTTGTTTTGACCCAAAACAGTACTCAGACTATTCGCAATCAACAACCAATCAGTCAAATTATCATCCCAGATTTTGTTGGGCTAGGTAACACAGCGACCATAGATGCACAATGGCGTGTGACACAAAGTGGCGATGCTATTTTTTCTACCCAACCAACACCTGTGGTGAGTTTCTCCACTAATGCGCTTACAACAATTGGCAGAATAGGGGCAACGACGCAAACGGCACAGTTATATTTTACAATTGCGCCTGATCGTATTGGTAAAGCCACCTTGACAGTACAACTATCAAATCTGGCTTCATCGGCCATGTCGCAACAAACCCTGGTGGTTCAAGTCAATCCAATGAATGATCATCCTCCTGTGATTGTCCCAGCTAATTCGAGGATTGAAAATTTAGCAGTGCACGGCGGTCGACTTTACGCCAATTCGGTGAATTCGGCACCAGCAGTCACATCATTTTTAGCAGAAGCTAATGATTTGGGTGGTCATTTGCTCAACATTAATTCAATAGAAGAGAGCGACTATATTTATTCCATCGCCAAAGGTATTCTCACTAATGAGTCTTGGTTTGGGTTGGCTCTACCACGGCAAACTTTTCCTGGTGAATTGGCTTGGGTGGCGAATGATAGCACCATTGCTTATGGATATGCCGATGCAAATGGTATAAGCAATTTCAATATCTATCCGGGTCATGTCTCCTTTAACTGGGGAAGTGATGGACTGATAGCTAATAGAATTGGCCAAACCGCCACTGTGTTCAATTGGACAATATTTTCTGGAGGTGTTTCTCGGCATTTCTTAGTAGATGATATAGGTGATACGAGTCCTCGTCATGCGCTGTATGAATTTCCACAAGGTTTAGATCCAGCGGCTGTGCTCCCTTCGGTGCCGCAAACGCGCGTTGTTACTCGCGCAAATGTTCTGCTAACGGGTTTTGATTTAAACGGTGATACGATAAGTACAGGATTTTGGACAGGCGTGGATCCAAATGGCGGTACAGTAACTTTTAGCAATACACGTCAACAACAAGGTATTCAGGTCGTGGAGATGACTTACACCCCTCCAGTTGATTTTGATGGTCCAACAACGGTTGTCACTTCGCTCCGAGTAAATGGTTTACGATCAACCCCCCATTCTGTGGCATTTCTGGTGGGCGCTCTGCCTACCGTCGCTGTGTCAACGATTGACATTAAAGTCGATGAGGATTTCACCACCTATTCAGTCATTCATGTCCTTGCAAACCATCCTAGTGCTTCTAACCAATTGCCATTTATGGTTAGTTTATCCTCCACAGGTGTTGTGGCTATAACGTCCTCAACCAATGCCATTCAATTATCGGCTATACAAAATGCGTCTGGTAAAGTTACTTTGACAATTCAAACATCTGTTTCTGCCGATCAAACTGCATCAACACATGTCGTGGTCACAGTGCGAGCAGTGAATGATCCTCCAATATTAACAGTTTCAAGCAATAACATTTCGACCTTAGCAGGTTTTGTCCCTATCGTCATTGACACCACCGCCACGGATGTTGAGGATGGTGACTTGACGTTTACCGTGCAATTGTCGAGAACGAATGTGGTCAGTGTGGCGACCTCTACCAATGCCATTGTATTGACGCCAATTGTCGGTGGATCAGGTCAAACCACCTTAACGGTTCGTATAACCGACAGTGATGGACTATCAGCCGTTCAACTAATCACTGTGAATATGACGACCGCGGTCAGTGCAGCCATACCAATGATCTCTGTTTCTACAAGCCTCATTCGTGTGCAAGAAGATTTCACCACAGCCGTGACGCTCATCACCACAGCGACTGATGCAGATGGTGATGCAGTAGTCTTCTCGTTAAGTTCATCAGAGCGTCTATTCGATGCAGTACTATCCACACGAACAGGTGGCGTGAGCACCATTACCTTAACGTCGGTTGTCAATGCTTATGGTACGGCAACCTTAACCGTTCATGCGATTGATGTAGGTGGGCAATCAACTTCTACTGAAGTGGTGGTGGTTATCAATGCGGTTAATAACGACCCCATATCTTTCAAATTCTCGACATCAATGATCACCTTGTCTGCGCCAGGCAATCAGCTTGAGCGCAATGTACAAAATATCAATATTAGCAATCCAGACAGTGCTAACCTAAATTCATCATGGTTTGTCACAAGTAACGGAGACCTCATATTCTCAACCAACCCAACACCTGTGGTGAGTTTTACCACCAATCGCTTGACCAATGAAACCACGCTGACTTCGGCCGCACATGCAGCACAGCTGTATTTTACAATCGCGCCTAATCAAACAGGCACGGGTACTCTAACGGTACACCTGATCAATTTGACTCATTCAGAAACGACCACACAAATTTTGACGGTACAAGTTAATCCAGTAGATGTATCCCCTGTGATTGCCCAAACCAGTACAAATTTACAAAATCTGATCGTTCACGGTGGTCATCTTTATGCCAATTCAGTGTCAACAGCTCCAACGGTTACGCCATTTTTGACCAAAGCCAGAAAATTGGGTGGCCATTTGATCAATATCAATACAGTTGAAGAACACGCATTTGTCTATACAACTGCCAGTGGGCTAATCTCTCAAGAGTCTTGGTACGGTTTGGTCTTACCACAGCGAATGTTTCCAGGTGAACTCTCTTGGATAACGCATGACAGTACCATTGCTTATGGCTTTGTCAGCATCAGTAACAATACCACTGGCAATATCACAGTCTATCCAGGTCATTATCCTCTGAACTGGGAAAATACCATTGGGTTGGTTTCAAATAGGCGTGCGAATGCCTCCACTGTATTCAATTGGCCGGTTTATTCCAGGAATATTGATCGGTATTTCTTATTAGACGATGGTGGCGATGGCACAGGTCGCCATGCGCTTTATGAATTCCCCCAAGGCTTAGCGCCTGCTTCTTTTGATCGAATATTTGTAAGTATTGGATCAAGCGCCACCGCGCGCTTAACGGGTGTTGATTTGAACGGTGATGCGATAAAAATAGCAAATTGGTCAGGAACAGATCCCAACGGGGGCACAGTACGTTTTTCCCAAGTTGCTCAAAGTTCAGGGGTACAGTCGGTGAAATTGGTTTACACGCCGCCTGTAAATTATGGAGGTCCAACAACGGTTGATGTATCTCTACAAGTGAATGGACTAAGAACAACTAGATCATTGTCATTTTTTGTGGGTCCAGCAACTCCGACCTTCACCGTGGCCTCAAGCACTATCGTCTTGACTGAGAACAGCGCTCAAAGCCTTCGTTATCAACAACCCATCAGCAATGCCAGGATTCCAGCCTACGACGGACTGACAGACACATTAGATGTGCAGTGGCGTGTGACGCACAGTGGCGATGCCATCTTTTCTGCCAATCCCCTCCCCGTGGTGAGTTTTACCACGCATGTCTTAACAACCACAGACCGCATTGGTTCAACGGCGAAAACGGCGCAGTTGTATTTTACAATCGCCCCTGACCGTACAGGTACCGCGACCTTGACCGTACAACTTTCTAATCAAGCCACATCAGGCATGTCACAGCAAACATTGGTGGTCCAAGTCAATCCAATGAGTCATGTGCCCCCTACGATTGTCCCAGTTAATTCGAGTATTGATAACCTAGTCGTGAGCGGCGGTCGTCTTTATGCCAATTCAGTATCAGCGGCTCAAGCGGTTACGTCGTTTTTGGCAGAAGCCAGGGCTTTGAGTGGGCATTTGCTAAACATCAATACCATAGAAGAATTGACCTTTTTGACTTCAACGGCCAGTGGCTTAATCCTTAATGAGTCTTGGTATGGCTTGGTTCTACCACAACGAACCTTCCCGGGTGAACTCTCTTGGGTAACGCATGACAGTACCATTGGCTATGGTTATGCCAGCGCCAATGGTGTCACAAATCTCAATGTCTATCCGGGTCATTTCGCCCTGAATTGGGGGAGTGCGAGAGGACTGAATGCCAATAGAGTAGGGAACCCCGCCACTGTATTCAATTGGACCATATATGCTGATGGTTTTGGATATTTCTTATTAGACGCTGTCGGTGATACGAAATTACGTCGGGCACTCTATGAATTACCACAAGGCATAGCCTCCACATCTCACCTATTATCTATACGCCCACCTGTACTTGTGGCAGCTGGCTTGAGCGAAACCGTTCGATTAATGGGTTTTGATTTGAATGGTGATGCAATAAGTACAACCAATTGGACTGCGGTAGATCCAAATGGTGGCGTAGCGCGCTTTAGCAATGTTTCTCAAAGCTCTGGGGTTCAGGTGGTCGATATGGTTTACACCGCTCCAGCTAATTTCAACAGTGACACAACCGTTGTTGCCACCCTCCAAGTGAATGGATTAACCACGACCAGAGCCATTTTATTCACAGCTGATAGACCGCCTAATATTGCCTTGTCAACTCAGGCCCTTACACTCGCTGAAGATTTCCCTACTTTGATCATCGGCACCACCGTCACCGATCAGGTCGATCTTGGCATCTTGCCTTTTACAGTGCGAGCTTCCACTTCAGGGATTGTCAATGTGTCAAACTTGGGTTATGGGATTCGATTATCGGCTGTGCAAAATGCAAGTGGTCAGGTCATATTGACGATTCAAGCAACCGATAGCGCCCCACAAACCGCGTCAACACTGGTCGTGGTCACAGTTAAAGCCGTGAATGATCCTCCGATAATAGACGTTTCAACAGACAATATCTCAACTGTTGGTGGCTTTGCCTCCATTACCATTGGCACCACAGCCACGGATGTTGAGGATGTCACCTTGCCTTTTGCAGTGCAATTATCGACCACAAATGTGGTCAATGTGACGACAGCTGCCAATGCTATTGTATTGACACCACTTGTAGGTGGCTCTGGTCGAACCACATTGACGGTTCTTGCAACCGACAGTAGTGGGCAGGCAACTTTGCGAACAATTGCTGTCGATGTCGCCATTGTGCAGAGCACGCCACCTGTGCTCATAGTCTCAACCAATCTCATTCGTGTACAAGAAGATTTTACACCCTCTGTGGTTATCCAATCCACGGCAACAGATGCAGACGGTGGTACCTTAACCATCTTTGTACGATCCTCTACCAATCTTGTCAATGTGGCAGACTCTGACTTAGTGAATGATCGGTTCTCTATTACTTTAACGCCCATGACTAATCTTCATGGCACAACCACTATAACCGTTGATCTGTTTGATTCAGGTGGACTTTCTGCGTCTGAGCAAATTGTGGTCATTGTCAATTCTGTTAGAGATCCCGTATCATTCACCTTCTCAACCCCTGTTGTCAACTTGACTGGCAACCAGCTTGATCGCAATATTCAAAGGATCAATATCCTCAATCCAGAGCGTGAAACCTTAAGGGCTCAATGGCAATTGACGAGTAGTGGCGACCCCATATTTTCAATCAACCCAACACCTGTTCTGAGTTTTTCCACCAATACCTTAACCAACGTAACCAACATAGCAACGATCGCTGAAACGGCTCAACTGTATTTTTCCATCGCCCCCAATCGAGTAGGCACAGCCACTTTAACCGCCCAACTGACCAATTTGACGACAGCAGAAATGTCACGGCAAATGCTGGTGGTGCAAGTCAATCCTACAGATGTCGCACCGATGATCATCCAAACCAGCACAAGGATTGAAAATTTTATTGTTCATGGTGGCCGTCTTTATGCTAATTCAGTAAAAACAGCATCAGGGGTCACGACGTTTTTGACCGAAGCTAAGACTTTGGGTGGGCATTTGATTAACATCAATACCACTGAAGAACATACTTTTATGAGCTCAACGGCAAGTGGTCTAATCTCCCATAACGCTTGGATTGGTATGGTTTTACCGCAGTTAGAATTTCCTGGGGAGCTGTCTTGGGTCACGCATGACAGTACCATTGCCTATGGCCATGCCAGCACCGATGGCAGAGTCAACCTTAAAGTCTATCCAGGTCATCTCGCCCTAAATTGGCAACTTTACACTGGGCTTTTTGCCAATAGAGGCTCTTCACGTCCCTCTGTGTTCAATTGGGCGAACTATTCCAGATTCAATAATAGTTATTTCTTAATAGGGGATAGGGGTGATGGGGCATCACGTCGAGCGCTCTACGAATTTCCTCAAGGCTTAGCACCAACTTCTATCATGCCAAGGCCTATAAGAAGGGACGGCTTATCTGCCACCGTTCGCTTGACAGGTTTTGATTTAAACGGTGATGCCATAAATGAATCAAATTGGTCAGGAACAGATCCCAACGGAGGTACAGTACGTTTTTCTCAAGTTTCTCAAAGCTCAGGCGTTCAGACAGTCGATATGATTTACACTGCGCCAGTTAACTTTAACGATCATACAACGGTTGTAGTCACTTTGACAGTGAATGGTTTAATCTCAACCACGGCCGTGTCATTTTTACCAATTGTACCGAGTTTTACCTTGACGACATCCACAATCATCTTGGTGGAGAATAGCTCTAAGACCATTCGCAACCAGCAGGTTATCAGTAATATTGAGATACCAGCTTATTCAGGAACAACCAGCAGTTTAGAATTTCAATGGCGTGTGACGCAAAGCGGCGATTCTATTTTTTCTAACAAACCCGCTCCTGTGGTCAGTTTTTCGACCAATAATTTAATGACTAAGGGGCATTTGAGTTCAACTACGCGAACGGCGCATCTGTATTTTTCTATCGCACCCGATCGCAGAGGCAGGGCGACCCTGACAGTACATCTTTCCAGTGTAACCAAACCAGTAGAAATTTCACAACAGACCATTGTGGTACAAGTCAATCCTATGAGCGATGTACCGTTTGGCATTGGTGTAAGCACAGATCTGCAAAATCTAAATCTTCATGGTGGTCGGCTTTATGCCAATTCTGTGAAAACGGCACGATCAGTCAATCCGTTTTTAGCGGAAGCAAGGGCATTGGGTGGGCATTTGGCTAACATTAATACAATTGAAGAGTTCGATTTTATACGTTCATCTCAAAGTGGATTAATGACTCATAATGCTTGGTTTGGTCTGAACTTACCGCAGTTAGAATTTCCAGGAGAACTGTTTTGGGTGACTAATGACAGCACCATTGCTTATGGTTTTTCCAACACCGATGGCAATACCAGCATTAACGTCTATCCGGGGCATTACAACCTACCCTGGTTTAGTTTGTTTGCTAATAGAGGTTCTTCACGTCCCTCCGTGTTTAATTGGATCCATTATTCCGATGTCGCCCAAGGTTTTGTTTTAATAGGCGATAGAGGTGATGCAACAACTCGTGTTGGGCTTTATGAATTTCCTAAAGGATTAGTGTCGACTCAATCTATCCCTGTAGTGACCAGCTCAAGTGTGACTGTGCGGTTGACTGTCTTTGATTTGAATGGCGATGCGATCAATTTATCAAACTTGAGCGCTATAGCAACGTCTGGGACGGTAAGCATTGGCAATATTTCACAGAGTACGGGACTTCGGACAATCGAAATGGTTTACACTGCGCCAGCCAATTTTGTCAGTCAATCTACAGTTGTGGTCAGCCTCCAAGTGAATGGGTCAAGCACCTCGACCGAATTGTCATTTATTCCGAGCGTGCCGACATTTACCTTGCCTTCAAACTTAATCGTCTTGACAGCGAATAGCTCACAGACAATCCGCAACACACAGCAAATCAGCAATATCGAGATTGAGGGTCTTGCTGGGACAACAAGAAATTTAAACGTGCAATGGACTGTGACAAATAGTGGCAATGCAATATTCCCTACTAGGCCCGCACCTGTCGTTAGCTTCTCTACCAATGCCATTGAGACCAATGTTAACCTCAGTACAACTGCACGGACGGCTCAATTGTATTTTACAGTTTCACCTGATCGAACAGGCATAGCCACATTAACCTTAGAGCTGTCAAATGCTGAACTTGGCATAAGGTCATCACAAACCATGGTTGTCCAAGTTAATCCAATGATTAATGAACCGCCTGTGATCGTTCCAACCAACCCCAACTTTGCAAATATTCGCCTTTATGGTGGGCATCTTTACGCCCATTCGGTATCAAGATCACAAGCAATTGCGCCGTTTTTGGCAGAAGCAAGGGCTTATGGTGGGCATTTGGCCAACACCAATTCTTCTGAGGAATTTACTTATTTTCTTACACTGATTAGAAGCGGTATTACTGCAATTGACTATAGTTGGCATGGTTTAGTATTACCGCAGCTATCCTTTCCTGGTGAACTTTCATGGGTGACCAATGATAGTACCATAGCCTATGGTTTTGCCTCTGGCGATGGCTTCACCAATCTCACAACATATCCTGGTCAATACAGGTTGTTATGGGATATTACAACCGGCGTTTTTGCTAATAAACGCGAATCACGCCCGTCAGTTTTCAATTGGGTGTATTTTGCCGACATTTTAAGCAACTATTATTCTTTATTAGGAGATAGGGGTGATACCAGAGCCCGTCATGGCTTTTATGAGTTCCCTCAAGGCATACGAGTATCATCACCTACGGCACTGGTATCTGTAAATGGCGGTGCGAGTGCGATACTGTCCTTTACTGGATATGATTTGAATGGTGATGTCATAAACACAGCAAATTGGTCTGGAACAGATTCTAAAGGTGGCACAGTGAGATTTGGTGGTGTTTATCAAAGCGCAGGGGTTCATATAGTGAATATGACTTATACCGCTCCAACAAATTTCGACGGTCTAACAACGGCCGTGGTCACACTCCAAGTGGGTGGATTAAGTACAACCACTGCCGTTCCATTCATTGTAAATGGACCACCAAACATCGCACTCTCAAGCCATGCCATTACGTTGGACGAAGATTTCCCCGCCATTGTCGTTGGTACGACCATTACAGATAGGGTTGAAGGCAGCAACTTACCATTTTCAATACAAGCCTCCGCAACAGGAATGGTGACCATTTCTACTTCAGCCAATACCATTCGATTATCGTCTGTACTCAATGTCAATGGTCGGGTGACTCTAACCGTTCAGGCGGCAGATTCACTCTTGCTAACCACTTCAGCTCTTATCGTAGTGAACATACGACCAGTGAGTGATACCCCAACAATAGCGGTTTCAAGCGACAACATCGCAACTTTGGGTGGTTTTTTCCCCATCACCGTCCAAACCATAGTCACTGATATTGAGGATGGTACTGTACCATTTACAGTACAGGCTTCGACCCCTGGCGTGGTTTCTGTAAACATCTTTGACGATGCGATCGTATTGTCGCCCATTGAGACTGGATCAGGCCAAGTCACTCTGACAATAACAGCGGTTGACAGCTCAAATACCACAGGGATTGAAACCATCATTGTGAATGTTATAGTGATTCCAAGCGCCACACCTGTACTGACGGTTTCGACCAACCGCATCAATGTATTAGAGGACTTTACCCAAGCGATATTCATCCGAACCACAGCCACCGATGAGAGTACATTGGTTGTCACAGTCAGTTCATTTACACGATTAGTCGATGCAGTCCTTTCTACCCAAGGTATATCATTGAGTGCGGTCACTAATCTATTTGGCACAACCACTTTGACCGTTCGTGCAACGGATGTGGGCGGTATATTCGATTCAACAGAGATTGTCGTTGTTGTCCAATCAGTCAATGACACGCCAACCTTAAGTATTTCATCGCAATCCATCGTTCTGGCTTCGGCTGTTAATGTTGCTCCGGTTGTGTTGACCGTCTCAGCTGTTGATGTGGAGGATGCTACTTTAACTATGAGTGTCTCGACGGGGCAGGGTGTTGTTAATACAACAGTGACTAACACCAGTTTAAGTATTGCCCGACGAGGTTTGGGTGACAATGGTCCTATCGTCGTGTTGACCGTCACAGCGACTGATTCTGATGGCGCTTCTGTGTCAACCAGGGTGACTGTTGAGGTGCCACCTGTGTTTATTTTAACCTTAGGCATTAAAACCATCGATTTTGCTTGGTCTCAGATCACGACGGCAACCCATTATCGCTTGCAAAGTAATCCAGATAGCAGTGCGGGTTATGTGGATATCAGTACCACCGGCATTGTGATCACACCGAATAGCACGAACATCAACCAGTCCACGGCGCAAGCTCTGGTGACTTTACACCGCTACATTTTTCCATCCTTGCCCGATCCAATGTATGCTGTGAAAACCTGCAATACCGCATTCTGTGATCCCGGCTTCAGGCATCCAGAGATTTCTTTAAATAATGGGCAATTACAAAGCCTGATCGGTCGCATTGAAGGGGGGTTTGATGAGGAAATTGGTAAAGGTGGCAATATTATTAACTATGGACTCGGTTCGAGATTTGGCGAATCGGTGAGTATAAGCGATGACGGTAATACACTAGCAGTTGGTGCACTTTTAGAGGATGGTTCCTCTGGAATCAATGGGCCGTTAAATAACCAAGCTCCGAATTCAGGGGCGGTGTTTTTATTCCGACGCAATGGCGGTCTGTGGACACGACAAGCATACATCAAAGCATCAAATCTACAAGCGGGAGATCAATTTGGTACGATTGTGCGTTTAAGTCTTGATGGCAATACACTTGCAGTGGGCGCACCTTTAGAAGATAGCGCATCATCAGGTGTCAATAATTCTCAAGTGAATGGTATTACTAATTCAGGTGCGGTGTATATATTCCGTTTTAGTGGGGGTGTTTGGTCTCAACAAGCGTACATCAAAGCATCAAATCCACAGACGGATGGCGCATTTGGCTATGCCTTGAGCCTAAGTGCTGATGGCAATACACTTGCGGTAGGTGCAAGTGGTGAGGATGGTTCATCTACAGGTGTTAACGGGATGCAGGATTTAAGCGCTCAGGACTCAGGAGCAGTGTATATTTTCCAATTTGGTAGCGGCGTTTGGACACAACAAGCATACATTAAAGCATCAAATACTGGGCAGGGCGATCTATTTGGCGAGTCTGTGAGTCTAAATGCTAACGGTAATACGCTTGCAGTAGGTGCACTTAGGGAGGCTAGTGTATCTACGGGCGTTAATGGCGCGCAAAATGATAACCGCGCTCTGGATGCAGGGGCGGTGTATGTGTACCGTTTAAGTGGTGGTGGTGTGTGGTCACAACAAGCATACATCAAAGCCTCAAATTCACAGGGGGGTGATCGTTTTGGTCGTTCTGTCAGTCTGAGTGTTATTGGCAATACGCTTGCGGTGGGCGCACCTTTTGAGGATGGATTAGCTAACAGTGTTCTGAATTCAGGAGCGGTGTATGTGTACCAATTTAGTGGCGTGTGGTCACAGCAAGCGTACATCAAAGCTTCAAACCCCGGGGGAGAAGATCAATTTGGCCGCTCTATCAGTTTAAGCGGCGATGGCAGTACACTTGCTGTAGGGTCGCATCTGGAGGATGGTTCAGCCTCAGGTGTCAGAGGGAGCCCCAATGATGGCATTAAAGATGCTGGTGCAGTTTATGTGTTTGAATTTGGCAATGGCGTTTGGTCGCAACAAGCCTATGTCAAATCACCAACTACTCTTCACGAGCAGACTTTTGGTTATTCAGTGAGTTTAAGTCATGATGGCAGCGTGCTTGCTGTTGGCGAAATACAAGACTCTCCCGCGTTAGGCACTGGAGAGGGTGAAGTTTATCTCTACTAAACCTCCTCATCTTCCTACCAGAAAGCCAGATTATAAAATCCAATGCATTTGATTTATTGCATGAACGAGAAGCGTTCTGCAAAACGTTTTCACGCAAATTAAATTCATTCCGCCATTCAATTTATGAAACCAAATAATTCTCATGCTCGTTATTGTCAACCAATTCAAATTCAAATGATGGCTATGTCTAAAATGTATTCAATAGTTTTAACACAAATTTCTGACAATCCATTGTTTCGTGTTTTGCCCAACGGCATCACAAGCTCATTCAAGATTTTGAGTTCGCAAGTGTTGAATAAACTTAGTACGATCTTATCCCCATTATTGTCTGCTTGTGGCGGTGGTGCGCGTTGAAGCTGTCAATGACCCGCCAACTCTCAATATCTCCACCGCTTTGTTTACGAGGGCATTGGAGGGGGCGATGATAATCGCACTAATAATGCTGGGGCAGCTTATTTAATTGAATTTCACAATGGCAATTGGACTTAAAAAGCGTATATTAAATCAAGCAATCCTTTGCCTAATGCTGCATTTGGTGGTGTATTGAGTTTAAGCGCTGATGGTGGAACGCTTGCGATAATTTTACGTGAATTAAATACGCGTGGCGGGGTTTACCTGTATTAGCGTTTCATGAGACACAGCTTTTCATAATCACCTATTCGGCCAAATCAGCCAATTTCTACCAACGTTTACCAAGATGAAATTAAAATTCAACGCCTTAGCGTCCTCGATTGCCACAATCTGAATCAATTTGATTTTATAATGCTTCGACATTGAGCCAACCAACTTTCTAATCAATCCTAAGCCTATGAATAAACCTATTTCACTCTACCTTAGAGGTTTTCTGCTGGTGTTTTTCACAGGGTTCATCTGGAGTTTTGGAGTGGTGCTGGTCCGTCACATGGAGGACGGCCACCTATACCAGTTTCAGTATTTATTTTATAGAGGTCTTGGTGTGGCCGTCATTCTTATGATTTATCTCTTTTGGCGTGAGGGATTATCGTTTTATAAAAATTTATATAGGCTGGGTTGGTCGGGCATTATCGGTGGTTTTTGTCTGGCCTTGGCCATGATGTTTTTTGTGTTATCTATCACCCAAACATCGGTAGCGATCACCTTGTTTATGCTCGCGTCTATGCCATTTTTTACAGCCATCTTGGGTTACTTTGTTTTGAATGAACGATTGAGCCGTTCAGCCTTATATGCAATGATTCTGGCTTTTGTCGGTGTTGCAATTATGGCGTACAGTGATTTGCTCATTGGAACGGGCTTGGGCGCCTTAATGGGGTTTTTGGCAGCATTTGCATTTTCAATATTTACCGTAACTTTGCGCATTAGGGTCGAGACGCCCCGTTTTACCACTGTGGTATTTGCCGGCATTGTATGTACCATCATTTCCATCAGCGCCCTGTGGTTGCAAAACCAAACTTTGGTCATGCCAACCCTAAACTTTTATCTCAGTTTGGCACATGGATTAATTATTGGATTTGGATTGATTCTATATAGTACAGGCGCAAAATATTTACCCGCCGCTGAATTAACGCTATTATCGTTAATGGAAGTGGTCGGCGGCATTATTTGGGTTGCTATCCCCTTGTTTGGCATCGAAGAATTGCCAACGCTGACCACGATCATTGGAGGTTCAATCATCTGTGCGGCAGTGATATTTCATGGCGTTGCAATACGTCGCACCGAGCGTCCACCATTGCCGTAGCCAAATTCATAAACACTGTCTTTTCAATGTAGTACATAGTTTATGACACATTTTTTGTCAATGAGGCAATGATAAGAAAGGGCTTAACCTTTACCTTTGTTGTTATTGGATGAAAGCCTTTAATCTATAATGCGCAAGCATTGCCATAAAAAACCTGTGATAGAAGACATTTGATAAATGGAAAAACCCGAATTGTTATATCTTAGAGGCTTTTTGCTGGTGTTATTCGCTGGATTTATCTGGAGTTTTGGGGTGGTTTTGGTCCGCCACATGGAAGACAGCATTCAGTACCAATATCAATATTTGATTTATCGTGGCATAGGCATGGCCATTTTATTGGTGCTTTATCTGGCCTGGCGAGAAGGGCAGTCGTTCTATAAAAATTTGTTTAAATTAGGATGGTCTGGCACCTTGGGTGGCTTTAGTTTGGCCTTTTCCATCATGTTCTATGTCTTATCCATCACCCAGACTTCTGTTGCTGTAACGCTTTTTATGCTCGCTTCTGGTCCATTTCTTGCTGCAGCATTGGGTTATTACATCCTCAAAGAACGATTGAGTCGATCAACGTTGATTGCCATGTTGTTGGCATTGGTGGGCGTTTCCTTGATGGCGTATAGCGACATTCGAGTTAGAACGGGCTGGGGCGTGATGATGGGCTTTATGGCTGCGCTATCATTTGTCGTATTTACCATCACACTGCGTCTGCGTAAAGAGACGCCCCAATTTACCACGGTGGCATTTTCTGGCATTGCCATTACGATCATTGCTTTAGGCGTTCTGTGGTTTCAGCAAAAACCATTGGCAATGCCGACCCTTAATATATATCTCAGTTTGGCGCACGGTGTGGTTTTTGGTTCTGGATTGATTTTATTCAGTATGGGGGCAAAATATTTGCCTGCGGCCGAATTGGCGTTGTTGTCATTAATGGAGGTGGTTTGTGGCATTATTTGGAGCGCAATTCCTTTGTTTGGCATTGAAGAAATCCCCACACTAACAACCATCATTGGAGGGGTCATTATCAGTGGGGCTGTACTCATACATGGTCAGGCTCAACGGATTAGGAAAACGCGTTAATGGCGCGTTTGAATTGATGAACCCGCCATTGCTCAATATCGCCTTCGAAAACAAAAAAGAAGCGTATATAATACCTTCAGAATTAAACAGTTCAACAATCAATAATGGAGTGATGTTATGACCATGGAAAGACTTAAATATATTCCCAACGGCGAAAAAGTTAAGCATACATTTAGCGATGCAGAATACCAGAATAGGCAGGCAAAACTGCGGCAGTTTATGGCGGCAAATAATATTGATTCAGTGGTATTCACATCCATTCATAACATCAACTATTATTCCGACTTTTTATACTGTGCCTTTGGTCGTCCCTATGGCTTGGTTGTCACTCAGGATAAGGCAACAACCGTGTCCGCAAACATCGACGGCGGTCAACCTTGGCGTCGGACTTTTGGTGATAATGTTATATTCACTGATTGGCAAAAAGACAATTATTATTATGCGTTGACGCAATTAATTTCAGCCAAAAAAGGCAAGATTGGCATTGAATTTGATCACATCACCAAAGAACGTTTAGAGAAAATGCAGGCCGCTTTTCCAGAGGCGCAACTGGTTGATATTGCTTTAGATTGCATGAAGATGCGCATCATCAAATCAGCAGAAGAAATTGCTTTCATTACTCAAGGCGCCCAAATTTGTGACATAGGCGCCGCCGCTTTGGTTGAAGCGGTGTCGGACAATGTGCCTGAATATGAAGTGGCACTTCATTCCACCCAAGCGATGGTACGTGAGATTGCCAAGCGCTTCCCACATTCTGAATTGATGGACACATGGACTTGGTTTCAGTCTGGGATCAACACCGATGGTGCCCACAATCCCGTCACAACAAGACGCGTTCAAAAAGGCGACATCTTGAGCTTAAATTGCTTCTCCATGGCTTCAGGCTACTATGTGGCCTTGGAAAGAACCTTGTTTTACGACCATTGTGATGAGGCATCTATGCGTTTATGGGACATCAATGTCAAAGTACACGAAGAAGGGCTCAAACTCATTAAACCAGGCATTACTTGTGGCGAAATTGCTAAAACATTGAATGAAATCTATTTGGACTATGGATTGCTCGAATACAGAGGCTTTGGTTATGGTCATTCATTTGGTGTGTTGTCGCACTATTATGGGCGTGAAGCTTTGGTCGAACTTCGTGAAGACATAGACACAGTTATTCAAGAAAACATGGTCGTTTCAATGGAACCCATGATCACAATTCCAGAGGGTCAAGCTGGGGCTGGTGGCTATAGAGAGCACGATATTTTGGTTGTAACTGCAAAGGGCAGCAGGAATATTTCTCACTTCCCTTATGGTCCTGCTCATAATATTATCACTTAAATATAAAATTAAGTGTTTTTGGATAAAATATTATTTATTCGTAATTTAATCTGCTATCATCAGGGTTTTTGTATTGAATTATGCAATTCGGACTTGATAAAATAGAATAATTCTAGTTTAATAGCACCTTCAAAAATTTACGTGAAGCTGACGTACTTGACATAGAAAACGATAAATTGAACTTAGAGGGCATGAATTTAAACCACTAACAGGTCTATTTAATACGCTTCAATAAGATTATATAAGATTATCAAAAAGAGCCTCAATTATGATTTCAGACATTTCTCACATTGTATTTAAAGACGTACGAAAGAGCTATGATGGCAAAACCATCATTGTCGATGACTTAAATTTGGAAGTTAAAAAGGGTGAATTCTTATCTTTGCTCGGTCCATCAGGTTCAGGTAAAACCACCTGTTTGATGATGCTCGCTGGGTTTGAAACGGTCACCAGTGGTGATATCCTGATTGACGACACCCCCGTTCAAAATATTCCCCCAAACAAACGCAACATCGGCATGGTTTTTCAAAACTATGCGCTCTTCCCACACATGACGGTGTTTGAAAACTTGGCTTTTCCCTTAGAAATTCGGAAAATGCCCAAAGATGCCATCAAACAACAAGTTGAAAAAATTCTATCAATCGTGCGCTTAGAAGCCTTTGCTTCTCGACGCATTTCTCAGCTCTCTGGTGGTCAACAACAGCGTGTAGCAGTGGCTCGAGCCATCACTTTTGAACCACAAATCGTATTGATGGACGAACCTTTAGGGGCTTTGGATAAAAACTTACGTGAAGAAATGCAATTTGAAATCAAACATTTGCATGAACGCTTAGGCATTACCATCGTTTATGTAACGCACGATCAAAGCGAAGCCATAACCATGTCTGATCGCGTTGCCGTGTTTAATGATGGCAAAATCCAACAACATTCCTCACCAGAAGTACTGTACGAAAAACCTGAAAACATCTTCGTTGCCAATTTCATTGGTGAAAACAACAACATCATGGGCGAACTTAAAGGCAGAGAAGGCGACATGGCCACAGTCGCCGTCAAAGATACGATTTTAACGGGAAATTGCACATCCACTGTCGGTGAAGGCAAATCTGTTATCATCTCTATACGTCCTGAAAAAGTGGTGATTGATTCAGAAAACGACCAAGCCAATAACAATAACATACAAGGCGTGGTCGAAGAAGCTATTTATATGGGCGATCATACGAGATTACGAATCAACGTACTCGGTAATGATGAATTCATTGTCAAAATTCTCAATAATCAGTTGAAAACGCATTACCATGCAGGAGATACGTTGAAGTTGAGTTGGAATACACAGCACTGCTGTGTTTTGGATGCATAGCAATCAATGTCAGGTATGACACTGGTTGTATTTTAATTAACCATTTGTAAATTCTGGAGTTTTTTATGAATAGTAAGAACATACGTAGAGGTCTTTGTGTCGTTGCTTTGTGTTTGCCAGTGATGGCCGCAGCAGAAGAAACATTGACCGCTGTATCATGGGGCGGCGCTTATACCAAAAGTCAAAACGAAGCTTATCATAAGCCTTTTACCAAAAAATATGGCATTAAAGTCAATAACGTTGATAAAGGCAGTGCGGCACCCGCAGGGATTCGTGCTCAAGTTCAAGCAGGAAAAGTAACTTGGGACGTTGTCGATGTCATTGAATCAGATGCTGCATTGCTTTGTGATGAAGGTTTGGTAGAAGAAATCGATTACGATAAAATTTTGGCCAAAGGCAATGATGGTTCTTTACCCTCAGATGACTTCCTCGGCGGTTTAAATGGTTGTTTTATTCCAACAATCGTTTATTCAACATTGTTTGCTTATAATTCAGAAATGCTCAAAGACGGTCCTAAATCAATCAAAGACGTCTTTGATCTTGAAAAATTCCCAGGCAAACGTGCTCTTGAAAAAGCAGCGTATTTGAACCTTGAATGGGCATTGATTGCTGACGGCGTAGCCATTAATGATCTTTATGACGTTCTTAGCACCAAAAAAGGTGTTGACCGTGCATTCAAAAAATTAGACACCATTAAAGACCATGTTGTTTGGTGGACTGCGGGTTCTCAAGGACCTCAGCTTCTAGCGGACAAAGAAGTTTCTATTTCAAGTGGTTTTAACGGTCGTTTCTTTGACGCACAAGTGAATGAAAAACAACCCATTGAAATTCTATGGGCTGGTCAAGCACTTGAGTTAGACGGCTGGGTTATCCCTCAAGGCAAATTGACTGATACTGTTAAGAAGTATCTCTACTTCGCAACTGATTCACAACGGTTGGCTGATCAAGCAAAATGGATCTCTTATGGTCCTATGCGTAAATCATCAGCGGCTTTAGTGGGTAAATCAGTGGATGGTGTTGATATGGCACCTCATATGCCTACAGCACCTGGCAACATGGTTGATGTTTACTTCAAAAATGCTCAATTTTGGACAGACAACAAAGAGTCTCTAACAGAGCGTTTTAACGCTTGGTTGGCGAAATAAGCATAAGTTTTTAAGTGTGGTGACTTCGGTCACCATACTTTTAATAGGATATTGCAATGCAACAAACCTCGTCAGGCTTCGACAAAGACGTTGCTAATCATTTAAGGCAACAATACGATAAAGCGCAAAGAAGATTGCGTTGGCGTGCATTTTTATTGGTATCGCCCCTGTTATCGTTCATTGTGATCGCCTTCATCGTTCCCATTGGATTGATTTTGGTCAATTCATTCTATGACGATACACTGAGTGAACACATGCCCAAGACAGCGAATGTGATTGAACAGTGGCAAGACACAACTCAAACCCCGCCAGAAGCCGTTTACGAAGCACTGGTTTTGGATTTAGTCGCCAGTAAAGCCGTTAAAGATGATGGCAAAATCGCGACAAGACTGAATTATGAACAAGCCGGCCTAAGAACCTTAATTAAAAAGACATCACGCCGTGCCAAAAATCTTGAAGCACCGTTTAAAGAAGCGGTCATAAAAATAGACAAACGCTGGGGTGATCCACACGTGTGGCGCATCATTGGCCGTGAAATATCGCCGTTTACCATTTCTTATTACGTCGCAGCGCTCGATAAAGAATACGACAAGGAAGGCGACATCGTAGCACGTGAAGAACATAGAGCGATTTATGTTTCCTTATTTGTACGAACATTGGTCGTGGGTGTTTTAATCACCCTGTTCTGTGTGGTTTTGGGCTTTCCTGTGGCCTATCTGCTTTCCACCTTACCCGATAAAATTGCCAATTTGATGATGATTATGGTGCTTCTGCCGTTCTGGACATCCTTATTGGTGCGAACCACCTCATGGATTGTGTTACTGCAAACGCATGGACCCTTAAATGATCTCCTGGTGCTGCTCGGCATTGTCGGCGACACTGAGCGCGTCCGAATGATTTACAACATGGCTGGCACTCTGGTTGCCATGACCCACATCTTATTGCCATTTATGATTCTGCCCGTTTACAGCGTTATGAAGAATATTCCACCCACGTACATGCGCGCCGCCATTTCATTGGGCGCAAATTGGTGGTTGGCATTCCGTCGTGTTTACATTCCATTGACCGTTCCGGGCATCGGGGCAGGGGGACTGTTGGTCTTTATTCTCGCAATTGGCTATTACATCACCCCCGCCTTGGTGGGTGGTAGCACCGGACAACTGATCTCAAATCTCATTGCCTATCACATGCAGAACTCACTTAACTGGGGTCTGGCAGCGGCACTCAGTGGCATGTTATTAGCCATTGTTTTGATTTTATATTGGTTATACAACAAATTATTTGGCCTTGACAGGATTCGATTCTAAGAGCAAAGACTATGATCAGAATAAAACACCCCTATAAAACATTTTGGCAGTTAATGGCTGAATACATCTTTTACGGTGTTTGCGGGCTCATCTTCCTATTTTTGATTTTCCCCATTTTGGTGATCATCCCTCTGTCGTTTAATGCGACGGCTTATTTCACCTTTACCCCTGAAATGTTGTCGCTCGATCCTGCAGGCTATTCCATTCGCTGGTATCAAGAACTGTTTGCCTCCGAAGATTGGATGAGATCGATTCGCAACAGCTTTGTCATCGCCATTTTTGCCACCATCATTGCTACCTTTTTAGGCACCGTTGCCGCTTTGGGTCTATCAAGGGCTTATATGCCTTATAAAGGGCTGATCATGACCATACTCATTTCACCATTGATCGTACCCATCATCATTTCTGCTGTAGGCATGTTCTTTTTCTTCGTTAAAATGGGTCTGGCAAAAACCTTTATAGGTGTGATACTGGCGCATGCTGTTATTGGTACACCATTTGTGGTGATCACCGTCACAGCAACCCTAAGCGGATTTGACTATAACTTGGTTCGAGCCGCTCAAAACTTAGGCGCCTCTGGCGTAACCATATTCTTCCGTGTGATTGCCCCCATTGTTGCACCGGGCATCATTTCTGGCGGCTTATTCGCCTTCATCGCCTCATTCGATGAAGTGGTCATAATTTTGTTCTTAGGCGGATTCGAGCAAACCACCGTCACAGTTCAAATGTGGTCTGGCTTGCGCGAACAAATCAACCCAGTCATCCTTGCGGTTGCCACCTTGTTCTTCCTCATCTCAGTCAGCCTCTTAGTCTTCTTAGAATTCATTCGTCGTCGCAACAATCGATTGCGCGGCATTGAATAATCAATACCACAACACTCTAAAATATCCTTAATTTGATCACTCGCGAGAGTGATGGTTTTTTCGTTGGAAAAACTCGAATAGTGTCTCTTTTACATGCGATCAAAAAAGCGTTCTCTGCTTATCGAGAATTTCTGCTCAACGGGTATTAATTATTTATCTCCTCCCTACATTCGGTGGTGCGTCCCTTTAAAAGTGAAGAATCCTTTAATTGACACACTTATGCAATATTTAAAAAACATCCTCACCGAGTATAATAATCAGTCATAGTCGAACGGACATCCAATCAGATGCACTGTGCTAATGCGTCTTGCACCAGTTAGTTTAGCCGTTGAGTATCAAGAGAAATTAAAGGTAATTATATGTCAGCAACCAAACCATCTGGGTCAGCCAAAAGAGATGTTGTGCAAGTTAAGAACCCTAAATCGGGGCGTTATGTAAAAATAGATCGCACTGCTGAAAAAATTGTGTCTCATAAAAAATCTGATGGTCCCTATAGCTGAACTCAATTTTTATGATATGGCTCGGATCAAAGTAAACAAAGCTTCGTTTAAAATGACTAACGAGAGTACCTAATACATACTCATTTTCAGGTAATGAATCTGTTATTGGATTGACTGCCCAAAATAAAAAAACGTCATTCCGTAAAAATTTTAGCTACTCTGTGACACGTATAAAACTCAAGACAACTAAGGGTCTAGTACATTAGATTTCCATTTTCTGTTTCACTTGGTACACCTTGTATAGAATCCCAATGTTCAACAATTTTACCCTTGTCATCAAAACGGAAAAAATCCATTGTTACGTATTGATCATTATCTGGCCATATCTGGTGTGTATGTAGTGCCACTAAATTACCTTCAGCAATGGCCCTTACAAATTCGATACTTTTATAAGGATACTCTCGAGCCATTCTATCAAAATAGTCGATAAACCCTTGCTTACTATCTGCAACGGCTGGATTATGTTGTATATATTGCTCTCCAACATACTGCTCAACTGCACTAGCAGGATCGCCCATATAAGCAGTACGATAAAATGCGATTGCATTTTTTTTATTCAACTCTAAGTCTTGTTTCATTTCTAATCTCCAATCTTTTAATTTGTATAAAGAGTGCCAGTCGCAAGGAAGCGAAATGATTGTATAAATGTCGCAGTCAATGAGAGATTCTGTTTAAGAATTGATCCTCAGAAATAGATACACTTGATGGGGTTATCAAAGTTTAACGAACACCAATTTGTCTGTGAATTCCAGTTCTTTATTCTTGTCACTGAATAGTTTTAGAAACAGCATCCAACTCAACTGCAAAAAACGCAATTCATCTCTGCCCATGCCAATTTCCTGATGCATGATCTTTTGCGCCTACGTAATAATGGAAAAGATCATAGTTATAGTGCAATCATAGCTTTCTTAAATTCTAATTTTGGATGCAGATAAATGTTTTCTTTTCCCTTGCGATTTGAAGTTCCATAACTTAAATCCCAAGAAATTTTATTTTCACAATTGGCGTATAAATCTTGAATTAAATCATTTGTATCGTACGATAGAACCCAAAAACAATTTGAGTCATTTTCTAAAAGGGCTTCTGATACTTCTCTATGATCATTTTCTTGGTAAAAGTTCATATACAAACCCCTCCCTTTCGATACATATGGCGGATCAATATAAATAAAAAAACCATCCATTTGCTTTTGTAAAATATTTTTTGCATCCTCGTTTATCACATGAATTTTATTTCTATACCTACCTATTTTTTTTATTTTTTCAATCAGTTTCTTTTTATTAAATCTAGCATCAATTTTGTATTTACCTTCTTGGCTCTTACCACCAATCACCCCACCTTTAATGACACCAGAGATATTTGTCCTGTTAAGAAAAAATGTTGAAAAACCAAATTCAAAAAAATTAGTTTTGTTTAAACCAATTTTTTGAATTTCCTTTTGTTTAAACCAAGAATCCATATTGATTGGAGTTTCATTGATTTTTTTGCAAAAAGATTCTGTATCATTAACTACGCTATACCAAAATGAATAAATGGACGGATCATAATCATTGATTGTTATTTCAGACACATATTCTTCAAATAAGAGTTGCAGTGCAACACCAGCTCCGCCAGCATAAGGTTCAATATAACTAATCCCCAACAAATCATTATTTTTGATGATTTGTTTGATAAAAGGGGCCAATCGAGATTTACCTCCAGGATATCTTAATGGAGAATAAAAGGTCATTTTCCGTATATTTTTATAAAAAGAGGTTTCAAGTTCTCAAAGCCAGTTTTTAAACTACTTGCTTCAGGATGATGATGTCTGTTATGAACATAAGAATTTAAAATATGTGTATTTACGGGGTTGTTCTTATCAGAAATTATTGAGTTTAATGCATTTTCTTCATTTTTTGTTAGATTGATTTTACCCAAGACTACTTTTATTCGTCCCAAAAGCTTCATTTCTTTATTAAAATCTACCTTTTCTTTGCAGAGATAATAGTCAGTCGATAGTTCCAAAAAAACCCTCAAGAGACAAGCTGATGCGTTAGGGAAACTACTAACATCCATTTCTTTCAACTCATTAAGTATATTATTTGTCTTCTCACAATGAATCTTCAGATTAAAATCTGTTGCTACTACTCCATTTCTCGACGTAGTCGTTGGTCTTGACTTAACTGGCGGATGTTCATTAGCATTATTTTTTTCACCCTCGTCCTGTTCATCAAGGTTATTCAAATTTTCATGGTAGAATATTTTAATTTTCTTATTATCATAAACTTCAGATACTTTAACGTTTTTTAGATTTTTAATTAAATTTTTTGCTCTTTTATCGTTAATTACATCAAAAACGATTATTCCATCATCTCTTTTAAGATTTAATTCCTCTCTTATAAATTTATTCCCAAAGAACCTATCCATAGTTGTTTTCTGATATGACGACTGGTCAGTTTGCTCTATGTACCGTTCAATAAGCTGTGTTCCAATACTTTTTACGTTGTTGAATCTATCCTTTGCTTGAGAACTCCATGGAATTGTGCCCTCACCACCACCTTGCCCATTATGGTTAAGTTTAATCCAAATCTCTGCATCCTTTCTACTTTCAAAAATCACACAGTCTATTTCATACGGAAAATTATGAATATTGATTGATTTTATAGTCTTTACCAATCCTTGATCATCTAATAGTTCTGGTGTGTGAGCAATTTTTATTGCGGCTACTCTTCTATTGCCATCACCATCTATTATTTTTCCATGTTCTTTGAAAACTAAAATTCTTGCTGTTGGATTTAATCCGTTTATCGAAATATGTTTTATCAATTTCATTAGCTTATCTTTTTGGTCAGACATGAGCATATTTATGGCTTCTCTTTGTGAATTTGTGGGCTCAAGTCTAGGATTTTTTTCATCCAAGTTGATTTCAGATATATTTAATCTTTTGATTTTAAAATCAGCCATTATGCTACTCCTCTATAGATTTCATTTTTAAGTTCTACCAATATCTGTTGATATTTTACCTTAGCACCAAATAGATCAGCGATTTCTAGTGGGGAGCCAAATTGATTGAGTGGGTTGATTTGCAGTGTTTTCATATCTTTGATGTTCTCAATGCCTTCGTCGGCGTATTTGTCTAACAGGGCTTCCAATACTATGCGCGCCTGTTCGCCGTATTGGTTGAAGTAATCGCTTTTTTTGACGTTTTTGGCCCGTTCAGCGCGTGTGAGAGGTGGTTGGTCAAAGTCGGTGTGGCAGATTAGGTCGAACATATCCATCAGCTGATTATTGCAAGATCAACTCAGGTCCCATGACTAAAGTGGGCAACCAGGTTGAGAGTTGAGGAATGTAAGTGACCATTATGAGAAATATGAACATTACAGAAACCCAGGGCAGGGCAGCTTTGATGATTTGTAGCATGGACATTTTGGCAATGCCTGCTGTGACAAATAAGTTCAACCCCACTGGTGGCGTTATCATACCTATTTCCATATTAACGACCATGATTATCCCCAGATGAATGGGGTCTATGCCTAGTTTAAGGGCAATGGGGAATACCAATGGTGCAACGATGATCAGCAATCCTGAGGGTTCCATAAATTGACCGCCAATCAATAAGATAATATTGACGATGACCAGGAACATAATGGGTCCTAAGCCGAAACTAAGCAGTGCATTGGCTATTTCTTGTGGGATCTGTTCTTCGGTTAATACGTGTTTTAAGATTAAGGCATTGGCTATGATGAACATCAGCATGATGGTTAGTTTGGCTGAGTCAACTAAGGTTTTTTTTGTATCTGAGTGGGTAAATACCATGAGGCTTTTGAACACAACTTGACTAAAGGAGTTTCTGCTTACTTCAATTGTGCCATCTTGTCGTTTCAACGGCCCCATGTCTCTATAGATGAAGTTGGCGACGATAAAAGCATAGACAGCGGAAACTGCTGCGGCTTCTGTTGGTGTGAACAGCCCGCCATAAATGCCTCCGAGAACGATGACAATCAACATGAGTCCCCAAAAGGCATCTCTGAAGGAGTCGAAAATTTCTTTGAAGCCTTTAAATGGTTGTTTTGGCAGTCCTTTGTATTGAGCGTAAACGAAAATGGCGAACATGAGCATCAAGCAGGCTACTAAGCCTGGGACAACGCCAGCCAGAAACATACGACCGACTGAAACATCCGTCGCGGCCGCATAGACCACCATAACGATAGAAGGCGGAATGAGTATGCCGAGGGTGCCTGCATTACAAATAATCCCTGCTGAAAATTCTTTTGAGTAGCCAATTTGGCGCATGCCTGCTATGACAATCGAGCCGATGGCGACGACCGTCGCTGGAGATGAGCCTGATAATGCTGCAAACATCATGCAGGCAAAGACTGAAGCAAGCGCTAAGCCGCCTCTAAATGAGCCAACGATAGAGATGGCGAATCTTATGATGCGTTTGGCTACACCACCGGTTGACATGAAGCTGGAAGCCAAGATGAAAAATGGAATGGCCAACATGGTGTAATGCCCCTCAAAGGCACTAAAAAGGGTCTGAGCGACTGAGGCCAGCGATGTGTCAGAATGGATCAGCAAAAAACCAATGCTGGATATGCCAAGGCATACGGCGACGGGTACGCCTGTCAGCATAAGCGCAATAATGACTATGAATAGTAATGCAATATCCATTGTTAAAATTTGCGCTGAGCAGTCATGATTTTAAGGCTTCTATTGCTGTGTATCATTGCGTTTCACGATTTTTGACCATTTGTTTCGTGATTCTGAGTGGTCGTATCTTCGATCTTGTCGATTTCCGCTTCATGAGAAGCAATAATGTGCTGCCTTTGATCTTTGGCGATTTGTATAAAGGCTTCTACAAAACGATAAAGCAATAATGACATGGATAAGGGCAGAATGAAGTAGGGGATAAATCGCGGTATTTTTTCATAGGCCTCGCCTTCATTAAAAATATCTTGTATAAAACTGAATGCTTGTGGCATGGGAATGTCTTGCACTTCTAACCATGCTCGCTTTGTGACAAATGGATACCAATAATCGAAAGCGCCTTTTAATAAGAGCAAGGTGAAGATCAGACAGATGGCCACTGCGAATAACGCCATGGCTTTTTTGATGTTTTCTGGGAATTTAGCAACGATGAAATCAACGCCTATGTGTAGATTATGCTTGACACCGTAAGACGCCCCTAATAACACCAGCCATGCAAACAAAAAAACAGTCGCCTCAAGTGCCCATAAAATATTATCATTGAATAAATAGCGGGCGACGACATTAGAAAACGTAATCAGGGTCATTAAACCCAGTATTACGGCCATGATGTTTTCTTCTATTCTTTGAAATAATGGCATTTGGCTGATTGTTCTAATGGTTTTTTAAAGAGTAATTAGTTCAGACTTGTCAAATATGAAGATGCTCGATGCACCCTCATATTCTAATCATTTGAATGGCATACATTATTGATTAATGGTTGGTTTTATGGTCGCATCAATCATCATCTGAGTGCCATATATCTGGATTCCCCTAATTGAGCAAAGGTATTGTGTTCACAAAATGACGCTGTAGATGCCCCACGAATGCTTAGGCATTTATGGGGTTTTTCTAATCCTACTTACGACCATATCAACCAGTCAACTTTTATATCTTTTGCTTAATTAGGGCGTTCTTAATTATTTATTGGCTGCTTGAGCCGCTTTAATTAAGTCCTCACCAATGTCACCTTTATACTTATCCCACACGGGTTTTAACGCTTTGACCCACGCCTGACGCTGCGCATCGGTCAGTTGACGTACGGTCGCACCCGCTTTGATAATGTTTTGCTTGTTTTGCTGATTCACTGATTCGGAAGCCGCGTTTCTGGATTCAGTCACTTCAGTTAAAATTTTAGACAATTGATTTCTTACTTTAGCGGGCAGACCCGACCACCATTCATCAGAAGTCACAACAAGGTAATCTAAAATGCCGTGATTGGTTTCTGTAATGCCATCTTGAACTTCAAAGAATTTTTTACCATAGATGTTAGACCAAGTGTTTTCTTGTCCATCGACCACCTTGTTTTGTAATCCACCATAAACCTCTTTAAAAGACATTTTCTGTGGATTTGCTCCCAATTGCTTAAATTGGTCAACCAAAACTTCTGAGCTTTGCACACGAAATTTAAGCCCTTTTGCATCTGAAGGGTTGATAAGTGGACGATTGGCTGACATTTGTTTCATGCCATTGTGCCAAAAAGCCAGTCCTAACAGTCCTCTTCTTTGCATGGATTTTTTAAGCTTTTCTCCAGCAGCCGAGTTTTGAAAACGATCAACAGCCTCTATGTTTTCAAACATAAAAGGCAAATCAAAGATGCGGAATTTCTTAGTGAATTTTTCAAATTTTGATAAGGATGGCGCAGCCATGTGCACATCACCATTTAACAAAGCTTCCAATACTTTATTATCGTTGTAAAGTGTGGAGTTTGGATACACTTCCATACAGGCAACCCCGTTCATTTCCGCATTAACCCGTTTAGCGAGCAAAGTGGCAGCAATCCCTTTTGGATGTTTATCGGTATTGGTTACATGGGAAAATTTGATCACAGTCTCGCCAGCATCACAAGACGCGTAAGCCGACCCGTAACCCATGCCAACCATAACAATTGCGCTGAGCGCAACCAGCTTCATATAATTTAATACTTTCATCTTAAAAATCTCCTAAAGACAATATTGGGAAAAATCACATTATATAACGTGGAAATTTAAAACCCTCTTAAATTTCAAATAGAGGAGTTAGAACCAACACCCGAACTTTTAGAGAATGGTTTTTTTCCACTCTCGTTTACCAAGGCGGGCTGGACGCAAATAAGAGAGAGGAGGTTATAGGTTGTACGAGCAATCTATCGGCAAGCTTTCGCTTACAAACCGATCGAGGCTTTTACTTGTTCTCTGCTGTTAATTCGACCAATGCATTTGCAATTTTCTTTGCAAGAGCCGTCGTTGAATATTTTTTTATTGACCCATCGATTAGTCTTGCAGACCACGCATCACCAATGCCTTCTTCAATAGTCATTTCAGTGCAAAAGGGTGCGTTTTTCTCATCCGTTATCCACTTTGGGTAACCAGAAGGGTTTTTCTTTGACCAGTATATGGTGGGGCCACCAATGTCGTTCATATGGTGAAAAAGATGAGGTTGGCGGAAACTGATGTATGCTAGTCTTTCTAATTTTTCAAAACCTGGCACAGAAACATTAACAATAAAACACCATGTTCGAGATGCACTTTTTCGCTCCATTAAACCTGTGTAATCCTCTAAGTCCAGAGGCGATTCAAACTCTCGTATGTATGCACTGCCATTCACTTGTTCCAACAATTTTGTTAGATAGTGATCCATTGTCTTAACCAGTAAGGCAACACTTGTTTCCCATATCCGAAGATTTTTAGTCTGCAGTATTTTTATTTTTTCGAGGGCAGGATTATAATCTTGCTGACTTTTAGCAGAGAGCTCCAAGCCAGTTAGTGCACCTTCTGCTCTTTCAATAACCAGTTCAAAAAATGAGCGTATATCCCCGCCTGAATCTGACTCAGCTAAGGCATCAATGTATCTATCCCGTTCTTTTTTGCGAATTATGATTGGCGGATAGCCTGCTCTTACCAACTCTAAGTTAGCAATTGCCCGAGCACAACGCCCATTACCATCTAAAAAAGGATGAACATGAGTCAGCCAAGCATGCAGAATGACCGATCTAACAAGTGCTGAAAGGTTTTTATTGTCAACCGACCAACTTTGCCAATGTTCCATAGCAGAGATTACTTCATTCCAAGTTTCGGGGGGGTGATGTTCCGCGCCCTTAATTCTGACAGGTTCCCTTCGGAAAATACCACCACCTGGCCTGTCTCCCATGATCAGCTCGTGTAGTTCATGCAGTTGATTGAAATCGGTGGCTTGTTCCTTGTTTTTTGCCATATCAGCTAATCTAGCTAAGGCCTTTTCTAATGAAATCGCATCCTTAACATAGGCGGGATCATGACCCGTGGTTGTCGTTCCCTTCAGAACGGCCAATTCTGTTTCTCCAACAGAAAGCGTGCTACCCTCTATTGCATTAGATTCAGCCACTTGCTCAAATTTTTTTTCACCATAATAATCAATAAGCGTTTCTTGCGTGAGTTTGCCTGAATTTCTCAGCATCTCAACTCTTTCTTCTAATGCTTTGATTTGTGCTATTATTCCTTCTTCAGCCTCAGCCTCCAATAGATATGGTGTGCCTTTTAAATTCAACATTGTAATTTTCCTATTTTATAAAATTCCTTCCTGGTTTCAACAGTACTGTTTGCGGAACTGACTGCACAAGACTTAGTCAGGAACAAGTGACAGTTTTTTGCTGTCAGTAAGGGTGATTATAAGCTCTTTTTGAATATGTTTTTTCGATGATAGGCAAGGTATTTATGGTGTTTAGGGTCGATATGGGACAATTTCATGTCCTTGTTTATGCCCAAATCATGTATGTCTTTTTCAGTCAATTCATTTGATAGTAAAATCTTGCCCGAATCATCAAAACTTATAAAGCCTGAATCAAAACAGGCATCTAAGTTTGGTGACAGTAACAAGCCATTATAAAGATCCAAACGCTCTGCTGTGTTATCCGACTTTGCCCAAGGTTTAATATGTGACGCTATCAGTAGAGTGTGCTTTTGGCATCCAGTAACGGCACACGATGCCCAATATTTGATAAGGCGCTCTCTGAATGGCCCTTGACCTTTACGAGCTTTTACTATTGTCTCGCGCTCTGTGTCAGTTAGGCTCAAATATTCCTTTACATCTGCTAAATTTTCTTCCTTCATTTGAGACGAGAGCATCCAAGCAAATGAGTGAGCATCTAACATTGAAACTTCAAATGATGACGCCTCAGTTGATAAAGCCTCAGATAGCATTGTTTTAAGCTGACTGATTAAATCGAGATATTGGGTATAGTTTTCCCAGGAGCATTGCTTTGTTGTTTTGAAGTTTGAGCCCAATAATTCAAATGAATTATCGAAATATGTTGTGGCAATGGGTAAATATTTAGAACGATCTTTCAGGAATAACAAATAAGCAATAATTGTGTATTTCTGCCCAAATAATTCAATCAAACCGCCAAATGATGCTTCAACATCTGTCTCGTGGAAAAGATTGAAAAGGCGTTGTTCTACTGCTTTTATTTTTTCAGGATCTTGTCTTGCTTTGTATAATGCTTGATGAGGGCGATTGTCATCCCCACGGCGGCTTTGCCACAGGATTAAATTATTTTTTTGAATTTCTATTGATTCGATGGTTGATGCAATAATATCGCCCCTGCCAATGTCTGATTCTTTCCAATCCTGAAAAACCAGTTTACTCCTAGCCTCTCTATAGATTTCAGATTTGTAACCTTCTTCATCTTCTGTGTATGGGTTGGATGCAAAAGACACAAAAGAAACTTTGGATTGTTCTTCAACGAATTTCTTGAATGCACCAAACTGTTTTTCAAATAGATATGGGTCAATGGTTGGTTTCATTGTATTCATGGTGTTCCTTGTGAAATGTAAACGAAAGGTAAGTTATCTTGCGTTTATATGAGGTGATTGTCTAACGTTGTGTGCGCGTTATTCATTATACTTAGGGCGTGCTATACCATCAGTAGATTTGTTTCCCAGCAAAAAAGGTCATTAAGACTTTGGTTTGGTTAATCTTATGTTTTGGTATTGTAAATATATCCTGACTTAAGACAATCATATCGGCTTGTTTGCCTACAGCAATTGAACCAACACGATTTTCTTGGCGCATCAAATACGCGGCGTTTATGGTGTAAGCATCAATGGCTTCGGTCAGGCTGAGTGACCTTTCGCTGCGATTAACGATGCGATGAATGCCAATAAAAAGATTTAAGGGGCTGACATCAAAATCACTGCTTAAGGTGATGGTTGCTGAGGCGTCTAATAATATACGTGCAGGCAAGGGTAGAATTTGGTCGTTGTCACCCAGATAATGGTGGCTGAATTCATTGAATATTTCTGGTTCAGTAAATGCGCCTGCAAACTGGAAGTCGGCAATCACACCCAGTTCAGCAAAACGTTTGATGTCCTTACGTTCAACGTGCTCAACATGGGTGATGCGGTGGCGTGGATTCAGTGTTGGGTTTGCCGCACGCGCCTTCTCAATAGCATTTAGGGCTTGATGGACACCGCCTGAACCAATGGCATGAATATGAAAATCATAGCCTGTGCGTTCTAATTCAATCAAATACCTCGTCAAACGCTGTTCAGTGAAGTAATTTAGCCCCATGGGCGTTTCAAAATGCGATTCCACCTTGTAGGGGTGCGAGGGAATGGCGGTGGTATTGTGGGTAATGCCATCCACATAAAGCTTGATTTGATTGCGGTTGACTAAGGCATTTGGGTCATAGCGATAGAGTTGTTTCAAACGCTTGAGTTGTTTATCATCGTCCATTTGTGGGTAAGCCCAAAGACTTAGAATGGCGTGGGCATCAATCAAGTTTTCAGCATTGGCACGGTCATAGAGGATGTGATGATTTCGGGTCCAGTATGCGCGTGCATCCACAAATGCTGTGATGCCATTTTCAGCCAATTGATCCAAACCATTTAGCAGGCCTTGATAGTGGAGTTCATCCAAACCTTTATTCGGCTTTAAAGCCAATTCAAAAGCCAGTTCGCCAGCATTATCAATCAGCAATCCATTGGGTGTGCCATCTTTGGTTTTAGCGATGATGCCGCCGACAGGGTGGGGCGAATGCCGATCAATGCCTAATAGTTGTAGTGCTTTTGAGTTGGCCCAGACGGCGTGTGAGGTTTGCTCCATGATGGCAGCAGGGCGGTTTGGGATGGCTTCATCGAGTACCACTCGAGGGTTTTGCCCCGACGAGACAAAGGTTCCCATGTCCCAGCCCCAGCCTAACACCCAATCGGTGCCAATTTGTTTGGATGAGCAAGCTTTTAAGTGTGCCAATGAGTCGCGCGGAGTGGCATCAAATTGAACGATGCAGGTGCCACTCATTGGTGCATTGGCTTCAAGAATGTGGGTATGGACATCATGAAACCCTGGTAATACCAATTTGCCTTGCAAATCGATGATCTTATCGGCCTGGGTTTGAAATTTTTGCAAGGCTTTATCACTGCCAAGCGCCACAATTTTGCCTTCATCAATAAAAACGGCTGAAGCAAATTGATTGGGTTGGGACAGATAAATTCGCGCATTATGAAGCAATAAAGATTCTGCTTGAGCGGGCATTGTTGACATTAAGCCGACACTGAGCATAAGACTAAGAAAGTGTAATCGATGGAATGGCATAAGGGGTTTTGTTCAATGATTAGGTGCTTCAATGTGTCCTATTATAAACACCTTTGGTTATAACCAAAGTCTATGTTGCCTGTATCCTGCTTGAGTGAAAGAAAACAAAACTCGTCTGTTACAATGAATATCTTGCACATCTAAAAACAGAATAAACATCTTAAAATTCTACAAGAAACATAAGAATGAATAATATATCCAAAGGATTAGGAATTAAAAGTGATAGACTTCAAGTCAATTGACAAGCTGTCATCAAGTGACTTTGAAATATTTGTTCGAGACGTTTTTGTTGCGGCTGGTTGGACGGATGCAACCATTACCCAAGTTGGTAAAGAGTTTTCACATGGGGATGGGGGCGTTGATATTTTTGCCTATAAAAATAAAAGAACTTTTGCCATTGAAGTCAAACAACGACAAAGGGGAGTGTCAGTTGACGTTAAAGCTCTGAATCAATTAGTTACAGGGGCAAAATTAGCCAGAGTTGCCCATATGATTTTGGTAACGAACTCTTACTTCACTTCGGAGGTAAAAATCAGAGCCTTACGATTGGGCGTAGAATTGGTCGATCGGGATGCACTTCAAAATTTGTGGGTCGAAAAACGTTCAGAAATTGGACGTGAAATTAAACCCAGAGTTTATCAAGAGTCAGTAATTCAAGAATGTTTTGGAATAATAAATTCGGGCAAACAAAAAATGTTGATTGAAATGGCAACTGGGCTTGGAAAAACTTATACGGTTGCGCATTTAGTCAAACGTGTTTTACAGAATCGTTCTAAACAGCGCGTATTATTTTTAGCACATCAAATAGAAATATTATTGCAATCGGTCACGGCATTTAAAAATGTTTTTGGGATTGGTAACCATTCCTTTTCTGCTTGTTTTGATGGTTCAAATCCAGAAAATACTGATTTTGTTTTCGGTAGTTTTGATACCCTTCATATAAAAATAAACGATTTAAGTAAAAATGAATTTGATATCGTTATTGTAGATGAAGCGCATCATGTTCCAGCAAGGACCTATTCAACTGTTGTAAAACACTTTAATCCGAAATATTTAATCGGTTTAACTGCAACTCCTTTCCGTGAAGATATCAAAGATGTCTTAGCCTTTTTTGGAGGAACCGATGGCCATATTGGCAAATATGATTTAGCATGGGCATTGCGACACAATAAATTGGCCTTTCCAAAATACCTGGTGTTATTAGATGATCTCGATCAACGAAAAATAGACCAGCTTAAGCAGGGATTGAGTATAAGTGATTTGGACAATCATTTGTTTTTACATAAGAAAGATGAAGAAGTTGTTAGGATCATAGAACAAACCATTCAAGACAAGAAAATAGCGAATCCTAAAGGAATTATATTCTGTCGGAGAATTTCTCATATCAATCATCTTATCCAGTTTTTCCCGTCGGGGAGCGCAACATATGTTCATTCGAAAATGTCAGATCAACAACGACGCCAGAATATTAGGGATTTTAGAGAATCTGGATTTCGATATATTTTGGTTTGCGACTTATTTAATGAAGGCATCGATATCCCCGAAACGAATTTACTTGTTTTTATGAGATATACAGGGTCGCGTACTGTCTGGCTGCAACAATTAGGAAGAGGGCTGAGGAAAACATCAAATAAGGAATATGTTAATGTGTTAGATTTTGTTGGGTCATTTGATCGTTTAAATGAAGTGCAGCAATTAAAGAAAATTATCGAAAATACGCCCATAGATAATAAAAATTGGGAAAAACCGCCGCATAATAAGCACTCTAAGTATTCTGATACGTCGCTTGAAGTGATCTACAACCAATCTGCTGCTGAAGTTTTAAAGCTCATTAAGGATTTAGAATATAGACTCAAATCAAGATCACAAGCTATTGAAAAATTAGAAAAATATTATAATTTGCATAAAAAAATCCCAAATTTTGAAAATGTTCATGAGCAATTAAAGGATATCACTCGTGATCAAATAGCAACGCATTTTGATTCATATTGGGGCTATATACAAGCAACCTTTCCTCAAATGTCTGTGCCTGTCGAGTTTAAAAAAAGATGTCAAAAATATTTAAATAACTTTTGGCTACGCAATTCGATTCAGCCTTCTTCACAAGCAATTAGTTCTGCATCCAAAGAGAACAACTTATTGCTTTATACAGAACAAGAAGTGGACAATTTACGAGAGTCTCCTGATGAATACAACACTAATTCGTTCCACACTAGTTCAGAAATATCTAAAAAAAACATTGAGCCCAAAAGAGATATAAATGGTGAAACAGAAATGAAAAATAAATATGCTAAACTCATATTAATTCCATCGGATTTAAAACAGTTATCAACGAAAGAACGGCAACAAATCAAAGATTTATTCCAATCGGAGTTTTTTTTCATAAACCAGCTCAAGCTGTATCGTGAGAGAATTAACAATGACTAATGTTTTTGATGATTTCCGGGCAATTCCTTTTTCTAAATTGCCATCAAAATATAAAAAGTTATTTAAACGAATCTGCAATTTTAATAGTTCGCGTACTAACAAAATACCTGAGAATGTTGGTGGGATATTAGATTTAGACTTAAAATATTTTAATTCATTACCAGCTGTTGGGAAAAAATATGTGCACCTATTGGCTCAATTACAAAGAGAATTGACCGAAAGAATGGATTATTCATTGACGTCACTGAAAGAGAATAAATTTGAAATCCATCCAAGGTTTTGTATTATTCCATCAGCTCTTTCAAATCTTCATTTAAATTATCAATCTTTAAGTGACAGCGAAATAAAATCACTTGAAAAATTAGAACGCTTTTTTGGTGCAATATCGGCAAAAGATATTATTGAATTAGAAGAGAATGATTTAAATAGAACAAAAGGCATTGGAAAATCCTATTCAAATTCGCTGATTTCTTTGCAAGCAAGAATTACATCTGAATTAATAAATATAGCAGGTAATCATTCCAACCTTTCGATCTTCGATTCAGAGCTTTTGGTTTCTAGTGAAATTAAATTTTATTCAATGAGTGTCATTGAAAAATATTTACTTGATGATATCGAAAAATACTTATGGTCTTTAAGTGATTTACAACAATATATTGCATTATCACGATGGGGATATAATCATAAGACTAAGACATTGGAAGGAATTGCTAAAGAATACGGATGTACTAGGGAAAGAGTACGACAACTTGAACAACAAAATAATGAAAAATTGTTGCTATCTATTAGAATCCATCCTGAAGTGTTATGGGCAAATTTACAAGGAAGTTTAAATGACGACTTAACACAATGTTTACCCCATTTATATAAATGCTTTGAATCAGAAAAAACATTTTTAAATTTTTTAGAACTATGTTGCCATAAAAAAAAGGGCAGTATCAATGAAGGCTCTATTCCCTTAACAAATAGTCCTTTAAAAAACAAAAGAATTCTAGATCCCTATTTTTGTGTAACCCCTTCCCCTGTGCCTAAACATGCCGTCCTTGTAGAATTAACTTCATATTTTGGATACACCAGTGCTCTAGCTGAAATGACGGTAAATAAAATGATTAAATTGGGTGTGATTAAATCTGAACATGATGGCATAGTCCCTCAAAATTTAAGACAGAAAGAAGCTATTGCGCATGTGCTTGTTTCTCACCCCGAAGGATTGCCCTGGAAAGATATAGCAAAAATTGCTAATAAGCTAGGAATTGCAAAACATATAAATGCTGAACGATCGACTCATGGGTTTAATGATTCTGAATATATTTATTTGTGTAGTCATGGACACTATAGACATAAAAAATTTCTTGATATTAATGAATTTGATTTAGATTCAATTTTATTGCATCTTTTAGAATATTTTGAGTTGAATAAAATTACCGCTATTAATTTACATGACTTTTTCCAACAAACAAAGAATGAGCGTCCAGAAATTGAATACTTTACATTAAGACATATTGTTAAAGAGTACGGTGGTGCAGTTGGTGTGATTTTTAATGGTCGTTCAGGTGTTGACCATGTCAGCATATTTGAAAATTGTGAACGGGTAACTCAGAGGAAAGTTATTGTTCAAGCGCTAAGCCGTGCAAAAGGAGCAATGACAATATATGAGATTGCTGAAGTAATACGAAGTAAAAGCATGCAGCATGCACATTATTATTTACAGGAATTGATAAAAGAAGAAAAGGTTGTCCATATTGATAGAACAATGTACACAACTCCCGAAAAAGCTTTTGAAAACGTTAATGTTTCTGAAATTATGGGCTTGATAATGAAATTGATGCATTCAACAAATAAAATTATTGAAACAGATATTATAAAGGAGCATATTAATACTAGATTAAATCTAAGCTACCCAAAAGATTTTTATTCGGCATTAATTGGAATAAATATTGGCAAATACAATTTTCATAGGGCAAGGAATTTATTTTCTGATAGGCCATTAAAATATAAAAACTTACAGCAAGTCTGTTGTGAGGTGTGTTTTGAAGAAGCAACAAAAAGTGAAAATATAAAGCGTATAAGTGAAATTGTATGGTTAACCAAAGCTGCTGCTGAAAGGGCATTAATCAGTTGGAAAATAAGTAATATCCCCTAAATAAAGCATCTACATTATTAATTTAAATTACTAGCTAAACACCATTCTTTATTGAATAGGTTGCCTGTAAATGTTCTTACAGGCATTGGTGATCTGTCCTCCAAATTTATCGTATGCATGCATTCTAGATTCACCATTTCCACGCATTATTTTTGGGGAAGGAACAAACAACCCTTGAGGTTATTCGTGGTATGATAATCGCTAATACAACAGCAATGACATACACGGAGTATTTATGAAATTGACCCTCATTAGTTTTAATTTGTGCCCATTTGTTCAGCGTGCCGCGATGGTATTAGAGTTGGCTGAGCAACCTTATGACATCGAATTTATCCAGTTATCTGATCCGCCTCAATGGTTCAAGGATATATCGCCTTTGGGCAAGGTGCCTTTGTTGGTGGTTGAAACCGAGTCAGGCAAAACGGTTTTATTTGAATCGCAGATCATTGCAGATTGGTTGTCTGATGAGTTGAGTTTGCCGCTTTATGCAACGGACCCTTTGGAAAAAGCGGCGCAACGGGCGTGGAATGAGTTTGCCTCAGATTTATTGTCTGCGCAATATGGCCTTTCAATGGCAAAAACCAAGCACACCTATCAATCTAACCTTGATTATTTGAAAGGGCGATTGACGTTTGCCAGTGATTTTGTCAAAGGTCCGTACTTTGGTGGTGAAAAAATCAGTATGCCAGACATTGCTTTTGCCACCATATTTTGGCGTCAGCAATTCTTTGAGAAACATTTCAACGTCGGATTATACGAAGGTTTGCCCCTTATAGATGCTTGGCAAAAGAAGCTTTGTGAGTTGCCCATGACCAAACGAGCGGTTATTGAGGATTTTGAAGAAGTGTTGTTGGCAGACGGCAGGCGAGGTGAGACTGTTTTATATCAAAGAGCGTAATTTTTATGGGCTCAGAGTAACAGATTTGAGCGTATGAACCAGTCTCTTTGGTCGTTTTGTGTTGATAGACGTTTCGACCATCAATAGTCAACGTTTAAATCGCTTCACCAGTCATTTGCTCAATGAAACTTTGCCCTTACTTATTAAGAAGCTATTTGATTATCTGCCTCTGTATGGGCGCGATTTTCACCTTAGCTGGCTCAGTCGCACAGGCAGCAGATGGACCGATGAACAGCAAGCGTTCCCTATCCCATAACCAAGTGGTTCAACGATTATCGGCCATACATAAACGCTTGGATATCCCTGGTCTGGGCTTTGTGCTTTTGGATTCATCCCAGCCAGAGAAAATAATCGACAGCGGCACATTAGGCTTGGCAAAGATAGCCAATCAAACGGCATTGACGTCAGACCATTATTTTCGGATTGGTTCTATAACAAAACTCATGACGGGATTGGCGGCCAAGGTGGCGGAGCAGCAAACGACTTTGTCATTAAACGATCCCTTAGCAAAATACCTTTCACCTAACCATTGGGACAATCCTTATAAAACAGCGATAACGCTGAGGATGTTGCTTGAACACAGTGCCGGTTTGACCGATTTGTCGTCACAAGAGATGTTTGACAATGCACCTTATTCATTAGAGCAAGCATTGAAAAATGGCATTCCGCATCGCAAGGTTTTATGGGAACCCGGGCTATTCCATTCTTATTCCAATGCAGGTTATGGCTTTGTTGAACATGCGATTGAACAAGCAACAAAAACCCCATTTCACCAGTTTTTAAAACAACAGGTATTGCAGCCTATTGGCATGCAATCGGCTGATTTATTGGCGAGTGATGTGGTGTTAAAGGGGCTGGCCACCGGTTATGACAGCGATGGTCAAAGTGTGATTCCCTATTGGCAAATGTCGTTTAAAAGTTTTGGGGCGTTGAATGTACGTTTAAGCGATATGGCGGCTTTGTTGGAGTTGCTCGTAAGTGAGGGCAGGGTCAATGGCAAACGCGTATTGCCCAAAGCGTTGATGGCGGATTTAACGCAACCCAGAACGACTTTATCGGCACGTAATGGTATGGCTTATGGTTATGGTCTGGGTTTGTATCCTTTTTATAACAAAGGGCGACTGTTGTATGGCCATGGGGGCGATGGCGATGGTTATTTGTCATTTTTAGGCTTTTCGCCAGAAAGTCAACGCGGTTTTTATGTGGTCATCAATGTGTTTCGTAAGGACAAGCTCAATGCCGTGCGCCAGGTGTTGGAGGATTATTTGATTGAGGGGGTGCCAAGAAGCCAACCGCCACCGCCTTATAAGCTGACCTTAGATAAGAACACCATTCAAGCCCTATCAGGCACTTATGTTTCAGCAACCTATCGGTTTAGGCCGAGCAATGAGCGCATTGAGTTGTTTTCGCGTGGTAAAAAGTTGTTCTATAACCAGAATGGCAGAACCTTTGCCTTAATCCCTGTGTCTGAGCATTTGTATAGACATCAAAGAGAAACCACGGCAACCATAATGATCGCTCGTGATGGTCAAGATCGTTGGATTTTTCAATACGACGATGCCAACTACGTCAAACAATAAATGCTTAGCTGATGATGGATTTGTATTCCAAGTAGTCGTGCAATCCAAAATCAGCGTACTCTCGACCATTACCAGACTGTTTAAAACCGCCAAAAGGCACGCGTAGATTGTATTCGGGGTAATTGATCTGAACTGTGCCTGCGCGTAATTTTGTCGCTATGGTTTGTGCTTTTGCCAGATTGCTCGATTGAATGTGGGCGCCTAAGCCATAGACGGTATCATTGGCCATGGCAATGCCGTGGGCTTCATCTTTATACCCAATCAACAGCACCACAGGACCAAATATTTCTTGTTGGGTAATGGTCGCATGTTCAGAAATGTTCGCAATGACGGTGGGTTTGCAATAATAACCCACAGGACAGTGCTCAGGCGTACCCAGCCCGCCAGTGACCGCCGTTGCGCCTTCATCTAATGCCAGTTGAATCAGTGATTGAACTTTTTGCCAATGTTGTTGGCTGACCAATGGCCCCAATTCAGTGGTGGGGTCGTCCACCGAGCCAATGCGGATGCTAGCAGCCACACGTTGTGCAATGTCTATGGCTTGTTCTAACTGATCTTCAGGTACAAGCATGCGTTGCGGTGAGTCACAAGTTTGTCCGCTGTTTGAGAACACACTGAGCAGTCCATCGGTGACTGCTTTTTCTAAAGGGGCATCGCTTAGGATGAGATTGGGGCAGTTGCCGCCGAGTTCTTGATGCACACGTTTTACCGTATCAGCACTGGCTTTGGCAACCGCAATGCCTGCACGGGTCGAACCGGTGATAGACATCATCTGAACATCTGGATGGCTTGATAAAGCATTGCCAACAACTTCGCCTGTGCCATGGACCAAGTTAAACACACCCGCTGGCACCTTGGCTTGGTGTAATATTTCAGCAAAGCAAATGGCGCTCAAAGGTGCGATTTCGCTGGGTTTTAAAACCATGGTGCAACCTGCGGCAAGCGCAGGAAACACCTTGCAGGCAATTTGGTTGAGTGGCCAGTTCCAAGGGGTGATCAATCCACAAACCCCGATCGGTTCAAGACGAACCAATCCATTTTGGCGTTGTTCGGAAAATTCAAAAGATTGGAGACAGTCGATCATGACTTCACAATGTTCAATGCCAGACGCCACTTGTTGCTCTATAGAGAAAGTACACGGTGCGCCCATTTCTAAGGTCATGGCTTGTGCCAGTTCCTGGCTTCGTGCTTTGAGTCCAGCTAAGATTGCTTGCAATAATTGCACGCGTTGTTCCACCGAATAGTTGGCATAGGATTCAAATGCTTGATTGGCCGCTTCAACGGCAAGATTGACATCGGTTTCATCGCCCAAAGTGATATGATCTATGCACTGTTCTGTGGCTGGATTGATGACGGCCAATTGTGTTTTGCCATGGGGTATTACCCAGTCACCATTTAGGTAAAATTTATTGCTGTTTTTCGTTGTTGTCATGGTATTATTGCCGCATGATTAATTGCTAATAAGCGGGTCATTATATCGGTATGAAAATTAAAAATATTCAGTTAAATGAAACCAGTTTAATTTTAAACTGCGTTGATGGCAAAGCGTTGGAATATAACTACTTGTGGTTGCGTGATAATTGTTCAACGGCTTTTCATCCCATCACCAAGGAACGCACCTTCGATTTGCTGAGCGTCAGCGACAACATAAGACCGTTCGAATGCACTTTTAACGATGACCAATTAGAGATTGTTTGGTCCGAACACGACCATCGCTCTGTCTATGATTTAACGTGGTTAGAGCAGCACCACTACACCGATTCATTTGATGCATTTTTAATGATGCCTGAGCCTCAACTATGGGACAGCAGTATTACTGTACCGACAGCGCAATATCAGGATTTGATTAAGGATGACAAAGCCTTGTATGAATGGTTAGGCATTATGGCTCGTTATGGATTGAGCTTGGTGAATAATATGTCTGATGAAGACAATGCCATGGAGCAGGTAGCAGAGCGGCTTGGCCATTTAAGACGCACCAATTTCGGCATCATTTTTAATGTGCGCTCCAAACCCAACCCAATCAATCAAGCTTATACGGCAGAACGTTTGCCGCTGCACACCGACTTGCCCAATCAAGAAATACCGCCTGGTTATCAGTTTTTGCATTGTTTGAATAATGAATCCCAAGGAGGCGAATCGGTTTTTGTAGACGGTTTTTCGGCAACACGGCAACTCAAACAAGACAATCCCTATTATTTTGAACTGTTGAGTACGCATAAAATCCCATTCAGGTTTCATGACGACACCTGTGACATTCGAGCCATGCAACCGATCATTTCAGTCGTTGATGGTGAGGTCAATGAAATCATTTTTAATGCACACATAGCCGATACATTCAATCTTGCACCAGACATTGTTCAAGATTTTTACCTGGCCTACCGCGCCCTGATTCGATTGTTAAATGATCCGCGTTTCCTCATTGAATTCAAGTTGGACAGCCATCAAATGGTGGTTTTTGATAATCGGCGCGTACTGCACGGTCGGGCCGAATTTGATCCGCAAACGGGCGCCAGACATTTGCGCGGTTGTTATGTGGATCGCACGGAATTCAAAAGTAAATACCGCATTCTCTCGGCGCAATTGGCTTGAGCACAATGCGCTGAATGCGCATTCGGCTGAATAACTCGGTGATTCCCCGTTGAACGACATCGCTGATGACTGAAGTGGGTTAAAAATCCCCAAAATTACCACGCATTTTGACCGATAATAAGCGCCCCTTTAAATGCATTCTGTTTTCATTAAAAACAGGGCATTTGACGACGCAGTGATGACAGAGTGCATTGATGAAAGTCTCGTCTTAAACCACTAACTTAACATCAGCAGATAAACCCATAGGAATAGATACATGTCTCTTCAACCTTTAGCCAACAGCATTCGCGCCTTATCAATGGATGCGGTACAACAAGCCAATTGCGGGCATCCAGGCATGCCTATGGGCATGGCCGATGTCGCCACCGTGCTCTACACAAAGTTTCTAAAGCATTGCCCCAGTGATCCAGCTTGGGCTGACAGAGACCGTTTTGTTCTATCTGCAGGGCACGGGTCAATGCTCCTTTATTCCTTATTGCATTTGACTGGCTACGAAGATTTTCCCATTGAAGAATTAAAAAAATTCCGCACTTTGCATGCACGTACCGCGGGTCATCCAGAATATGGTCACGGTCAAGGTATTGAGACGACAACCGGTCCTTTGGGACAGGGCTTTTCCAATGGGGTGGGTATGGCGCTGGCTGAAATGCATTTGCAAGCCAAATTTGGCAAAGACCTGGTTGATCACTACACCTATGTGATTGCCGGCGATGGTTGCTTAATGGAAGGCATCAGCTACGAGGCCGCCGCTTTGGCGGGGCATTTAAAACTGAACAAGTTGATTGTTTTATGGGATGACAACGGCATCACCATCGATGGTAAGGTGAGCATGTCGAGCTCAGAAGATCAGCTCAAACGCTTCCAAGCGGCTGGGTGGCACACGCTGAGCTGCGACGGTCATGATTTTGCCGACATTGAGCAGGCCATAGCTGAAGCGCGCAAATCCAGCGATAAGCCTGTGCTGGTATCTTGCAAAACCATTATTGGCAAAGGCTCACCCAACAAACAAGGCAGTGAAAAATCCCATGGCGCTGTACTTGGCGAAGCAGAAGTCGCTTTGGTGCGTGAACAATTGAACTGGCACCATGCGCCGTTCGTCATTCCAGCGAAAATCAAGCAGACTTGGGAAGCATCCGCTGAAGCTTCAAAAGCACCGTATCAAAACTGGCAATCGCGCTTGGCGCAACACCCAGATAAAATAGAATTTCAGCGCCGTATGCAAGGCGCATTGCCTAATAATTTAGACCAAATGTTTGAAACGCTGAAACAGCAGTACAGTCAAAATGACAAAGCGTTTGCCACACGTCAATCGGCGCAAATTGTGCTAAACGATATCCTAGAAGCTGTGCCAGAATTACTCGGCGGATCGGCTGATTTGACGGGTTCTAATCTGACCAAGGGTAGTGATCAAGCCATTTTCAATGCCGACAATCGCCAAGGACGCTATGTTTATTACGGCATTCGCGAACACGGTATGGCGGGGGCCATGAACGGCATCGCTTTGCACGGCGGTTTGATTCCTTACGGTGGGACATTTTTGGTGTTTACCGATTATTGTCGCCCATCGATTCGATTGGCCGCTTTGATGGGCATCAAGGTGATTTATATCATGACCCACGACTCAATTGGATTGGGCGAAGACGGCCCCACCCATCAGCCCGTTGAAACCATCAATGCATTGCGCGCCATTCCAAATTTGATGGTGCTTCGTCCTTGTGATACGGTTGAGACCGCTGAGTGTTGGCAGTTGGCTTTAGAAAATAACCAGCCGACTGTTATTGCTTTATCTCGACAAGGCTTGCCTTTGCTGCGCCAAACCCATTGCAGTGAAAACAAGTCAAAGCAGGGCGCTTATCCTTTGGTTTTAGAATCCAAAGATTTACAAGTGAGCATCATGGCCACAGGCTCGGAAGTTGCCATTGCAGTCGCAGCACAACAAACCTTAGAAGCACAGGGCTTTGGCTGTCGCGTTATTTCAACCCCGTGTTTATCACGTTTTAGCCAATTGAGTGCCTCTGAACGAGCCGATGTGCTCGGTGATTATTGTGTGTTGGCCTCGATTGAAGCAGGCTCAACCCTATCTTGGCGAGCATTGGCAGAAAGACCGCAAGTGACCGTCGGCATCGATCAATTTGGCGCCTCAGGCTCAATTGAAGCGCTTTATGAGCATTATGGACTGACCGCACAACATTTGGTTGATCAGATCAAAGCTAAGTTGTGATTTAACGATTGCGCACAGGGCACAGGTAAAACAGCGGAATAAAGAAGGATTTTTAACTATAATTAAACCCTGCATGATCGCGCGCAAGATAATCTAAACCGCCACTCAGCTAAGCATTCATCTTCATTATTTATTTGTTATTATTTTTGAAAGGAGTATATACACGTGACAATAAAAGTAGCCATTAATGGATACGGCCGCATCGGTCGTAATACTTTGAGAGCCATTTATGAAATGGAGCAAAATGACATTCAAGTCGTTGCCATCAATGCCATGGGCAGTTTGGATGTAAACGCCCATTTAACGCAGTACGATTCAACGCATGGAAAATTTTTCGCTAAGGTGGCTGTTGATGGTGATGATTTGATGATCAATGGCGATCGAATAAAAGTGTATTCTGATCGCAATCCCGCTAATCTACCTTGGGGTGAATTGGGTGTGGATGTGGTCCACGAATGCACTGGGGCGTTCACCAAAGGCCCAGCCTGTCTGCCGCACATTCAAGCCGGCGCCAAAAAAGTATTGATCTCTGCGCCCGCAACTGATGTTGAAAAAACCATTGTCTATGGCGTGAATGAGGGCTTGTTATCCGCAACAGATAAAATCGTTTCAAACGCTTCTTGTACAACAAATTGCTTGGCCCCCTTGGCCAAAGTTATGGACGAAGGCGTAGGCATTGAACGCGGCAACATGATGACCATTCATGCTTTCACCAACGACCAAGTCCTCATTGATGTGTATCACAACGATTTGCGTCGCGCTCGTTCAGCGGTCAATTCGATGATCCCAACCAAAACTGGCGCAACCGTTGGCCTAGGCTTGGTCTTGCCTCAATTGGTGGGTAAATTGGATGGCTTCTCCATTCGGGTGCCCACGATCAATGTCTCATTGGTCAATCTAACTTTTGATGCAGGTCGTTCAACCACCGTTGCTGAAGTCAATGCGATGATGCAAGCGGCCGCCGACGATCACGTCATCAGTGTGGTTGATGCGCCCTTAGTGTCAACCGATTTTAATCACAACCCAGTAAGCTGCATATTTGACCCTTCATTGACCAAAGTCAATGACACATTGGTCAATGTGAATGCTTATTATGACAACGAATGGGGCTATTCGTGTCGCATGGTCGATACCACCGTGGCGATGATGAAAGCCAAGTAATTTTATCTAATCTATAGAACAGAGGGTCTAACTATGAAACTTGAATCCATTGCACTACATCACGGTTATGAGTCAGAAGCAACAACCAAAGCGGCAGCTGTACCCATTTATCAGACGACTTCCTACACTTTTGATAACACTCAGCACGGCGCTGATTTGTTTGACTTAAAAGTTGAAGGCAATATCTACACTCGTATTATGAATCCCACAGCGGCTGTGCTTGAACAACGCGTGGCTGAGATGGAAGGTGGCATTGCCAGTTTGGCCGTTGCCTCAGGCATGTCAGCCATCACTTATGCGGTTCAATGTATTTGTGAAGCAGGTGATAACATCATCAGCACCAGCCAGTTATACGGCGGCACTTACAATCTATTCGCTCATACATTGCCCAAACTCGGCATTGAAGCGCGCATGATTGATGCCGATGATTTTGAAGGATTTGCCAATGCCATCGATGCCAATACAAAATTGATTTTCTGTGAATCCATCGGTAACCCAGCGGGGAATGTGGTTGATTTGGTTCAATTGGGCAAGATAGCCGACGATCACGGCATTCCATTGATTGTCGATAATACCGTTGCAACGCCGTATTTATGCCGTCCTTTTGAGTTGGGCGCCAGCATCGTCATTCATTCATTGACCAAGTATATGGGTGGGCATGGCACTTCAATCGGTGGCATCATCGTTGATTCTGGTCAATTTGATTGGGTCAAGCACAAAAAGCGTTTCCCCATGCTCAATGAACCTGACCCTTCCTATCATGGTGTGATTTATACCGAAGCATTGGGACCTGCCGCTTATATTGGACGCTGTCGTGTCGTGCCACTACGCAATACAGGGGCTGCGATTTCGCCATTTAACGCTTTTCAGATTTTGCAAGGCTTGGAAACACTGGGGTTGCGCATCGATCGTCATTGTGAGAATGCTGAAAAATTATCGGCTTATTTGCAAAAACATCCCAAAGTTGCCTGGGTTAAATACGCTGGGCTGTCCAACGATAAGTACCATGACTTGTGTCACAAAATAACCAAGGGTAAGGCATCAGGCATTTTAAGCTTTGGTCTTAAAGGTGGCAGCGAATCAGGTGGCAAATTCATTGATGCATTGGAAATGATTTTACGATTGGTCAATATCGGCGATGCCAAATCTTTGGCTTGCCATCCTGCATCAACCACCCATCGTCAACTCAACCCAGAAGAATTGAGTCTTTCGGGGGTTTCTGAAGACTTGGTGCGTATATCTGTAGGTATTGAGCACATTGACGACATTATTGCCGATGTTGAACAAGCGCTGAGCAAAGCATAAAGCAGATTTATATGGCACTACAACTGGTTATTGGCAATAAGAATTATTCGTCTTGGTCGTTGCGAGCATGGCTGATGTTAAGCCATTATGGATTGGCATTTACCGAAATCCCATTGGCTTTAGACACCGATGATTTTGAGTCACAAATTGACCAATACGGCCCGACCAGACAAGTTCCTGTTTTGATTGATGGGGATTTAACTGTTTGGGATTCTTTAGCCATTTGTGAGTATGTTTCTGAACGTTATTTAGACGGCAAGGGTTGGCCTGAGGCTATGGCAAAACGTGCTCAAGCACGGGCTTTTGCCGCTGAAATGCATTCAGGATTTACCGCCTTGCGTCAAGCGATGCCTATGAACTGCCGAGCGAAAAACCGTTCGGTTGAAATCACGCCTGAGCTCAAAGCCGATATAGATCGCATTGATGCCATTTGGACTCAATGCCGCGCCGAGAACAAAGCCGAAGGCGATTGGTTATTTGGCAAATTTTCAGTGGTTGACTGCATGTATGCACCCATTGTTATGCGCTTTGCCACCTATGGCGTGCAAACCGGTGCAAAACAATATATGCAGACACTTATAAATTCACCGCAAATGCAACATTGGCTGACCGAAGCCACGCATGAGCAAGAGATGATTCAGTACGAAGAAGTTGGGTTGTAGCAATCAAGCACTATGGCTGAGTTTTGTCGCTTGTTTTCGCGCTCAACAAAAAATAACCACATAAAAACATAAGCAGATCACCTTTCTGTCTCTATAATAAACCCCTAGGGTAAAAACTGCGTAGCGTTCTTATAGATTGGTCTTTATCTTTACAATTCGCCGTTTTTATCAGAATGACAGGCACATAAAAGGAGCTTAATATGCAATTAAATATTACTGGACAACATATGGATGTCTCACCAGCGCTTAAAACCCATGTACAACAAAAAATCAAAAAAATTGAAAAACATTTTGATCACGTCACCAATGCCCACGTCATACTCAAAATTGAAAAAGACAGCCAAATAGCAGAGGGCAAGGTCCACGTTTCAGGTAATGATTTATTTGCGCATTCATCGGATTTGGACATGTATGTGGCCATTGATCATATGATCACAAAACTTGATACACAAATCATCAAACACAAAGAAAAACTACAAAACCGCAGAAAATAACAGGCCTTATCGTCATTGTATTGAGGCAGAGCCCATCAGGCTATTTCGGTGCGTAAAAATTTAACAGCAGATGCGCACTCAAAACGCGTTTTTGCTGGTGTTATAATACAGATTATGACAAATTACATAACAATTACCTCCCACACTAGTCCGTGGGAGGCGCACATCACCAAAGGATTATTAGAATCAGAAGGCATTACTGTGCAATTGGCGAATGAACACGTGGTGTGGGCCGATTGGTCTTTCTCCAATGCCGTTGGTGGGGTCCAAGTCCAAGTGGCTGAGACCGATGTCGTGCGTGCTCAAGGGATATTGCAAACCCTCAAAGACGGCGCTTATGAAACGGCGCTTAAAGTCGAACAACCGACCATAGAAGACAATCAGTGCCCACAATGTCAAAGTAAGGATTTTGACAGTCATTTTCCCAATCATCTACTATTGCTGGTGGCTATGACCTTAGGCATTTGTGGGGTGATTTTCCCATTGAGAAAAGAATTACACCAGTGTCGATTCTGTGGTCTAAAATGGAAATCTTAGGTGGCAATCAATCATTTCTTAGCCTAAACAAGGAGACGCCTCATGACCCATTCTGAACAACCTCGCCCGCCAGTACCGCCTTTTGATTTTGAAACGGCCACGCAAAAAACCCGCTTGGCAGAAAACGCTTGGAACGGAAAAGACCCCTTAAAAGTCTCCATGGCTTATACGCCCGATAGTGTGTGGCGCAACCGCTCCGAATTTCTACGAGGGCGTGATGAAATCGTGGCTTTTCTGCAACGAAAATGGGCAAAAGAATTGTCTTATCGTTTGATCAAAGAGTTATGGGCTTTTGAAGGCAATCGAATTGCCGCGCGATTTGCCTATGAATGGCACGATGATCAAGGTCAGTGGTATAGGTCGTATGGCAATGAAAATTGGGAATTTGATGAGCAAGGTTATATGAGACGACGCCATGCCAGTATCAATGACTTACGCATCGCTGAAGCGGATCGAAAGTTCTTTTGGACGCCAGGCATACGCCCAGATGATCATCCAGGTTTGAGTGACTTGGGTTTATAAAACACCATTAATTTCTAACACATCATGTCTTTAACACTGTATCAAGTGGATGCTTTTACTCACCAATTGTTTGCGGGCAATCCCGCAGCGATTTGTCCATTAGAAGCCTGGTTGCCGGATTCAACCATGCAGGCCATTGCCTCTGAAAATAATTTGGCTGAAACGGCATTCTTCGTTGCGCATGATAATGGCACCGATTTTGATTTGCGTTGGTTTACCCCCACTCGAGAAATCGATTTATGTGGCCATGCAACCTTAGCCAGTGCTTTTGTTTTGTTTGAACATTCAAATTTTCCGCACGCGATGATTCGCTTCCACAGCAAAAGTGGTCTGTTGACGGTAGAACGCCAGCAGGATTGGTTGGAATTGGATTTCCCCGCACAACCGTGTCAACCGTGCGAAATGCCTGAAGCAATAAGAACCGCTTTTAGCGTAGAGCCCATTGCCTGTTTAAAGTCTGAGGATTATTTGGTCGTCTTTGAACACGAGGCACACGTCATCAAAGCTGAGGTAGATGTTTTAAAACTACGGGGCATTGATGCACGAGGGGTGATCATTACAGCGCCTTCAGAAAGTTTTGATTTTGTTAATCGTTTTTTTGTGCCCAATTTTGGCATTGACGAAGACCCAGTCACTGGTTCAGCATTTACAAAATTGGTGCCGTACTGGGCAGATGTGTTGAACAAAAATACCTTTGTTGCAAAGCAAGTGTCAAAACGCGGGGGCATTGTTCAATGTGCGCTCCACGGTGATCGCATTAAAATTGCTGGTCAAGCTGTGCTCTATATGCGTGGCACCATCCTCATTTAATCACGTTATAAACGCTATGTCTCAATCTGATAGAGATGATCATTGGCACGCCAAAAAATATTCTGATAAGACCGCCTTTGTTGCCGAATTAGGTTCAGCTATATACACGTGGTTGGCACCCACTGCCAATGAATCCATTTTAGATATAGGCTGCGGTGATGGCAGCTTAACTTTAAAAATAGCGCAGTCTGGCGCTCAGGTTTTGGGGGTTGATTCTAGCCACAGCATGGTTGCAAGCACTCAGGCTAAAGGATTAGAATCACAAGTGATGGATGCGACCAACCTGTCATTTGAGGCGCGTTTTGATGCAGTATTCTCAAATGCGGCACTGCATTGGATGAAATCATATCAAGCAGTCATTGCAAATGTCTATAAAGCCCTCAAACCAGAAGGGCGCTTTGTCGCAGAGATGGGCGGTGATGGTAACATTGCCAGCCTGGTTCAAGCCATAGATCATGTATTTTCAGTCAATCCTGAATATGGGTCATTCAATAATCCGTGGTTTTTTCCATCAGTTAACTTATACAGTCAAGCATTGAAAGATGGGGGGTTTATGGTGGAAAAAATTGAATTGATTGAACGTATGACACCCTTGGATTCTGGTATGACCGAATGGTTGAAAGTATTCACATCAGCGATCACTCAATCCTTAAGCGCGTCGCAAAAGCTTTCGTTCTACCAACAAGTCACAGATCAACTAAAGGCCAAACGATATTCTGCTGAACAAGGCTGGACGGCGGATTATGTGCGCTTACGCTTCATCGCTCGTAAACCATAAACCTTTTCTAATGCCTTTCGTGCCTGGTGTTTTTACCGCCTGAGTGAGGCTTTTTTGCACCAGAAATCCTCAAAAATTCACGGGCTCTCCCGATCTTGCAAATGATGCGTTTTTCCAACACGGTATGGGTGAAAAACCGCACCGCTTATGCACGGTTTGAGCAGTTTAAAACACCATTTTAAGGTATAATTTCTTTTTCAATTTTGCCGCCAAATTCAGCTTATGACAGACCCAACAATTATCTCTGACAATATCCATCTTACTTCCTTAGAAGATGAGATGAAAACCTCCTATCTCGACTATGCCATGAGTGTGATCGTTGGGCGCGCTTTGCCCGATGTTCGTGATGGTCTAAAGCCCGTCCACCGCCGTGTGTTGTTTGCCATGAATGAGTTAGGCAATGGTTACAATGGCGCGCACAAAAAATCGGCAAGAATTGTCGGTGATGTCATTGGTAAGTATCACCCTCATGGCGATACGGCCGTTTATGATGCCATTGTACGTATGGCACAAACCTTTTCTATGCGCAATGTGCTCATAGATGGGCAGGGCAATTTTGGTTCAGTCGATGGCGATGCAGCGGCTGCCATGCGTTATACAGAAATCCGCATGGCGCGTATTTCACATGAAATGTTAGCAGACATTGACAAAAATACCGTTGACTTCATGCCCAACTACGACGAGTCAGAATCAGAACCGCTTGTCTTACCGACCCGTGTCCCCAATTTACTAATCAACGGTTCCAGCGGCATTGCCGTAGGCATGGCAACCAATATTCCACCGCATAATTTGGGCGAGATCATTGATGCCACTTTGGCGTTGTCGCACAATCCAGACATCAGTATTGATGAATTGATCACCCACGTGCCTGGCCCAGATTTTCCCACAGCGGGTGAAATCAACGGCGTTGCAGGGGTAAGAGAAGCTTATCACACAGGGCGAGGACGCCTTCATTTGCGTGCAAAATCGCATTTTGAAGAGGTGAGCAGTGATCGCAAAGCGATCATCATTACTGAATTGCCATACGCCACAAATAAAGCGCGTTTGATTGAGCGCATTGCTGAGCTGGTTAAGGAAAAGAAAATCGAATCCATCAGTGCCTTAAGAGACGAATCGGACAAACAAGGCATGCGCATTGTCATTGAATTAAAACGTGGAGATGTGCCTGAAATCGTTTTGAATCAGTTGTATAAAATGACGGCAATTCAAAGCACATTCAGCTTCAACATGGTCGCCTTGTCAGACGGCAAACCGTGTTTGCTCAATTTAAAACAGATTTTAGAAGCCTTTTTGGCGCATCGTGGTGAAGTCGTTACGCGACGGTCATTATTTGAATTGGCGAAGGCGCGCTCAAGAACACACATATTAGAAGGCTTAGCCATTGCTTTGGCCAACATTGATGACATGATCTCAATCATCCGATCTTCAGCCTCACCTACAGAAGCCAAAAGCATGTTATTGGCCAAGGCTTGGCCGGCTGAAATTGTAAAACAAATGATCAGTGCTGAGGGTTTCGAGCAAAGTCGGCCTCAGAATCTGCCCAAGAATGTGGGCTTAACTGACAAAGGCGTTTATCAATTGAGTGAGTTACAAGCCCAAGCCATCTTAGATCTCAGACTGCATCGCTTAACGGGTTTGGAACAAGACAAAATTCATGATGAATTCCAAGTATTGTTGTCTTCCATTGCTGAATTGTTGGAGATTTTAAGGAATTCGCACAAATTATTAAAAGTCATTCGAGCCGAATTGGAGGACATCAAAGGGCGTTACAATAGTCCACGCTTGACGCGCATCACAGCGGATTTCCAAAACTTAGGCATAGAGGACTTAATTCCAAGAGAACAACGCGTGGTTACCATGTCGTACATGGGTTATGTTAAAACCCAACCTTTGACCGAATATCAAACCCAAGGACGCGGAGGCAAAGGCCGAATGGCCGCCGCCACCAAACAAGAAGACATGGTTAATCGCATGTTTGTGGCAAACTCGCACGATACTTTGCTGTGCTTTTCTTCGACGGGCAAGGTGTATTGGAAAAAAGTTTATGAAATTCCCATTGCGTCACGCCAAGCACGGGGCAAGCCCATCGTCAATTTATTATCTTTGCAAGAGAATGAAGAGATCACCGCCATATTGCCCATACAAGAATACCATGAAGATCAGTACATACTCATGGTCACACGCAAGGGCATTGTTAAAAAAACGCGCTTAACCAGCTATTCCAGACCTCGGGTTAATGGCATCATTGCTTTGGGTTTAAACGAAGATGATCGGATGATTGGTGCGATGTTGACCGATGGTAATCAAAGCATTCTGTTATTTTCGCGCCATGGTAAATCTGTGCATTTTAAAGAGACCAGCATACGAACGGTGGGACGGACAGCCAAAGGCGTGATCGGCATGCGCATGTCAGACAATGACGATGCCATCATTGCCATGATGACAGGCGAAAGTGGTGCTCAAGTGCTGACTGCAACTGAATTGGGTTATGGCAAACGAACAGAAATTGAACAATATCCGATTAAGGGCCGAGGCGGAAAAGGGGTCATATCAATTAAGACCAGTGAACGAAACGGTTTGGTGTCTGCGGCCATTATGGTGTCAGATGAGGATGAAGTGATGCTGATTTCTGATGGCGGAACCATGGTGCGCATCGCTATTAATCAAGTCTCCTCCACGAGCCGAAATACACAAGGCGTTCGCTTGATTCGCTTAAACAAAAATGAATCATTGGTGAGTGTGGCCCGAATTGAAAAAGATGAGGACGAAGAAGCGGATGAATCGCCTTTAGATGAGACTGAAGGGCTTGAAGAAGACAATGCGGCGGACCAAAATTCAACATCAGAATCAACATCAGATGACTCAAATCAAACAGAGCCCGAAGCATAAACAGAAACTTAGATTCATAAACTTTGCCCGCTTTCGATACAGGTGTTATAAAATCATGGCTTATGATTTTGACCAAGGATGCCATTTTGTGAACAAATTCTGTCTAAATGAACACAATGGCTAACAATTTTTAAGCAAATGGAGTATATATGAAAAGAGCATTTAATTTTAGTCCCGGTCCTTCAATGTTGCCTTTGGAGGTTTTACAACAAGCACAACAAGAAATGCTTGATTGGTGTGGTACTGGCATGTCCGCTATGGAAGTCAGTCATCGTGGTGAGTCCTTCAATAATGTGGTGCTCCAAAGCGAAGCGCTGCTTCGCGAATTGCTGAGTATTCCCGATGATTATCATGTGCTTTTTTTACCTGGCGGCGCCTGTTGTCAATTTACTGCCATCCCAATGAATTTGAGGCATTTGGGCCCACAGGCTGACTATATTTTGACGGGTCAGTGGGGCGATAAGGCCATGCATGAAGCAAAACGATTCATGGATGTGTCTATCCCTGCCGACACCTCAGAAATTTTTAGAATCCCCAAACAGTCCGAATTAAATTTAAACAAAAATGCAAGTTATGTGCATTTCACACCGAATGAAACCATTGTCGGCGTAGAGTTTCATGACATTCCTGACACCAACGGCGTGCCTTTGGTCGGTGACTTCACCTCCTCTATTTTATCGCGTCCCCTCGATGTGTCAAAATATGGCGTTGTTTATGCTGGTTCTCAGAAGAATTTAGGCGCCGCGGGTTTGACCGTTGTTATTGTTCAAAAAGATTTGTTGGGCGACCGAGATGCCGGCGTGCCAATGGTCTTTGATTGGAAAAGCCAATTGGAAAATCAGTCGTGCTTGAATACCCCCATCACTTACACTTGGTACTTGGCGTATTTGTGTTTAAAATGGTTGAAAGGCAAAGGTGGCGTTAAAGCCATGGAACAAATTAACCAAGCCAAATCTGAGAAATTATATGCCTACATTGATTCATCCAGTTTCTATAACAATCCAGTTGAAACGGCCTCGCGTTCATGGATGAATGTGCCGTTTACCTTGGCTGATGACAGCTTAGACGAACAATTTCTAACGCAAGCCGAAGCAAACGGTTTGACAAATTTAAGAGGCCATCGCGTGATTGGTGGCATGCGTGCCAGTATTTATAATGCGATGCCTATGGCTGGTATCGATGCTTTGATTGCATTTATGACGGAGTTTGAACGCAAACAATGACCGATTTGACGTACAAAGTTTTGTTATTGAATAACATCTCTAACAAGGGACTTGAACAATTCAATCGCGCCCGTTTTAAACTCTCTAAAGATGAGTCTGAGCCAGACATCGTGCTCGTTCGGTCCGCTTCAATGCATGATTTTCCCATCAATGCCAATCTCAAAGCCGTGGCGCGTGCTGGGGCTGGGGTCAATAACATCCCGCTTGATCGCATGACAAAATGGGGCATTCCAGTCTTTAATGCGCCTGGCGCTAATGCCAATGCGGTCAAAGAGTTGGTGGTGGCAGGCATGTTACTCGCTGCGCGCAACATCCATCACGCCATCGACTACACCAACAATTTGGATTTATCTGGTGATGCATTGAACAAAGCCGTTGAAGCGGGTAAAAAACAATTCTCAGGATATGAACTCAGTAGCAGAGTGTTAGGCGTTGTTGGTTTGGGCGCCGTGGGCGTTGAAGTGGCCAATGTGGCGTCTTCTCTGGGCATGCACGTGATTGGATTTGACCCCAAAGTGACCATTAAAAACGCTTGGAAATTGGAAGCCGATATTGAACGCGCTTTGAATTTGGATGATCTGTTACTCAAAGCGGATGTGGTTTCAATGCACGTGCCATTATTGCCTGCCACTGAGCACATGCTCAACGTCAACAACCTTAATTCAATGCGGGACAATACAGTGGTGCTGAATTTTTCAAGACAAGGAATTGTCGATGATTCTGCCATGTTAAAAGGTTTTGTTAATGGCAAGGTGGCGACGTATATCACAGATTTTCCAAACGTTGAGTTGCTCAATCATCCCAAAGTGATCAGCTTACCACATTTGGGTGCCTCGACCACTGAAGCGGAAGAAAATTGTGCCATTATGGTGATCAATCAAGTGAACGATTTTATCAGAAATGGTAACATCATCAATTCCGTCAACTACCCCGAAACCACCATGGGCGAATCCACAGGTACCCGTTTATCGATTACCAATGATAATTCTACGGGCATGATTGAAAAAATCAGTGGGGTCTTGGCAAAAAATGACTTAAACATCAAAGACATGTTGAATAAATCACGCGATGCCGTCGCCCATACTCTGATAGAAGTCGGGGGCACAGTTGAAGAAGACATCGTGGCTCAACTCAAACAAATAGAAGGCATACGGTCAGCAAGAATTTGTTGTTGAGCCAAGTGTAAATTCCATGGATGAATTGAATCGCCTACGCAGTGCCATAGATAAGGCGGACGATGCCCTGTTAAAAACCTTGCTCGAAAGGGCTCAGTTGGCGCGTAAAATCGGCAATTTAAAGGCGCAGACGCCGCAAAAACAAACAACAACTTTCTTTAGGCCTGAAAGAGAAGCGCAAATCATGCGCCGTCTATTAAAACTCAAAGAAACGGTTTATCCGACTTTTTCAGACGCCTCAGTCCAAAGTATTTTTCGTGAAATAATGTCTGCTTGCTTGGCACAAGAGCAGGTGCAAACCATTTCCTATTTAGGCCCTGAAGGCACCTTCAGTCATGAGGCAGCACTTGGTCATTTTGGTCATGCGGCCGTTTTTTCATCACAACCAAGCACTCAAGCCGTTTTCAACGATGTTTGTCAAGGGCATTCTCAATACGGGGTTATACCGCTTGAAAACTCTTTTGGCGGTGTGGTCAGCGAGTCCATTGACGGATTGATTGCCGACACAGAACTTTCCGCTTGTTTGGAAATAAAACTTTTGGTGCAACATAATTTGATTGCTGGTGCAGGGACAACGTTTAAAAACATTGAGAAAATATATGCCCATCAGCAAAGCTTTAAACAATGCCACAATTGGTTAAGCTGTTTCAAAGCAGACCAGTTGGTGCCTGTGGCCTCGAACGCGCAAGCCGCTCAAATGGCCAAAGACAATGGGATTGGCTATGCTGCCATCGCGTCCAAAACGGCGGCCCAAATTTATGGCTTGGAAATCCTTAAATCGAACACACAAAACAGTTTTGACAATCAGACGCGCTTTATTGTGATCAGTAAGAACAAAACCCGACCCAGTGGCAAAGACAAAACCTTATTGGCCTTAGCGATCAAGAATGAAACAGGGGCTTTACACAAAATTCTGGCGACCTTTAGTGAAGCTCAACTAAGCTTAAGTCTTATCCAATCGAGGCCTTCTCACAAAACCTTGTGGGACTATATTTTTTATATTGAAGTCGAGGGGCACCATGATGAACCCCCATTAAAAGATGTCTTAAAAACCTTGCTCAAACATACGAATTGGTTGCGTGTGTTGGGTTCTTTCCCGCAAAGTCAGGACGCATGATCTCCTCGCATACGCACAAAGGCATTCAGTCTCTGAGTCCTTATGAGCCAGGCAAACCCATAGAAGAAGTCGTTCGCTTATACGGCGTACAAAACGTGATCAAACTAGCATCAAATGAGAATGCCTTTGGTCCCACGCCTTTGCTCAACGAAGCCTTAAATGATTTGCCCGAAAAAGTATTGCGTTACCCCGATGGCAATGGTTTTAAGTTAAAACAAGCTTTGGCCAGCCATCATGGCATTCAAACCAATCAAATCACTTTGGGCAATGGCTCCAATGACATACTTGATATGGTGGCTCGGGTGTTTTTACAAACGGGCAGAAGTGCATTATTCTCACAATTTGCCTTTGTGGTCTATTTCATCGCAGCCAAAAGTGTCAATGCGCCTTTGCAAGTCATCGATTCAAAAAATTATGGTTTTGATTTAAAGGCCAGTCTGAATGCCATCAATGAACAGACTGGGGTGATATTCATAGCCAACCCAAACAACCCCACGGGTTCATTCATCGATCAGAACGATTTATTCAGTTTTCTCGAGCAAGTCCCCAAAACCACCTTTGTGGTTTTGGACGAGGCCTATTCCGAGTATATTGAACAAGCTCGTGCTTACGACAGCGTGCCTTGGTTGGACCAATTCCCAAATTTAATCATTTCTCGAACCTTTTCAAAAGCTTATGCTTTGGCTGGATTACGTGTGGGCTATGCTTTGGCTTCTACGGCTATAACCGATCTGCTCAACCGCATTCGTCATCCTTTTAATGTCAACGCCTTGGCTTTGGAATGTGCCGAAATTGCCCTTGCTGATCAAGCTTGGATACAATCATGCATGAGTAAGCATCATCAGTGCAAGCGCAATCTCGAAGACGCCCTCAAAAACTTGAAGCTGAATTGGATGCCTTCACAAGCCAATTTTCTAACAATATATTTTGGTGAAAACGCCTTTGAACTTGAGCAACAATTGCTCAAAAGAGGGATCATTGTTCGAGGGCTTGAAGCTTATGGACTGCCTGAACACTTGCGCGTCTCCATTGGGACAGAACAAGAAAATCAAAGTTTTGTCAGCACCTTAAAATCGCTGTTGTAAGCCACTGATATGCAAAACGTCGCCATACTTGGAGTTGGATTGATTGGAGGGTCATTGGGTTTGGCGTTAAAAGCAACCAAACGCTATAAAGTAAAAGGTTATGGTCGTCCAACAACGCTCGAAAAAGCCATACAAAAGGGCGCCATCGATGAGGGCAGTGATCATCTCGAACAAGTCGCTGGTGATTGTCAAATCATTGTTTTAGCCACACCTGTCGGGGCATTCAAAGCCATTTTGCTATCTTTAAAACCCATTTGGCAAGATGACTGGGTTGTCATGGACGTGGGTAGCACCAAAAAATCGGTTGAACAAGACCTTATTTCGGTATTTGGTCAAATTCCGTCAAATTTTATTTTTGCCCACCCCATTGCTGGCAAAGAACAAATTGGCGTGGGTTCAGCCGTTGCCACCTTATTTAACGATGCAACTGTGGTTCTGTGTCCACACACCAATCATTCCGCTGCTGCTTATGAAACCACTGTACAAATATGGCAAGACTGCGGCGCTTTGATCCAACACATCGACATCAATGACCACGATAAAATATTGGCTCAAGTCAGCCATATGCCGCACATGCTTGCCTTTGCCATGGTTGATTTTATTATTCATTCTGAGTATAAAACGGAGTGTTTTGACCTCGCAGCCGGAGGCTTTGGCGATTTTTCGCGCACCGCTTCAAGCAGTCCCGCCATGTGGCGTGACATTGCGCTCGCCAATAAAGAACCCATAAACAAGGCTTTGAGTGAATATATAGAGCGACTTAAGCTCTTACAGGCAAACATTGACAATGAGGATGCTGTTGCCTTATTTGAATTTATGAATGAGGCTAAGGTGGCACGCGACGCTTGGATGAAACAAAAAAACAGATGAGCAGAACAAACGAATTGATAGGATGAGCGCATGAAAATATTATTACTGCCCGGTGATGGCATAGGACAGGAGATCGTTGAGCAAGCGGTTAAAATTTTGAGCGCTCTGCAACAGATGAACGTATCGATTGAGTTTGACTACGGTTTGATCGGTGGATCAGCCATTGATAAACTGGGGTCACCCTTACCGCAACAAACCATCGATCAAGCAGACAAGTCTGATGCGCTGTTATTAGGCGCAGTGGGCGGACCTAAATGGGAATCGTTGCCCATTGCCAATCGACCTGAAAAAGGTTTGCTCGGACTGCGCAAACATTTTGAACTGTTTGCCAACCTAAGACCCGCTTTGCTTTATCCCCAATTGGCCGATGCGTCCACATTGAAAGCCGAGATTGTTGAAGATTTAGACATCCTCATCGTCCGCGAGCTAACGGGGGGGATTTATTTTGGACAACCTCGTGGTATTGAGGTACGTGATGGTGAAAAATGTGGTTTCAACACCTACATTTATAAAGAATCTGAAATTCGTCGAATTGCCCGCGTGGCTTTTGAGTTGGCGATGAAGCGCAACAAGAAAATTTGTTCTGTTGACAAAGCCAATGTATTGGAAGCAACAGAATTTTGGCGCGAAATCGTCACAGAAGAATCTAAAAACTACCCAGATGTCGCCCTGTCACACATGTATGTGGACAATGCCTGCATGCAGTTGATTCGCGCGCCCAAAGCTTTTGATGTCATACTTACAGGCAATATGTTTGGCGACATACTCTCCGACGCTGCAGCCATGCTAACTGGTTCAATAGGTATGCTGCCTTCGGCTTCTTTAAATAGCAAACAGTTTGGCTTGTATGAGCCTGTACATGGTTCTGCCCCTGACATAGCAGGACAGGACAGTGCCAATCCCTTGGCGACCATTCTGTCATTGGCCATGATGTTACGTTATTCATTTAATGAACCTGTTTGGGCAGATAAGATCGAGCAAGCGGTGAAAAAGGTGTTGGATGACGGATACAGAACGCCAGACATTGCCGCCCATAATACCAACCTTATTGGCACAGAAGCCATGGGCAGTTATGTTCAAAAGAATTTGTTGAACCAATCTGATTGACGATGAAAGACAAATTAATCCTGACGCTCACCAACGATAAGGGTTCCAAAAACTATACCCTGAGTAAATTATTTCGGAAATTTCTCAGATATGGTTTTGTGTCCTTGACGGTTTTGGTCATTGGCAGCGTGGGTTTGATATTTTGGTTGCATTCGGAAATACAAGATATAGAAGAACAGACCGGCGAAGCCATTGCAAAATACGAAACCTTTATCCAAAACCAGGAACAAGCCCACGCTTTAAAGTTAAAAAAACAGGAAAATCTGTTCCAAGGTACCTTGAGTGAGCAACAAATTTTGTATGAAATTTTACGCCAAGAAAAAAACAAGGTTGATTACTTAGACACCGCATTAGATCGGATAGAAAATTTAATCGGTATCGAAGGCGAATCCACTGACAACAGCACACTGCAACAACGCGTTCAGATTGCTGAACAAACGGCCACAGAAAAGGTGTTGATGCTCAACGCCATTCCAAATGGCTATCCATTGAAAGACAATCAAAGAATCACCAGCCATTATGGTTGGCGTAAACACCCTCAAACCCATAAAAAACATAGGCATACGGGCATTGATTTTAGGGCAAAAATTGGCACCCCGGTTTACGCTACAGCGGACGGTGTGGTAGAATTCGCGGGCACAGTTTCGAGGGGCTATGGCAAATTGGTGATGCTCAATCATGCGACTGGATTTAAAACAGTTTATGCCCATCTGAGTTCATATCTGGTTCGAAACGGCGCCGTTGTTAAGAAAGGTCAAGCCATTGCCAAATCGGGGAATTCTGGCATCTCAACTGGGCCTCATCTACACTATGAAGTGATCTATGTCCAAAAACACCTGGATCCTAAGTATTTTGTCAAATGGAGTTTGACCAACTATGATCAAATTTTCAACCAAGTGCGATATGTTCCATGGAACTCTTTAGTCGAATTGAGCGCGTTTCGACGCGACATAGCAGAACCTTCATCAACGGTACAAAAATCGGTTGCTTCCGAGAAAAAAGATTCATAATCACCATGAATGTTCAAAGAGCGACGACTTAGCCCGTGCACTACAATAAACATCAATCAATGCATTGACAGTTTGTAAATAATCCCCATAAAGTAAATCATTCAATCTACAGGTCATACAATTCATGAAAAACGTTCGAGTTTGTGTTGCTGGTGCAACCGGTGCGGTCGGGAGAACTTTTCTAAAAGTTTTGGAAGAGCGACAGTTTCCCATTGAAACACTTTATTTATTAGCCTCAGAAAAATCTGCGGGCTCCACACTGCCTTTTAAAGGGGCCGAAATTGAAGTCTTAGATATGGCAACTTTTGATTTTTCAAAAGCGGATGTGGCTTTGTTTTCCTGTGGTGGTGCTGTCTCAGAAATTTATGCGCCAAAAGCTTGGAAGAGCGGTTGTGTGGTTGTGGATAATTCATCGCATTTTAGAATGCACCAAAACATTCCATTGGTCGTGCCAGAAGTTAATCCTGAAGCGGTTGCCGACTATGTCAACCATGGCATCATTGCCAATCCCAATTGCTCAACCATTCAAATGTTGGTGGCCTTAAAACCCATTTACGATGCCGTTGGCATTCGTCGCATTGACGTTTCAACCTACCAAGCCGTGTCTGGCTCTGGCAACAAAGCCATTGAGGAATTAAGCAATCAGATCAAACAATGGCAAGCCAACGAAACTTTGGAGTACAGCGTCTATCCAAAAGCGATTGCATTTAATGCCATCCCTCAGGTCGATGTCTTCACTGATAACGGCTATACCAAAGAAGAAATGAAAATGGTAAACGAAACTCGAAAAATATTTTCAGACGACAGCATCGAAGTGAATCCAACAACCGTCAGAATCCCAGTGTATTCCGGTCACAGTGAATCTATTTATGTAAAAACCCGGGATGAGATCAGCCTTGAATCAGCCTTGTCTCTACTGCGTGAAATGGAAAGTGTGGTTGTCTTTGACGACCCAAATGATTATCCAACTGTCTATGATTGCATTGACAACGACTTGGTCTATGTGGGCAGGATACGCAAAGACCTGGCAGATCCATTGGGTTTGAATATGTGGGTGGTTAGCGATAATTTGCGCAAAGGCGCAGCGACGAATACGGTGCAAATTGCAGAAGTATTTGTTAAAAATTACCTCTAATCTTCTTTCAACAACACGGCTAAGATGGTTTTACGACCTTCATTGACCAACAAATTATAGGTGTGACAAGCAGATTGTAGCTGCATGATTTCAATGCCAATCCCTTGTCGTTGTACAGCGATCAAGTCTTGTTCTTTGATTAGAGCAAAAGGGTTGGGGTTTGATAAACCGATAATGATCAACTCGGGTTTATCGTCGATCAGCGGTTGTAAAAAGTCGAAGGTGATCTGATCAGCAGTTTCGGACTCGTGCCATAGGGTGATATTTTTCGCAGTGATCCAACTGCTTTTATCAATTTTGGTCTGTCCGAGCCAAATGGTTTGATCTTCAATGCGCGTGATGAGGTTTGTATTGGGACTTTGTTGCTCGTGAAATTGCATAAGGGTATTTTAATTAAAAATGCGTAAAAAGAAAGAAAAAATAAAATTAGGGGTTGGGCTACTTGGATTAGGCACTGTAGGCTCAGGTGTGATCGATATTTTATCAGGCGACCATGCAAATTACATTGCAATCAAAGCACAGTCTGATTTTTGCATTAAAGGCATTGCTGTCAAAAATTTGGCTAAAAAACGAGATTGCGCCATCGATCCAGCTGTGTTGACCGATGATATTGCCTCTGTTATCCACCATCCTGAAATCGACATTATTGTTGAATTGATCGGCGGCGTTGATGAAGCGTACCAAGCGGTCAGCCAAGCATTGAAAGCGAAAAAAGCCGTCATAACGGCAAATAAAGAGTTGATTGCCATGCACGGTCAAGCGCTTTTTGAATTGGCAGATTCCATGCAAGTCTCTTTGCTATACGAAGCCTCGGTTGCGGGCGGTATTCCGATTATCAAAGTCCTTCGTGAAGCAATGGATGCAAATCAAATCACCACGGTTGCTGGTATTATAAATGGTACCTGCAACTACATACTGTCTCGGATGCGCGATGAAAAAATCGATTTCCAAGCTGTGTTGGCAGATGCGCAACAGTTAGGCTATGCAGAAGCGGACCCAACCTTTGACATTGAAGGTATTGATGCGGCTCATAAATTAACAATCTTATGCGCTTTGGCAACAGGCAGCGCACCACAGTTTAAAAACGTTTACACCGAAGGGATTACAAAAATCACCGTTGAAGACATCATTCAAGCCAATAAAATGGGCTATCAGATTAAACACCTGGGCATTGCACAAATCAATTCGGGCCAGGTTGAAATGCGCGTGCACCCAGCATTGGTGGCTGATTCAAAATTATTATCGGGTGTCGATGGCGTCATGAATGCCGTTTGGGTTGAAGGCAATGCATTGGGTGAAAGCATGTATTACGGTGCTGGTGCTGGCAGGCTCCCTACCGCATCAGCGGTGGTGGCTGATCTTTGCGAAATAGGGCGTTGCTTAAACCAAGGCGTTCAGCCAGCTAATTTCAGCCTAAATGGCACCAATCAGGTTGAATACAAAGACATTTCTGAAATACAAAGCAGCTACTATGTTCGACTAAAAGTGCCCGATGAGCCAGGTGTACTCAAATCCATCAGCGAGTCCATGGCCAAACACTCAGTAAGCATCGAGGTCGTCCACCAAGAACAGCCTGAACATTCCAAACATGAGGCAACCATTGTTTTGCTGACCAATGTGGTCGCGGAGGAAAACATCAAGGCTGCGCTTGAAGAGATGTCACAGCACTTTAACCACTCAAGCCCAGCCTTATTGATTCGAGTATTTTCCTAAGGGATTAGAATCATATCAATGGCTCAAAGGCATGAAACATAAAGGTCTGGCACACGGAAAATTGATCATTTTCGGAGAGCACGTTGTATTAGAAGGCGCGCCTGCTCTCGCTGTGAACACTGAGTTTCAATGTTGTTGCACCATGGAACATAACGTGGGTGCGGGCATTGTTATTGCAGAAAAAAACCTAACTTCTGCTGAACTTAGTTCAATCGGTCGCCGCGTTCAAAAAAACCATCAAAAATTTCTAACAAAGCAACTGCCCGTTGCTGAAATCTGTCCCTCAGCAGAAGATTTTATAGCAACCGTTGTGCAATCCTATCTCGATGAAGTCGAGCCTGTTGTTCAACCAAATTTTAAGCTTAAGATTGAAAGCGATATCCCTCAAGGATGTGGTATGGGCTCCTCTGCCGCAGTTTCTTGCGCGATCATTCGTGCTTGCGAGTCCTATTTTAATCAACCCAGTTCAGGTTATGGTTTGATAGCCAAAAGCGAATCGATTAGGCATGGCCATTCCAGCGGTCTGGATGCTTGGGTTTGCTGGTTTAACCAAGCCACATTGGTTGAACAAATAGATGGCGTCATGCAATTTTCAGCAGGATTACCTGTTCCACCATTTCAAGTAGTCCATACGGGCAAGCCTATGGTTTCAACCGCACAATGCATACTTGATGTTCAAGCAAACCTGCATCGATTGCTGCCTCTATTCCAATCCTGTATGACCCGTTTGTTGGTTGCGCTTAAAGCACAAGATATTGTGGCTTTTCACCGCTTGATAAGAATACTGCACCAACACCTTGTGCAATTGGGCGTTGTACCAGAGCCTGTGGCTCAATTTATTGAGCTTATTGAACGACAAGGGGGGGCTGCAAAAATCAGCGGCGCTGGTGCCTCTCGCGGTGTATCTGGGGGGATGGTGTTGGTCTGGAATCTACCCGCTGAAGCATTGACTGAACTATGCCAAAACCACCAATACAGAGTGCTTTGTGCTTGATTAACGATCGCTCAGCTTGCTTGTGGTAATAAGTTTGCTGCTTTGATCAACGGATGACAGTCAAATTCACTTGATAAATAACATTTGAGTGAGACGGCTCTTGGTACGTGGTAAATCCAGAGATTTGGGCACTTGTTCTAAGAGCTCTAACAAAGGTTCGTTAGAAGCAATGTACAGCGTTTTATTTTTATCGTAGAGCACATCGATCAGCCAGACGAAGCGTTGAATCCACATCCGTTCCTCAACAATATCAGCGCTTATATTGGAAATATAAAAACAATCGTAATCAAGGCACAGGTCGAGATAATCTCGATACGAGCGGTTGGTGCCACAAATGGCTTCAAAATCAAACCATAATCCTCTATCCCACTGTTTTAAGAAGTGGATGGGGCGTTTCTGAATGGTTAATTGACCATTCAGTTTAACAGCTTCATTGGGCAAATCTAATTGTTGAAAGAGTGTTGCCAGTGCTTGTTCTGTCAGGTTTCTACACGCTTCATTGTCGCTATTTAATTGTCTATAGCGGTAATCTTCTCCGTGGTCTAATTGGAAGATGTCCATCTTTTGTTTCATGGATTCCAATACGGGGCGGATTTTGAATTGATAGCCTGGAATATTCAACAATGTATCAGGATGATAATTTGAAGTAATCACCAAGAAGAGATTGTTTTTAAGGGCATTGTTGAATACACCTTGCCAAAGCGTGCCGTCAGCAATGTCATGCAGGTGTAAATCATCAAAAAAAATAACTTGGGCTGATTGCGCCATTTCATCGATGACACTTTGCATGGGATTGTCTTTGTTCTCATGTTGCTTAAGTTGATTGAGCAGTTGTTGGAGCAGTTCGTGATAATGCAATCGTACTTTGGGTTTTTCAACCAATTGAAAAAAAGCATCCATCATAATGGTTTTACCGCGCCCAACGCCGCCCCACAAATACAAACCCATTTTTTCGGGTTGGGAAAAGAAGTAATGCTCGTAGATCCGCTCATACAAAAGGTAGAAATATCTGACGGCATCGACTTGTGTAGCATCCATCGTTAGATTTGATGCGCTGAATATTTGCTCAAAAAAAGCAATCATGTCCGCTTCTGACTTTATAAGGGGGCGCTTAGTATTGTTAGCCGTATTGGCCGGTAATGATGGGTTCAATTTAGGTGATGTCAGATATTATCAATAGGTCTTAGATGTCAGTCGCCAGTATTCTACTGTATTCCATCGTCATAACCTGAGAGAAATAGGGGTGTGGTAGAATTTGATTCGTTTGACAGAGGTTTAAACAATGATAAAGTATCCTAACCGTTGTTCATTATAATCTGTGACTTGTATCAGTCTAAAGCGGTTTGTTGTCTATTATCGAGGATGCTTTCATTGAATTATTGTGTGATAAGTGGTCATCAATTTTTCTATAATGGCATAATGACTGAATAATTGATTTCAGGTACGCATGGGTAAAAAAATCTTACAAATGGTTTTAGCAATTGGGTTCATGCACGTCGCCCTAAGTGCTTGTGGTGGCGTGTCTAATAAAAACGTCGTTGCAGCGCATACTGAACCAGGCAAAATCAATGAGCATAGCGAAAATCGACCTTTTGATGGCGAAATGGTGACCAAAATATTGTCTGCAGAAGTCGCGGTGAGGAATAAAAATTATATTTATGCGGCGAAGGTTTATGACCAAATCGCTGAAGAATTCCCAGCCTCCAGACACGCACATTTGTATGCCATAAATTATGCTTCAATGGCCGGTAGAATGGATTTGGTGACAATCAACTTCAAACGAGCATTATTGCGCTATAAAACCGACAAATTGGAATTGGCGCACATCCAGGTGGTTCAACTGTTAAAACTCGCATTGCAATTAAAAGACGAATGGCTTTTAAGCAATTTTGTGGAAACCATTCAAGCAAAAATGGATTTTTCCGCCTTAGCAATTGTTTTTGCAGATGCGGATGGTTATGGCGTTAAAGGTCACAGTTATGATCCGGATGTTTTAGCCTATTTGCAAAATCGAGCCACCGTCTCTGGGGATTTAGATTTGTATGCCTTATGGATTCATGCACTTATTAGAAGAGACAAACAGAATAGGGCAGAAGCGGTGTGGGTCATGGCTGATGAAAAATATCCCGATAGTGAGCAGTTGAAATATTTACACCTTGAGATAACATTTGCACTGGGCGCGTACCAAAAAACTTTGGATCTAATGGATAGGTATCATCTGCCCGAAACATCAGAATATTTATTGCTAAAAGTGCAATCCCAATACAATCTTGAGGATTGGCAAGGGATTGAAGATAATTTGCAAGCGCTCAAAAAAGACCCAGAATTTGCCTCTGAGGCTAATTATCATTTGGCCTTGTTCTTTTATAAACAAAAAAAATATGAGGTCGCCATCAATTATTTGAATGTCCTTAAAGATGCTTCATACGATTTTAAAAAAAAATACGAATTGGGGCGTAATTATTTAGCACTAAGGGCATATCAAAAAGCCATAAACGTATTAACAACGATTCAATCAATGAACCTTCAACAAACAGAAGCGCAAGTCATTCTGTTATCTCAGGTCATGTTTGATGCTGGTAATACAATCGTAGCATTCGAGTTATTGGATGAGTTTATAGAGAAATATCCATCTGCCAATGCATATCATAAGCGCGCTTTGCATTATTACAATCTAGATCTTTTCAAGCAATTTGAACAAGATATGCGAACGATTATTCGCTTAGATCCAGAAGATGCTGAAGCCTATAACAACCTTGGTTACGTGCTCGCTAATAAATTAGAGCGCGCTGAAGAAGCCTTAGAGTTACTCAAAATTGCTTATGAGCTTGAACCCTATAAATATTATATTTTGGACAGCTTAGGCTGGACCTTGTATCGATTAAATCGGCTCGATGAAGCCATTGAATACCTAAATCGATCGATTGAATTGGAATTTGATCCTGTTGTTGCGGCACATCTGATCGAAGTTCTATGGAAAAACAATAACAGAGACCAAGCCTTCGAGCTATGGCAAAAAGCCAATAAAGCCTTTCCTAAAGACAAAGTATTACTGAATACAGCTGAGCGTCTCAAAATTGTTTCTAAGTAAAAAACCCTGGCTTTAATCTCATGTCAAAGCGATCTTATCAATCCATAAGCCCAACCATAGGTGAGCATGTGTTCATTGATGAGCGCGCGGTGGTCATTGGCGATGTACACATCGGTGCAGATTGTTCAGTTTGGCCCAATGCGACGATTCGTGGTGATATGCACCGCATCAGAATTGGTCAGCGTACCAATGTCCAAGACAATGCCTGCCTCCACATCACCCATGCTAGCCAATATAACCCTGAGGGTAATGCTTTGACCATAGGCGATGATGTCACCATTGGACACTCAGCCGTACTCCATGGCTGTACCATACACAATCGGGTTTTGATAGGCATTGGCAGCATTGTATTAGATCAAACGGTGATTGAAGACGATGTGATTCTTGCGGCAGGATCTTTTGTGCCTCAAAGAAAAACTCTTAAATCTGGCTGGATGTACATGGGCTCGCCAGCAAAAGCCATCCGCGAATTAACCGAAGATGAAAAAAAGCAACTGCTCTATGGCTCAATCAATTATGTGCGCCTTAAAAACACCTATCTTGAACTGGCATCTCATCGCTGGAATAAACCTAAAGATTGACAACCTAACGCCTTAATAATGGTAAAATTAAGACCTCATCAAATCAATCAAATGGCAGATCCAGTCAAACATTGCTCCGTTGAACCCAATCCATAGTTTATTTATATGTACCGTATAAATCAAAATATTAAAGCCCCCAAAGCGTTGTTTGATCGCATCAACGAAGAATGTCTTCGAGCACGGGCTATAGCACCTCCAGCACAGGAGAACGTGGAAGCTTTAACAGCGGAAATCAAAGCATTGATCAAGGCGCGGGATGCCGTTTTGGTCGCCCATTTTTACGTCGATGAACAATTACAGGCTTTGGCAGAAGCCACGGGTGGGTTGGTTTCAGACTCGCTTGATATGGCTTATTTTGGCAACGATCACCCAGCAACAACATTGGCGGTTTGTGGGGTGCGCTTTATGGGAGAGACTGCCAAAATACTCACCCCCGCTAAAACGGTGTTGATGCCTTCATTGGAAGCGACTTGTTCATTAGATTTAGGTTGCCCCATAGATCTGTTTAGGGCGTTTAAAGCCAATCATCCTGATCGTACCGTTGTCGTCTATGCCAATACCAGTGCTGAGGTTAAAGCCGAGGCTGATTGGGTGGTTACTTCGGGCAACGCCATACAAATTGTTAATCATTTGCATGAGCAAGGGGAGAAAATCCTTTGGGCACCCGATCGACATCTCGGCAATTGGATTCAAACCCAAACAAACGCCGATATGTTATGCTGGCAAGGGCATTGTGTGGTGCACGATGAATTCAAATCCACACAATTGAATCACTTGATGGCGCTGCATCCAGATGCTGTGGTTATTGCCCATCCAGAATCCCCTTTTGAAGTCTTGGACCATGCTGAAGTCATTGGTTCAACCAAGGTGTTGATCGAAACGGTTTCAAAATCATCGGCTCAAAAGTTCATTGTTGCAACTGATGAAGGCATATTTTATAAAATGCGTCAATCGCAACCACAAAAAACATTTTTATTGGCACCCACAGGCGGGAAGGGCGCGACTTGTACATCCTGTGGCAGTTGTCCTTGGATGGCCTTAAACGATTTGCAAGGACTGAGAAATTGCTTGCGCGATCAAAGCAATGAAATCACCATTGATCCAGCCATTCAAAAAAAGGCATTACAACCCATTAAACGAATGTTGGACTTCTCTAAATCTCAAGGGCTGGCCATTCATGCAATCGGTGATGCTTAAGATGCTTAAATTACAAGTGAGGATTCATGGCGGGTCATAGTAAATGGGCGAACATTAAGCATCGCAAAGCCAATCAAGATGCCAAACGTGGCAAAATCTTTACCAAGTTGATTAGAGAGCTGACCGTTGCTGCCAAAAGTGGCGGGGCAGATTTATCAGCCAATTCACGATTAAGAACGGCCATCGATAAAGCCCTATCAAATAATATGAAAAGGGATACGATAGATAAGGCCATTGCCAGAGGTACGGGGCAATTAGAAGGCGTCAATTATGAAGAAATACGCTACGAAGGCTATGGCATTGATGGTGTGGCCATACTAGTGGATTGCTTAACCGACAATAAGCAACGAACGGTTTCTGACGTGCGTCACACTTTCAGCAAACACGGCGGTAATCTGGGCACAGCAGGTTCGGTTGCCTATCTTTTTGAACATCAGGGCATTATCCATTTTAGCGATAAGACAAACGAAGAAGCCATCTTAGATTTTGCGCTGGATCATGATGCGAGTGACATTAGCGATTTGGACGAAGATGGATTTGACATCATTACCGAACCTCAAAATTATTTAAGCCTCAAAGAAGCGCTCATTGCCCAAGGATATGAACCTGAATACGCTGAACTGATCTGGAAAGCGAGTGTGCCGTCCACACTGGATGAAGAACAGGCTGAAAAAGTGATTAAGCTGATTGACACATTAGAAGATTTGGATGATGTTCAGATGGTTTATACCAACATGGAAATTCAATAAATTGGTGGATATTCGTTTTGTACCGTATCATTGGCATTGATCCAGGGTCACGAATCACTGGGTATGGCATTATTGATGTTGAATACAGAACGTTAAAATTTGTTGAAGCGGGCTGTATTCGCGTGAAAAGCGAGGCGATACCAGAACGATTGGCAGAAATTTTTCAAACATTGGCTGATGTCATACGCCAGTTTGAACCAAATAAAATGGCCATTGAGAAAGTTTTTATGCACCGCAATGCCGATTCGGCTTTAAAATTAGGTCAAGCTAGGGGCGCAGCCATTTGTGCGGCCCATACAGGACAACTCAATGTTCACGAGTTTTCAGCCAATGAAATCAAAAAAGCCGTCGTTGGTTATGGACATGCTGATAAAAATCAAATGCAATTCATGGTAAAAAACTTGTTAAAAATCTCTCAAGAGCTTCAAGAAGACAGCGCTGATGGTTTATCTGCAGCCATTTGCTTGGCTTATCACCTTGGCACCCAAGATTTAAAAAGTAGGCGCTGATATGATTGCATGGTTAGAAGGCATTGTTGTTGCAAAAACGCCACCCAGCGTTGTTCTAAATGTCAATGGCGTCGGCTATGACGTTGAAACCTCTTATGTGACTTATGCGATGATTCCAAGCTTGGGAGAGCGCATGGTATTGCACATACATACTTTAGTTCGAGAAGACGCGCTGTTACTTTATGGATTTGCGGATACTGAAGAACGCGCCTTGTTTCTATCACTACTGAAGATAAACGGCGTGGGCGCAAAACTTGCTTTGACCATTTTGTCGGGTTTGTCCGCCCAAGAATTGATCCAAATCGTTCAAGAAAAAAACAGCCAAAGACTGGTTTCCATTCCAGGGATTGGCAAGAAAACAGCAGAAAGACTGCTATTAGAGTTAAAAGACAAATTAGGCAACAACATTGCCCAAACAACATCGCCCGTGAATAACAACAACCTTCAAGTCATTCAAGCCTTGGAAAAATTAGGCTACAAATCATCTGAGGCAGAAAAAATGTTGCAGACACTGCCAAGCGATATCAATCATGCGCCTGTCGCTGACAAAATTAGACACATTCTTAAATCGCATTGATCATGTCAGACAATCGATTCATCTCACCCACCTATCATGACCCATTAGAGTCTGTTGTAAGTTTGCGTCCTGATTCCTTAGAAGAGTATATTGGTCAGACCAAAGTGCGCGAACAAATGCGTGTTTTTCTAACGGCTGCCAAAAAACGCTCAGAAGCTTTGGATCACGTGCTTCTATTTGGTCCACCAGGGCTTGGAAAAACCACACTTTCGCACATTGTGGCCAATGAAATGGGCGCCAAAATGCACGCTACATCAGGACCTGTCATTGAAAAAGCAGGGGATTTAGCCGCTTTGCTGACAAAATTAGATAAAGGGGATGTGTTATTCATAGACGAAATCCATCGCCTTTCGCCCATTATGGAAGAGGTGCTCTATCCTGCGTTAGAAGATTACAAATTGGATATTATGATTGGCGAAGGTCCTGCGGCTCAATCGGTTAATATTGAGTTAGCGCCGTTTACATTGATTGGCGCTACCACACGAGCAGGGTTGCTGACCTCACCGTTGCGAGCGCGTTTTGGCATTGTGCAAAGATTAGAGTATTATTTGGTCGAAGATCTGGTGCAAATCGTCAAACGATCAGCCCAAATATTGGAGTTGAAGTGCGAAGCCAAAGGGGTGTTAGAAATTGCCATACGCTCAAGAGGTACACCACGGGTTGCCAATCGCTTATTGCGCAGGGTGCGCGATTATGCTCAAGTGTTAGGGGACGGCATCATCACCGAATCGGTTGCGGCTCAAGCTTTAATTGAATTAGAAGTCGATCAACGTGGGCTTGATAAAATGGACATTAAATTATTAACAACCTTGATTGAAAAATTTAATGGTGGGCCTGTGGGATTAGATACATTAACCACAGCCTTGGGAGAAGAAAAGGGCACTTTGGAAGATGTGATAGAGCCATTTCTTGTGCAACAAGGCTTTCTCATGCGAACGCCTCGCGGACGATTGGCCACGGAACACGCTTATACCCATCTGGGTCTTTCATCTGGAAAGATGTTATGACATTTGAGTGGGATGTTCGAATTTATTGGGAAAATACCGATGCGGGTGGGATGGTCTATCACAGTGAATATCTTGCTTTTTTAGAACGTTGCCGAACCGAATGGTTACGCAGTCATGGCATCAATCAGTCAACTTTAGAGGCCGAATTTGGTGGCTTATTCGTCGTGAGAGAAGCCAATATTGCCTACTTGAAACCGGCAACATTGGACGAAGTCTTGACGGTGAGCAGTCAGGTCAAAGAATTAAGAAAATCAGCCGTTTGCCTTGACCAAAAAATTATTAACAAGGATAATAAACAGCTTCTAATAGAGGCTCAAATAACGTTGGTATATATTACCAGAAAAACTTTTAAACCTAAACGGATGCCTGAAAATATTCGTAGAATTTTCAATTAATTCCTTATGTCAAATTTTAATGCTATTACATTGATTGCAGAAGCCAGTTTATTCGTGCAATTGGTCATTTTATTTTTATTCTGTGCTTCTATTGTTGTCTGGCTGATCACTTTCGTCAAGTACAAACAGGTCAAACAGATGCAAAAAGCGACCATTGATTTTGAAAGTGCATTTTGGCAATCGAACAATCTATCGGAGTTGTATAAGTCAATCTCTGAAAAACCTGATGTTTCTGACATAGGGCTTGAACGGATTTTTGTCGAGGGTTATGATGAATACAGTCAATTGGTGCGCAGAGAAAAATTTTCGACGCACGTTGAGCTTTTAGCCAAACATGTGCGCAAAAAGATGCAAATTCAGCTAACGCATTCAATGAGTCATTTGGAAGCGTCAGTGGGACTTTTGGCCACCATCGGTTCATCTGCCCCCTATATAGGATTATTAGGGACGGTTTGGGGCATTATGAATTCATTTAATGAACTGGGGCAAGTAAAACATGCGACCCTGACTTTGATTGCACCTGGCATTTCAGAAGCCTTAATCGCTACTGCAATGGGGCTTTTTGTTGCCATCCCTGCTGTCATTTTCTATAACCGCTTAAACGAACGTCTGGATTTGATCAACCAAAGATTGGAACTATTTATCGAAGAGTTCACAACCTTGCTTGAAAAACAATTGCATTCCAGAACGGAGCAGTAATGAGAACCCTGAGTAGAAAGAAACGTGCATTTAACGAAATAAACGTTGTTCCCTACGTTGATGTTACTTTGGTTTTGTTGCTGGTTTTTATGATCACAGCGCCATTGATTGAGCAAGGGGTAGAAGTTGAACTGCCTAAAGCACCGGCTAATCAGATTAGCACCGTGAATGAAGAACCCATTGTTATTACAGTAGACAAATCTGGTTTATATTACATTAACCTTGCAGACGAACCTGATCAACCCATTAGTACGGCTGAGATGTTGGCCTTTGTTAGTGCGGTCAGGCGTGTCAATCCCAAATTACCTGTTTTCATCCGCGGGGCACAAGATTCTGCCTATGGTAATGTGGTCAATGTTTTTGTTGTACTGCAACAAGCTCGAATTGAAAATGTGGGTCTTATGACTCAAAATATCAGTCCATGACTTATTTCAATAGCGCTCAACCCGAATCGTTTTTTAGTTTATTGTTTAAACATCCCATTGCGCTGTTTTTAACCCTAACCCTGCACACTGGTTTGATCGCTGTCATGGTGCTCAATGTTGCAACGGGTGAACGCATCAAACCTGCACCTAAAACTTCCGATTCCGACTCCCGTATTGCCAAAGTACAGAAAGCGGAGAATGAAATCATTCAAACAACGGTTGTTGATGAAGCATTGGTACAAAAATTTATCGGCGACATTGAAAAACGCAAACTCAAAGAACAAAAAGAGCAAGATCGCAGATTAAAGAAAATAGCCCAAGCAGAGCAAAACTTAAAGAAAAGCAAGGCACAGACTGCCAAACAAAAGAAGCAAGCTGAATTGGCTGTAAAACGCGCCAATGAAAAAGCCAAGAAAGCCAAACAGGAATTGGCCGCTTCCGAAAAAAAGAAAAAGAATTTGTTAGAAGAACAACAAGCCATTCAAAAAAAGGCCAAGTTGGCTGAAGAGAAACGTGAAAAGGCCGTCAAGGAACGCGAGCGCTTAGCAAAGTTGACACAAGAGGAACAAAAAAGATTAAAAGAAATCCAACTCGAAAAACAACTTCAGCAAGAGAATGCCAAAAAGCAACAATTACAAGCAGCGGCTGAAAATGCCAAATTAGAACAAATACAACAATCAAAACTGGCCGAAATTAAACGACTTTATATTGCCAGCATAGAACAAACAGTGCGTAAAAATTGGCGCAAGCCCAACAAATATGACAATGCATGGAGTTGTGAGGTATTGGTCGAGCAAAATGCCCAAGGCGAGGTTGGCGATGTCAAAACCGAAAACTGTACTGGCGATGAAAAGTTCATCAATTCTGTAGAACGTGCGGTGTTTCGGTCTGACCCGCTCCCTCTACCCAAAGACAGAAGAATATTCGAAAATAGAATTCGCTTCCGATTCAGCCCATGAAGGCTATGAAACAGTTATTATTCACATTATTATTGTTGTTTAGTTTCTCGGTGCACAGTGAGATACAGATTGAAATTATTGGCGGAAATGAAGCTGAATTGCCGATTGCTATTTTTGACTTTAAACAAGAACCCGTTGAAGCATTGGAGCACGACATTGCTCAAATCATTCGCAATGATCTGGTTCGGAGCGGGTATTTTAATGATTCCTATACAAGCCTGAACACCCCCAAAACCTTAAACAATAATCCAAATTATCAATTCTATCGATTATTGGATATTGAAAACATCCTCACAGGAAAGATTGTCAAAAAGACAACAACGACCTATGAAGTTGAAGTAACCCTTCATGATTCATTACGTAAAAAACCGCTTTGGACTCGCACTTGGCAAGCGTCTCCCAAGCAATTTAGACAAATTGCGCATATCATTAGCAATTCTATTTTTGAGGAAATTATCGGCATATCTGGTGATTTCATCAACCAATTGGCCTATGTTTTGGTCGAAAAGAATGTTGCTGGCAAAAATATATATAAATTACAGGTTTCTGATTCAGATGGTTTCAATGAAAAAACCATTTTGGTGTCCGATCGACCCATCTTATCTCCCGCTTGGTCACCCGATGCGAGAAGTATTGCCTATGTGAGTTTTGAAAACCATCATTCAGAAATATTCGTTCAATCGGTATATACTGGCAAACGCAAACTTGTCGCCAGCTACAAAGGCATCAACAGCGCCCCATCGTGGGCACCCAACGGCAGGCAAATTGTCTTTACTTCATCGAAACAGGGCAACTCAGAATTATTTTTGTTAACCTTAGAAACCAAACGACTTCGTCGATTAACCTATCACACCAGAATTGATACAGAAGCGACATTCAGTCGCGATGGGAAACACATTTACTTCACTTCTGATCGCTCAGGTTCTCCCCAAATTTATCGTTTAGATGTGCAAAATTTAAAAACCAAACGGATCACTTCAGAAGGACGCTACAACGCCAAACCATCCATCAATGGCGAAGGAAATAGACTGGTCTTTATTCATGGTGAAAGCGGACAATTTGATGTGGTCATTTTTGATTTAGAATCAAACACGATTACCCCAATTAGCAATACATTTTTGGATGAATCGCCTTCTTTTTCACCCAGTGGGCAATTAATTGCTTACGCCTCCGTTAATAGAATCACTGGCAGGGGGGAGTTAGTGCTTATGGCCACCAATGGCAAATCCAAGCATGTTCTTAGTTCTTCTAAAGGAACCGTGCGAGATCCCACTTGGAGTCCTAAAATTAATCCATAGATAAGGCAGCATTATGAAAAATATCATTACAATTTTAGCTTTTTTATTGTTCGTTGGCTGTGCGTCAACAGATTTAAAAGACCCCTTGAGTGGCCTCACCAAGAGCTCTGATAAAACAGAATCGACTGATTCAGGGACAGAGGGCACTGAAGATCAAGTTGTCAGTGAGGCATTGCCTGAGGAAGAAGCCGTCAAGGAGCTGACCTCACGTCAATGGCCAAAAAACATTAAGGAACAGATTGAAGATGCTCGAACTGATGGCAAGAATGCTGATGAAATATCTTCCGACCTGAACTTACCCACCCAAGATGAATTAGATGCTGGGCGCGAATCTAATAGCGAAAAAATACGCCTATTGGATTTAGATCCAACGCTTTATTTTGGCTATAACTCGGATGAGTTAACAGAGGATGGGCAAAAGAGCTTACAATCACACATCACCCACTTGCAAAAAAACCCCAACCTGACAATTATTTTAGAAGGGCACACCGACGAGAGAGGGACGCGCGAATATAATTTGTCTTTGGGGCAAAAACGTTCCGAACGAACGCGTCAATTTTTGATTACTTTTGGTCTTGAAGCCAATCGTATAGAAGCACTGACTTATGGTGAAGAACGTCCCATACTGGAAGGGCACGACGAAAGCGCTTGGCAATTTAATCGTAGAGTAGAAATTTATTATCGTTAATATGAAATATTTCATTTTGGTTTTCTGTGTATTTGGCTTCTCTCAAGCGAAGGCTGAAACGACTGATGTTAGCTCAAAAACAGTCAATGTGATATATCAGCAGTTTCAAACATTGCAACATAGCATTAATGAAACTTTAGAACGCATAGAAGAGCTCTATCAGGAGATGAGTGAACAGAAGAAGAAATACAACCAACTGCACAGACAGTTTGAAGCGCGGTTACACCTTTTAGAAAAATCTGCTCAGAATGCCAATATCCCAGAACACCCAACGGCTCAATTAACAACCCAAACAGGTGATGCATTTGCTGGTGCTGAAACAGCAACCTCAACTGAGTCAGCCATTGCTAAGGAATTTGCTCAGGCCCAACACCAAGCGAAATTAGAAACACTGTATGAATCGGCATTTGAATTGTTATTACAGAGAAAATACACCCAAGCCATTGTTGATTTTGAAGACTTCTTAGAAAAATACCCCGCCAGTGCCCAAGCGCCTTTGGTCGCTTATTGGTTGGCTGAAGCTTACTACGTTCAGAATGAATTGAATACCGCGCTCAATCGTTTTGAATTGGTCGTTGAAAAATATCCAGATACGCTTAAATACCCTGACAGCTTGTTAAAAAAAGGCCTCATCTTATTGGAGTTGGGTCGTATAGAAGAGGGTAAAAAAATGCTCAATCAAGTCATTTATCTATTTCCCGATTCTACCGTATCGGCATTGGCTCGAAATCGCTTAACCAAAGTATCGAGTGAATAACAAACGATCATTCATTGAAGCATGCATCATAAAACACTCATCAAAGCGGCCAAGGAATTTTCTGATGTCATATTGAAAATCGATGAACACAATCATCAAACTTTTGATGATGCTATAGAATTAATATTAAATACCAAAGGCCATTTGATCGTTTGTGGCGTCGGAAAGTCTGGTCTCATTGGTCAAAAAATATCAGCGTCTTTATCCTCTACAGGCACCCCCAGTTTCTTCATGCATCCAGTCGAAGCCTTGCATGGTGATTTAGGGATGGTGACCAAAGATGATTTGCTTTTGCTCATATCAAACAGTGGGGCAACCAGTGAAATACTGGCACTGCTACCTGCCATTAAGGGTCAAAATAACAAAATCATTAGCATGGTTAGCAACATTGATTCAAAATTGGCCAAAGCATCGGATGTGGTTTTATATCTTAAATATGAGATGGAGTTTTGCCCGAATAATTTGGCGCCGACGACTTCTACGCTATTAACGCTCGCCATGGGGGATGCTTTAACAGTCGCGTTGATAGAGGCCCGAGGTTTTCAAGCAGATGATTTTGCAAAATTTCATCCTGGTGGGCACCTTGGTCGAAAATTGCTCACACGAGTTAAAGATGTGATGCACACCGATCAACTGCCTTTTGCAGATTTAGAAATGAACTTGCACGAGGTGCTATTGATCATGACTCAAGGTAGAATGGGCTTGTGCTTGGTGCTCAAAGATCAAAAGCTGGCGGGCATACTCACTGATGGTGACGTACGTCGAGCCCTATTAAAGCAACCGGATGCTTTAAATCAACCCGTCCGTAACTTCATGAGTAAAGATCCGGTGACCATTACCCTGAATGCTTTGTTGAGTGAGGCTGAAACAGTGATGCGTCAGCATAAAGTGAAGCAGTTAGTGGCCATTGATGAAGGCGGAGAAATACAAGGACTATTAGAAATCTTTGACTGATTATTGCGACCCTAGTCAGATTCAATGCACTTATTCCTCATCGTGAATTTCAGAGAGCTGTTTTTTGCTACTCACCCCCATCGTTTGTAATCGACGGGCTATGCTTGAGGCATTGCCTTTACCCGTTGTTAATTTAGATTGCGCTTTGGTGTAAGCGGCCATGGCTCTTTGTAAACTCTTTTCAATGTCTTCTAGATCGGACGAATAGTTGGCTAATTTATCAATGAGTGAACCGCCTAATCGGGCAATTTCTTGGGCATTTTTATCGCGTTTATCCAATTCCCAATTCTGGGCAATGATTTTTAAAATTGTGAATAGGCTGCTGGGCGTGACCACCAAAATTTTATGTTTCAGTGAAAGATCCAAAATGCTCGGATCTAAGTTTTGTGCCAGTTGCCAAGCACTTTCAATGGGGATGAACATGAGGACCGCATCCAAACTGTTTAACGAAGTTGTTGCGGCATAATCCTTCTCGGCTAAATTTTTGATGTGTTTTTCAATGGATTTAAGATGGTCCCGCCCAGCCATTTCTTGCGATGAATCATCGAGGGCGTTGACGTAGGCCTCATAAGCCTTTAAACTGACTTTGGCATCGATAATGACGTGTCTTTTATTGGGTAGATAGACAATGGTATCGGGTATAGAACCCAGTTGATCACCTTTAATCGTTGTTTGAGTCACATACTCACTGTTCTTACGCAAACCTGCTAGCTCCAAAACTCGCTCAAGAATCATTTCGCCCCATAAGCCTTGTTTCTTAACGTCCCCCTTCAATGCCTTTGCCAGGTTATTCGCTTCATCTCCTAATTGTTTATTCAACTGATAAAGTTGATTCAATTGGGTTTTTAATTCGCCGTATTGAATATTTTCACGATCGTTGATTGCATTCATGCGTTTTTGCATATCAGCCATCGTTTCTTTTAACGGGGTTATGACGTTTTGTAGATTTTTTTGCGTTTCGCCTTCGATTTGCTGTTGCGAGGCGTGCAATACTCTTTGTGCCAGTGCCTCAAAATGTTCTGAATGCTCGGATTGTTGTCTCAGCAATTGTTGAGCGGCCTTTACATCGGTTTTTAATTGATGATTTTTCAAAGAAAACCACCAAATAATGACACAACAAAGAATTAATAAGACAGATAAAGCTTCAATCATAGGGTTTTTCAAAGATTGTCAAAATGTCATTTAACGCCTTCGTTTATGAGGGAGGTGCTGAAGCTAAGGAGATGAGGGCACTCATAATCAGCTCGTGAATGACATTCTACCTTATTTTATAGCATTAAACCGATAAGGCGTTGCACCTAAGCAGAGTAAATTCAAGGGAGGGTATAACCAAGATACGATTGTTTGGGACATCACGCCCGTTAAATAAGGTACGCTTGAACAAATGCTGGATGATACAGTTCAACTCATATAGTTTTAGATCAGCATGTAATATCATAGCAAATACCCCTACAAAATTTGAGTGAAATTGAACAAACACATTTTGACGAAACGATTAAAAGTCAATATTCATCCCAAACCAATCTGAATAATGTAAAATGGAAAATCAAATTACAAATACTTTGAATAACGCCAATGCTTTTCAACAAGCGGGGTTTTCAAAGGAAAATGCAGACGCCTCAGCGTCTATAAATGAGGACAGTATGCAAAGAGTATTTGATCGAATCGATAGCCAATTTGAACAGATCAATAGAAGAATTGATGCCTTTCAAAATGATGTTGATAGGCGATTTGATGCATTTCAAAGTGATGTGGATAAACGATTTGAGCAAACCGAAAGACGTTTTGAACAAGTCGATAAGCGATTCAACTCGATGCAATGGATGATCGGTGTCTCTGTTGCGCTCCTTGTACTCATTAAGTTCTTTAGCTAAGATGTGACGCAGTCGTCAAAACTGTTGTTAGTCTATCCACAATCTACACCAACACACACAAAACAATTTTTCGCATTTTCGAGCAGGAGAATGGCATCGTATGCAATCCTTAAATTGGTGTAAAACTGAATACATTCTTATAGAATTGCCGATCTTAAGAGATCATGATACGCTTTCCAGTTTGGCATAAACTGGGTCATTAATGCATAGAAGCGCTTATTATGACCTTTCTCAAGTAGATGCGTTAATTCGTGCATGATGACATATTCTAAGCACTCAATAGGATAGTCCATCAATTTAAGGTTGAGTGTGATTCGTTTGGTACGGATGGCGCAGGTGCCCCAACGACTTTTCATCAAACGTATATGCCAGCTGTTGATTTTTGTTTGGGTAATCGCTTCCCATTTGGCCAACAATTCTGGCATTAATTGGTTCATTTGTTCCTGCTTCCAATCATTTAATAGCATACTTTGGGACTGTTCTCTGCACGCGATCACTATTTGATTGTTGTCCAAATACACAGCCGGTTTTTGGGGCTCATCACGCCACACAACTGGATAAAGCGTGCCAAGAAAGTGCGTTCCTTCCTCCAAAGACTCTGTTTGTAAGCATAACTGGAACGCTTTGTAGGTTTTGTGGATCCAGTCATGTCTCAAATTCAAAAAATCATTGATCTTTTGAACGGTTGTGCCGTACGGTACTGACATAGTGACTCTGCAAGGTTTTTTATGAACATACAGATTTAAATGTTTGACAGCTTTCCAATAGACTGTCACATCAATGCCGTTAAGGTTTATCAGTAATTGTTTCATTTAATGAACTGTCAATGATTACATTTTTTTCGACGTTGTCTGAAAAAGTCACTCAATAACACACTGCAGTCTTCAGCCATAATGCCATGTTCAATGGCGATATGATGATTGGTTTTGTTATCGCTTAAAAGTTGATAAACACTTTCTATCGCACCCGTTTTAGGATCAGATGCCGCGTAGAAAAGTTTATTGATTCGGGCATGAATCATGGCATAAGCGCACATGGCACAAGGCTCTAAGGTCACGTATAGATCACAACCGATCAATCGATAATTTCCCTGGTGGCGGGCAGCCTGCCTTAGGGCGACGATTTCTGCATGCGCTGTAGGGTCGCTATTTTGAATGACTTTATTATGTCCCTCGCCGATGATAACACCATCTTTCACCACAATGGCGCCAACGGGTACTTCGCCCATTGATTGGGCCTCGCAAGCAAGCGCATAGGCGCGTTGCATAAATTCAATGATGCTCGTCTGATTGGAAGTGGGATAGCAATTGATCATGCAAAGATTTGTTTGCGGTTGCCAGAATGGTCTTTTTGCTTATTGAACAAGGTGTGAAAGCGTTATTGTCCAAATCTGAAGAATAGCCGCCCGCCTCTTGTAATATGAGTTGACCAGCACCACTGTCCCAAAGCGCTTTTTCACCCGCTATGAAAATCTGAGCTCTATTACACGCAACCCAGCACCATTCAAGCGTTGTTGCACCAAAATGACGATGCGATTTAAAAGGCTGATTGAACATGAGGGATGATTTTTTGGGTTCAGGCAAGGTTTTCAAATCAACGATCGCAGTAGCTGTTGACAATTGAAGATGATCTTGATTTGTTTTGATCGATTGCCCATTTAACCACGCGCCTTGATCTCGAATGGCATAGAAACATTCTTTGCGAGAAGGGTCATAAGTAATGCCACATTGGGGTAATTTATTTTCAATTAATACCAATGAAGTTGCAAAAAAAGGTAATTTATTGGCAAAGTTGGTGGTGCCGTCTATGGGGTCGATGACCCAGGTTTTTTGATTGCCCAATGCGGCATCACTTTCATCAACCAAACTTTCTTCCCCAATAAATTGATAGTTTGAGTCTTGGTTTTTTAAAAACTCAATCAAGGCGCATTGCAACTCAATGTCGGCATCGGTCACAAAACTGTTATCAGATTTGGTTGTTACGATCCTTGTCTGTTCAAATTTAGCCAAAGTTTTATGGATAATGTCAACAATAGAGGCGATTATGGGTTCTAAGTTGGTCTTATTCATCTTTTTTGCTTTGGGATTGAGTGTGGTGCAATTCAGCCAAGAGGATGCTGTTTTCATTGAATTTTAGCACATTAATGAAACAATCTTGAAAGGGGATGCTCATAGGTGCACTTGGCACCTCGCCTAAAATCTCCAAAATCAGGCCATTTAATGTGGTGGCATCCTCTGCTTCTAAATTCGTTTCACACGCTTCATTAATTTCTCTCAATGGCACTGTCGCTTCAATCTGCCATAGATTCGGAGCTTTTTTGATGATGCCTGGTGAAACATCAGCTATGTCTGAGGTGAAATCGCCCACGATTTCTTCGAGAATATCGTCTAAGGTTGTCAACCCGCGAATATTGCCATATTCATCCACAATAAAAGCCAGTCGTTGCTTTTGTTCTCTAAAGTTTTGTAATTGAGACAGAAGGCTTGTGGTTTCTGGAATAATATATGGCTCTTGTGAGGCCTCTAATATTTTATTGATGCTCAGGTTTTCATTGTTGATCAAGCGCAACGCATCGCGCATATGTAACACCCCTCTAATTTGGTTGATATTGCCATCAAAAACGGGCAAACGCGTATACGTGACATTCGTCAATAAAAGGATCAAATTTTTACGCGAATCGCGAATATCTAAACCAACAATGTCGTTTTTAGGAATCATAATCTCTTCAATCTGAACATCGCTCAAATCCAACATGCCGATAATCATATCTTGATGATTTTTAGGGATAGCGTGTCCTGATTTTTCCACAATGGTTTTAAGGGTATCTGTGTCTATTGAATGATTTGATGTTGTTTTAGATTGACCAATAAGCCATAAAAACAATGTGGCAAAGCTGTTGACGAACAACACCAAGGGTAGTGCCACTTTAAGCAGTGGCAACAACACCAATGAAAAAGGGAAAGCCAGTTTTTCTGGATTTTTTACCGCGAATGTTTTGGGAGCTATTTCAGCAAATACCAGAATAACGAAGGTCAATATGCCCGTTGCAAAGGCAACGTATAACTCGCCTCCCAAGTGCAATGCAATCACCGTCGTCAATGCCGATGCCATAATGTTGACAAAATTATTGCCCAGAAGAATCAAACCGATCAAATGATTGGTGTTTTCTAATAATTTCGATACTCGCAGAGCGCCTCTATTACCTTGCTCACACAAATGGTTTAAACGATGCTTGTCCAAGGACATGAGCGCCGTTTCAGAGCTTGAGAAAAAAGCAGACAATATAATCAATAAAAATAAAATGAGAAACAGGGTCAACAATGATACGGTCATATGAGGGGCGTTTAGTGAACGAGGTTTTATTATGACTTATAAAGGGTGTCTTGAAATATTTTTTTCCAGTAATATTGAACCACTGCACTTTGTTTGGCACAAATTTTAGGGTCAACCAATTGTGGCCGATTGTTTAATTCATTGTCCAACATCATTGAGCGCAGTTCGTGGTAAGTCACTTTCAAATCTTGGAACATTTTGGCGTGCTTTGGCATGAGGTTTTCTAAGGCTTTCAGTTGAACGTTGACATAGCGCAAATGCGCCAAAGTCGAATACTCATGGGTGTGTTTCAATACAAGGTGTTGGGTCATAAATTCAATGTCAATGAGTCCACCAATACCATGTTTTAGATCAAATTGGGTGGCGCTGCCCTTATCTAATTGATTGATCATTTGCACGCGCATATCAAAAATCGCTTTTCTTAATGTCTCACTATCGCGTTTTTTGCTAAGAATAGATTTTCTAATTCGACTGAATTTTTCAGCCAAGGCCAGGTTGCCAGCAATGGGGCGCGCTTTGACTAAGGCCTGATGCTCCCAGACCAAGGCGCGATTGTTTTGATAAAGCTCAAATTGTTCAATGTCAACCACCACCGTCCCTTTCTGACCTTCCGGGCGCAATCTGGTATCAATCTCATATAAAGAACCAAGGGCTGTGCGCGATGACAGGATCTGAAGCAGTTTTCGAGTTAATCGAATCAGCCAATTTGAATTTATCGGCGGTTCGAGCATTTTCAAATCATATAAAATGACCAAATCTAAATCTGAGTATAAAGACAACTCAGTACTGCCCAATTTCCCATAAGCCACTACGAGAACGGGTGAATAGGCCAACTCAAGGTCCATTTCTCCTTTGCCAGCTTGGAATAGGGCAATACGCATGGCGTGGCGAATACAAACCGTCGCCAACCACGACAGAATACTGGTGACTTGTTCAACGCCAATATAATTATTTAAATAGGCGTTTGCAACCTTAAAGGTTTGGATGGATTTAAATTCAATTAATCGATGGATTCGTTGCTCTGTATTTTCCATGGGCGTTTGTTCAATAAAGGTGTCTAATCTGACGCGCAACATGCCTTTTTTGGGTGGAATATTCAATGCTTCGGCAGAGAGGAGTAGGTCGAGCAAGAATGGATGCTGCTTAATTTGACGGCTAAAATAATCGCTTTGTTCGATTAGATTCAGTAACAATTTTATGGTTTTGGGATTTTCGGCCAACAGCGCAAGATAGACACTACGATTAACAATGACTTTGAGGATTTCCAAATAAGTATTGGCAATGGTTGGCTGATAAAACTTCTTTTGCAATACAGTCTCTGTCAATACATGATTGATGCGTTTGCGGCTTTGCTCTGAAGCTTGTTGCACAGGGCGACTATTAATGAATTCATGAATACGCTCTATGCTGTCTTCATTATGCGGGACAGGCGTAACTATGCGCTCAAAAATTTGTTGAACGTCCTTTAATTCATCGGCGTTCGACCAATACTGCACATTTTCGTCATGATGCTCAAAAGCCACAATCTCATCAAATAAAGCAGAAACCCGATTGCGTACTTCAATCAATGTGCTATCAAAAGCATCGAAGTCTTTAAAGCCCAGACTTTTCACCAGCCATTTAAGTTCAATGCCTTTGCTGGGCATGCGATGTCTTTGCTCATCATTCCAATATTGCAGACGTTGTTCAACCTGCCGTAAAAAACAATAATCATACTCAAGTTGAGGGTTGATTTCAACGTCTAACAGTTTTGCCTCGATGAGCACAGGCAGGGTATTGAAGACCCCGCGTGTTCGTAAGTTGGGATTTCTACCTCCGTAAATCAGTTGTAGGGTTTGCAGCATAAATTCAAATTCTCTGATGCCTCCTCGACCTAATTTGACATGCCATCCATCCTTTTTTCGATCATTCAAACCGCGCGCAATCAATGTTTTTGTCTCTCTTAAATCTTCGAGAAAAGTGAAATCAATGTGCTTGCGATACACAAAACTTTGCAACAATTTTTTCAAGATTTGTTTGTCTGAGGCTTGCCCGGTAATGGCTCTGGCCTTACTCAGCGCAAAGCGTTCCCAAGCTCGTGCATGCCCTAAGTAGTAGTATTCCAAATTGGCAAAACTGCTGGCCATGGCACTGGCCGAGCCAAAGGGTCGCAAACGTGTATCGACTCGAAAAGCAGAGCCATGCTCTGTCAATTTAGACAAGGCTTGTGTGATCGATTGAGCCAAGCGGATGAAAAATTCAGAATTGGTAATAACCCGACTGGAACGCGTGGTATTTGTCTCCCCACCGTGCGGGTAAACATAGATCACATCAATGTCAGAGGAAAAATTTAATTCTTCTCCACCTAATTTACCCATGGCAAGGACAATTAAATGTTGAGGTGTTTGATCAATTTTTGAGATCGGTTGACCATGTTTTTCAACCAACAGATCGTAATAGTAATCAGTCGTCCATTGGACGCAAGCCTCAGCAAAATTAGACAGTTGTTTACAGCTGAATTGGATGTCATCCAAGCTTAATAATTCCCTAACGGCAATTTTTGCAGCAATATGGTGACGGATAAGGCAAAGTTCAGCAATTGCTTCGGTTTCAGACCGTGTTTTAGCCGAAATTTGATCGTCTAAAAAATGATAATATGAAAGAGCATAGGGCGTTTGCACATACTGACTAAATGCTTGGTAATCATTGTCGTAGAATTTTTTTATATGCCTTGATATAAATGGAGTTTTAAGGCTTTTAATATCTGTTACAATGCCCATGAATTCAGTCATCCGCCCGTTTTAGAGATTTTTTTCAATGCGTAGAAATTATCAATTATTAGCTTTCATTATAACTTTAATTATGGGGTTAGCCCCTGTCTCTGTACAAGCCGTCCTTAAAAGCAAAACCAGCGCTTTGGTCAATTTTGAATATGTAACAGCAGTCAAAGACAATCAATCAGATTTTCGCTATGCGAGGCTAGGTTATGTTGGAAGAACAGATTTTGCAACGTTAAATTTAGAATTAAACTTAAATCGGATCGATCAAACAACACCCAAATCAACCATTTCACCCATATTAGAACAAGCCCATATTGAATATCGCCTCAAACCCTACTTTACACTGACGGCTGGGCTACAAGCCACGAATTTTGGTATGTCAGCCAGTCGCCCAGATGGCACCGAATTTTTGATCAATCGAGGGGGATTTGATCTTTTACAATTTGATCACGCCACAGGTATTAACTTAGATTTACGATTGTCCCAAAGTTTCAACTGGCAATTTGCGGTTTATAACAATGTCGAGCGTTCCATACTGGTTAATCGGCAAAATCTAAGCACATTAAGTGATTCACCTTTAATTTCCAGCAAAATTGAATATCAGTACATCAAAGCCATTCATGTGGAATTTAATGCCGCAACACAACAGTATAAAGACCGATCAAACAGCGATACCATTGGCTTTGATTTCGGCATTTGGGGATATGCAACCCCTTCAGTTAAATTAGAGTTTGAGTTAATCTGGTACGATAACATACAGGGCATACGAAATTATTCTGAGAGCGCGACCAATTTATCAGCGAGTTATAGATACAGTCGCTCGTGGGAGGCGCTGATTCGCAATCAGAGCATTCGCGATAACCAAACCGATTCCATTGATGAGTTATTAGTGGGTTTTCATTACCACCTTGACCGAAACAACCGCCTTTCTGCCGCCTGGAGAAGTAATGGCTCTAATCCCAAATATAATGGTAGTTATACCAGCGGTAGTGGGTTATTCTTGCAATTTCAATTCCGTCATTAAACAATATATCTAAAAACCTTTGTGTTGCATAAATAAGCACAAATTAATGAAGTCAGTAACGCGCAACACACACCAAAAAATCCTTTTAACGGGACCCTTGGGCAGTGGCAAGAGTCTGGCCATAGAACATTTTAGACAAAAAGGGTTTCATTGTATCCAAGCGGATGACTTGGCGAAAAAGTTACTAATAGAGCACCCTGCCGTTCAGGCCAAAGCGAGCGAATTATTTGGCCATGATGTTTTCCAAACAGGCGTTTTGAACAAACCGTTGTTCACTCAACGGTTTTTTGCCGATCATGACAAAAAGCAACAGTACCAAGATTTCTTATATCCCATGGTGCAAGCGCACGTCAACGAGCAAGCCAAAAAATACGAGCGCGTGGTCGTGGAAGTTCCTATGCTTTTTGAATCATTACAAAGAAATCCAAATGCCTATGCCGATTTTAATTTGATCATAAGCATTGAATCGTCAGCAGGCTTACGTAAACAACGAATACAACAGCGTGACAATCGTTCACAAAGGGAAATTCAAACCATTATGGATGCCCAAGCCGATACGGCAGAACGCCAACAAATTGCTCATCAAGTCATCATCAACGATGGCTCTTTAGCGCAGTTGTATGAAGCACTTGATCGCATCATTCAATGACATTATTGGTGTAAGTTTACAAGCGTTATTTGGAACGAAGTGTCCCGAAGGGGCTCTAACAAATGCGGTTCTTTGTAATTTTGTACGAATACAAGCAAATATTAAAAAAAATGCTTGGAAAATGTTTCATTACATTGTATTATACGCGCCTTCAGTTCATACTGAAATCCATCCCTAGATTACTCCGGATTAGCTCAGTTGGTAGAGCAGTAGACTGTTAATCTATTTGTCGCTGGTTCGAGCCCAGCATCCGGAGCCACATTTAACGATTTTAATAACATTTATCGTCAATTTAGATTAAAATATTCTCTTTTAATCACATTTCATCAAATTTCATGTTCTCAGTTTTAGTCATAAACGGGCCGAATTTAAATCTGTTAGGGACAAGAGAACCAGACTTGTATGGTCATACAACACTGGTGGAAATCGATGCCATGCTCCTAGATTATGGACGTGACCATAACATTCGAGTTGCAACCTACCAGAGTAACATGGAAGGCGAGATCATTAACACCATCCAGCAGTCTAAAGCGAATGATCACCAAGCCATCATCATCAATGCCGCTTCACTGACCCACACCAGTATAGGCATTCGAGATGCTTTGATTTTTTCGGAATTACCCTATGTAGAAGTCCACTTGAGTAATGTTTACGCTCGAGAAAGCTTTCGCCACCAATCCATGTTGTCTGACCAAGCCCAAGCCGTCCTTTGTGGGATGGGCGCTTATGGCTATCAATGTGCATTGGAATTCATTGTTAAAAAATATCATCATTAATACACAAAATCTTACAGGTACATTATGGACATAAGAAAAGTTAAAAAACTCATTGAATTGATTGAACAATCAGACGTCGCTGAAATAGAAATTAATACCAGTGATGAATCCATCCGCATCTCAAGAGCCACAATGGCACCGCTTGTACAGCAGGCTGTCCCAGCACCTGTTATGGCTGCACCTGCGGCTGTTGAAGCCAGTGCGCCCGTCGAAACGTCAGAAACAGTTGATCTCAAAGATGCTTTTTGTTCGCCAATGGTCGGTACTTTTTACGCGTCTTCTAATCCGCAAAATCCGCCATTCAAGAAGGTTGGCGATTCGGTCAAAGAAGGGGAAATCCTTTGTATTATTGAAGCCATGAAAATCATGAATCAAATTCCATCATCTAAAAGCGGAAAGATTGTTGACGTTTTGGTTGATAACGCAGAAACCGTTGAATTTAACCAACCGCTATTTGTTATTAAATAATAATGATTAAGAAAATATTAATCGCCAATAGAGGCGAAATAGCCCTTAGAATTCTTCGCGCTTGCCGAGAATTAGACATTAAAACGGTGGCCATCTATTCTTCGGCTGACAAGGACCTCAAACACGTTAGATTAGCAGACGAGGCGATTTGTATTGGTCCGCCTGCTTCAGCACAAAGTTATTTACACATTCCTGCCATCATTTCTGCTGCCGAAATCAGTCGCGTTGATGCCATTCATCCAGGCTATGGCTTCTTGTCAGAAAACGCAGCCTTTATTGAACAAGTTGAATCTTCAGGATTCAAATTCATAGGACCAACAGCAAGCACTGTCAACATCATGGGGGACAAAGTCTGCGCCATTGAAGCCATGAAAAAAGCTGGCGTCCCGACTGTTCCAGGTTCGGATGGTGCATTAGGCACTGACACCCAAATGAATTTGGCCATGGCTGAAAAAATTGGCTATCCCGTCATCATTAAGGCCTCAGGTGGGGGAGGGGGTCGTGGCATGCGCGTTGTGCATGATGCATCAGGACTGATTGACTCCATTGAGCTGACCAAAACTGAAGCCAAAGTCGCCTTTAACAATGATGAAGTCTATATGGAGAAGTTCTTAACCGAACCCAGACACGTAGAAATTCAAGTTTTATCCGATGGTCAAGGCCATGCCATTCATCTTGGCGAACGCGACTGCTCCATGCAAAGAAGACACCAAAAAGTTGTGGAAGAAGCGCCAGCGCCTGGTATAACCCCTGAAATACGCGCCAAAATAGGCGGTATCTGCGCCAAAGCGTGTACAGACATTGGCTACAGAGGCGCAGGCACCTTTGAATTTTTATACGAAAACGATGAGTTTTACTTCATTGAGATGAACACACGGGTACAAGTTGAACATCCAGTGACCGAGCTGATTACTGGTGTTGATATTGTTCGTGAACAAATCAGCATTGCCAGTGGTAACGAGCTAAGCTACACCCAAGATGATATTGAAATCAGAGGTCATGCCGTCGAATGTCGTATCAATGCCGAAGATTCGGTCACTTTTATGCCCAGCCCTGGCAAGATAAACATCTTTCATCAATCAGGTGGTCCTGGTGTTCGAATCGATACCCATATCTATTCTGGATACACCATCCCACCGCATTATGATTCAATGATTGCCAAATTCATTACTCACGGTGATACGCGGGAAATTGCCATTAAAAGAATGCAACAAGTCTTGGAAGAAAGTGTTATTGATGGCATTCAGACCAATATTAATTTGCAAAAAGATAATATGAATGACCCCGCCTTCAGAAGAGGCATGGTGAACATTCATCATTTGGAAAAGCGTTTAGAAAACTCGTAAACAGTGCTCAGACAGCATTCAGATCATCTGATGTTGCGCTGCTTAAGCGTTTTTTAATTCATCATAGACGCGCTGACACGCTGCTTTCACTTGATCGGGTGCCGTGCCACCGATATGGTTGCGACTGGCCACACAAGCCTCTAAAGACAGGACGTCGTAAACGTCAGAATCAATTTTTTCAGAAAAATCCTGCAGTTGCGATAAAGACAAATCATTCAACGCACAGGATTCGGCTTGTGCCAGCTGAACAGCTTGCCCAACAATGGCATGCGCCTCTCTAAAAGGTATATTTTTTCTGACCAAGTAATCGGCAAAATCGGTCGCACAGGTAAAACCTTGACTGGCCGCTGCATACATCGATGATTCGCAACACTTCATACTTTTAACCATTTCCATAAACAAAGACAAGCAATTTTGAACGGTGTCCACCGTATCAAACAAGGGTTCTTTGTCCTCTTGATTGTCTTTGTTGTAGGCCAATGGTTGATTTTTCATGAGCGTCAACAAGGTTAGTGAATGACCATAGACGCGCGCTGCCTTGCCTCTAATCAATTCCGCCACATCGGGGTTTTTCTTTTGCGGCATGATCGAAGAACCTGTGGTGAACTGGTCCGAAAGCTTGATGAAATTAAATTGCGCTGAATTCCACAAAATCAATTCCTCGCACATGCGTGAAAAGTGCATCATGAGCAGGGCGCTATTTTGGCAAAACTCAATAATGAAATCCCGATCTGACACGGCATCCAATGAGTTCTCGCACAGGTGTTCAAAGTCCAATTGTTGTGCAACAAAGGATCGATCGATGGGGTAGGTGGTACCTGCCAGTGCAGCACTGCCCAAGGGCAAATGATTGATACGCTCGTGAGCATCGCTCAGCCTTTGTTGATCGCGCTTGAGCATTTCCTGCCACGCCATCAAATGGTGTCCAAATGTAATGGGTTGAGCGGCTTGTAAATGGGTGTATCCAGGCATGATAACGGCGGCATTTGCTTGCGCTTGATCTGTTAGTATCAATCTGAGTTGATTAATCTTTTCAATAATCTTGAGGTTTTCCGCCCTCAACCACAGTCTCATATCTGTGGCCACTTGATCGTTTCGAGAACGTCCCGTGTGTAATTTTTTACCCGCTTCGCCAATGAGTTCTATCAAACGATGTTCAATATTCATGTGCACATCTTCTAAGGATTCCTGCCACTGCATTTTATCCACTTTAATTTCATCAATAATTTGATGCAGGCCTTGCACAATCGCAGAACATTCTGCATCGGTGATGACCCCAGTTTTGGCCAACATGCGAGCGTGCGCCAGAGAGCCTTCGATGTCCACTTCAAACAGCCGTTTATCAAAATGCACAGAGGCATTAAATGCGTGTAATAAATCATGGGGGTTTTCCTTGAATACCCCTTGGATTAAACCGCTTCTCTCTTCCTTTTTATTCATTCATTCCTCATTTTATTTTTAGCAATTTCAGCATGTTGGTGCAAATCATAATAATAGTAATCAATGTTGCTAATACCGACAATTTTGGGTGCCATTTCTCTGCCTCTTGCATCCAAATACAAGATCGTCGGCGTCACGTCAACATCATATTTACTGGCAAAATCTTGGGGTGAAATCTCAGCACCATCAAAGTCAATCAACGGCGTATGATCATCTAATTTGAGCATTAGGATGAGGCCATTATCAAGCCCACCGCCTAACATCGTTGGTTGGATGACCGCTTCATTCAAAAGGTCACAATAAGCGCACCATTCTGCTGAAAAATAAAGCAGCAGAGGTAATTTTTCATGATCGGACAATTGCCCATAAAATTGCAGATTTTTAGCAATGGGGGGCATATGATTTTCAGCAGTGTGTGCAACAGGGCTGATCCAAATTAGGATAAATAGCTGAATTATCATCCGTATCTTAACGTTCATAACAGGTTTCGCTGTAAAATAGGGACTTCATTATATTACATCAACCATCAAATTCATGGTTCCCATCCTACGTATTGCCACTCGAAAAAGTCCTTTAGCATTATGGCAGGCACAACATGTTCAGTTTTTGCTGAATAAACATCACCCGCAATTACACATTGAATTGGTTGAATTTTCCACCAAAGGCGATGAAATATTGGATAAAAGCCTGAGTAAAATAGGGGGCAAAGGTCTTTTTATAAAGCGTTTAGAGCAAGCGTTGTTGGACAATGAGGCAGACATGGCTGTACACTCGATGAAAGACGTGCCAGCCCAACTGTCAGGGGCCTTTACCTTTGGTGCTGTGCTTGAACGGGGCAATCCTTATGATGCCTTGGTTTCAAACCGTTATACAGCGCTCGATCAATTACCTGCTGGCGCGAAGATCGGCACTTCTAGTTTGCGCCGAGCTTGCCAAATACGCCATCAATTCCCGCATATACAATGCTTGGATTTACGAGGCAGTGTGGGCACCCGATTACAACGTTTGGACGACGGCAAATACGATGCGATCATATTGGCCGCAGCCGGCTTAGAACGACTTGGCATGCACGCTCGCATTCAATGCCTTCTCAACGCTGAAGACATGTTGCCTGCAGTGGCACAAGGCGTCATTGGTATTGAAATTAGAAACAATGATCCAAAGACTCAGCAATGGCTCAAAGGTCTTAATCATCAAGCAACTGCCATAACCGTTCAATGCGAACGCGCTTGTAATAAAACCTTAAACGGCAGCTGTGATACACCCATTGGCATTTTTTCACAGCAATCTGATGATCAGCTTTGCTTGCGTGCCTTAGTCGGTGCGCCTGATGGCAGTCACATCATTCGACATGAGGCCTGCGACCCCATAACCAAAGCATCAGAATTAGGCGAACAAGTGGCCCAAGCACTGATTAAGAAGGGCGCTCAACAATATTTAAAATAAGCATGATGAGCAGGGCATGAAAAAAATCAGCGTACTGATGACCCGACCTGTGGCACAGGCACGATCTTTAAGCCAACAATTAGAACAAGCAGGCGCTTATGTCTTTCATTGCCCAGTGATTGCGATAAAGGGTCTTGAGCAAGACAATCAACCCCGTGCTGATGTGGTCATCTACGTCAGTCAAAATGCCGTTATACACGGTTTTTTGAGCAATCAATCCTATCCCGCCATTGGCATTGGTCCAGCAACCACGCAACAATTACAAAGTATGAATGCCAAGATCTTAGACCATCCACTCAAACCTTATAATTCTGAAGCCCTGTTAAATATGGCGTGGGCACAGAATGTGCAAGATAAAGTCATACGAATTGTTAAAGCAAAGGGCGGCCGGCCCTTGTTGCGAGAGGCGTTGATAGAAAGAGGTGCTGTTGTTGAAGAACAATGGGTTTATGAACGAAATCCCATAGAGCTTGCACACAAGCAAATCTCAGAATTTATACAAATGGCGACGCCTCGGCTCGTTATTGCAGCCAGCTCAGAAGTGATCGAAGTTTTAGAAAAAAATACCGATGGCACTTTATTAGAGCAATTGAAGGCACAAACCGTGCTCGTGGCAATGAGCCAAAGAGTGTCTCTCAGTGCCAAACAACATTTATGGCAAAATATTACTTATCTGACGGATGCCTGTGAAGGCGCGCTAAAGGGTATAATTCATAAACATTGGCAAATGGAACAAATCTGATGCCTTCATAATATATAACTGCGATGAAAAAGGATAATCAAACAACCAAACAATCGACTGAAGTGAAAGATTTGTCCCTGCCAAAAACAGATGCGGCTAAACCTCAAGCAAATACGGCAAATCCCCCACCCAAACCTGCGCAAAATAGCAATCCATCTAAACCCGCGACCAAAGCCGCCTCGACGCCATTGCCCCACAATCCAAAAGCGGTTAAAGCCAAAAAACCCAGTCGATTTAAATTTTGGCTGTGGTTCATACTTTTTATTGCGCTTTTTGCCGCCACCGGGATTGGTTATTTAAAATACCAAGAAAAACTGACTTTCCTGTGGCAAGGGATTGCTTCTAATGAATTTGAAAAAAACAAAGATTTACAAACCAAAGTAACCGCATTAGAAGCTCAGCTTGCTAAACATGCGGCTGTGGTTCAGGCATTAAAAGCGCAACAAAGCGAGCATGCCCAAGAACGAGCATCGAACAAATTGGCCATCTCTCAAGTAAGCGATGACATAGCACGCATCAATGCTTTGCAATTACCTGCTGACAACATTCTGTTGCTGGTTCGCAACCATTTAAACATCATCAATCAACAGCTGTATTTTGAGTACAATAAAAATCACATAGATCGACAATTATTGGTGGTTCAGAAAACCTTACAAGAACTCAACGATCCACGATTGGCTAAAATTTTGACGGATGTCATTGATTTTAGAAAAGCCATTTCAGCGCAGCCTAAAATTGATGTCGCTGGATTAGTCCAACAAATTCGCGTCCAAATCAAACAGTTGGACGACCATGAGGAATCTTTGACGGTTAACCAAGCGGGCGCTGATCAACAAAAATCATTGTTAGAGCGAACCAAAACAAAACTCAGTCAATTGGTTCAAATATCCAAATTAGATCAATCGAGTGCATCTCCACTGATTAACCACGAGGCGCGACTGCAGTGGTTGCGTCTTAATTTAGAAGCATTGACTTTAAAACTGTGGTCGTACGATTGGCAAGGGGTGAATGCCCAAGCGCAAAGCCTGCGCCTGTGGCTGAAGGATAATCAACCCGATTTATTACCCAAACTCAACCCCATTTTGTCGGTATTACAGACCATACAGCCTCAACCATTGCACAATGATCTGTATAAAATCATCGTGTCCTTAGATCAAACCATACAAACTGGAGGTCAATGATATGACTCGAATCGTCTTAGCGTTATTTGTTATATTATTCGCTGGTGCTTTGTTTGTATTGGATGATAGTGGTTTTATACAGATTCGTATTGCATCTTGGAAACTAGAGACGACCGTTGTCATAGCAGTAACAGCGCTTTTGGCTGCATTGATTGTTTTGAGAATTGTCTATAGAATTATCACTTGGCCAATCCGTTTAAATCGTGAATGGCATGGTAAAAAGATGAAACAGCAAATCAGCCTTTTTTCTAATGGACTGGTGCAATATGTTAATGGCGAATACGAAGATTCGTTTAAAACATACCAGAAAATAACCGCTCAGGAATTGCAATTGCCTGCTTTGCTAATGTCCGCTCAGTTGGCTCAGACCAACGGTCAATATTCAAAACGAGAGGACTTTATTCAAAAAGCCTTACAGAAATTTCCCAATGATCGTGCGATGATTCAGTTGATTCAAACCATATGTTTGCAAAAAAGTGGGGACATTGAACCAGCACTACAAATTTTACGTAGCCTATTAGAAGGCGGCATCAATACCACTTCTCATTGGCGTAGAATGAGTCAAATTCTCTTGACTGGTCATCGCTGGGAAGCATTACGTGATCTGTTGGGTCAATCAAAATCGACTTTGCCCAAAGCAGAATGGCATCAACTGAAAGCGCTACTCAACACTCAGGAAATCAGACAAACGACCGACTTAAAGGCTTTTGAAAGAGTGATGGCCAAAATTGAAAAACCCGTGCTGCTTGAAGCCCCTGTAGTTGAGGCCATTTGTGAGTATGGCTCTAAATATTACTGGAAGGGCGATTATTTCCATTTAATCACAACCTCACTGAAAAAGAAATTTGATGTTCGCTTGGTGAAAAGCATTCGTAAAATTCCGATAAAAGACATTCACAAAGCCCTCCAATATTTGCAAAATCTGGCGACCAAGCACGAGGACATTGACATTCATATCACCATTGCTGTTATCGCTGCCAAAGAAGAAATGTGGGGCATTGTGGAAGAATCACGACAAAAGGTTCAACAAATGGCGTCCAATCAAGAGACCCTGTTTTTATCGTTACTTTTGGATGTGTTGCAAGACAAGGACAATCACGCCAAAGAAAGTTTATACGCGCATCTGAAGCATGATTATCCTCAATTATTGAGGCATAAATAATTGATTTAATCTCAACCATGATCCCTCGGATTTGGGCGATTTGCGCATGCACAATGATTATTCTGCGGGGGAATGGCGCGCTTGCCTCTACTAAAATTGAATTTGAAGCCTTTAAACAGCGTATTCAGCAAGCGTTGATTCAAGCAGGCGTTGATGCTCAACGTCTTCAAATCATCATACCCGCCATACAGTATTCCAAACGAGTCAGTCATGCAAAGGAGCTGAATCATAATCGTTATATGTCCAAGCCTTTTGATATTAGTCAAATCGAAGCTGGGCAACAACGTCTCTTAAATCACCGCGATAAACTGGCAAAGATTAGTGCCTAATATCAAGTGTCACCCAGCAGCATCATTGCCATATGGGGCTTAGAGAGCCAATATGGCGAGCATTTAAATCATGTTAATGCTTTTGATGTCTGGATGAACTTGGCCTTTCATCACCAAAACGATAAAACGCCTTTAAATCAATTCAAATCTGCCTTTAAACTGATTGACCACGTTGGCATTGACTGGCAAGCCATGACCGCCAACGAGAATGGCGAACTGGGCCAAACCCATTTCAAGCCTAATGCCTATTTGAAATACGCCATTGACGGCAATAATAACGGCAAGATCAACCTGTGGCATGAAACAGACAATGTCTTACATTCCATTGCCAACCATTTGGCTAAAAAAGGCTAGCAGAAGGGCAATGCTTGGGGCGTTCAAGTGGTTACCCCTAAGAATTATGGTTTGGATGATTCAGGCGTGGACATCACACTGCCCATCAACCATTACCATAAAAGGGGCATTCGTAAACTCGATAACACACCTGTTTATAACAGCGAAGCACACGGTTTTGCCAAAGCTTCATTATTCGTACCAGAACGACATCAAAGCGCTGCATTCTTAGTCTATGATAATTTCTACACCCTAGTTCAATGGAAGCAATCCATTCCCTTTGCTTTGGCGACGGGATTATTGATCGATGCCATTCAAGCTCAGAGTACCACAGCAGCAGGGGCGACGACTGCAACCGACCCAATTGAAAAACCACCACAACGAACTCAAAAATTTGAACTGAACAGCGAACGCATCAAACAATGTCAAGCCGCCCTTAATCAACAAGGGTTTGAGGCAGGACCGGTGGACGGTCTGGTGGGGCCATTAACCCGTCGAGCAATTAGACTGTTTCAAAAAGCCAATAACATGAAGGTTGATGGTCAGCCAAACGCACTACTTTTTATAAAACTCAATTTGCAATATTAAAAGTTTTGGTTTAACAATGTCGTATCGCGTGTCTATTTCGACAGCGCACGCATCCAGTTAAATAAAATGTTAGCTTTTACCTTGTAAAACAATGTTTTACGTTATAATCACTTTTTTTTCGAATGTCGGCAATTATAATCTTTCATCATTTCCCCTAAAAGTTCATTATTTAAGTGCATTTAACAATGCGTTATGTGTTTTTGTATTGGTTTGATTAGTTTTTGTTGCTTATGTTTTGCTTGTAAATAGCCGTGCTGTGATATTTATAAGTTGATTTAACTGCGCAGTACAAAGAAGGACAATGTATGAACATTTATGTAGGTAATTTACCATTCAGTATTTCACAAAACGAACTACAAGACGTTTTTAGTGAGTTTGGCGAAGTTTCTAACGTCACAATTATTAGCGACAGAGCAACTGGGCAATCTAAAGGCTTTGGCTTTGTAGAAATGCCTAAAAATTCAGAAGCAGACGAAGCGATCAAAGCTTTGAATGAAAGTGACTTAAAAGGAAGAAACATCAAAGTCAATCAAGCCAAACCAAGAGAAGATCGTCCTCGTTACTAAGTCTGGTATTGCTTTGAACTAAGATTGGTCGTTTTACCAATTTTAAAAGCCAGGAGTGTTTAAACATTTCTGGTTTTTTTATGTCACATCGGCTTTAATCAATGCAATAAAATACCGACCAAGGTACTAAACTGTATAATTCCAACCCGACAAATGAACCCAATATTGGAGAACTATGCCAAAAATAACTTATATAAATGAATCTGGAAGCCACGACGTTGAAGTTGACGTTGGATCAAGCGTCATGGAAGGCGCCGTCAGCAATGGCATTGATGGCATTGTTGCTGAATGTGGCGGTAGTTGCTCTTGTGCGACGTGCCATGTTTATGTTGATTCAAAATGGCTTTCTGCGGTGGGCAAGCCCAATGAACTTGAGGAAGAAATGCTGGAATGCACCGAATCTGAACGCTTAGCCAATTCTCGGTTGAGTTGCCAAATTCGTGTCACTGAAACCATGGATGGACTCATCGTTAAAACCCCACCTGCACAATAATACATTCGATCTTGCTTCAGCGCCGCTTTCTTTTGTGAGTAAGGAGCTGTTTATGATATACACTGGCTGATGGCGTCAATATAGTGCTCGACTATGGTGCTGTGCTTTTGGGTAAAAGCCCGCGCATTGTCTGCCAATTTTTTTGCATCGGCTTGATGGTTCAATAAATGCGCCAAATCTCGGCTCAGCGCTTGATAATCATCGCATTGAACAATGGCATCACTGGTCAATAAATGTTCGGTTTCTTGCAAAAAATCATCCATGTAAGGCCCAGTTAAGACGGTTGCACCAACCGCAACCGCTTCCAACAAATTATGCCCGCCTTTATCAACAAAACTGCCCCCCATAATGACAATGGTGACGTGGGCATAAAGCGCATGCAACGCGCCCACTGTATCAATAATATAAATTTTAGTGTCAGGGTCTAAGGTGGGTGTTTCACTGTGGAGCGCCACTTTGGGTGTTAATGACAACAGCGCATTGAGAATTTTACGCCCCCTTTTAGGATGACGTGGTACGATGAGTAAGCGCTCTGGACGGTTGAGTTCTAAAAGCAGTTGCGCGACCTTAAACTCTTCATCCTCGTGCGAGGAAGCGAGCAGTACGGTATCATTGTTTTTAATAAAGGGGTGGTCAGAAAATCCATTTTCACGCGTTAAATGCTGAAAAGAAGCGTATTTTAGACTGCCCACCACTTGAATATTCTGCTCAGGTGCACCACACTCAATAAAGTTGGTTTTCTCTTGTGGGTTTTTGGCCAAAATCCTTTTAGGCAGTTGAAGTATGGTTTGATATTCTTTCTTCAACCACTCAGGCGCATTTTTGGTTCTTTTTGAAATGCGCGCATTGATGAGCATCAACGGCAGACCGCTTTGATGAACGGTGCGAAACAAATTAGGCCACAGCTCTGTTTCCACAACGATGAATATTTTGGGCTGAATTTTTTTTAATAATTGACGAATGGCGGGTTTTAAATCGATGGGTAAATAGCTGTACTGTATATGCTCTAATTGCGCCATGTGGTCGACCAAATATGTTTTGCCAGCAAAAGTGGTGGTGGTAATAAAAACCGGTTCATCTTTGGGCAGATTATGGATCAACATCTCAATACTGCGAATCTCACCAATCGATGCACAATGAAACCAATAAACTGTTTTTTGCTGATGTGGTATGAACAAACCCATAAACTGCAACAAAAACAAGCCGTCTGCTTTGCGCAAAAGCACATGGTACAGCTTATATAGAAAAAACAACGGCGTTGCCAAGACGATCAAAATCGGATACATTTTTCAATTCGTCTGGCGCAAGATTTGTTCGATTTTCTGTATGTCTTCAGGTTCGTCAACTTCTAAAGAATCCCACGGCGTTAAAACGATTTTGATCGACATGCCGTTTTCTAATGCTCGTAATTGCTCCAACTTTTCCGCTTGCTCCAAAGTGCCTTCGGGTAATTGGACAAAAACATCAACCACTTTTTTAATGTAGGCGTAAACGCCTAAATGTTTGTAGCTTTTATAAGCACTATCATCACGCGAGAAGGGAATGGCGGCTCGAGAAAAATACAAGGCAAAAAAATCATCTGAAAAAACCACCTTACAGTCTTTGGGATTGGTGATTTCCTCAGGGTCTGTAATCTCATAAGCTAAGGTTGCAATGTCAAATGACGCTGTCTGCTCGGAACGAAACACATCAATTAAGGCTTGGATGGATTCGGGATGTATCAGTGGTTGATCGCCTTGAATATTGATGATTAAATCATCGTCGTTCAAATCCAATGTTTGGCAAGCCAAAGCAATGCGATCGCTACCCGAAAGGGCGGCTGAGTCAGTTAATAGAATATTGGGGCAAAATGATTCGGCAACGCGCTTTATTCGCTCATCATCGGTTGCAATGTACAGGCCCTCTAATCCTGAAACACCTTGAACGCGCTCATAGATGTGTTGGATCATGGGTTTTCCTGCGATGGGCTGTACGGGCTTCCCAGGGAATCTTGAAGAGCCGTAACGGGCAGGAATAAAAGCAAAAATACGCATGAATGCCTACATTCTCATATAAAGGCTTTTGATTAATTCTGGGGTTACTTTTTGCGTCCACTCTTTGCCATAAACATTTTCCCATAAGGGCGCCAAGTTCATCGACACCGTAATCATTCGGTCCAGATCTTGTTCAGTGAATGTGGCACTGATATTTTGAGGCAGTTGAATATCATGTTTTTTCAGCATGGTTCTGAATACTTTAACCTCATCTGGATAAAAATCATCAAGTGCATTGAATACGATACAATTGCCTACGCCATGATGATAACCTAATACAAAGGACAGACCATAGGACAAAGCGTGACAAGCACCAACTTGGCTATAGGCAATGGACTGCCCACCCATATAGGATGCCATTAATAATTTATCGTCAGCGTCTGCCACATCTTCTAAAAATATCTGGTGGCACAGCTCAAGCGATTTCTCACCAAAGGCACGAGCAAATTCATTGATCATGGTGCCGTTCAACGCTTCTACATTATGAATATAACAATCCATCCCTGTATAAAACCACTGATCTTTTGGCACGCCTTGAAGCAAGTTGGCATCCAATATGATTTGATCAAACACGGTGTAATCCGAATTCATCCCAAGTTTTTTAGTCGAACCTGTCAGCACCGTCGTTCTTGAGGCTTCTGCACCCGTACCTGAAATCGTTGGAATACCTATGTGATGAACCGCTGGGTTTTGAATGAGGTCCCAGCCCTGATACTTCTCAGACCCACCTTCGTTGGTCAGTAGTAAAGAGACGGCTTTGGCGATGTCTAAGGAAGACCCACCACCGATACCCACCACAGAGACAGGATTTTTTGAGTGGTGCGATTGAACGGTTTCTGTCAATTGATCTACATACGACGTTTTGGGTTCTACGCTGATATCAAGCCATAATATCAAGTCTTGAGATTGTTTGGGAATCCGTGATGCCAAAGGTTTGTTTTGATGAATGGCATCAACCAAAAACACCGCGTAGTCGTCTTGAGTTAGGCGCAATGGTTGTATGACTTGTTCAAGTTGATTGAATGAGTCTCTGCCAAATATGATTTTTGGAACCGTTTTAAAATTTCTATGGGTCATGGTTATATCAGGTGAAGGTTTTTGAAAATGCTTGTATTCTGGCATCAATGTCGGCTTGTGTCCAACTAAGGTTAATCAGAATAGAGAGGGTTCGACTCATAATGTCATCCGAATACGGGGTTAAGTCTGCGTGATAATCAGGTACGTCGTCCATCAAATTGATTGGCAATTTTGCTGAACTTTTCATGTCTTTGATGTGGTCCCAATTTTTCAAATAGTGCCAATTATTGACATACCAATAAAACACGCCTGGCACCTTGTGGCCACTTAGTTGCTCAAAAACTTGCTGAGTTCTTTGTGCTGAGGGTAATATGATGCTTAAAAAACTGGCATTGTCGCCAGCAGGATCGGGTATTTTCCTAAATCTGATTTCAGCATACTGAGCCAAATGGTCTTTTAATTGTTTTTTATTGGCTCTTTGAGTGCTTAGAATGCGATCCAATTTACTCCACTGTGCAACGCCAACGGCGGCGTTCATTTCAGAAATACGGTAGTTGGCACCCATGATGGGGTGCGCTTCAGCGCCCCGATCCGATCCAATATGATCATGCCCGTGATCCGAATATTGATGCGCATTCTCATAAATGGTTGAATTATTGGTCACTACTGCACCACCTTCACCGCAGGAAATGGTTTTGACCGAATCAAAAGAAAAGGTGCCCACATCGCCTAAGGTGCCCAATGCCTGGCCTTTATACGTTCCACCGGTTGCTTGACAAGCATCCTCAATCAAAATCAAGCCCTTGGCTCGACAAAGCTGAACTATTTCATCCATATGGCCCATAGATCCGCACATATGGACAAAATTCACCGCCCGTGTTTTGGGGCTAATGACTTTGTTTATGCCCTCTGCTGAAAGCGTCAATGTTTCATCAATTTCAGCAAAAACTGGAATGGCACCAGCCAAGACAATCGCCTCAACTGAAGCCACAAAAGTAAAGGGCGGCACAATCACCTCATCGCCAGCGCCTATGCCTGAGGCTGCCAATGCCGTTGATAGGGCAGCCGTACCGCTCGATAACACATGGGCATATTTCACATTCAGCGTTTGCTGAATCATGGTTTCCAATTGTTTTGCTTTCCAAACCCCTTGACGCATGCCATCAAAGTTATATCTAAAAGTAAAACCTTTCTCCATAACTTCATCAACGTGCTGCTTTTCGACGTGATCAAAAAATTCAAATCCAGGCATAGTTTCTAAGGGTTCGGTTAAAAAGGTTTATTTTAACGGTTCACCCCCGTTAATGGTTGAAATAAAGTTTTTCGCGAAAATCACGCCTGACGCCGTGACTCAATTATTTTGCGCCATTTTCGATTCGGATTGAGATAGATTAGTAAACATCAGCAAAGCATCTTCGGCAGGGGCGGGTTTGGGGTAATAAGCTTTGCGCCGACCTATGGTCATAAAACCAAACTGTTTATACAATGTTTGCGCAGCCTTGTTACTTTCTCGAACTTCAAGATACAGCTTATCAATATGCTTCTCGGTCAGATGAGTCTTAAGGGTTTTGAGTAATTGGCTAGCCAGACCTTGCCGTTGGAAAGTCGGACGAATGCAGAGGTTTAAAATTTGCGATTCGTTGAAAACATGAGAAAAAATCAAATAGCCCACCAATAATTCAATCGAATCGTCGCACGAAAACAACCCCCAATTTTGATAATCAGTCTTTAAGCAATTATAAAAATCGGTGCGATTCCACGCATTGGGTTGACATGATTTTTCAATGGCAGCAAGTTCGTTTAAATCCGCAGAGGTTAAAGGACGAATTTTCGTAATTGCTGCCATAAAATTTTCTTGTTTTCAGGATGGCTAAGCAACATTGCCATAGAGGGCAGATGTGGCATGCCCAATGATTGTAACTGCCGAGCAATTTTTTCAGTTTGAGGCCAGATGGGGCACGTCAATTCGGATAACTGCGCGCATTGATCAGGGTCATAGACAACCCAGGCAATCTCATCAAAAGACTTCATACAGTAATGCAATGTGTCTTTGAGCAGATCCTGCCCAATCATGATTTTAGCAGGGGAGGGGCTTTGCAAAATCAAACACATAAAAGGACGCTCAGCTTTGCCTTGCAACTCAATGGTCCGTTCAGCAACGCGCTCGGCAACAACCGTCTCGGCAATTGCAGAACCCGATTGGAGGGCTTCAGCCTGAGTGTGCTCAAGGGCTTCCTTGCTTTGCCACAAAGTGATGCCCATGGCATTCAGGCAATGTTTTTGGGATTCACGCCACTGCATAGACATCACACTCGAACAAAAACTCAAATATTGCTTTGTGGATGCTCTCTGGTCTGAGAAAACAATCGATTCAAGGCATTGATATAAGCCTTGGCCGAAGCAATCACAATGTCAACGTCAGAGCCATGTCCATTGACAATGCGACCCTCTAACTCCAAGCGAACGATCACTTCGCCTTGAGCATCGGTCCCATCCGTCACATTATTGACTGAATACAAAAGCAATTGTGATTTGCTGTCGATCAATGATTCTATGCCCTTAAACGTCGCATCGACCACACCTGGGGCTTCACCTGATGCCGTTAAAGTCTTTTCCCCATATTGAATCGTTATTTTCGATTTAGCGTGGGCATTTGGCGTAATACCAACCTCCAATGAAACAAGCGAGATAAGCTCATTATTTTGAGTGGTGTGGGTATCGGTAATTAAGGATTGCAAATCATCATCGAAAATCTCATGCTTTTGGTCAGCCAACTGCTTAAATTTCAAAAACACTTTGTTCAAGGCCTCTGCATTCAAATTCGCGCCTAAATCTTCTAATCGCGCCTGAAGCGCACTGCGTCCCGAATGTTTGCCCAACACCATGCGATTGGCATGCCAACCCACATCTTCTGCCAACATGATTTCATAGGTTTCGCGGTGTTTTAAAACGCCCGCTTGATGGATACCAGCCTCATGAGCAAAAGCATTTGCGCCAACAATGGCTTTGTTTGGTTGTACAGGGAATCCAGTGATGCCAGCAACCAATTTACTCGCAGGCACCAAAAACTTGGTGTCGATTTTCAAATCCAACTGATAGAAATCTTGACGGGTTTTAAGCGCCATAACCACCTCTTCTAAAGAGGTATTACCCGCGCGTTCACCCAAACCGTTGATGGTACATTCAATTTGCCGTGCCCCATTTCGTACAGCCGAAAGTGAGTTGGCAACCGCCAAACCCAAATCATTGTGGCAATGCGCTGAAAATATAGCCTTGTGGGCATTGGGCACCCGAGTTCGTAATTGCTCGATCAAATGGCCAAACTGTTCGGGGGTGTTGTAGCCCACAGTGTCTGGGATATTGATTGTCGTTGCGCCAGCATCAATGGTGGCTTCAACAACGCGACACAAGAAGTCTATGTCTGAACGCCCAGCATCCTCTGGTGAAAATTCGACATCATCGGTAAATTGCCTGGCAAACTTCACCGATTGCGTGGCTCTGTCCAATACCGCATCGGGCGACATGTTTAATTTGACCGACATATGAAGTGGCGAGGTCGCAATAAAGGTATGAATGCGCTTGCGCGGTGCAGGTTTGACCGCGTCTGCGGCGCGTTGAATGTCTTGCTCATTGGCTCGAGACAATGAGCAAACCGTTGATTCAGTGACGGTATTGGCCACCGCTTGAACGGCTTTAAAATCGCCTTCACTGGCAATGGCAAAGCCGGCTTCAATGACATCAACTCGCATCTTTTCAAGTTGCTTGGCAATGCGAACTTTTTCTTCTAAAGTCATTGATGCGCCAGGGCTTTGTTCGCCGTCGCGCAATGTGGTATCAAAAATAATAATATGATCAGACATGGTAATTCCTTGTATTTAGTGAGTCAGTTTTTAGGGTCGTTTTTTAAAAGCGCTCAAGAATTGAGCTTTAAGCGTCGTTCTAAGCGCTTGTTCCTCAGTCGTATCAGTGTGAGGAGGGGACCTGAACTCAAATAGAGCATACCAATGATGAATAACATAAGTGAGAATTTTGTCGCAATAATCATAACGGCAATTATCACACCAAAAAGCGCCATAAATGGTACTTTACTGCCGTTTACTTCTTTAAAACTGTAAAATCGCATGTTACTGACCATCATAACAGCCAAAACCAAACACAACAAAAACAGGGGCCAACGCATGATTGGATCCTGCCACGAAAGGCTTTCACACGTCCAAATAAACGTCACTAGGGTGCCCGCCGCTGCCGGACTGGGCATGCCTTGGAAATAACCCCGCGTTTTGGGATCATTGATTTGTGCATTGAATCGAGCCAAGCGTAATGCGGCACCCACAGTGAATAAAAATGCAATGAGCCACGCTTCCTGATTCCAAGTGTGTAAACCCCATGTGTAAGCCAGAAATGCGGGGGCAATGCCAAAGGATGTCAAATCAGCCAAACTGTCGTATTCTGCGCCGAAAACGGTGCTGGTATTCGTCATACGCGCAACGCGTCCGTCTAAGCCATCCAAAACGGTGGCAATAATAACGGCAATGGCCGCTTCTTCAAAACGTCCAGAAAAGGCCAGTATGATGCTGTAGAACCCACACATAAAACCTGCAGTGGTTAAGATGTTGGGTAATAAGTAAATACCTCGACCTTTGGTTGAAGTGCGCTTTTTATCCATAGTAAAGTGAAAATTCGTTTCAATTTAAAGAGAAGGCATATTTTAACTTAAACGGCGCAAATTATTCCTGCTGCATTTTTAAAGCCTATTGCGAGCCAAATTCGGCAAGCGTGTTAGGTTTTAAGCCACCTTATCTTTTGTTGAAAAAAGGATCAAGATGGAATAGGGAAGCAATGAACCAATATAGTTAAACTCTGCAACCGACAAATCAACGATCAGTTCAAATTACGGGCTTTGATTAGGGTGAATGATATTAAAGACCTGGCTTGAATTGGGCTGATTATTAGCGTTATATTCGTGATTATCTTTATAATCACGAGTGTTATATATTTTCTATTATCAATAACTTAGTTACAATTATATGAATTTCGTGCTATAAATATTCATTACAGCGTTTAGCCAAAATGAACAAACTGATTTGATTCTACCTATGAAGAATCTGATTTGGTTCTACTGCCCTTCTTATACCTTAGTCCGAAAAGATGCCCTCAATGACCAGCTAAACGCCGTGTCTCAGCCAAAAACGATTTCCCCAGATTTAATGGTGTGTTTAACCACTCCCGGCAGTTCCCAGTGAATGAAGGCATTGTTCTTACCTTGGCTCAATAACTGATCTTCTTTAATACGGCGCATTTGCTGGGCATCAAACAAACAAAGATCGGCTTTGTGGCCAATGGTCAATGAGCCCACATTGAGATTGAAGGCATTTGCAGGATTCTGGGTAATCAGTGGCAACAGCTGAGCAATGGTCATGCCCATTTCATTGGCCAATTTCAAACAGACACCTAAAAAGGTATCAACACCGCTGTTGCCGTGTTTCGCCAACTCAAATGGCAAAAGGTAATCATCGATGCGCCAGGGTCGGTGATCCGAACAAATAATATTGATTACCCCTTCCCTCACCGCCTGTCTCAAAGCGTCTTTATCTTGCTGGGTCCTGAGTGGAGGCATCACTCTGCCGCTGTTGTTGAAGTTCGCACAATCGATTTCCGTCAGCATCAAATGGTGAATGGTGGTCATCACATCTATAGGCAAGCCTTCGGCTTTTGCTTGTTTGATCAGATCCAAAGATCTGGCACTGCTCAGCGGTCCAATGATGGCTTTGACACCCGATTTCTTAACCAAGGCCAACAATCGATACAAGCCAATCAATTCAGATTCTTCGGCCACCGTCGGCAGACCATATCGCGTGGCAATGGCACCATCATGGGCAACGCCCACATTCAGCCAAGGGTCCACTGGGTGCAAGACCACGGGCAAATCAATGGTTGCTGCGTATTGCAGAGCGTGCAATAAGATTTTAGAATTGGTGATCGGTTCATCGGCGTTGCTCAATGCCACACAACCGGCCTGTTTTAACAAATCCATTTCAGCCAATGTTTCGCCCCTTAAACCATGTGTTAAAGCGCCACTGGCAAAGACTTTTGCCGTGTTGGCGGTTTTTGCGCGGTTGACTATGAGCTCAGCTGCGGCTGCACTGTCGATGATCGGCGTGGTATCAGGTGGGGTAATTAAAGTGGTACAGCCGTTGGCCACCGCCGCTTTGGTTTCTGACAAAATGGTGGCAATGTATTCGTGTCCAGGCTCACGCATCCTCGCTTGAGCATCAACCAAACCTGGGCAAACAATCAACCCAGTAGCGTCGAGTAATTGCGCATCATCAACTGTCAATTTGGGTTGTATTTCAGCGATTTCTCTGCCCACTATCAATACATCTTGCACTGAATCGTGGTGATTGCTTGGGTCTAATACGTGACCGTTCTTAATCAGAATTCGACGATCTTGGAGCGAGTTCATGAGGCCCCCCAACGATTTTCAGCAATGATTTTCATGATCGCCATTCGAACAGCAATGCCTTCGGTGACTTGATGAAGGATGACTGAAGCGGGTCCGTCGATCAATGAAAATGCCATTTCAATACCGCGATTTACCGGTCCTGGGTGCATGACAATTGCTGATTTGTCGGCGTATTTCAACACATCATTGGTTAAGCCGTAGCGATAATAAAATTCACGCTCACTCGGAAAAAAAGCACTTTCCATGCGCTCTTTCTGCAAGCGCAAGCCAATCACCACATCCGCATCACGAATGCCCTCTTTGAGCTCGTGATGCACTTGTACGCCTAATTGTTCAACACCCGGTGGGATGAGCGTTTTAGGCGCAATAACGCGCACTTCTGCGACCTCGAGAATGTTCAAAGCGTGGATTTGCGAACGCGCCACGCGAGAATGACGAATGTCGCCCACAATGGCCACTTTCAAATGTTCAAAGCGCTTTTTATGTTGGCGAATAGTTGCCATATCCAATAGCGCTTGAGTCGGATGCGCGTGACAACCATCGCCAGCGTTAATAACCGCCACATTTGGGTCAACGTGTTGCGCAAAAAAATTGGCTGCGCCACTGGCATTGTGCCGTATGACAAACATATTGGCACCCATCGCTTCCAAATTATGGATGGTGTCTAATAAGGTTTCGCCTTTTTTGGTTGCTGAAGCTTCTAAGTTCAAGTTGATGATTCGAGCGCCAAGGTTCTTTTCGGCAATTTCAAAGGTTGTTCGAGTCCGAGTACTGGGCTCAAAGAATAAATTAAAGATTGAATGATTTTGAAGGACGGTTTTTTTAATTGGATGACGATTTTCATCCATGAATTCATCAGAAACATCGAGAATATCGAGAATCTGTCCTTTTGAAAGCCCCTCCATTGTTAGCAAATGTTTGAGGTTGCCTTGGTTATCGATTTGTAGGGACGTTGGCATCTATGAACTCTGGTCAATCCAAGTTTGAAGAATTATAGTCGCTGCAATGTCATCTAGCTGTTGATTATTGCGTTTTATGCCATTTTCTTGACAGAATGCTTTGGCCAATTTCGTGCTGTATCGTTCATTAATCCAATAAATCGGCGCTTGGCTGATGCTTTCTAAGGTTCCTTTGAAGGCCTCAACCACAACAGCAGAGGACATTTTTTGATCGTTCACGTCCAAAGGCAAGCCGATGACCAAAGCCGTTGGTTGGTATTGTTTAAGCAGTGCTTTGATTTTGCCCCAGAAGATCTTATTATCTTCAATGATTGTCAAAGGTGAGGCGTTTCTGGTAATGCTTTGACCGATGGCAACGCCAGTACGTTTACGACCCACATCGAAGCCCAAAGCGGTTCCTGTAAATTCAGGCAAGACCTTGCTCGTTGACAATGTTGGTGGCGTTGAAGCCGATTTGTTCAGCAGCGATGGCCCACCTTTGGGCGTGCGGGACATCAAAAACCAATGGGCTGTTTGCGGGCAACGGCCACCAAGCGCCTTCTTTTATTTCGGCCTCTAACTGGTCTTTATCCCAGCCAGAATAACCGACTGCAATCAAATGTTTCTCCAAACATTCGCCCTTAATGATTTTGGTCAACAAATCTGGCGAGGTCGTGAGTGAAATGTCTGAATTTTTAATATGGATGGTTGACTCCCATTCGCTTCGCCCGTGGTGCAAAATGAAGCCTTTGTTGGAATCCACGGGTCCACCCCAAAAAATCCGACTTTCAATGGCTTCGGTGTGAATGGATTCATTGGCGACGACCACAAAATCTTGCAGTTGCGGTTTTTCTAAGGGTTGATTGACGATCAGACCAAAGGTTCCTTGGTCTTGATGCTCAAATATTAAGATTAGTTTTCGCTCAAAAAAAGTGCCATCAAGCATGGGCATTGCCAATAAAAATTTATTGGTGTAATCTTCGTATTCAAACGTCATCTTTTTCGACATGGGCGTATTTTATAGTTTTGTATGCGCATTGTCCCGATTTATAGTGTCATTGTGTCTGTTTTAAGGCTTTTATACTGCTCATTTTTCAAACAGAGGGCAAACATGTCATTAAATCAAGCACAATTATTTTGTTTACGCTGGATACAAACTGAACGGCTCGGCATTCGTCGATTTCGCCAATACGTCGAAGCTGGTTTGCCCTTAAATTCAGAACAGTTTGAACAAGATGTGCTGCCGCTGATGACAGAGATTCAAGCTTCTTGGCAGGCGAGCGCAAAAAAAGCAGAACAAGTGTTGAAAAAATGCACCAAAGCCAAGGTTCAACTGATGTTTTACTGCGATGACGACTACCCGCCCATGCTCAAAGAAATCAGCGACCCACCCATTGTGCTGTATGTCCGTGGCTCAAGAGAAACCTTGAAAGGTCTGTTCATAGCAGTTGTTGGCACTCGCAAACCCACACCTGTGGGCGAAAGAACCACTCAAAAAATCATCATGGATTTGCAACATGAGGTCTTAGGTATTTGCAGTGGTTTGGCGCTTGGCATCGATGGCCATGCACACCATGCCGCGTTGAAGTCAGGGTTAAAAACCATTGCCGTCCTCGGCACAGGCGTTGATATTATTTATCCATCACGCCATCAGCCCTTAGCAGACGATATACTTGAGGCTGACGGAGCCATCATCAGCGAAATGCCTTTGGGAACATCGGCTCGAGCGAATCATTTTCCAGCAAGAAACCGCATCATCAGCGGTATGAGCGTGGCCACATTGGTCGTTGAGGCGGCCTTACAAAGCGGTTCGTTGATCACAGCAAGACAAGCCATTGAACAGAACAGAGAGGTGTTTGCCTTACCTGGTAGCATCCATTCGTCGACCAGTGAAGGATGTCACTGGTTAATTCAACAGGGCGCTAAACTGATTACCCATGCCGATGACATCCTCTGTGAAATTGGGATGTTCCGCGATGTTTTAGCGCCCAAAAAACCCTTGGTTGATCCATCAGACCCCTTGTTGAAGCTCATGGATTTTGAATTGTGGCGTATAGAATCGCTGGCAGAAAAGTCAAACATCCCCATTGAACAACTGCAATATCGCTTGATACAACTTGAGTTTGAAGGCATTGTCAAAATGCATGAAAGCACTTTATGGCAAAGGATTAAATAACTTAGGATGCAGATTCAAGGTCTTCACTGGTTAATAATGCCGACATTGGCATTGAATCTCTTTGGTTGTGAACTCTTATCTGAAAAAAAGACTGAATTAGACGAACCCATTACCTTAGACATACCTGCCGTAACGGCATCAACGACCACGGCCTCACAAGCCAAACAGCCAGAGCACGACGATGATGAGACATTAGCGTATCAAAATAATACGCTCTGGCAAAAAACCGTCAGCGTTCAACTCAACGGCATGCCATTTCTCGATGCGCTTGAAGGCTTGAGTCAACTCAATGGTTTTGATTATGCCATTGACCATTCAATGGACGTTAAGGTGCGCTACATGGGTAAAAATGTCAAACTGTATTTATTGTTAGAAAGCTTGGCGCGTCAAGGTGAGGTGAAAATCCATTGGGATGAGAACCACGTGCGCTTCACCCAAGATCGTCCCTATTGGAAAAACCATCGCGTACCGCAATTAAATATGCAGCGCGACAGTAAAAGTCGGGTGTCTTTATCGCAAAATGTCGGCAAACAAGACTTGGCCGAAATTGGCACCCAAGTTGATAATGTGTTTGAACACCATTTTTGGCAAAACCTCACCGTCAACTTGCAAAAGCTACTCGAGAGCACAGACAGCGATCATTTGGTCATCAACAAGGAGGCTGGCATTGTCAGTTCCTATGCCAATGAAAGCAAGCAACAAAACATCAAACAATTTCTTAAAGAGGTTATAAATAATCAGCAAAAACAAGTGGTTATAGAAGTCTCTATTCTCGAAGTCGAGCTATCAAAAAGCCATCAACAGGGTATCGATTGGCGCTTGATGAGCGGTCAATTGAGCTTGGCTCAGAATGCCCTCAATAATCGAATTAATACAGCACCAAACGGTGTTATATCTATTACGGGTTCAGGGGCGGACTCTGGTAGCCTCGCAGCACGTTTTCTCCAACAATTCGGCGATTCAAAAGTCATTTCTTCACCGCGCATACAAGTATTAAACAACCATACCGCCTTACTCAAAGTGGTTGATAACGCGGTTTATTTCACCATTGAATCGGTCACTGCTGTCAATCAGAACGGTTCGGTGACAAACTTTGACACCGAATTAAACAGTGTGGCTGTCGGATTGATCCTCGCCTTAACGCCCTATATTCAACAAAATGGCGAAATTTTGTTGAATCTCAGACCAACCATCTCCAATGTCTCAGGCATGGTTCGCGACCCACACCCTGTGCTTGCCCAACAAGGGGTGGTTTCGCAAGTTCCCATCATCCAAGAAAGAGAATTAGAATCTGTGTTACGCGTTAAAAATGGTGAACTGGCTGTGATTGGTGGGCTCATTCAGAAAAGACGCGGCTTTAGCAATGATGGCTTGATTGGACTCAGTGCCTTAGGCTACAAACAGAATACCGCCCGCAATACAGAACTGGTTTTATTCATCCGCCCTACCATATTGCCATGAAACCAATCGTTCTATTCCCGCCCACAATCAAACAAAGGCGACTCCATTGGTTTAAGATCATCTCTTTGCTTTGTTTGCTGTGTGTGTTGGCTTTTTTCCTCGGTGATTGGGTCTATCAACAATGGGTGCGAGGGATTCATGGTTGATCAAACAGCCACGACCAATCTGGTCCCCGTTTTATACAGAATGCTCGAACAGGGCATCATTGAAGCGCATCAAGTGCAAATGGCGCTGTATGAGCACCGACTCAAAAACACTTGTCCATTAGGCTATTTGATGCGAATGAAGGCCTTGTGTGATGAATCCTGGTTGCAATTTGCCAGTAATCAATGGGGCATAGCGTTGTTTGAGCGACCTGAAATCACCGTGCACATAGCGTCATTGCAAATAATTGGCGCGAACAAAGTTAAAGAAGCATTGATTTTGCCTGTACAAATAAACGATCAGTGCTTGGAAGTCGCAATTGTTGAGCCTTTTGTACCAGAAGGTTGGACTGAGTTAACGGCCGTGTTCCAATTTAAATACCAAATCGTGCCAAAATTGGTCAGTTATGCGGCCTTTGTTGAGGCCATGGCGCAGTATTTGCCTGCAACCACACACACTGAATCCATTGTGCTGAAAATTTGCGAAGATCCGCATCAATTGCGCCAACCCATTGAAGAAAAACAACATTTGGTGGTGCTCTTGGTTGAACAAATTTTATTAGAAGCCAATAGCAAACGTTGTTCAGACATCCATTTTGACCCTCAACAATATCAAACCGTGGTGCGTATGAGGATTGATGGCATCTTGGTCTATATGCTGACGTTGCATAGTCATTTATGGCAAGCCGTTGTGATTAGGATCAAAGTTCTGGCGCAGTTGGACATTTCCGAAAATCGCCTCCCTCAAGAAGGCAGTTTTAAGGTCAACAAGCAAGGCGATTTAAATATTCGAGTGGCCATTCTGCCCGGCATTTGGGGCGAGCATATAGTCTTGAGGTTTCAAAAATCAGAACAGTTCAATACTTTATATGATATTGGAATTCCTGAAGATATACAACAGAACCTTCGATTTATGATGAACCAGCCACATGGACTCATTGTGATTGCCGGTCCCACGGGCAGTGGCAAAAGCACAACGCTTTATAGCTTGCTCAAATCACTCAATCACGAGCGCCTCAACATCATTACTTTGGAGGACCCCGTAGAGCAGCAATTGCATGGCATTCGCCAGATTGAAATGCATGAAGCCATTGGTTTGGATTTTCACAAGGCGCTCAAACTGGTGTTAAGACAAGACCCGGATGTCATCTTAGTAGGTGAAATTCGTGATGCCATTACTGCCGATTTGGCGATTAAAGCCAGTATGACGGGGCATCTGGTGTTAGCAACGGTACACGCCAATGATTTGGAAGGGATCCTCAGCCGCCTGGTGGACTTGCAAATCTCCCCTGCTCTGCTTAAACGGCAGTTACAAGGGCTTATTTCACAGCGGCTACTACGTAAGCGTTGTTCCAACTGTCAAGGGGTTGGATGTGGTCTATGTCATGATACGGGCTATGCGGGGCGTTTTGCCATCATGGAGACCTTGGTCTGCCAATGGAAGGATCACGATGAGATGATTGTGCCCTCCGACATAAAACGATTAAAGCATTATGCGAAAGTGGCCATTGGTGAAACATTGTGTGATCTACAAGAAGTTGAGCGGGTATTTGGTGAATCATTTACGGACTAAACGATTGAAAAAGGGCTTGGAGCCCTATTTTTGCCGTGAAATGGCATTATTGCTTAATTCTGGCTTCAGATTAACCCAAGCCTTGCAGGAATTGAGCGTTTCGGCATTATCTCAGCAATGGCAGGCGGTACTGAACCAATTGTCGATTCAAGTCTTTGTTGGCCAATCCTTGGGCAATGCCATGCAAAACAATGCTCAAGCATTTAACCCTTCCTTGATAAAAATTGTTCAGCACAGCGAGCAATTTAATCAACTGCAATCAACCTTTGAGCTATGGGCACACTGGCTCGAATGGCAGGACCAATGGCGCAAACGGTGGGTTAAATTACTAAGCTATCCCCTCATCACCCTGCTGTTGATAAATAGCGCACTGTTCATTGCTGGGTTGATTTTGGCGCCAAACCTCATTCAATTTGCCCAAAATAACCCTGCCTACCCTTGGTACGCCAAACAAGCATTGCTATTATTTGTTAACCCTTGGCCTTTATTGATTTCCCTCTTGGTTACAGGCTGTTTGATTGTGTTGTTGCGCCGTCCCCTATTCAATTTTGTTAAAACAAAAATGCTGTTAATCAAGCCGATTAGAAACCTCCAAATTACTTGGGAAATGTCACGTTTCTTCTGTATTTTGAATATGTTACAGTCATGTCATATTCATTTTGACAAGCAATTACAAATCGCCATTCAAGTGCTGCAAATGCCAGGATTAAAGACCGATTGGATCAATGTACGACAGAAGATCTTAACGGGTGAATCCTTGAATCATGCCATCCAAGACATGCCCCATATTCCGCCCATCATCAGTCAATTCACCCATTCTTTGAACAATCAACACGCCATGAACCTTGTTTGGAAGAAATTAGCCCAATACTTTGAGACTCAAACCGATCATTCAGTGAAGCGAATAGAGCCTTTAATCCAACCAGTTTTGACACTAATTTCTGGTTGTATCGTCATCCTTTTTATCGTGTTTTTTATCTTACCACTCTATCAATAATGCGATCAAATCAAGATAAAGAGGCTGTATGAATAATTACATAAGTATAGGAAATAACGAAATATATTGCTTTATGCACAAGCAATGGATTAAGTGCGAAAGCATCAAAAATCCAGAACAAAAATTGAACATTCATTTGGTTGGTTACGATTACAGCTACGATGCTCAAAGAGGATTAGAAATGAGCGATGCACTCAATCAACGATTGCGTCCATTCAAAAACGCCGACATCAAACTATTAGGTGCCTCTTGTGCCATTGATGGCACTGAGTGTTGTGTATTCGGTCTCGATTGTGCGCACCATGTACAACTTGAAAATAACACGCTCATACGCTCAACACCGATTGCCATCAATCACCCGACCCTACACTCGGCCTATTTTAACCATATGGTATCTAATCATCGTGGCAAAGCACAACAACCGGCGATAAAGACTTATAAACGCTCCAAAATCAGGGCATTGATGACCAATTGTGCTCTACTTTGTTTCAGCTTAGGCTTAACCATGGCCCAAACTCAAGCGTTCAGGCAACAACGGCACGCTGAACAACACTTAAATCAACAGTTATCAGCCATGCAAGTCGTGCCACCAAAGGTTTTTGCAGCCGACTACCTGCACAGCATGAACCAAATTGGGCGCGCAATAAAGCATTTTGATAATATCGAGATGACACAGTTTCATTGGTCACGCAATGAAACGATCATCAAAGGCTATTGGCAAGTCAATATGCTTAGTATGGCCGAAGCTGAATTGGAATGGTTAGATTTTCTACGGCAGCTATCAAAACCGGCTGCACAAAAAGTCCTTCAAAATCCACTCAAAGGCAAATGGGCGTCAAAAAAGATTTTTGCCGTTCAATTGCAGCCAAATGGTCAACCACAATATGCTTTAAGGCAATGACTTAATAGTGCTGTGAATGTCGATTAACAATGAAGTATTTGATCGTAAATTTATTGATTTTTGTTTTAACCGCTTTTGTTTGTATCTTTCTGATAAACAAAGAAATAATTTTATATACTCAAGTGATTGCTTTAACCAACAAACAACAAATGTTAAGTCACACGAACCATTCTAATGATGCCCACGAAATTGAAAACGATCAACAACAACTCGACCGATTGATGGACATCTTCAATCAATACGACATGTATCCAGACATTCACAGAAAGAACCAAAACGTGCAATTAACCTTCAGTCAATTCAATGAAAAACATTGGCGTCAAGCGTGGGAGCAATTCAGCTTAAGCAACCCAATCAATGCCCCTTTGAAATTAAAGCAATGCCGTATAGAACGCGTCGAAAGTCAATCAAGCAATCAATTGGAGGCAGAATGTACTTTGTCAAATTGAGTCAATACGGTCCTGCTTTTATCGTACTTTGTTTGCTGTGTCAGCCTGCGCAGGCACTCGATTACATCTTTGACAATGATGAATCTGAACTGACTGAAGAAATGAGCGTACCCACAGAGACACGCACTGAACCCGACTTGTTTGAGATAGAGGCACCAAAGGACCCGCCCGCCAATCAGAATGACCCACCGCTCACTCATACGCCAACAGTTCAATCTAAAAAATCAAAATCCAAACCCTCCAAAAGTCGCCAACGTGCCCAATGGATTAAAAATAAACGAACAACCTTGTACTGGGATGGTAAGCAATGGCAAACAAGCAAACCCTAACGCCTGCTATCCAATCGCACAACCGCTTAGAAACGAATCAAGAAGGCTTCTTTTTACCCATTATTGCCGTTGCATTGTTGGCCACCTCACCACTATTGCTCGTCGATCACAGTGGCGAAGGCAATAAACGCACCCAACTTAACAAAATCCAACAAAACATGATCGCTTACGCCCGAACCTATCATAAACAAAGCTCAAATTCTGGCAATACATTTCAGGGGCTCTATGGCTTTCTGCCTTGTGTGAGCGATGCCGTTAGCGCCCGAGATGGGGCTGAACATTGTGGTTCAGCAACGCAATGGAATGTTGGGCGTATTCCATGGTACTCCTTGAATATGCCACAAACCTTCAACCGCCACGCCGAATGTTATTGGTATGTGGTTGCAGGTCATAGCAAAAAGAACACCTCCTACGTCAACATTATGCACAATGCTGACACACCAAACAATCTCAGTTATAAAGGACAGTCTGGGGTCGCGGCTGTCATTGCCCCCACGCAAGGAACCGCACCTCGACTGGCCAAAAATCATAAAAATCGATGCCGGGCAGATTTTGAACTTAGTCATTTTCTACCAAACATCACCATCCCTAAATACACTCAAACGCCTATTGACTTGAGTCCTATCAAATCTGAAATTCGATTAATCCGCGCTGAAACACTGTTCAAAGGCGTTTATCAGCAACCCGAATTTAAACAATTACGCGATGAATTTGCCCAAGCACTGCTCAAATGCCTTGCCTTATACACACAAACCAGCAAAGATCAAACCCTGCCCACCGCATTCCAAACACAATCAACCACTCAAATGCACCGTTTACGCACCTACAAATCCGACGGCGCACTCATGGGCAGGCTGCCCATCATAGACGAGAACAATCAAGAAATATCAGCCGCCTGTCAATCCGTTTCTGTGGGCAACCAATCTATAGACTTGAGCAAAGGCACTTGGGCCAGTGAAAGCGCGCATCGACGGTTCTGGACACATTGGAAAGACCATTGGTTTTATCGTGTCGCGCCCAATTGCCATCAACAAGGCGCTTGCATCAAACATGGTGGTCAGCAGTATGCAGCCATACTGGTGTTTGCAGATAAAAAATACGCGCACCAAAACCGCCCCAGTCAAACCTTCGCTGATTACCTTGAGCCACCTTGGCTCAGTGTATTTTCAACCAGTCAACCCCTTGCATCTACAGGGAATGACAGCGCTTATTGTATGGATGCACAACTGAAAATCGTGACGTGCAACAAAAGTTAAATCAAGGCTTTTCACTCATTGAATTGGCCATTGTTTTGGTGGTGATGGCCATCCTATTTCAGAGCGTTGGCATTCCGATCTATCAACAACACAAGCAACAAAAAATAGCCGTCACTCAAAAACAGTTAGAGTCCATTGGTGATTTGATTGTCAGTTATTTTGCGACCCACAAACGACTGCCCTGTCCTGCACTCATTAATGGTTCAGGCCTCGAGTCTTTTCAGAACAACCAATGCCAGAATAAAAACGGTTTTATTCCAACGCGAACATTGGGATTGACCGGCAGAGTGAACGAGGACGGACTACTACTCGATGCTTGGGGTCAGCCAATCCGTTATCACGTCAGCAGTTATGACCAATGGATTTGGTTTGATTCAGCGCGTATCAGTCAATTGAGCGGCTTGAGTACGCTTAAAGGCGATCTGACGGTTTGTCTGAGCAGTGATGATTGTCGATTGACCAGTGGCGGACTATTGATGGCCACTGAATTGCCCTTTGTGCTGCTATCCTTGGGCGCAATTGCAACCGTCGCTTCTACGGATCAGCAGGAAAATGCCAATGAACAGCAAGTATTGGGTCTCAATCGGCGTTATGGCTTGAATGCCGATGAGCAGTTTGTCGCGCGCTCAGAACAACTTAGCCCTCCAAATGCCGTGTTCGATGACATTCTGCACTGGGAGTCAAAGTATCGCCTGCATCTTGAGCTCTTACGCGCTTCAGGACTGTAGGCTTGCTAAGGGCTGGTTTTATCGCCGTCTAATCAACTGGCGCGTTAAATTCTGGTAAGTCGTAAGTGGTTTTTAAATATTGCGCGTGCACCAACAACTGTTCAATGACCGCTTTCTGGTGCGGATGATCTTTCATTATTTGTGCGCACAGAGCATCGTACATGTGCCACGAGGTTCGACCTTTTTCTGTTTGTAAAAGCTGCCTTTTAACAAAGATTTTCCACTTGCTTTGGTCCGCCTCGCTCATGGTATGAAAGGCGTTTCTCGCTCTGATGCGTGCCCAAATCCTCGACAATCGACCTTCGCTAAATTCAAAATTTTGTTTTTGGCTGTCTTCCCAGCTCATATTGAGCGCCTTTTCAAAGGTCGCTCTATCCACATCACTGATGAAGCCATTATAAATTTGAAGATCAACGTCTTTGGTTTGGTCTGCGTCGAAAGATTCGTCTCTGATCAGGGCCGTTAACAACTTAGGCAGCCATATATGACGATTGTTATCCCACGCGTCCATGCGCGCATAAACATCATCAAGCTCGATATTTAACCATTGCGCCATTTTTGGATTTTCTAACTGGGGTAGGGCTGCCACAAATGATGGGGCTTGATTTAAGCGAATTACAGGGGCTTGAATGCGCTCCAAACCTTTTTCTGCCAGAACATCATTGGTTGAAAACATACGTATTTTGATTTGCTCAGCACTGAGATCGTTTAATTCTGCTGGGTCTTGCCTGAGGTGCCAACTCAGTATTTGTTTCTTATTGCCATTGATCGTACATAAGGGCAAGGTGACAAAACACCGTTTATTGTCAGCAGAACTTCTGCCACTGCTTAAAATGATGGGTTCTTGCGACTCATCCAAATCACCGTTTTTCCAATTCAAATTCAATTTGTTGGCCAGAGCAGACTCGTTCACATTTTCAATAAGATAATCGAATAGTTTCGGCTGAACCGACTTGATCTTTCTCGCCAAATCGATGGTCGCTTTAACGTCCCACAAGGCATCGTGCGCTTGATCTTGGGCAATGCCATTAGCTTTGGCCAAATTTTGCAAGGTAAAACTGACCACTTGCTTATCATTCAACGGCCATTCCATGCCTTGTGGACGAACGGCATAGACCAATCGCACCACATTGAGCAAATCCAAGCGTTTATTGTTGTTTTGATATGAAATCGGATAGGGATTCAGACCGTTTCTATAATTGCTGAGCGAAACAATCCGATCATCAAAATGACTCGAGTTATAACCGGCCACAATGGTGCCAGGTTGCACCATCTCCTGATACAACATACGCAATGCCTCAACCTCTGAAATGCCTTTTTCGGCGCAATCTTGCGGCGTGATGCCAGTGATGGCACAAGATCCAGGGTCGGGCAACCAATCATCAGCCAGTCGCACCAACACATTCAAAGGTTTGCCAATGGGATTGAGATCTAAATCGGTGCGAATGCCCGCAATTTGCGCGATGCGCGCATTCATAGTGTAGGAACCAAAGGTTTCTAAATCATACCAAAAGATTGAATCGCTCATTTCTGTAAGGCGGTAATTCGTTCAGAGGCTGGCGGGTGTGAATCGTGCCAAGCCGAATACCATTTATCTGGAGTTAAGGTCGCAGCATTGTCGGAATACATGGCCAATAATGCCGTGACTAAATCATCGGAATTACTGTGTTTTTTAGCAAATTCGTCTGCTTCAAATTCATACTTACGGCTGGTCAAATTGCTCAGAGGCTGTAAAAAGAAGGTGAACACAGGCAATACCAACATGAACAACAGCAAGGCGTTGTAATGCGTTTGTGCCACACCAAATGCTTCATAAAACCAAGCGGCGTTCAGCAATAAACTGAGCATCCACAGCCCGACCAATAACTTCAGCAGGCTGGCGATGATCATTTTGGGAATGTGTTTCAAAGAAGCATGCCCTAATTCATGGGCCAATACCGCCTCGATTTGCTGATTGTTTAAGGTTTCAATCAGGGTGTCAAAAAATACCACGCGCTTATTGACGCCTAAGCCCGTGAAATACGCATTGCCATGAGATGAACGCTTAGAGCCATCCATGATGAATACGGCTTCGGCATTAAAACCACAACGTTTGAGCAAGTTGGCGACTGTGTCTTTCAATTCACCCGCTTCCAATGGTGTGAATTTATTGAAAATCGGCGCTAAGTAGCGTGGGTAAATGGCCATCACAATGAGATTAAAGAGCACCATGGCGCCCCACACCCAGACCCACCACAAAGTATCATGAAATTGTGCCATCAGCCACAACACCAGCACCAAAATGCTCCCGCCTAAAATCGTGCCAAGCAAGGTGGACTTGAGCAAGTCAACGAGATAGATTTTGAGGGTGGTTCGGTTAAAACCGAATCGTTCCTCGAGCACGAAGGTCACATACAAGGACAAAGGCAAGCCCAAAATGGCGTTGATGATGGCAAATACGCCAATCACTGTCACTCCCTTAACAATCATGCCTGCATCGCCCAAATAAGTCAGCAAGGTTGCATCTAACCACGCCAAACCCCCTGCAATAAGCCACAAGCAGAGTAAGGCACTGTCGATCACGATCGATAACCGGCTTAACTGCTGTTTGGCCGCAGTATAGTCCGCCGCTTTTTGATGATCATCCAAGGAAATTTGCGCTTGAAAAGCCTCAGGCACGGTGCTTTTATGTGCAATGGCCGAGCGTTCTTGGCGCCAAGACAAATAGATCAGTAACACTGATTTGACGATTAATAGCAGCAGGAAAAGAGTTGCAAATGACATAGTTAAATCCGTTTTGGGGGCAAGGTTTGTAAGGTGCCTTTGATCCAGTTTTCTACATTTTCATTCAAAGCTCTGACACTGAGCGCTTCTGGATAGATGGGCGCGCCAATAACCACTTCAATGCATCCTGATTTTTTAAAGATGCTGTTTTTGGGCCAAAACAAGCCCGCATTATGCGCAATGGGAATGATAGGCGTCTGGGTTTTCACCGCCAAATGCGCTGCACCCACATTGAATTTGCCCATTTTATCGACAGGTTGGCGCGTGCCTTCTGGATAAATCACAATGTCCGCCCCCGCCTCTAACCTCAACCGACCCTGTTTGTTTAGATGCCTTAATGCTTGTTTACGTTCTTTGCGGTTGAGGGCAATGGGCCAGCATACCGCCATACCAAAACCGAAGAAGGGTATCCACAACAACTCTCGCTTTAGCACAAAAACAATCCAATCAAAGATCTTCTGTAAGATTAAGGTTTCCCAGGCTGATTGGTGATTGATGACGATGATATAGCCCTGGCCTTTTGGCAGGTTTTCTAAGCCCTGAATTTGATAATCCAGACCACAAAGTTTTTTGAGCAACCACAGATTGATTTGTGCCCAACTGCGAATGATTTGATATCGACGATAAACCGACAGAGGAACCAAGAAAATGGCAAGCGTGCCATAGACTATGGTTAGTATAAACTGCAATAAATAGTAAAGTATTGAGGTCATGGTAGGGATGGATGGCATTATACTATCATTGAACACGGTGTGCTATGTGGGACGCTTTTTCCATCCCTGCTTGCTAGGCGAAAACAATACGTCAAATCAATTATAATAAAGCGATTAAATCAATGTGTAAAAGTATGTCACGAAAAATTCTTGTCACCAGTGCTCTGCCCTATGCCAATGGCCCCCTTCACTTGGGTCATATGGTCGAATATATCCAAACAGACGTCTGGGTTCGAACTCAAAAAATGAATGGCCATGAGTGTTATTACATTTGCGCTGACGATGCGCACGGCACGGCTATCATGTTGAAAGCAAAGGATTTAAATATCACACCTGAACAATTGATTGAAGAAGTCAAGCAATCCCATGAGAAAGATTTTGCCGCTTTTGACATTGAATTTGACCAATATCACAGCACCCATTCTGAAGAGAATCGATACTATTCAGAATCGCTTTATTTGGCCACTCAAAAGGCGGGTTGCATAATCTCTGAGTCCATTGAGCAAGCGTACGATGAACAAGAAAAACTGTTTTTACCCGATCGCTACATCAAAGGCACCTGCCCTAAGTGTCAAACACCCGACCAATACGGCGATAATTGTGAAAACTGTGGTGCCACCTATGACTCCAATGAATTGATTGATCCTGTGTCGGTGATCTCAGGCACCAAGCCAGTTTTTCGGCCGTCCCTGCACTACTTCTTTGATTTACCACAGTTTGAAACCTTTCTGAAAAAATGGACCACCGATGGTGTGCTCAGAGCAGAAATGTCTAATAAACTCAATGAATGGTTCGATGCAGGCCTGAAAAAATGGGACATTACGCGGGATGCGCCCTACTTTGGCTTTACCATCCCTGGCACCGATGGCAAAAAATACTTCTATGTTTGGTTGGATGCGCCCGTGGGTTATATGGCCAGCTTCAAGCATTTCTGCGATAAAAACGGGATGGACTTTGATGCTTGGTGGCAAGCAGACAGCCAAACAGAACTCCATCATTTCATTGGCAAAGACATCGTTAACTTCCACGCGCTATTTTGGCCCGCCATTCTAAAAGCCACGGGGCATCGATTACCGACCAAGATTCACACCCATGGCTTTCTCACCATCAACGGTCAGAAAATGTCCAAATCTCGTGGCACCTTTATTAAGGCAGAAACCTATTTGAAGCAGTTTAGATCCGACTACTTGCGTTATTACTTTGCGTCAAAACTGAGTGGTAAATTTGAAGATTTGGATTTGAATTTGGACGATTTCATGCAGAAAATCAACTCAGACATCATTGGCAAATTCGTCAACATTGCCAGTCGCAGTGCCAAATTCATCACCAAATACAACGAAGGTAAACTACTGCCAGCGCATGAAACTGTCTTAATGCAGACCTTTATCAATGAAAAACCAGCGATTTTGCAGTCTTATGAGCAATGCGATACTGCCGATGTTATTAGACGCATCATGAAATTGGCCGATTTGGCCAATCAATACATCGATCAACACAAACCTTGGGCAATGCTGAAAGACGCTAATTTGGCGCTACAATTGCATCAAACCACCAGCCAAGCCATTCACTGCTTCTATCTGTTGGTGATTTATCTAAAACCAGTGCTGCCACAACTGAGCAAAGGTGCCGAAGCATTTCTAAATTGCAACAACCTAAGTTTTGCCGACATTGACAAACCTCTCGCCGAAGGTCACGTGATAAACATTTTTAAACCCTTGGCTGCTCGCATAGAACCAAATACATTATCGCAACTGATGAACGCATCAACCGAGGAAGAAGCGCCCACCGTCGAGACCAATGAGATCACCATTGATGAATTTGACAAGTGCGACTTTAGGGTGGCTGAAATCCTCGATGCACAAAATGTTGAAGGCTCAAACAAATTAATACAATTGACGCTATCTGTCGGTGAATTAGGCCAAAAGACTGTTTTTTCGGGCATTCAGAAGCATTATCAAGCCAAAGACCTGATTGGACGGCACGTGATGTATGTGGCCAACTTAAAACCGCGTAAAATGAAATTTGGGATCTCTGAGGGTATGGTATTGTCTGCGGCGGATTCAAACGACAATGACTTATGGATACTCACCCCTGATCAACAAAAATCTGGTGTGGCCGCTGGCTTAAAAATTCAATAAACAGAGTATCGCTTTGGAATTTGCACTCATACTCCTGAGTACCGTATTGGTTAATAATTATGTGCTCACACAATTTTTGGGATTGTGCCCATTTATGGGGGTTTCCAAAAAACCAGAAGCTGCCATCGGCATGGGGCTGGCAACAACCTTTGTGCTCACCCTCTCTGCGGTCATCAGCTATGTGGTTTATCAGTATTTGCTCATCCCTTTAGAAATCACCTATTTACGCACCATCAGCTTTATCGTTATCATTGCCGCAACCGTCAGCGTCATTGAAATCATCATGTACAAAAGCAATCCCGTGTTATATCAAATGTTAGGCATTTATTTGCCTTTGATCACCACGAACTGCGCTGTCTTGGGCGTGGCCTTACTCAATGCCAACAAAGCCGAAAGCATCCTTGAATCCGCTTTATACGGCTTAGGCGCTGCCATAGGATTTACTTTGGTCATGGTGTTATTTGCTGGCATGCGTGAGCGTATCGAGGCCGCCGATGTCCCCGCCCCCTTTAAAGGCAATGCCATAATCTTCATTGCCGCAGGGATGATGGCCATCGCATTTATGGGTTTTGCAGGCTTGGCATGAGTAGCATCCTATTTTTGATCCTGCTGGCTATCATCATTGGCATCATGCTCAGTTTTGTCGCCTACAAGTTTAAATCCAACGATGACCCCTTGGTCAATCAAATCAATGAACTATTGCCCCAAACGCAATGCGCACAATGTGGTTACCCTGGCTGTAAGCCCTATGCCAAAGCCATTGCGAGTGGTGAAGCAGAAATCAACCTGTGTCCGCCTGGTGGCACTGAAACCATCATTGCCTTGGCGGATTTACTCAACAGAGAACCCTTAGAATTGGCCGATAAAGGCGATGAAGAGCCCGTTGTTGCCATCATTGATGAAGAACGATGCATTGGCTGCGTTATCTGTATTAAAGCGTGCCCAGTCGATGCCATAATCGGCGCCACCAAACTCATGCACTCGGTCATTGAATCTGAGTGTACGGGTTGTCGTTTGTGTGTGCCCGTATGCCCTGTGGACTGCATTGATATTATTACCGTCGCAGAACGCAAAACCTTGGTTGATCGTTATATGGTCATCCATAAGTCCGTTGAAATGCTGGGTTCTACACAATGAAAGCCCTTCTAATGCCTATCACCCGCCTGCTCTTCGATAAAGGATTTCAACAAAACAAAATTGATTATCAGCATTTAAAAGGCTTTAACATGGCCCGATTGAGTCCCAATACGGACATCATTCAGGCGCCAATGCCTGAATACATTGAGCTTTTCATCAAAGTAGGCTTTTCGTTTACCTTGCATGTGGCCGTTGACGAACACGTTCAACCAGGACAAGTGCTGCAATCGGACGCTTTAGAGCAACACCCAAATCTATTAAGCCCCATTGCCGGTCAGATTCAATCCATTTATCAAAAAAATGCGCAGTGGGTACTCAGCATTAAAGTCGCGCAAGCTCAACCGCCCTCACCCAAGCCTGCCTCAAGCGATCCCTTAACCCTATCGCCCGAGGCCTTATTGCAAGCCATTGAGCAAGCAGGTGTTGTTGGGCAAGGTGGTGCTGGCTTTCAGACCACTAAAAAGCTGAAATTGGCGCAAAATGCCGATACACTCGTGGTCAACGCAACAGAATGCGAACCCTTTGTGCGTTGCGATGAAAGTTTGGTATTGGCCCACTCGACCGAAATCATTTTAGGCGCACTCGCCTTGGCAAAATGTAGCGACATCAACCGACTGATTATTTTGATCAATCAAACCTATGGCGATGGCATAGAACAATTGCATAAGGTCATTGAAATACTTAATAATAAAATTGATATTGAAATAATAATTGAAGCAATTCCAGTTATTTACCCCACTGGTAGTGAAAAAACCATCAGTCAGGTTTTATTTGATTTAGAAGTCCCATCAAAGCACTATATCAGCGATATTAACAAGGTTGTGTTCAATGTTTCAACGTGTTTTGCCGTGTGGGAGACGCTCTGGCAGAATAAAATACTATCTCAACGTGTTATCAGCATTTTCGATGCACATAGCATGCAAATTAACAATTATCGTGTCTATATCGGCACACTCATTCAAAATCTCTTACAACAACTGGGCTACGATATCCAAAAAGACAGCACAATCGTCGAAGGCGGACCGATGATGGGACAACCATTAGACGATCACAGCGCACCAATCCAGCAAACCACCATCGGTTTGATGCTATTTAGCCACAAAAAATCCGCCGAACAAAGCCCTTGTATTCGCTGTGGCGCTTGTGAAGAAGTTTGCCCTATTTATTTGTTACCACAAGAGTTATTTTATTTTTCTCAAGTAATGAATGAAAAGAAAATGGCCGAACTCAACCTCTTTGATTGCATAGAATGCGGTTGTTGCGCCTACGTCTGTCCCAGTAACATTCCATTGGTGCAATATTACAAATCAGCCAAGAAGCACATCAGAGACACGAACAACACCACATCACTGGCGCAATACACCCAAAATCGCTATGAACAGCGGGAAAAACGCATTGAACAAGAAATTCAAGAACGTGAGCAACGCTTGCAAGCCAAAAGGCAAGCAGCCAAAGCCATGTTGGCCAATGAGAACAAAGAGCAAAACCCTGATGACCTTAAAGCATTGAAAAAGCAAGCCGTTTTAAAAGCCCAGCAACGTGCCAAACAACTGGCAAAGCAACGCAAAATGCAAAAAACCAATGGTGAAAACCAAAACAAGTCATGAGCCAACACGCCCCATTCATTCATAACGCGCCATCCGTCAGACGCACCATGTTGATGGTTGTGCTGGCATTGGTGCCAGCGTGGCTCGCTTATTACACGGTCTTTGGCTTGGGTGTCATCATTCAAACCTTGCTGGTGGTTTGTTTCGCCTATTTATTTGAATTGCTCATGCTGAAACTGCGCAATCGCCCTATTCGCCTGTTTATAACCGATTACAGCGTCTTAATTACTGCATTAGCATTGGCCTTTTGCATTCCGCCCTATGCCCCTTGGTGGGTTGCCGTCACAGCCATCTTCTTTGCCGTTGTCATTGCCAAGCACTTATTTGGTGGCTTGGGCTATAACCCATTCAATCCTGCCATGTTCGGCTATGCCGTCGTTTTGATCTCCTACCCAGCAGCTTTGAGCTTGTGGCCAGAATTTAGCCAATGGGGACACCATGTTGACCTCCATCAGGCTTTAAACTACATATTCCAGCATCAATCTTCCATTAACATCTCCAGCGCCTCACCACTCGATTTGATGCACAATCGCCGAGAACCCATCAACGCCCTTGCTGATCAACACGCATTCAGCCAATGGGGACAGTCATTTTGGCACTGGTTCAATGTGATATTTGCCATTTGTGGCATCATGCTAGTTGCCTTACGCATTGCTGCTTGGCAAGTCCCCACGGCCGTATTACTGACCTTGCTCATCATTTCAGGCGTGTTTTGGCTGATCAACCCATTAGAGCACGTCCCACCTTGGTGGCATTTGTTCCATGGTGCAACCATGATCGGCGCATTTATCATCGCCACCGACCCCGTCAGCTGTGCCACTTCCTCCAAAGGCAAATGGGTTTTTGGTATTCTCGTAGGCGTGCTCATCTTCATCATCAGAGAATGGGGCAATTATCCAGATGCCGTGGCCTTTGCCGTGCTGATTGGCAACCTGAGCGTCCCCCTCATCGATCATTACACCCGCCACAGAGTTTATGGGACTTAAGCCATGATCGATACTCTAACCCGTTATATTAAAAACGCCCGCCTGATTCCAATCATCAGCGTTTGCGCCATACTGCTGTTATTGACCGAACAAAATGCCAGACCGGCAATCAATGAAGCCTTAATTCAGCACGAACAACGCCTCATTATTGAGATATTTGCCACTTCAAAGCCCATTTCAATCATTCAACTCTCTGAAAACAGGCAAATTATCTGTAAAAACAACCAAGCCTTGGGCTATGTTGATAAAATTCGCACAGCTGACGGCTACAGCGGTGCCATCGTATTTGTGGTTGGTTTTGGACCGACAAACGACATCAAAGCACTGCGGGTCATTGAACATCGAGAAACACCTGGATTGGGCGATAAAGTAGAGAAAAGCAAAAGCGATTGGGTCGATCAATTTGATAAACAAAAGACCCAACCTTTCGTACAACAGCAATGGGCCGTGCGAAAAGATGACGGAAAATTTGACCAATTGACGGCTGCAACCGTCACCTCCAGAGCCATTGTCAACGCATTGGCACAGCATTTACAACAGAACAACACCCCGCCCAAACTTGTGTGCCATGAATAATTACCCGAAAATCATCACTCAAGGCGTTTGGGATAACAATCAAGCCATCGTCGCCTTATTGGGACTATGCCCCCTACTGGCTGTCAGCAACTCAACCGTCAATGCCTTGGCCTTAGGGCTGGCAACGCTATTTGTCATCAGTGCATCCAATGTATTGATCTCGACCATCCGCAACTTCGTTACCCCAGAAACGCGCATCCCCGCCTTCATCGCCGTGATTGCCACCCTCGTGACCATTATCGAATTGCTACTCAACGCCTTCTGGCACGATCTTTATCTCGCCCTAGGCATCTTCGTCCCCCTCATCGTCACCAACTGCGCTATTCTGGGGAGAGGTGAAGCCTTTGCAAGCAAAAACAGCGTCATACCAAGCCTCATCGATGGACTGGCGGTCGGCTTTGGCTTTTTAATTGTCCTACTACTGCTCGGCATCAGCAGAGAACTCTTAGCAACGGGTGGCATATTTGCCAATATGCACTACCTATTAGGACCCACAGTTGACTGGCACATTGAATTTATCGACGGCTTTGGTGTCTTATTGTTCGCCCTACCCCCTGGCGCCTTTTTATTACTGGGCTTCATCATTGCCGGCTATAACTACATACAAAGCAAAAGAGCGACATACAGCGCCAAGGTGCAACATGAATCAGGATAAACGCAACCGCTTCTTTGACACCTTAGCACAAGGCATTCCCAACCCCACCACTGAACTACAATTTAACTCAAATTATGAACTGCTGATTGCCGTCATGCTTTCAGCACAAGCAACCGATGTGAGCGTCAATCTGGCAACCAAACCCTTGTTTAAAGCGGCCAACACCCCTGAACAAATGATAAAACTGGGCGAAGACGGCGTCAAACAATTCATCAAAAGCATTGGTCTATTCAACAGCAAGACCGCCAATGTCATCGCCACCTCACACATCCTCATCGATCAACATCACGGACAAGTGCCCGACACCCGCGAGGCCCTAGAAAAACTACCCGGTGTTGGCAGAAAAACCGCAAACGTTATCCTAAACACCGCCTTCAAGCAACCAACCATTGCCGTCGATACCCACATATTCAGAGTATCTAACCGCACCAAAATCGCCCCAGGCAAAACACCCCTCGCCGTCGAACTCAAACTGCTCAAAGTCGTCCCCCAAAAACACCTCCTTGACGTCCACCACCTCCTAATACTCCACGGTCGCTACACCTGCATTGCCCGCAAACCCAAATGCACAGAATGCATGGTCGAACCATACTGCGAATACGCCAACAAATCCCTTAACTAAACCTTCTTCCCTCCACTACGAGGGAGGTGTTTGTTTGACAAAATAAATCAGAATATGTTTAGTTGTATTGGCAATCTAACGCATCCTTTAAACATTGAAAAAATGTCATTTGCTAGATTATGTTTGGATTGAAATCACAATAAATTATTATGTTCAAACGTTATTTCGACGATGAACAGCTGAGAATCAGTATCAGGTGATAGGCAAGCCCGTTTAGCATGTGGATTGATTCTGGTTCATTCTCTTAAACCAAGTTCTTTTACAAGTGGTTTGACAATATTTGGTGAATAGTACCATTGTGAGACCCCACCTTTTTTGTGCAAATTTAAAGAACGTTTTTTGCAATAACTAAGGTCTTTTTTAAATAATTTAAGTGCTTTCCAAAATGTTTTGTTTGCTTTGAAATTTGAATATTTCTTTAATCGTGGTATAAGATCATCTTTGCAGCTCCAATAATATTTATTTTTGAAAGCATCGTCCTCTTTAACGTGAATTGGAACGCCATCTTTACTCTTTGTAATAACAGGAATCCCATTTTGAGAGCGCTTAATTGTCACCTCGACATTCATACGAATATTATGATCGGAGCTTTTTGTTATGGATTGTTCCTGTTTTGCAATAAAATTTAATATCTTTTTGACCTCATTGCTCGTTACTTTAGCGTCAAAATGATCAGGTAAATTAAAGGCCACTGGCATGAGTATTAGTTTATCAGAAATATCCTCATCAAACCACTGCTTAAGCATTACTTTAAAACTTTGAAGTGTTGCTGTAAAAACTTCTAAATAGATTAGTCCTAGATCAGTTTTAACAAAATGTATATTGGCGTTTCTAATCACATAAAATGTTTCTAAATGCTTAATTAGATCGGGGGTCATTTCTAGTTTGAATTTTGTTGGATTCCTTACAATGTCCCTAAAACTGATTGTAATTGGGTTTTTGGCATCATTTATATGATATTTAGGATGGCGATACGGTTTGCCATTTTTGCGTTTAGCATCTGTATTTATCTTATAAATACTTTTACGTTGCTCATTGTTATTTTTGACTATATTGGCTTTAAGTAGCAATTCCCACGCATTCGCCATCAAAATACTAAAACTTTCTTCACGATAAGTAAACATAGGCTGGTTGTAACAGCTGATCGCTGCAAATGCAGCTGCTTTGGCTTTATCTAAAATATATTGATGACGTGATTTGCGGCTCATAATGTTATTCAACTACCTTTAGATGCGATGAGAACAATCATTGAAACTGGGCTTAAGAGGATGAACTAAGACGGTTAGCATCTAGCACTGCTTCGGGGACTCCTGCCGTAGCTAATGCACATCTAATTATGCTTCTACTATCATCGTAAGACATACTTCTGGCTGGACTTGTAACCGTTGCAATTTTCATGTTGATGTATGTTTTTTCTAAATTTTTTAGTAGATTTTTTCCTAATCCGACGCCTAAGACTATAAGCACATCAGGTTGTAGCTCTTCAATCGTTTGAATAAATGGTTCTTTGGCATTATTCCACATTTTTTCAGTGGGAGACTTCTTACTGTCATACTTTTCGCCAACATAATCTTGGATGTAATTACAAAAAGCTACTTTATTCCAAAAAGCCTCCCTATTCTTAGGAGATATTTTTGCACCTTTTTTGTCCAAAGTAACCATGCGTTGAGTGATTGTAAAAAAACGTTTTCTAATTCCCGACATTACGTCTTTGACAACTTTGCCCGTAAAAATATTTTGTTCGTTGTCTCTCCCATAATGATATTTCCCAAGGATCAGGATTTTCACACCGAACAAGCCATTGCATTCATATTCATTGCCTTTCCATGGTTTAAATGTGCGCATTTTCTGTTCTCCTCTGATTTATTTTAGCAATTGATTGTACTATGGTTATTCCATGTAATGTAAATGCTAAATATCTCATACGAATTTAAGACAGTTTCCGTTTCTCTCAGCATTTTCCTCCCAAGCGAGGCGGACAGACGGGATTTAACGAATTCCTCGGGGAAATTGTTAAATGAATTTGAGAGATTGGACTCAACTTTATCACCCAGTGCTTTGAGGGATGCCCTACCAAAATCAATTTAGGTTTGTTCAGCAAGGTGTAGAACATCAATAAATAGTAAGCTTTGGGTCTCCACAACAAGTAGAGTTTCACTTATTCGCCCTCGCCTCTTCCTGTCTTTATCAGCTCTGCCAGCTTGGATTTAATGTGTTAAAAAACCAAAACACCTCTTTTTCCCAAAAGCACGAAAGACACAAAATCTTTCATAGGAATTTTCTCCCCTCAGTAGTATTTAATAGTTCTGGGAGACAAAGGACAACGGCACGTCTGCCACTTCATTGGCGCAGTTCTTGCAAATTACCTTTCCTCTTGAATTTTTTGAGCAAGCCCATGGCCGTGGGTTTATGAATGTTGGTGCTCGATACCGTTCATTTCACTGCGCTCAGCACCTTAGAAAATGCCTCTCTGCCATTGGTACCTTTACTGGTTTTATGGGTCCACCAACCACAGGAAGGATGGGCTACGACATGGATCCGTGATTGATCAATGTTGAGTGCTTCAGATAGTGCATTATGGGCTTTTTTAGAAAAGAAACAGAGGTCTTTGGGTTCTATGATTGTTATAACTTGGTTGATCACATTTACTGATTGTTCAATGTCAATGTCGTGAACTATTAGGCTTTTGCCATTACCAGCAGCAGGTCTTTGAAAAGCGTTCATAAAAGCGATGCTTTGAATACCACCAAATTTTGAGTCTTTCAGTGCTTCATCAATTCTGCCAAACATGAGACGTTTGCTTTTAGTATTTATGAAATCAATGACATCCAGTCTGGTGTTGGTACGGCGTATTTCATCTTCATTTAACGCGCTGCGATTATTGGTATACCAGGCTTCAGGGTCTAGATTGGCGATGCTTTCCTTACTAAATGAATGACACTCGCCTAACAATAAAACGCGGGTTTTTGAGTACTCAGTGCCGACAAATGGCGTAAGTTGAGGGTATTGTTGATAGAAAGTCAGGAAATTTAATGCTTTGTCCATGATTGCCCCTAAAACTCTTATTTCTCCAATTTATTCTTGATGAACTACATTTTTCTCAAACACACCAGACTCTCCCAAGTGAATGTTAAGAGTTTTCCTTTTTTGCAAGCAGTTTGGTGAATGCCTCTTTGCCGTTGGTGCCTTTTTTGATTTTTCTGTACCACCAAGCACTGCAGGGATGGACGACGACATGGATGCTGTCGAATGTGATTTCTTTTGATAATTTTTTTATAGGCCTTTTTGGAAACAAAACACAGATGTTTGGGTTTAATAATACTAAGAACTTGGTTGATCACCTTTGCTGATTGTTCAATGTCTATGTCGAATACTTTGATATTTTTGCCATTGCCAGCTGCAGGTTTTTGAAAAGCATTCATGAAGGCGATGTTTTGGATGCCATCGTAGTTTGTGCCATTGACGTCTATGGAGTCTTTCAGGGCTTTATCAATTCTGCCGAACATGGCGCGTCGGCTTTTGGTTTTTGTAAACTCATTCACAACCAGCCTGGTATTGGAGGTTTTATCTCATCTGTGTTTAAGGCTTTATCCGTGTTTTTATACCATGCTTCGGGGTCGTGGTTGGCGAGGCTTTCCTTTTTGAAGAAATGACTCTCACCCAACAATAAAATGCCTGTTTTGGAAAAACTCTCTCCGATAAGCGGCATATATTGTGGGTATTGTTGATAAAATGCGATCTGTTCTAATTGTTTGTCCATGGTGACTCCTGTTATTAGTTTTAATAGTGAGTTTGCGACTCAACCCTAATTTTCAGTATAGCATATGTATAGCACTGACATCAAAGACTACCGCAAGTTTTATGTGGACGCTTGGTCTGCCTATAAAGCTGGTTCGTCGTTGACGCAGAACCAGCGTTTGGTAGCAGAGGTGATTCGTGATCATCCTGAGCATCATGGGCTTTTTGAGTCGTTGGAGGTGGCGTTGAACCATCAGTCGCCGCCCAATCAGCAGAGCCCTTTTGTGCATCTGAGTTTGCATGTGGTTGTGCGCGAGCAGGTGCAAGGCAATATGCCTGTGGGCGTCAGCACCTTGTATCAAGAAAAGTATATGGCTTTAAAGGATGCGCATCAAGCTGAGCACGTATTAATGGCGGCTTTGGCCAAGGCTTTGGCTGTTCAATCCCCCGCCAATGGCCTTGATGCGGTGGCTTATTTTAAGGCCATCAAGGAAGCCTTATGATTCGAAACGTTGATGTAAATGATTTTGCAAAAATTGGCATCATTGGTGATGTTCATTTAAATCCAGAGCGACCAGAGTTGACGCATTTATTCCAATCCTTTTTGCAAAGCAGAGCACAACAATTTGAGACCTTGTTCATCATCGGTGATTTGTTTGATTATTGGATTGGCGATGATGCCATGCCTTTGTTTCAAACTGAGGTTGAGGCTCTGGCACGCTATGCTCAGAACCATACGGTCTATGTGCAGCACGGAAATCGCGATTTCTTATTAGGGGTGGCTTTTGCTGAACAGACACATACGCATTTAATAGATGACCCTTGTATGCTCTGTTTTAAGGCTGATGGCAAGGACAAAAGAATTGGTCTGATTCATGGGGACAGTGCTTGTACCTTAGATGTCCAGTATCAAGACGTTCGTCAACAGATGCGCAATCCTGAATGGCAACAGATGGTCATGCAAATGTCCATTGAGCAACGATTGGCGCAAGCCAAAGCTTTTAGATTGGACAGCCAAACCATCAAACAGAGTAAAGCGACCGACTTACAAAAGCCGACGGAAGACGCGCTTGTGGCATTGTTGAACACCCATAATATGGATGAATTAATTCACGGACATACGCATCATCCGCAACAATATCGTTATAATGACAGGCTGATTTCTGTCGTGGGGGATTGGTCCAACAACCACACAGAAATAGCGGTCTTTTCAAAAGAAGGGTCGATTGTTTTAGAACATTTTCACATTTGAGGCACATCCAAATGATTCTATCTGATAAATTAAAGTTGGTAAAACCATCTGTTACTTTAGAAATTACAGCCCTTTCCAAACAACTTAAGGCGGCGGGTAAGGACATCATCGCATTAAGTGCGGGTGAGCCAGATTTTGACACGCCTGAGCACATCAAGCAGGCGGGTAAGCAAGCCATTGATGATGGTCAAACAAAATATACGGCTGTGGATGGCACCCCAGCATTAAAGGAAGCCATTCAGAACAAGTTGCGTCAGGAGAATGGGCTTTCGTATGAATTGAATGAGATTTGTGCATCAGTTGGGGCAAAACAGGCTTGCTACAATCTTTGCCAAGCGGTACTCAACGAAGGTGATGAAGCCATTATCCCTGCGCCCTACTGGGTCTCCTATCCTGATATGGTGCTTTTGGCTGGCGGGCAACCTAAGATTATCAGTTGTGGTATTGAACAAAACTTTAAGATAACGGCTGAACAGCTTGAGCCACAGATGAATGCCAAAACAAAGTTGTTGTTTTTGAATAGCCCCTCAAATCCAACGGGTGCCATTTATTCCGAACAGGAGTTGTTGGACATTGCTGCAGTGCTGAAAAAATGGCCAGAGGTGTTGATTGCTTCGGATGACATTTATGAGCACATCATTTTGAACGACAAAACGTTTTTAAACATTGTCAATGTTGCGCCTGAATTGAAAGATCGTACCATCGTTCTAAACGGTGTTTCAAAAGCCTATGCTATGACGGGTTGGCGCATTGGTTTTGCTGCGGGCTCAGCTGAAATTATTGCAGCCATGCGCAAAATTCAAGGGCAAAGCACCTCTAACCCGTGCGCCATTGCTCAAGCGGCGGCGACTGCGGCGCTCAGTGGCGATCAACAGTGCATTCAAGATATGCTCGCGGCTTTTAAGGAGCGTCACGCCTATGTTTATCAAGCATTGAATGCCCTGCCTGGTGTTGAATGTATATATTCTGAAGGGGCTTTTTACAGTTTTGCCGACATCAGAGGCGCCATCAAGAATAAAGGCTTTGCCAATGATGTGGCATTTGCACGGGTATTATTGGAGGAATCTAATGTTGCCGTTGTGCCAGGCAGTGGTTTCGGGCTCGATGGTTATATGCGCTTATCGTTTGCTTCCTCATTGGAAACGCTTCAGCAAGCCATTGGTCGGATTGAGGCTTTTTTGAAAGCATAGGCGCACTAGTTGCCTTTTAAAACGACATTTGCCTGAATTTTTAATTTAATTGCACTTTATTGCAATAATTTCAGCATTTCATGCGCCTTACTATATATTTGGATGAAAAAATTCCTTTTTTGTACTTTTTTTAATTTTAAAATTAAAGGTATTATTATGTCTAACACGGGTAAAAAATTGCACAGGAAGCTTTAGCAGGTATGTTTGCAGCTGGCGTTCTTGCAACAACATCAGCAAACGCGGTTCCTAGTCAACCCAAGTTTTGGGAAAAATGCGCAGGTATTGCAAAAACTGGCAAAAACGATTGTAGCGCGTTGGATGGCAAGCACGGCTGTGCAGGTCAAGCAACCAGCACTAACTCAGACCAAGAATGGGTTTATCTACCAAAAGGCACTTGTGACAAAATCACTGGTGGTATTGCCGGCAAAGTTAAGCCAGCAAAATCTTAAAGATTGTCTGGTATGGTTGATTTAAAACCACCCACTCCTGCCCCAATTCAATCTGGGGCAGGTTATTTACCGATTGGCGTCGGACTGCGCTCTCGGCATTTTGCTGAAGTGATGGAACATCCGCCTGCTTTTAGATTGGTTTGAATTATTGGCTGATAAACACCTCAACTCGGGTGGCAAACCTCTGTACGAGGCACAGAGCATTGCTGAAAATTCCCCATAAGCTTAAATTCCGTTGGACTTTCCATTGGCAGCTCAGATCCATTAAACAAAGCCTATATGGCCGAATTGAAGAAAATTGCTGATCTAACCAATCCTTGGATCATGTCCGACCATTTGTGTTGGACCAGCGTTCATGGGCAACACGCACACGATTTACTGCCCCTCCCTTATACTGAAGAAACCGTTAAATACGCCAGCCAACGCATACGCCAAATTCAAGATTATTTTGAGCGCCCAATGGCGATTGAGAACGTTTCGACCTATCTTAATTTCAAAGACTCGACCATGACCGAAGGCGAGTTTGTCTCAGCGGTTGCCAACGAGGCCGACTGCTACATTTTGTTTGACATCAACAATGTCTATGTATCGCACATCAACAATGGCACCGATGTGGACGATTATTTTAAAAAGATTCCAGCAGAGCGTATTGTAGAAATCCATTTGGCTGGGTTTGAGGATTGTGGTGAATATCTCATTGATGCGCATAATAATCCCGTACACCCCAAAATCTGGGAAATGTACGCTCAGTTTATCCAAGCCAACCGCTACATTCCAACGCTCATTGAGTGGGATAACGACATCCCTTCGTTTGAGATTCTTTTTAACAAAGCAAAATACGCTCAATCGCTATGCCAAGCTCATTGTCACATGCCCTGCTTCGCTCAAAAAACTGCAAACAGATTTTTGGAACATGGTTCGGACACCACAAGCCGAACACGCCAATTTTGTTCGCAGGCTGGCTCCCAGCGCGCAGAAAGACAATCGGCATAACATCTATCAAAAAACCGTCAAACGGGCACACATAGACGCATTAAGAAGTCGATTTCCTTGTTGTGAAGCCTATTAGGCAGAACTTTCACTGGCATTGCCAATTATTATTATTTGCAAGAACCGGCGACCTCTTCCAACTTAAATCACTATGGCGATGACTTTATCGATTATTTAAAACAATATCCAGAAGTCCAAAACGATCGCGATTTATTATCCTTGGCGCGATGCGACTGGCCATTGAAAAAACTATTTTTCTGAAGATTATTCGCCTTTGGACGCTAATAAATTAACGCAATTTGGCGAATATTTAGGCGAGGTGAAATGTCGATTACTCCCTGAGTTGGCGACCGTTCATCTAAGCGAGGCGCATTTAAATCTGATTCGTGACAAACACCCCTACCTTGCCATTGATGAGCAGATTGCCTCAGATTGGTTTGTGGTACATGTGGTTGAAGGTCGCGTTGTTTTAACCGCTCAATCACCCGCTTGTATTAAGGCCATTCGTTTGGCTGCGCGCGCGATACCCTTACAAACCGTGCTTAATCGTGTGCCTGAAATGACCCGATTATTTCCCACTTGGCTTCAACATCATTGGGTCATAGACCTCTATACCGATGATGTTAGGTCAACAGTAATTGAATAATCTATTCAGATATTGTTTGCAACTGAGCCAACAACATTCAGATGCCTACGACTTATTGCAAAGCTCTACAGAAACTTATTTGATCAAACCACTGAAAAAATCCGAATCCAAAATGGCTTACATCAAGACGATCATCCGTCGAAAACGGATTGATGAAATACGTCGTGCCAGGAACCTGAATACATTAGATGATGTTGCATCAATCGGTTTGGTTTCAGAGATGGATGTGTTGGCCGAGATCATCAAAGATGAGCTTGAGTATTTTTGGCAGTCATTGGAAGCCATTGATCAAACCATCTTGACGCTTTGGGCTGTCGATGATATGACGACGCTTGAGCTTGCCTCTGAGTTGGGTCTGGCACACGGCACCGTGTTATCGAGAATCCATCGCCTTAGAAAAAAGGCGTTAAGCCAAAAAGGCGCATTGATTGCTTCAACAAAGGTGATTTTATGAAACATTTGAAAGACAGTATTCGCGAACGGCATGCGCATGCAACACTCTCGGCGAGTGAAGTGGCGCAATTGTTGTCCATGCAGAAAAAAAAGCAACGCTCTAAGGCCTATTTTGCAATGGCAGCGTCAATCTTAGTATTTGCTGTGGGTTTTTGGTTTGTGGCGCAACAGCCCTCTTCCCAAGCCATTGCCCAAGAAGTGGTGGTTAATCATACCAATGCCAAAACCTTGGAGATTGAAAGTGGACAGTTGACGCAACTAAAGAAACATTTTCATCAACTGAGCTTTGTCCTCAAACCATTCAATCAAGTGGATTTGTCCAAATGGGAGGTTTTGGGTGGGCGGTATTGCTCATTACAAGGCAATAAAGCCGCACAAATTAGACTCAAGCATAAGGAATCAGGGCGCATTGAAACGCTCTATCAAGCGCCATACCAAAATTCTAATTTACAAAAATTAGCTTTGGAAAATCAACCCATTACTAAAATATCCAACAACATCCAAGTCTCTATGTGGGTCAATGAAGGGGTGCTGTTTTCGATGACGCAGTCCTACATGCCAGACATCAGATAAAACACGCTAAGCCTGCTTGTGCGCGCTGGGCTTTTGGGCGACATTATTTCTAATGTATAGGGGTTCTAAGGCTTCGGCTTGAATCCATTCGGACTGTTGTCTTAATGCCAAATCCACCATGCTCTTTGCGCTGATCAAGGACTTATCCGGATGCCAGTAACTGCCTTCAGTATGATAGCACTCGCCTGCACAGATTTTCTCGGCGGCGCTTTGTGCTTGTTCAAAGCGACCCAGTTGAATGGGTAAAACCATTGTCTTTTGCTCGGCATTAACTTGCCAGAGGCCATAGTAACACTCTTGCATTCGAGCATCTTGCACTACAAAAATGTATTCATGCTCTGTTGTAGCCCCTTCGGCGATGATACTCAAGCTGCTCAAATTTGCAATGGGTATGTTTTGACTAAATGCCATGGCTTGGGCAATGGCAATGCCGTTTCTCACGCCAATAAAGCTGCCTGGACCCATATCAACAGCAATGGCATCAACATCGGCCATGGTTAATTGCGTCCTTTGCATCAATTCCTTTAACGATGAAAAGAAACTCGATGAGTGTTGTTGCACACCATCTAAAATGATTTCAGACACCACCCCATCTTTGGCAACACCCACCAACCCTTGAGCTGAGCTTAGGCTAATCGTTAAGATATTCATGATGTAATGCCCAGAAGGATTCAACTTCAGATAAATGCTTGGCGCGTTTAAAATTTGGAGTGCTATCTAAGATGTTATTGCCATAGCCATGGGTTTGCAATCGAGGATCGCCCAAAATCAGTACGCCTTTATCATTGGCGTCACGAATGAGCCGACCAACGCCTTGGCGTAATTGCAAGATGGCGCGAGGCAGATAATCTTCTTTGAAGTGATTTCGGTTGTTCTTCTTATACCAGCGTTCGCGCGCTTTGACCAAAGGGTCAGTAGGCACGGCAAATGGGATTTTGTCAATCATGACGCACGAAAGTGCGGCGCCTTTGACATCCACCCCTTCCCAAAAGCTGAACGTCGCCAAAAGTATGGCATTGTCGGACTCTCTAAACGCTTCAAGCAGACGCTGTGGCGCCTCTTCACCTTGAATGAATAACTTAAATTGGGTGTTTTGTTTGAGCCAATCGGTGGCCATATTCAATGATCTAAAGCTGGTGAACAGTAGAAATGAGCGACCCTTGAGCAATTTGAATATGGGGCTGGTTTGTTCAAGCAGTTTGACGGTATGCAATGCGTCATTCGGGTTGGGCAAAGAGCTAGGCATATAAAGCACAGCTTGTTGTTCATAATTAAAAGGCGTTTCCAACTTTAGATTGCGGTTGTCTTCAAGCCCTAATCGTTGTTCAAAGAGTGAAAAATCGCCCCGAACAGACAAGGTTGCCGAGGTGAACAACCAATGAGACTGCGAGACCTGCAGCATTTCTTTGATTCGATTGCCAATGGCTATGGGTGTTAAGTAAATGCGGAAATGCCCATAAACATCAATGTCGCACCAGATCACCAAACTGTCTTCCAATGCCTGCATATTGATCAATTTCTGCCAATTGACTCGAATGCTCTGTATTTCAATCAGCAGTGCTGGGATTTCATCGCTGCGCTCTTCATGTTCGGTCAATTGCGATTCTAATGTACTTAAACAATTTTCGACTTGATTGACCCATTCACTAATGCTGGGCTGTTGCTCGATGATTTGCGACCAAGCAAATCGACCTTCATTATTTTTGAGTGTGCTTTGACCTTGGTCTGCCAATTGTTTTAACTCAACCGCTTGCTTTTCTGCATCCAAGGCATCTGGAATCTCATTGCGAATCATTTTCAAACAATCTTCATGAAGGTTCAATAATTGACGATGACTGACTTGCTCACCAAAGATCATGGCGGCAGTTTCTGGCAGTGCATGGGCTTCATCCACCACAAATTGATTGAATTGGTTAAACAAACCATTTTCGGTTTTTTCACGCATCTTAAAGTCCACACACAGCAGATGTTGATTGATCACCAGTATGTCTGCGCCCATGGCTTTTTTGCGCGCTTTGGCATAAAACTCACTGTAATCGACTTCATCGCTTTGTTTGACCGTCACATAGCGCCAGATGGAAGCATTTTGAGCAACCCTTGGGCAATCGGCTTTGTCACCCGTTTGTGTGGTATTAGCCCACTGCTCTATCTTAAAAAAATCGGCCGCTTCAGCGGCTGTTAAATCCTTCAACAGCTGGCGTGTTGACTGCAAACGGGCTTTAGACACGTAGTTGTCTTTGCCTTTTAACAGAGCGATTTTCTTGCCCACGGGAAAGTGCATCAACAAATTGGGCAGATCGTTGTTGAACAATTGATCTTGCAATACTTTTGTGCGTGTGACGATCACTGATTTGGTGTCTAACAGCAGGATGGGAATCAAATAGGCCAAGGTTTTGCCAACGCCCGTTGGTGCTTCGACTACAAGGTTTTTATGCGCGATGATTGAATCACAATAAGCGCTCGCCATTTGGTATTGCGAGGCGCGAAAACTGAAGTCTTTAATCTGTTTTGTTAGGGGGCTTTCGGAACTGAACCAATGTTGAATTTTAGAGTGCAGTTCGGCTTTGGACATTTAAATACGGAACGGTTTTGTTTGAAATGCACCAATAGGAATATGGGGCGAGCGACGGGGCTTGAACCCGCGACCACTGGAATCACAATCCAGCGCTCTACCAACTGAGCTACGCCCGCCATTAAGATTGAAAAAAGAGGCATTCTATTGCCCACACTCGACACTGTCAAGCGCTATATTAGGGAAAACAGAATTGACCCATTCAACGGGATTGACTATAACCTGTACCCACCTCGTATGTAATACATTTGCTTATTCAATTTTGTGGGTAGAAAAATGTCGAAACAGGAGACAAGTATTTATTTAATATCAAAAAAATAAAATGGTACAATAACGCCCTAATCAAAGCAGTATGAAGTCCATCGCTAAATGAAAGTGTTCAAGCGCGGTTTAATGCTGTTTTTACTGTCATATCATTGAGAATTTTTATAGACATCGAGCATAAAATCGGACAATTTAAAACACTGCTCGGTGCCTGACACAAAACTTTTAGTCATTTTTTATATTTAACCAAGATTATTGAATTAAGCATGAAAGAAATCATCACGATGACGAACCAGCAAATTCAAGCGAAGGTTTTGACCATTTCTAAAAATGACATTGATCAACTTGATCCTTTTATTGAAAAATGTTTAGAGGAAAAACTTGATTTTTCCCAGCATTTAATCATTTTGCACATTCCTGATGCAGTGCGTTTGAGCATTCCTGAAATGGCTATGTTGAAAGACACCCTGATTGAAGCGAAAATCTTTCCAGCGGCCATCGTCAGCTCTGATGAAAAACTTCTTGAGTATGCACAATTCAGTGGCGTGCGCGGTTTCAACGATTTATCATCGCTCAATCCGCCAATGAATGCCCCTGTCCATAGACCAACACCATTTACAGGTTCAGGCGCGGCTGCCTTTGTGCCTAGACCCATTATTGCGCCGCCAAAACCTGAAGCGTCACCATTGAAAGCAGATGATTTTGAGAAGATGCCGGCATTGTCAACCGACCAAGCCCCCAGTTTTGACAGCCAAGCGACCTCAAAACCTCAGCAGTCGGCTGCGAACAGTCAAAATGAACCAGTTTATGTGCGCAAGCCCTTAAAGAAAGGCGAACGCATTCGGAATGAGTATGGCGACATCATTGTGTTGGCACCCGTTGAAAAAGGCGCCGTCATCGCGGCCACAGGTGATGTTTATATTCACGATCTCTGCGAAGGCAGTGTTTTAGCGGGCATAAACAATAATGCTGATGCCATGATTTATACCAATCAATTACTGGCGGAGGCGCTTTCGATTGGTCAATTGTATGCAACCAAAGATCAGTTTAAAAACGTTCGCAAAGACATCCCACTCAAAGTTTCATCTGAAGGTACACGCTTGCGCTTCATTGGCTTAACCCAGCCGCTGACCTTACCCGATGAGCAAACGCCGCAATCTGTTAAAACAGCTGCGCCACAAACCGAACAGCAACAATCAGCACCCAAAATCGATGAGTTGGACCCTGTTAATCAAATCAGTCAAAAGAAATGGGCTGAACCAAAATTTACCTCTTCAGAAAACCCTTAATATTTAAAAAATTATGCTACAAACCATTCGAAATAAATCCAAAAATTGGGCATGGCTAATCGTTGTCATCATTAGTGTGCCTTTTGCATTTTGGGGCATTGAACGATTCCAAACCGACGATACAGATGAAGTGATTTTCACGGTGGGCGAAAGAGACATCAGTAGAATGAACTTCAGCCGAAACTTTATTGCGCAAAAACGCCAGTTAGAAGAGCAGTATGCCGATGAATACAACAGCCGTGTTGATGAAGAAGCCTTGAAACAACAAGTATTTCAAAGATTGATTCTCTCTGGCATGATTGAGTCAGCGGCTGAAGAATTTGGCTATGTTGTAAACGATGGCCAATTGGCGCAATACATCAAATCACAATCGGTTTTTCAAGACGCAGACGGCCAGTTTGATCTTGAACAGTACAAGACTTTCTTAAACCTCAATGGATTTTCTCCAAACATCTATGAATCAGAAATTCGTTGGAATCTTAAGAGCAATCAAATTCGTGAGTCTCTAATTGGTAGTAATCTGATTACCAAATATGAAATAGAACAATTTTATGAAATCAGCTCGCATGAAAGAGAATTTGCTTGGGTGCTTATACCTTGGCGCCAAGAGTTGACCAATGTTTCTGTGGAGCCTGAAGAAGCTCAGGCCTATTATTCAGAAAACCAATCCGCATTTACTGTGCCTGAAAAAGTCAAAATCGATTACATTGAGTTGGACGCCGATGCATTGGCCGAAGCCATTAAAGTCAGCGATGAACAAGCTGAAGCATATTATGCTGATAATGAAGAAAGTTTCAGAACCGCTGAAGAGCGCAGAGCTCGCCACATCCTATTTGAATTAGAAGACAAAGCACTGGCCGAAGAAGTTTTGGCTTCATTAAATGCTGGCGCAGACTTCAGTGAATTGGCCGAACAGCATTCAATTGATGCCGCTTCTGCCGAATCGGGCGGAGATTTAGGCTTCTTTAAACGCGGCATCATGGTCCCCAGTTTTGATTTGGAAGTGTTTGGTATGGAAATTGGCGATCTTTCAGAGCTGGTTGAAACGCAATTTGGCTACCACATCATTCAATTAGACGACATCAAAGCAGGCGAACAGCGGTCCTTTGCCGAAGTCATTGATGAAGTTAAAGATGAATTCAAGAAAAATCAAGCGCTTGAAGCTTTCTTCACCTTGCAAGAACAAATGGCAACCGCAGCGTTTGAAAACACCTTATCTTTGGAGCCCATTGCTGAAATCGTTCAATTACCCATCCAAACCACGGATTGGTTTACGCGTGAAGAAGGCACTGAGTTAGCAGAGAATTCGAACATACGCAACGCCGCTTTTAGCGATGAAGTCAAAGCCAAAGAAAATAACAGCCAGTTGATCGAACTTTCGCCCACCAGAGTGGCGGTGATTCGAGTCAGTGACACTGAAGCGGCTTTTGTCAAACCTTTTGAAAGCGTTGAACAAGAAATCAACGGCGAACTCATCAAACAAAAAGGCAGCGATCTACTCGTAGAAAAAACCAGTGAGATGATTACTAAATTACAGGGTGATGAGGCGTTGTGGACGGATGTTAGCACGACTTTTGAAATTTCAACAGGCTCGCTTGAGTTTGCTTTTAGAAGTGTCGATGATGCCCAAAGTAATTTAGAAGAAGTCATTTTTGATAATATTTTTCAATTGCCCCGTCCATTTGCTGACAAACCTCCTTTGTATCTCGCCAGAAGAGTTAACACAGGCGATGTATTAATGGTGGCTCTGCGCGCATCTAAACCGGCGGATATCAAAGAACTTGAAGATAAACAACAAGAACTCCAAGAACTGCTATTAGGATTTCAACGAGATAATGATAGAATAGCCATTCTTGAATACCTACAAAGCAAATATGAAATTGACACTTTAGATATTGCTTTGTAAACAATTGAATGATCTGATAAACCTCAACGCACTTAATCTTTTAAACCCATAGGTACCTATATGAAACACACGCTTCCCGCTCTTAATTTTGCTTATGACGCATTAGCCCCCCACATTGGCGCAGAAACCATGGAATTGCATCACAGCAAACACCATCAAGCTTATGTTGATAATTTGAACAAACTCATTGCTGGCACAGAATTTGAGAGCATGACTTTGGCTGAAATTGTGGTCAAAGCGCCTGCCGGTGGCGTTTTCAATAATGCTGGTCAACACTGGAATCATACACAATTTTGGGAAATGATCGCACCAGGTGGCGCTAATGCCCCTTCAGGTGCATTAGCCAAAGCCATTGACCAACAATTTGATTCGTTTGACAACTTTAAGTCTCAATTTGAAACCACAGGCATTACCACTTTTGGTTCGGGTTGGGCTTGGTTAGCACAAGATGACGACGGCAGTCTTTCTTTGTTGAGTTCACCTAACGCGGATAACCCCTTACGCCATAACAAAACAGCCTTACTTGGTGTCGATGTTTGGGAACATGCCTATTATGTTGATTATCGCAACAGACGCCCTGAGTATTTAAAGAACTTTTGGAATGTTGTCAATTGGGATAATGTTGCATCGCGCTTTAAAGGGTAACAACTAAATCTATGGATCCATTAAATCATCAAATCAACCAGCAAGCCCTTGACCTGGCTAAAGAAATATTAGAGGACAAGAAAAAACAAAGACGCTTTCAATTACTCAGCAAGCTGATTTGGGCTTTCATCATCGTTGGGATTTTTTATTCGATTTTTTCGGGTATTTCTTCCATTGTGACCCGTGCATCTTCAATGCAAGGGGGTTCATTTGATGAAGAAAAACCGCATATTTCTAAGGTTGATTTGGTGGGTCCTATGTTTGAAGGGTCACCGGCGAGTGCTGACATTGTCATACCGGCCTTAGAACAAGCATTCAAAGCGCCAATGTCTAAAGCGGTGTTCATCCAAGCAAATTCCCCAGGCGGTGCACCCGTACAATCAGCCACCATTAACGATGCCATCATTCGCTTGAAAGCACAGTATAAAAAGCCCGTTTATGCCATCATATCCGATCTTTGCGCTTCTGCTTGCTATTACGCCATAGCGCATGTTGACACCATCGTTGCCAGCCCAGTCAGCTTGGTTGGATCCATTGGGGTCAGATTAGAGAGCTATGACCTGAGAGGCTTGGCTGAGAAAATTGGTGTTAAACAACGTCTGCTCACCGCTGGCGAATATAAGGCACTGCTCGACCCGCTTTCGCCTCTGCCAGAAGAAGTTAAAGCACATCTACAAAAAACCATTGATGCCACCCACCAAGAGTTCATCAGCGTGGTGAAATCAGGCAGAAACAACAAAATAGCCGAAGATGCAGAAGTCTTCAATGGTCTGATATGGGGTGGTAATGAAGCCCTACAATTAGGCTTAATCGATGCGTTTGGAGACAATTACAGTATTGCTAATCAGGATTTTAATGGTATGCCATTGGTTGATTACAATCCTGAAGCCCCGTGGATTGAAAGGATTATGGAGCTTTCGGAACGGACATTGGCTTTGTTGACGTCCAATAATAATGGGTGGCAACTCCGCTCAATGCACTAAAACGCCTTTAGGCAATCAGTGAAAATAATCGTTGGCCTCTCAGGCGGTGTTGACTCCTCTTATACAGCCTATCTGTTAAAACAACAAAAGCACACAGTCGAAGGGCTCTTCATGAAAAATTGGGCTCAGTCGGACGACGAAGACTGCCCCGTCGCTGAAGATTTGCGCGATGTTATGCGTGTTTGCGAACATTTAGACATTCCACTGCACATAGAAGATTTCTCCGAAGATTATCGCAAACATGTGTTTGATGACTTTTTAATAGAATACCAAGCGGGCCGAACGCCCAACCCCGATGTGTTTTGTAATAGTCGCATTAAATTTGCTGTATTCCTACAACAGGCCTTAGCCTTGGGGGCAGACAAAATTGCAACGGGGCATTATGCCAAAATCGTACACGCTGATGATCAATATGAACTGCATTGCGCACAAGATGGCAACAAAGACCAAAGCTATTTTCTACACCGCCTCAGTCAAAATCAATTAGCACACGCCCTATTCCCCTTGGCTAACATCGATAAGCAAGACCTGAGACAATATGCCAAAGATGCTGGCATTCACACCCATTTGAAAAAAGACAGCACGGGTATATGCTTTATTGGTTCCAAATCGTTTAAAACCTTTATTCAAAAATACATCGATCAACGCCCAGGTCCCATCAAAACCGTTGATGGACAAACGGTCGGTGCCCATCAAGGGCTGTTCCTGCACACCATCGGGCAAAGAAAAGGTTTGCAGATTGGCGGTTTAAAAGCCTATGAGGCCATGCCTTGGTACGTGGCCGATAAGGACATGACCAGCAATACCCTGATCGTTGCTCAAAAAGGCGATCCAGCGCTGTTCCACAATCACCTCGTGGCGACAAACACCCACTGGATCAATGAACCGCCTGTACTCAACCAACCATACCAAGCAAAGATTCGTTACCGACAAGCCGCACAACCGTGTGTGATTACTCATATGGGTGCGGATGACATCCATGTTCAGTTCAGTCAAAGCCAACAAGCCATTACCCCTGGACAATCTTTGGTGATTTACGATAATCATCGGTGTTTGGGTGGCGGCATCATTACCGAACGTTCAAAATCCTAATTTGAAATGTTAAAATACAGCTCACACTTACCTACGGAGAAACAATGACCCATTCGTACAATGCAAAGAAAACCCTAACTGTCAACGGCAAAGACCACGATTATTACAGCGTTCAGGCGCTCAAAAATGCACAGAAACTGCCCTATTGTTTGAAAATCATTTTAGAAAACCTACTCCGCAATGAAGATGGTAAGACCGTTGGTCGCAAAGACATTGAATGGTTCGAAAATTGGACACCAGAAAACACTGATAACAAAGAAATTGCTTACCGCCCTGCCCGCGTGTTACTGCAAGACTATACGGGCGTACCCGCCATCGTTGATTTGGCCTCAATGCGCGACGCAATCATCGAACTGGGCTCTGACCCCTCAAAAATCAATCCGCTTCAACCTGCTGAATTGGTCATTGACCACTCTGTGCAAGTGGACGAGTTTGGCAGCAATAACGCCTTAGATTTAAACACCAAGTTAGAGTATTTACGAAATAAGGAACGCTACCAATTTTTAAAATGGGGTCAGAATGCTTTCAGTAACTTCAAGGTGGTACCACCCGGTGCAGGCATTGTCCACCAAGTCAATTTAGAATATTTGGCCCGTGTGGTTTTTGAAAACGACCAGCACGAGCTCTATCCCGATACCGTTGTCGGCACCGACTCGCATACCACCATGATCAATGGCTTAGGCGTATTAGGCTGGGGTGTTGGCGGCATTGAGGCAGAAGCTGCCATGTTAGGACAACCCATTTCAATGCTTGTGCCCAAGGTGGTCGGATTTAAACTCACTGGACAGTTAGCCGAAGGCGCAACAGCGACCGATCTGGTTTTGGTCGTGGTCGAAATGCTACGCGAGCACGGGGTGGTTGGAAAATTCGTTGAATTTTATGGCAAAGGCATCGCCAACCTGTCATTGGCGGATCGTGCCACCATTGGCAATATGGCACCCGAATATGGCGCAACCTGTGGCATCTTTCCAGTAGATGAAGAAACTTTGAACTACATGCGCTTGTCCAATCGCTCTGATCACAGCATCGCTTTGACCAAAGCTTATTACCAAGCACAAGGCATGTTTTTAACCGAAGATTGCGTAGAATCTGAATATAGCGAAACCATTGAATTAGATATTTCTACGGTCGTTCCAAGCATTGCAGGCCCCAAACGCCCGCAAGATAGAATCCCCTTAAGCGAGTCAAAAACAGCTTTTAATAAGTCTTATGCGGACACCTACGGCAAAGACAAAAAACAAGCCACGGTTCAAATGGATGACCAATCATTTGAGCTGATCGATGGCGCCGTAGTCATTGCGGCGATTACCTCGTGTACCAACACTTCAAATCCTTCCGTCATGTTGGGTTCTGGGCTGGTCGCAAAAAAAGCACGAGCACAAGGGCTTCACGTCAAACCGTGGGTCAAAACTTCATTGGCACCTGGATCCAAAGTTGTGACAGAATATCTCACCAAATCTGGGCTTTTGGATGATTTGGAAGCCATGGGTTTCAATGTGGTGGGTTATGGTTGTACCACTTGTATTGGCAACTCTGGTCCATTGCCCGAGGCTATTTCCAAAGCCATTAACGACAATGAATTAACGGTTTGCTCGGCATTGTCAGGCAATCGTAACTTTGAGGGACGCGTTCATCCAGAAGTACGAATGAATTATCTCGCCTCACCTCCGTTGGTGGTTGCCTATGCCATTGCTGGTCGCATGGACATCGACCTCTATAACGAACCACTCGCACAAACGGCGGATGGCAAAGACGTTTATTTGAAAGACATCTGGCCCACAAACAAAGAATTGGCTGACACTGTGGCCGACTCTGTGACTAAGGCGCAATTTCAAAGAACCTATGAAACCATTTTTGACGGTGAACTCAATTGGCAAAAACTGCATTCGAGCACAGAAGCAAAATACAATTGGCCAGAATCAACCTACGTCCAAAAACCGCCATTTTTTGACAAAATCACTGAACAACGAGCGCCCGTTAATGAAATCGAAGGCGCCCATGCTCTGGGTGTTTTTGGTGACACAGTGACCACTGACCACATCTCACCTGCGGGCTCAATCAAAGAAGACAGCCCTGCTGGCGCTTATCTTAAAGCGCATGGAGTGAGTCGTGGCGACTTTAATTCCTATGGGTCACGTCGCGGTAACCACGAAGTGATGATGCGAGGCACCTTTGCCAACATTCGCATTCGCAATTTAATGTGCGAGGGTACCGAAGGTGGCATCACCAAACACGTGCCCAGTGGCAAGGAAATGAGTATTTTCGATGCCGCCATGGCGTATCAAGAATCGAATACACCTTGTGTGATTATTGCGGGCAAAGAATACGGTACAGGCTCTTCTCGAGACTGGGCAGCTAAAGGTCCCCTACTCCTTGGTGTACAAGCCGTCGTTGCTGAATCCTTTGAGCGCATCCATCGAACCAATTTGGTTGGGATGGGCATCTTGCCCTTGCAGTTTAAGGCGGGCGATAGCCGTGAAAGTTTAAAGTTGACGGGTTTTGAAACCTTTAAAATCAGCGGTATTAAGGATGGTCAAAGTAAAACCGTACAAGTTGAAGCCACACCCAAAGAAGGCCCCAGCATTACATTTGAACTGATGGTGCGCATTGATACCCCGCAAGAGGTGGAGTATTATCAAAATGGTGGCATTCTGCAATATGTATTGCGTCAGTTAGCCACCACTTGATGTAATAAGGTCTAATCGTCGATTTTAAGCGTATGAAATCAGCGCATATTTATGCTCTAAATATTCATCGATGCCGTAAATTGACCCTTCTCTGCCTATGCCAGAGGATTTAACCCCGCCAAAGGGTCCAAATTCATTCGATAAAATGCCTTCATTAACGCCAACCATGCCCGACTCTAAGCCTTCTAAGACGCGTTTGATGCGACGGAAATCCTGCGTACAGAAATAAGCTGACAAACCAAATTCCGTGGCGTTGGCTTGCTCAAGGACTTGTGCTTCATCATCAAATGCAATGAGCGGTGCCACAGGACCAAAGGTTTCTTCGCAAGAAAAAATCGCATCGGCAGCAACATTCGCCAAGATGGTTGGCTCAAAGAAGTTACCCCCACGCTCGTGACGTTTGCCACCCATTAACACTTCGGCACCAGAAGCCACACTGTTTTGGATGTGTGCTTCTACTTTCTCTCTGGCCGCATCATTGATCAGCGGACCTTGGTTCACCCCTTCAGTAAAGCCATCGGCCACAATAAATTTGCCAACTTCTTGTTGTAGTCGTTCAGCAAACTCATCATATATTTTGCTGTGAACAAATATTCGATTGGCACACACGCACGTTTGCCCTGTGTTTCTATATTTTGTTGCGATCACCGCTTTGATGGCTGTGGTCATATCTGCATCATCAAATACGATGAATGGGGCATTGCCACCCAACTCCATCGACATGCGTTTTACCGTTGAAGCACTTTGCTCCAACAAAATTTTACCGACTCGTGTTGATCCAGTAAAACTAATTTTACGCACTAAGTCTGATGCGCTCATGGTTTGACCAATAACGCTGGATTGATTTGAGGTCACAATTTGACACACGTTCTGAGGCAGTCCAGCTTGTTCTAACAACTTAACCAATGCCAGCGCAGAATAAGGCGTTGAAGCAGAGGCTTTAATCACCACACAGCAACCCGCTGCCAACGCAGGGGCCACCTTGCGCGTAATCATAGCCAAAGGGAAGTTCCAAGGGGTGATGACACCAACCACACCAACAGGTTCTTTGGTAAATTGCAACTGGGCGCTGTCTGAATAATTGCTCATAATAGAGCCGTGAATGCGTTTTGCTTGCTCAGAAAACCATTGCGAAAACTTTGCTGAATATGCCACCTCTCCCCGCGCTTCTGCAAGCGGTTTCCCTTGTTCTAACACCATGAGTCTCGCCAAGTCTTCAGTGTTTTGCATGATCAACTCATACCACCGATTGAGAATCGCATAACGTTCATTGGCAGTCGATTTTTTCCAAGTCTGAAAAGCTTGGTGCGCACTGAGTATGGCCTCATTGGTCTCATCAGCGCCCATATTTGGCAAAGAACCCAATGCCGTAAGAGTTGCGGGATTAAATACTTCAAAACGATTGCTGTTCGATTGCCCTGTCCATTCACCGGCAATGAAGCCCTGCTCTATGAATAATGCTTTGTTTTTAATTCTGTCCATTGTTCCTCTGCGTTGTATGTATTGATTAAAATGTTCAGTATGACGTCATGATTTGAATGCCTAATAACAAAGCTTCTTATCATGCCACAATGGGCGTATTTTAAGTTATCACGCCTCAATCATCATAAAGATATAAATAATTCTCACAATCTGAGTCAACTCAACCGCTTAATATTACCCATCAAGCTGAACCTGCGCGCCCTTCATAGAGCATTTAATTCAAATTGCACTCGTAGAGTTACTAATATATTTAAACAATGTGAAATGAGACGATGAAAGGCTCAGATGATAAGCCGTTAAGAATAGAAATATGAGACAGATTAGAGACCAGAGAGACTTGCAGAAGGCGACCGTTAAAAAGATGCTCCCCCCTCCATTTAGGGAGAAAGGGGGAAGCAACACGTAACACATTTGTTCTGTTATTTATCCTAAAGAAATGCGTTGACGCAAATTTTAATAATTCGACCACAAGTGATCAATAAATAGATTTTAATGACATTTTTGTGATTTTGAAGACTAACATTCACTGATAGACCTCCAAATTTTAAATGCATTTTGGGTTTTAACGACATCACAGTCTCCTTATACAAAAAAAGAGAAACCACGACATCACCCCAAGGGGAAACATGATTTCCCTTAAGGGTTAAAAAGCCAATGGTTTAAAACCATTGGCGGATTTTGATAACGATTAGCTCATACTCAAAAACAGCGGAATGAATGTCAAGCACAAGGCTTTAGACATTCCATAAAGGCACTTATAGGCACCAAAATGGTTTAATCCCATCAATTCTAAGGTTTTGCTAATCTAATGCTGTTAATTGCAAATGCTTTGATTGCTCAATTTATCAACAATGCAGCGGGTTTGAAATGCTCTTATATCCTCCTTAACGTTCATTCAGATACAGAGCCACCTTTATCGGGTAACGATGTACCCTTAGGGTTTGTTTTAATGATCTCTGATTTTCAAATCGCAGCCAAAAAGCCCAGAGTGCAGATTATTTTTAAGGGGCTTAATATAACCCTAAAAAAGCCCAGATGCAACCCTTATTTAGTACTTTGCCCGATAGTACCCTATTATCAGTATAAAACAGCAAAAACATCTCCACAAAATCAAACACAAAATCACAGAATCAGAACTGTTCTTATTGATTACTCGTACAAAGAGGCCGATGAAAAACCTCTAAAACGCTCTTCTGCCAAATAATATGCATTTCCACTTGCAATATTTAGCTAATTTAGCTATAATAGCATAAATAGCATTATTTACTAAAAGTTAATATAACATATAGGATACGTTATGAAAAAAGAAATTAGAGATAACATCAGCCAAGCCCTCGCTTCAGCACCTCGTAATCAGTACATGGCTGAGCTTCATCTACAAATGATCAAGTATGCTGATGAACTTAGCCATCTTACCGCAAAAGAGTTTTGTGAAGAGTTGAGAATATTCCCCAGCTTTGCCACAGAATTTAGTAAGATGAGAAAACTTACCCCACGACTTAAAGCGGCTGGTTTAGTTACAAGGAAGATATAATCTGCTGATTGATAACCTAACAACTAAAATACGAGGATGGAGCAGGTGATCAGCTCTATTTCGTCGTTGAAACTAAATCTAGTATGTTCTCTGATGATTCACGAGATTCTGAGAAAGCCAAAATTAAATGTGGTATTAAGCACTTCACTGCCTTATCACAAGATTATGAATGGCAATTCAGTAGATTAGCCAACTACGTTTGTGAAGGTTGATAGTTTTAAAACGTTTACGCCTTGTTCTAACTAGTCGGTGAATAATAAAAGTTTCGCATTTTAGGTAAAGCTTTAGCTATTTTTGTTTCGTCCGTTGAATCTTTTGCCTGTTTATCAGGTGGAGCACTGTAATACTGTGCTAATAATGGTTTTTTCATCTAAAATGGCGTTTTGTTGTCAATATTCATACTGATGCTCAACGATACACCGATTATGCATGATGATTTTCTGATTAAACCCCTGGACCACAAGCAAGTTTCTGATGTTGCTTTGGATGGCACTCAGGGGAACAATCGACGATCTGGGGAGAATTTAATCAAAGCAAACAATGATTTGCATGCCATTCTCATTTGGCTTGATTTGTACGATGATTCACCGCAAACGTATCGCAGCTATGTCAAAGAAATCGAACGCTTATACGCTTGGTGCATCATTGCCAAGCAAAAGCCCTTTTCTAGTCTCAGCATTAGCGATATGACAGAGTATCGGCGTTTTTTAGCCGCCCCGACGCCCAAAGAACTTTGGTGCGCGCCTAAAAGACCAAGAAATCACAAGCATTGGAAGCCTTTCACCAAAGGTCTGAATAAATCCAGTATTGCTCTAGCATTTACAATCATAGGTCGTTGCTTTACTTTTTTGACGGATGCTGGCTACTTAAATGGCAATCCGATTCGATTGATGGGCAAGTCAGGTCATAAAAATGTCGATAAAAGAGCCAGCATTGAACGTTATTTGTCGCAAGAGACTTGGACGTTTCTGTGGTGCTTTATCACCGACAAAACGCCCAAAACCACCATGGAACAACTCAAATACGAACGAACTCGATTTATTTTTGCCTTGTTGTATTTACAAGTGCCTCGTGCCAGTGAAGTGGTCAGCCATGCCATGAACAGTATTTATAAAGACCGCGGCAAATGGTGGTGGCGTATGACGGGCAAAGGCAATAAAACTCGAAAAGTGCCCTGCTCCGATGAAATGATTGAGGCTTTGGGGCGTTATCGTCAGTCACGAGGTTTATCGACATACCCTACCCCAACATCAAGTGAACCTTTGGTTGCATCCTTAACGGGTGAGAAATTCCTTTGCACCGATTCAATCTATAAACTGGTCAAACAGGTCGTCAGCGATGCCGCGCAAGTGTTAAAGCAGCAAGACGAAGCAGCAGCGACCAATTTAAAACAAGCTTCTACGCATTGGTTCAGACACACTGGACTGACGCATTTGGCTGATAATGGCGTGGACCTTAGATTTCTTAAAGCAACGGCGCGCCATGAAAGCATTGAAACCACTCAGCGTTACTTACATATTGAGGATGATGCTTGGCAGCAAGAACTCAATAAAAAGCGTTTATAATGCGATTTAAATCATCGCTATGCTGAGTAATAGTTCTACCCTCTTTTTATTTATCACCACATTTTTTGTGGTGTCCATCACACCAGGCATGTGCATGTTGCTATCAACCATGATGGGCATTACCATTGGTGTGCGCAAAACCATGTTTATGATGGTTGGTGAGCTGATCGGGGTATCGCTTGTGGTCATTGCAACTTTGGCGGGCGTTGCCTTATTCATTCTGGAGTATCCCGAGTTGTTTTGGGGGCTTAAGATCGGCGGTGCGCTTTATTTGAGTTTCTTAGGCATTCAGCTGTGGCGTTCCAAAGGCAAAATGGCCTTACAAGACTTCAATACATCGTCCATGAATGTACATCCGTTTGCATTAGCATCGCAAGGCTTTATCACAGCGGTTTCAAACCCCAAAGGCTGGGTGTTCTTCATCGCATTACTGCCACCATTTATTGACATCAGCCGCCCTATTGCTCAGCAAGGCACCATTATGCTGATGATCATATTAACCTTGGAAACCCTGTGTATGTTTGTCTATGCGCTGGGGGGCAAAGCTTTGCGGACACTGCTGCTCAAGTCTGCCAATGTCCGCCTCATCAACCGCCTTGCCAGTGTTATGATGATTGCCATTGCCATTTGGCTGGTATTGAGTTAGACCTTCAATAGTCCTCTTTGAAACGATTATAGAATCCGTATCATACAATCTTTGGCTATTGTATTGAGTGATACAATGAGCCCCTACGGATTTAAGCAGTTATATTCATGACAAACTCAAAAAATTGGCATCCAACAACATCGATGATTCGAACGGCTTCACCGCGGTCTGACCAAGGTGAGCACAACGAAGCGCTGTATCTCACTTCCAGTTTTACTTTTACCAGTGCAGAACAAGCCGCTTTAAGGTTCAGCGAGCAAAAGAAAGGCAATATTTATGGGCGGTTTACCAACCCAAATGACCAGACTTTTGCCAAGAGGCTGGCTTGTTTAGAAGGCGGCCAGTACGGCATTGCCACGGCATCGGGCATGGCGGCCATTCTGACTGCAACATTGGCGCATTTGAAAGCCGGCGACCACGTGCTCTGTGCCGATTGTGTCTTTGGCACCACCATTGGCTTCTTTAGAGATTTGATGGCCAAATTTGACGTCGCTGTCACCTTTGTAAAATTGAGCGACAATGACGCGTGGGAACGATCTGTCAAGCCTAATACTCGCCTGTTTTTTTGTGAAACGCCGGCGAACCCCACCACTGAAATTGCTGATTTACAAGCCTTATCTCAAATAGCGCATAAGCACAATGCTTTGTTGGTCGTTGACAATTGTTTTTGCACCTGTTGTGTCCAACAACCGCTTAAACACGGTGCAGACATTGTTATGCACTCTGCGACCAAGTTTATAGATGGTCAAGGGCGTACCTTGGGTGGTGCCCTCGTATGTAACGATGAGGCATTACATAAGCTACATTATGGGGTGATTCGCTCTACAGGCATAGGTATGAGTGCTTTTAATGCTTGGACCTTAAGCAAAAGCTTGGAAACCTTGGCATTGCGGATCGAAAAACATTGCCACAATGCTCAAGTATTGGCTGAGCGTTTGGCTGCACACCCTGAAATTGTCAAGGTCAATTATCCAGGCTTAGCCTCCCACCCCCAAAGGGCGATCATAGAACGCCAGCAGAGCGCGGGCGGTGGTGTGCTGTCATTTGAAGTGAAAGGCGGTCGGGAAAACGCATGGAAATTGATTGATCAATGCCAATTATTATCAATCACCGCCAATTTGGGCGATGCCAAGAGTACTATTACCCACCCAGCTACGACCACCCACTGGCGAATGGGGGAAGACCAACGTAAGGCCACAGGCATTTCTGAGAGCTTGATTCGAATCTCAGTCGGCTTGGAGCACGTTGACGACATTTACAACGACATCAGTAAAGGATTATGACTCTAAATAAGATCCAAAAACGCCATCTCAGGCAATTATCACACCAAGGGCTTGCGCCTACGGTACAAGTGAGCCAGAATGGCTTGAATGAAGCATTTCTTGAAGAAAGTAAAAACATGCTCGATCGCCATGAGCTTTTAAAAATCAAATATGCCATTGACGATAGACAGCAACGCAAACAAGCGTTTAACGAACTGCTTGAACAATTAGAAGCGCAGAGCATTCAGAGCATCGGTAAAACCCTGCTTATTTTTAAAAGGAATCTTAAGAAGCCTGTTATTGCTCTACCGAGCGGTTGATTGTCATGGCACAATCTGCCAGTTCAAAAAGATGGCTCAGTCGGCAAAACGCTGACCCTTATGTCAAACAAGCGCAGAAATTGGGCTATAGATCACGGGCGCTGTTCAAATTAGAAGAAATTGATCAAAAATACGGCCTGTTGAAACAAGCACGTATGGTGGTTGATTTGGGTGCTGCGCCAGGGAGCTGGTCGCAGTACGTGGTCAATCGCACTCAGGCTCAAGTAGTAGCTTGCGACTTATTACCCGTTGATGCCATGGCCAAGGTTGAGTTTATACAAGGCGACTTCACCGAACAACAGACAGTCGATGCCATCTTGGCAAAAATTGCCCCACAAAAAGCCGATGTCATCTTATCTGACATGGCGCCCAATATGAGTGGCAATAAAGCGATTGACATTCCAAAGTCTGCCTATCTTGCCGAATTAACCTTAGAACTGTGTGCACCCTTGTTACGACCCAATGGTCATTGTGTGATCAAATCATTTCACGGGACGGATTTTGAAGTCCTGATTAAATCGATGCGCGCCAATTTTAAACAGGTCAAGACTTTCAAGCCAGGAGCCAGTCGCAAAAAAAGCAAAGAAGTCTATTTAGTCGGTTTGCAGTTTGTAACAGATTGATTTCTACTGCCGCATCAAGCTGTCAATTTCAGGTTTGGTTTGACCTTTGAGCCAACGCATTGGGGTAATGTCTATGCCCCCTCTTCGGGTAAACGCCATAATGACCGAAAGCTTTTGAAAATCCCCCGCATTAAATATGTGGTTGAATATTTGTTCGCAACAGTTTTCATGAAAATCAGCGTGCTTTCTGTAGCTTAACAAATAGGTCAACAAGCTGGTGGGGTTGAGCAGGTCACCCACTGTGGCAATCATCACACTGGCGTAATCTGGTTGATGGGTCACAGGGCACATGCTTCTGAATAGATGGCTATTAAAAATGGCCGTTTGCGCAGTGCCCTCAGATGCTGGACTGCTTTTGACAAGCACAGATGGATCGGGCTGATCAATCAGTTTGGTGATTTCGCTACCATCGATGTTAATGCCCAGAACGCGTTGTTTGTTGAGATGATCCACCTGGATCAAATTTACTTCAATTTTAGCTTGTAAGCAATCGCCTAAATCGGTTGCCAAGGTTTCAAGGTAGGCTTCATCATTGGGAAAGTCAACAAAATTAAGGCCTTGGACGTACAGTTTCAATGATTTTGATTCAACGATGTGCAGCGAATCTGCATTGATTGAAATACGAAGTACGCCTGTTTTTGGCAACTTATCAACCAGCCAGTATGCCTCCCAGATTGTCCAAACATCACAGCCTGAAAAATTGACCGAGATATTGTTGTTCTTTCTTTGTAGAGTTCTCTCGATGGGTTGGAGTATGGATGGGTCCCTGCCCGATGGGATAGAAACAGTTTTGCCAAGATGCTTCATTTAAAGCGCATAATCTATGATGAGCGGCGCATGATCCGAAAAACGCTCAGCTTTATAGATTTGAGGATTGCTGGCTGTTGCAGCCAGATCGGTTGTGGCAATTTGATAGTCGATGCGCCATCCTGTGTTATTGGCCCAGGCGTTGCCTCGATTTGACCACCAGGTATATTGCTCATCTCCATCATTCAAGTTTCTGAAAACATCGGTCCAGTCGTTGGCAAACCACTCGCTCATCCATGCTCGTTCATGCGGTAAAAAACCAGAGTTTTTTTGGTTGCCACGCCAATTTTTAATGTCTTTTTTGGTGTGGGCAATGTTGATGTCCCCGCAAACGATAAAAGCCTTGCCCGAGTTTGCCATGGTTATCAGTTGCGGCATGAGCCATGCCATGACGTTTTCTTTCTTTTGCTGGGCCTCATCACCCGAAGTCCCTGAAGGCAGATACAGCGAAATGATTGTGATGCCCTGAGTTTCTACTTGAACCCATCGACCTTCATTGTCGAGCACAGGATGCGTGGATTGGTGTGCGACGGCATCTACGGGCACGCGCGCATAAATACTCACGCCACTGTAGCCCTTCTTCTGGGCAATACTGTCCCAGCGTTGGTAGCCCTCAATGTCAAATTTGGCTTGTTTTAAGACGTCTGCATCGGCGCGAACTTCTTGCAAGCAGATGATGTCGCTATGGGTGGTTTTGATCCACGAAAAAAAGCCTTTGCGTTCAGCGGCACGAATGCCGTTACAGTTTAGGGTTAAAACTCTCATATGGCGGGGATTATAACTTGACCAAGCTCTATAATTTTGCCATAATGACCCGTCTGTGGACAGTAAAAGACAATTACCCATCATTGAAGCGCGCGAAATACTTCTTGATGATCAAGGCATCAAATTAGAGCAACAGCAGCTGCTATTTAGCAACGGCGAACGCAGGCTTTTTAGACGCACCATTGGTCAAGGACAAGGCGCAGTTCTTGCCATTCCAATCACTGAAAATTTTGAAGCGTTGCTCATCAAAGAATATTGTGCGGGGCAAGGTAATTATGAATGGGCACTGCCCAAAGGTCACATCAATGAAGGCGAGGAAGCAACCGTTGCCGCCGTGCGTGAAAGCCGAGAGGAGACAGGATTTGGTGCCAACAAAGTGACTTTCCTAAAATCCGTGAGTTTGTCACCCAGTTATATGACGCATCTGACCCATTTGGTGTTATTGCAAGACTTATACCATGCGCCATTACCCGGCGATGAACCTGAACCACCCGAAGTTTACCATTACCCCTTAAGCGATCTGGCCGCATTGGTGCAACGCTCTGACGTCACTGAAGCGCGCTCGTTGTTTGCGCTCTATTATGTGCGCGAATTGTTACTGACTGGGCATTGAAACTTTACCCACAAATATAGCCATTGCTCAGAAATATCTAACCGCATTAGAAAAGCAACAACAAGCCTGTAAACAATAAGTTGATATATAATTCGGAGCCCCTACTCGCACCCAAACATTCAAAATATTTTGAAACCCGTTGATTCCATCCAACTCTATAAAAGACTTTTAGGTTATTTAAAAGGCGTTAGAAAGCACGTTATTATTGCTTTGGCCACCATGCTCATTGCCGCGCTCACTGAGCCGTTATTACCGGCATTAATGCAACCATTGGTTGACAGCAGTTTGATTGCCAAGGATTCAGCTTCCATTACCTTTATTCCATTGGCCATGCTGGCTTTATTTGTGGTACGGGGTGTGACAGACTATTTCAATCGGATCAGCACCGAATCAATGGCGCAACTGTGTATTGAACAAATCCGCAATGAATTGAACGAAAAAATCAACTACTTGCCCTTGTCAAAATTTGATCAAACCACCAGTGGTGAGATGATCTCAAAGTTTACCTTTGACATCAATCAAATGGCCAATGCCCTAAGCAATTCTTGGGTGGTTCTGATTCGAGATTCGCTGGTGGTCATAGCATTGATCAGCTATTTGTTGTATCTGTCTTGGCAACTCTCTTTAACATTGATCGTTATTGCGCCCATTTCTGGTTTCATCATCAACAAAGCCTCAACCGCCATGCGCAAACACTCAGCCAAAGCCCAATCGGTCATGGGGCAGATGACCCATGTATTGGAAGAAAATTTGGAAGGACACAAAGAGATCAAAATGTTTGGCGCACAACAACAGGAAGCTCAACGTTTTGCCAAGGTCAACAGTGAAGTTAAAACCGAATTATTAAAAATCATCCGCATCACGGCTTTGAACGTTCCCTTGGTCCAGGTCATTGCAGCCGCTTCGGTGTCGCTGGTTTTGTATTTGGCTTTTGAGATGAACAATCAGAATTTACTGACGCCAGGCACTTTTGTGGCTTACATCACGGCAATGGCTTTATTATTTGAGCCCATACGCCGATTAACCCACGTCAATCCTGAGATTCAAAAAGGCTTGGCTGCAGCGCAAAGCATTTTTGCCCTGTTAGATGAGCCAAATGAGAAAAATATCGGCACAGATTCTGCCGCAAATGTCCACGGTGCCATCGAATTTAAACAGGTCAGTTTCCGTTATCCCAATGCAGAGACTTACGCGCTGAAAGATTTGAGTTTGACGATTCAAAAAGGTGAGACTGTGGCCTTGGTCGGTCCTTCTGGCAGTGGCAAATCAACCTTCATTCAACTGCTTTCTCGATTTTATGAACTTGAACAAGGCACCATTTGCATTGACGGCTGTGACATTCAGCGCTATGATTTGTACTCCTTGCGTGAAAAAATCGCACTAGTCAGTCAGCAAGTCATTCTTTTAAATGCCTCGGTCAGAGATAACATTGCCTATGGCATCAATCGTCATAAAACTTTGGAGGAGATTGTAACCGCTGCAACCAATGCCCATGCCAATGAGTTTATAGAGACTTTTCCCGAAAAATACGACAGCAATATTGGTGAAAATGGTTCACGCCTGTCGGGTGGACAAAGACAACGTTTGGCGCTGGCAAGGGCTTTCTTAAAGGACGCGCCGATTTTGCTTTTGGATGAGGCCTCTTCTGCTTTAGACAATACCTCAGAGAAATTGGTTCAACAAGCCATCCAAAAAATCACCCATAACCGAACAACCATCATTGTCGCGCATCGACTGAGCTCTATTGAGATGGCCGATCGGATCGTTGTCCTCAATCAGGGGCAAATAGAAGAGATTGGAACGCACGCTGAATTGATCAATAGCAAAGGGCTATATGCCTCACTTGCAGTTGTTAATCAGTCGTAAATCGACCTTGCGTCGAATGATCCTTAAGCCGGATTATCCTTAATTTTTTGTTCCAATTGTTTGATTAAATCAACAATTCTCGGATCGGGTGTGCCATTATCTGCTTGTAAAAGCGCCACCGATGTTGCTAAATGTCTGTGCGCTTCTTTTGTTTCGTTTAACCGAGAATGAGCGACACCCAAGTTTCTGTGCCCTCTGTGACTATCAGGGCGTATTGAAACGAAATGGGCAAAGTTTTCTTTGGCTTTATTCAAGTAATGCGCGTATTCTTCTACATTGTTTTTACGTCTGGCGTCCTCGGCGAGTTCCATATAAATAAAACCTAAGTTTTGCAAAGTGTTATTGCGATTAGGATAGGCTGCTTTAACCGATTCGAGCGCTTCAGCTGCGCCTTTGGTGTTGCCTGTGCGCAAATGCCCCATCCCAACAAAATTCAACATTCTTGAGCGCAGAGGGAGCGCATCATAAGACTTCTGACCTTCTTGAATCATCATATGGGGGTTATCATTGCGAGATAAGATGGTCGCTTTACGAAAGTGTATCTCTGATTGATTCCATTGGTAATGTAAGGCAAAAGCACTTACCATCACCACAGAAGTTACCAGTCCCGTTGCTAAAGCCTTGGATCCGCCTGGAAACTGCCACAATTTTGTGTTGTTTACCCGTGCATATTCATTGGCAAGGATGCCCAAGTACGCGCAGAAAACCATGATGGGTGCGGGCTGTTTAAATGGAAAACTGAAAAAAGCATTGATGCCAATGCCAACACAACCCAACATGACGCCAAGAACAATAAAGCGATTAGGATTATCAATATGGCCAAAAAATGTTTTTAGACCTGTCCTGAATAATGTGAAACACAATAACATCAAAAGCCCTAAGCCAATGATGCCCAAATCTGAAAGGATTTCAACATAATCATTATGGGCGTTGATATGCTGAACCGATTCTGACATTTCAAAATCAATGATGGCAGAAGTTTGGTAAACAGGATAATACACCATCCAATTGCCTATGCCTACACCGGTTATGAAATGATCCTTAATCATTTCTAATGAGTTAAACCACATGGCAACACGAGGGATGCCTTTACCATCTAATCTTGCTTCGGTCCCAATCGTATTGAAACGACCGAATAAGTGATCAAAATACTCTAAACCAATCCAACCCGTTTTGTTCCACATCAATGAAAAAAGGGCAAGGAAACAGGCGAAGAAGAACACAAAAATCTTTTCCTTAGGAAAATTTAAACGATGACCGTAAAACCGATTCAACACCAATAACAAGATCAGTGCTGCAAGAATACCAGTGAAGTTTAAATAGGTGTTTCTTGTAAAAGTATACATCACAAACACAAAGATCAACATGGTTCCCAGCGCATAAAGCCAGTATTCAAGGCGTTTTTGCGCACTTAAAAACAATCCTATGCCTAAGGGCATCACCAGTACGCCGTATTGAGCCGCCATATTTTTATTATTAAATGTGGCCGACGGGGGTGCATGCTGTTGAACCCAATCAACGCCCAATAAATATTGGTTCCAACCTAAGAATGCTAAGAGGATGCCCGTCATAAAGATGGCATGAATGATCAGTTTGGTGTCTTCTGGTTTACGTAATGCGTTGGAAACCAGTAAGAATGTAATAATACCAGCCCCCCAATCGAGTAATGAAATCATGCTTTCAAATCGATTATACGCCCAGAAAATGGAAATAAAGGCCCAACCATAGAATAGGAAAATGGGCAATATGAGTGGATTTTTAACCAATGCTATTTCTTTTCTATTCCTGTGGCTGATTAGAAATAAACTCAGCAGAGTCAACATGCACACTTGTATGGTGAAAGACATGTGCAGATCGGGCGAATAGCCATACTGAGTGAACATTGGCGCGATCAGGGTGGGGATAAATAAAGCAAAAGCCAACCCATAAAGCCATAATTTACTAATGGCTGGTGTGTGTTGATTGAAGAGTAATACTTCTGAAGCGACTACCTTATTTTCAACTTCGGGAGTTTGTTTGTTTTTCTGTCTGTTTCTTTGCTTTTGTTTGCTCATTTTATATCCTTATACCTAACTGTTGTTTGGGTTTCCTTAAATTCTGTTAAGGTTTTTACGCCTAAAATTCTATTTAAAATTTATATACGCTATATTTTATTAAATCTGTTGACTATATGCTCGATAAATCAGAAATTGTCGCTTCAATCACACGGGCCGATTTAATGCTCACTGTCGCAACAAACTGCGGAAAATCAATGGTGGCCTTAGAATCTGCGCGATCAGAAATAGCACGAATGACCGCAAAAGGCGTGTCATTTAAAAAAGCCACTTGGGCAATAGCCGCCCCTTCCATCTCAACCGCATATATTTCCGACCCTAAGGCTGGTAAGCGTTCATTGTCGGTCATAAATTGATCGCCTGATGCAATGGTACCAAGGTGCGTATTAAAAACGTTTCGTGCTTGGCTGGCCAAAATCGACACCACCTTAGGATCTGAAGCAATAGATTTGCCGACATTTGGTACTTTACCTATGTCATGACCAAACACGCTCAAATCAAAATCATGTTGTATTAAATCGGTGCCAATAACCACATCTCCTATTTTCACCGACGGCTTGACCCCGCCTGCACATCCTGAATTGATGATGCAAGTGGGTGAAAACCGTTCAATTAATGTCGCTGTCATAGCAGCGGTATTTACTTTGCCTATGCCACTTAAGGCAATCACAACGGGCTGTTTATTCAAAAGCCCTTTGGAACAAGGCTGACCATGGATTTTAAAAGTTTCGGGCTGTTCTAATTTTTGTAAAAAATAAGCGGTTTCTTCTTCTAATGCAGCAATAATCGCAATGGTCATTTATATACTATTACCTAATTCACGCAGTTGTTCATCACTCAAAGCCAACGCTTGATTATCATTCACGCCAATGCCTTGATCGATCACTTCTTGAGCGATTTTTTTAGCATCATCAAGGGAATGCATTTTATAAGAGCCGCATTGATAAACATTCAATTCAGGGATGTCTTCTTGTTTCTCAACTTTCAAAACATCTTTCATTGCGGCCATCCAAGCCTCTATCACTTGTGATTCTGAAGGATTGCCAAGTATGCTCATATAGAACCCTGTTCTACAGCCCATGGGTGACAAATCAATGATTTCACAAGCGGTGCCATTCAAATGCACCCGCATAAAATTAGCAAACAGATGCTCTAATGTATGAATGCCCAAAATCGACAACATTTTTTGGTTGGGTCTGGTGAAGCGCAGATCATAAACACTGATCGGTTCGCCTTTTGCCGAATGCATGGATTTTGCCAAACGCACGGCAGGCGCTTGCATCTTAGTGTGATCGACCTTAAAACTGTCCAACAATGGCATAATTTTGTCCTATTTTTGCGTTAAAGTTCAATAACCGCCTTATAGCGATCAATAAATGTTGCCGGCTTGCTTAGATTTAGATCCATAAGCACCAGTGCCCCAAGCGGTTGATAACCAACTTTTTGGCATAATTTATAGGCGGCACTCAACGTCCCCCCAGTTGCCAAAACATCATCTACGAGCATGACATTACCCGTTCCTGATTGCATTTCCAAGGTTGCTGTGCCATATTCAAGGTCATAGCTTTCATGGCCTGAAACATTGGGTAATTTACCCGCTTTACGAGCCAATACCAGTCCTTTGTTCAAATGCGTTGCCAAGGCGGTCGCTAAGATGAAACCGCGCGATTCAATGCCTAATAGATAGTCAATATCTGCCCACGTTTCTTTGGGATAACAATCCACCATTGCATCAACACATTCTGACAAATGTTCGCGGAGCAGTCTGGAAAAATCTTGAAACAAGATGCCCTTCTCAGGAAAATCAGGCACTGTGTCGAAATGGCGCAATAATCTATTCGCGCTGTTATTGTTCATGCTGATTGTGCGTTTAGCAATTATTTCATGAATATGCTGCGCAATAGCCTATCAATACTTAGATTGCCTGCGCCCATGAAAAATATCGCAAGTAGCATGAGCAAGTAAGTCACAGCCCATTCAACACCGTTATTCGAGATGACAAAATTGCCATGTCCAGTTAACCAGTCATAATTGCCGTGTTCACGCAAAATGTCTCTGGCACGGGAAAGTCGCTCAATGCCATCGGCTGCATGTTCAGGTGCCCATGGTGACATTGGATCTAAAATTGCTTGCCAACCCTTAGACAGATGAACGGAAAATATGGCGACAAGCATGGTGGCCATCAAAGGAATCGAGATCCATCGAGTACCCAAACCAATGACTAATAAAATGGCACCGATAATTTCAGTTGCTGTGGCCATAACCGCCATGAACCAAGGAAAGGGTAAGCCCAATCCCCAGTCAGGATTGCCAAACCACTCAACCACACCATCAAATCCTGATAATTTATGAGTGCCAGCAAACCAAAATACAGGTGCCAAATACAGTCTTAAGCACAAAGGTGCTATAAATTCGAAAAATTTGGTTTTATCCATCAGACTTTGCAGACCTATAAAAAAATTCATCACATTCTCCTTATTAAAAATTAACTTTAACCGACTTTTGCTCCCAAGAGCTTATCTAATCTTATCGAACGACCATTGGACTGCACAATGCGACAATGATGCCGTTCTAAATCTCTCAAATCATCTATGCCACAAGAATGTGCAATCACTTCCATTTCATGAATCATGTTTTTAAGATAATGCGCCACTCGTTCTGCCTTCTCTTTCGGGACCAAGCCGCGTTGAAGGTGCGCTTTATGCGTTGTAATGCCTGTTGGGCAAGTGTTTCTATTGCAATGTAGCGCTTGAATGCAACCTAATGCAAACATAAAGCCTCGAGCAGAAACGACAAAATCGGCGCCCACACATAGCGCCCATGTCGCTTCGGCTGGGTTGATCATCTTGCCTGAACAAACCACTTTGATTCGATCTCTTAATCCGGCTTCATTCAAGATGTCTACGACCATAGGCAGAGAGTCTGATATGGGCATGCCCACGTAGTCGATCAAACTAAGTGGTGCAGCGCCCGTGCCACCATCGGCGCTGTCTATGGTAATAAAATCGGGGGCAGATTCAGGCCCTCTTTCATTGATTTTGTCTAACACCTCACGAATCCAAGCATCGTCGCCAATGACCGTTTTAAAACCAACCGGTTTGCTGGTCACCTTACGTATGCGTACGATCATGTCTAGGAGATCATCAACACAGTGGATGTCCAGATGGCGATTTGGACTGAGAGAATCGGTGTGGATGGGAATGCCTCTGATTTCTGAAATCTCTTGGGTCACTTTAATGGCGGGCAGGATGCCGCCTTTGCCTGGTTTTGCGCCTTGACTGAGTTTGATTTCAAACATTCTGACCTGTTCGTGGGCCGCTAATTTTTTGAGTTTTTGATCACTCAAGCTACCGTCGTCATCTCGGCAACCATATTTGGCCGTACCAATTTGAAAAACCAAATCAGCGCCACCTTCCAAATGGTAGGGAGAGAGGCCGCCTTCGCCCGTGTTTTGCCAGCATCTGCCCATTTTAGCGCCTTTTGACAATGCCAATACCGCCGGTTTGGACAAGGCACCATAACTCATGCCAGAAATGTTAAATACAGAACGGGCTTTGTAGGGTTTGTCGCAGTATTTCTCACCGATAATGATCGGCTCTGCCCGCCTATGTGGATTCAATGAAGGGTAAGGGCTGTTGACAAAAAGGAGGGCGTTTTCTTCTGTGATGTTTCTGGTCGAACCGAATGCTTGTGTGGTGTCAATGTTTTTTGACGCTTGATAGACCCAAGTTCTTTGGGCTCGATTGAAAGGCATCTCCTCACGATCCATCGAAAAAAAGTATTGTCGGAAAAACTTGCCTAAGGATTCAAAAAAGTAGCGAAAGTGGGCAACGACGGGATAATTTCTGCGGATGGCCTGTTTGGTCTGAGTCACGTCGCGTACGAAAACCACAGCGATAAATAGAATGCCTAATCCGATGCAAAATATGAATAATTTTGTAAGGACATCTAAAGCGACGTAAGTATAGCTACTAATAATATCAATCATACTAATCCCTAAATTGTTTACTGAATCAATCTGATGGTTCATTAAGATGATCCGATAATGACATCGAAACAAAATGAGCACAGATTCAGATCAAGAATAGATTAGCCGTTATTATAAGTGAAATCCTATGTATAAATAAAAAAAGCACCTCTTGAGGAGGTGCTTTTCATCAAACTAATCAATAGATTATAAATCTGGTATTGATTAGTCCGTTTTTTTCTCGCCGCCGCATTTGCCTTCACCGCATTTGCCTTCGCTCGATTTTTTCTCGCCGCCGCATTTGCCTTCACCGCATTTACCTTCGCTCGATTTTTTCTCGCCGCCGCATTTGCCTTCTCCGCATTTGCCTTCGCCCATGGCTACTTTATAGCCTGAAGAAAGTTCGGTCATTTGAAAAGTTGCTTGTTCAGCCACTGCCATTGTTGCCAGAGAAGAACCCGCCATTAATAGAGAGGAAATTACTGCTGTTTTTTTCATGTCTAACACCTCCAAGTGTTTATAAATCTCGAAAAATAGTTTATTGAGTTGATTGTATAAAAAAAATGCCCATTAATGCATGCTATCGTCAGTTAATACGCCATAAATGAGGCCATCCCTCATACCCTTATAAATTATCGGCAGTATTTGTTGAATTAGTTGCTCAACTGAGGTTGTATTTGCTTCGGCTAAGGCTTCAAGTGCGGACCGTACGGTGATGCCAGGATTGGACTTTAAGATTTCCCAGAAGATCGCTGTAAACGCGTTCACTTCAATAAATCTAACCCGATCGGTTGCATCTCTAAACACAATTAAAAAGGTTTCCCGTTCCATCAATTCCCGGGCATTTTCTTGAGTGGCATGCTGAACAGGGTATTTATAATGCTCAACATAATACAAGGGGTTCACTTGAATAGCGTTGTTGAGCAGTTTATCCTCGTCTTTGGTAATCAGATATTCACCCAATTCGGGATCAGGATGCACCATCAGATGCAATTCCAACCATTCATAGCGCGCCAATTCCTTAATAAAAGGATAACCCGTATCGTTTTTACGCGCTTCAAAGAACTTTAGAAAGCATAGAGGGATCTCTCTAAAGTATGGTGAATGATTTGGATAGGTTGAAAAAAACTCACGCACCAATGACCGAATACGATCTTCGCCTAAGATCTCGCTCATCACAGGAAAGGTATTGAGCATAAAGCCGACTTGATTGTTAAAAAACAGATCTCGATAAATGCCCATCCGCCTATCTTCAATATTGGCGGGGGCTGGATTGTTTGAGGGATCTCTTATATGAGCAGCAAAGTTATACTGGTGCTGTAAATAGTCGGTTTTCTGTTTCATAGGGCGCTCGTCCAAGATATTTGTTTTGCAAGTCGTTGATGATCGCGACTTCTTTCATTAAATAGTCAACTTCGGGTATGTTGAAGTCCCGCTCCAATAAAGTTGGATGGATACCAAATTTTTCATAAGCCGCTTCCAATAATGCCCATACAGGATCAATAACATCGGCACCATGCGTGTCAACGATTAAATCCTCCGCTTCTTGGTAATGACCTGCAACGTGAATATAAGCAACGCGATCGCCATTGATGCCGTACAAAAATTCTTTGGCGTCGTAAGAATGATTGACCGAATTAACATAAATGTTATTCACATCCAACAACATCTGACAATCGGCTTCATCCAAAACTTTGTTGATGAAGTCAATCTCCTTGAGCTTTTGACCAGGCGCTGCATAATAGGAAACATTTTCTATGGCAATTTGCCGGCCAAGAATTTCTTGTGCCCGACGCACACGTTGAGCCACATGGTGCGCAGCCTCTTCGGTAAAGGGGATGGGCATGAGATCATACAAATGGGCATTGTCTGTACAGAAACTTAAATGCTCACTGAAGAAAGCGACATCATGTTTATCCAAAAATCGACCGACATCTGCAATGAATTTTTCATCCAAAGGGTTTGGTCCGCCTAAGGACATGGACAAACCATGACAAACAAAAGGATAACGTTCTGTAAAATAGCGAAAACTTTTACCGAGTGCCCCGCCAACGTTCATCCAATTTTCTGGCGCAACCTCAAGGAAACCGATGCCCTCTGGCATATGTTCTTGTAAGGGTCTTAATAATTCTTGGCGCAGGCCCAGACCGGCACCCAATATGGATTCAATGGTCAATGTGATCTCCTGTTCATAGGTTCATTCCGATGTATTCGCAACAGATAAACGCAATAAGCGTGTTTAACCCGCAGTTATGACCTCTAATTCTATCGTCAAAACCACATCCAGTTCAGGGGTTTATTTCGATACCATAAATCGATTGACTGAAACTCTCATCCAAAGCAAAGAATTTGACCGAAGTTTCAACCACAATGGAGCGATTAAATGGCGTTTTATCGAGAATACAACACTCGCTTCCGATGATTAAACCAATACTTTTTAAATAACGCAATTCTTTTGGCGACTTATTCTTGATTCTGACCACTTGCAGTTTCTTGCGTACCGGCCAATCACCCAGAGGCTTTGCCGCACAATCTTCCAAAATGGCGCCTTCACTGTCAGGTATGGGTGAGCCGTGCGGGTCTGTTTTTGGTTTGCCTAATTTAAGCCACATTTGCTCAATCACTTTATCAGAGACGCTGTGCTCGAGTGTTTCAGCCTCCTGATCAACTTCGTCCCAACCCAAATTTAATTTTTCCACCAAATATTGTTCAATAATACGGTGCCTACGTAAGGTCATAATGGCAATGCGTTGTCCCTTGTCAGACAAAGTAAAGCCATGATAGGGCTTATGGTTGACGTAGCCTTGATTCGCCAGTTTTTTGATCATGAGCGTCACGGCAGCCACAGTGACATTGAGTTTTCTGGCCACTTGACTGGTGGAAACAGGCACATTGGATTCCACATGGATTTTATAAATGGTTTTTAGATAATCCTGAATAACACTTTGATTTTTTTTTGACATACTTTGATTTGTATCTTATAATGTTAAAACATGATTTTAACCGCACTTAAACATTTATTCAAGTTAATATTAATTTCTTTGTGCTTATCCAGCCCAGTTGTTGCTAAAGCACTTAATATTACAGTGACCACAAACATACTGGCCGATACAGTCAAAAACCTCGTTGGCGATGACGTTCAGGTCACCACCTTGATGGCGGCTGGCGTTGATCCACATCTATATCGTCCAACGCAAGGTGACATCAAACGACTATTAGAAGCGGATTTAATCATTTATAACGGCTTGCATTTAGAAGGCCGCATGCAAGAAATTTTTGAGAAGTTACAGCATTCCAAAAAGATCATCAATTTTAGCGATGGCATTGCAAAATCTGAATTGCTCTACCACGAAGGTCATTTGCCCGATCCACACATCTGGATGGATCCAGTTATATGGCACAAAGGCATCTTGAATTTAATCAAGGAGATGGGTTCTTTATTTCCTGATCGAGCGGCTGATTTGAACAAGATGGGGCTGATCTATCAAAGACAATTGAGTCAGTTGCACGAACGAAATATAGTAAAGATTGCTCAAATTCCAGATGACCAGAAGCTGTTGATTACAGCACACGATGCCTTTGCTTATTTTGGTCGGCGTTACAAAATCAAAGTCGATGCACTGCAAGGCATCAGCACAGTGAGTGAATTTGGCTTAAAGGACATTCAGAGATTAAAACAAAAGATCATTAAAAATCGCGTCAAAGCCATCTTTTTAGAATCAACCATCTCGCCTAAATTCATGCAATCCTTACAACAGGGTTTGGCCGCGGAACATCATCACATCAATATTGGCGGTAAATTGTTCTCCGACTCGCTTGATCTAAGCGGTCAACCTGCTGGCGACTACATAGGCATGATTACCCATAATGTTGATGTCATTGTCAAAGCATTGCAATGAGCGCTTATAACGCCTTATCCATTCGCGGACTCAATGTTCGCTATCAAAATAAAAAAGTATTAGAAGAAATCAATTTAGAACTGCCCCAAGAAAAATTTGCGGCCATCATTGGCCCTAACGGTGCAGGTAAAACCACACTTTTAAACGCCGCCTTACAGTTGATAAAATCTGAATCGGGCACCTTCCGCTATTTCTCTGGCTCATTGGCAGAAAAACGACCCACCATTGCCTACGTGCCCCAACGTGCGAACGTTGACTGGGATTTTCCAATCAGTGTTTTTGAAGTAGTTCTTATGGGGCGCTTAACCCATTTAAAATGGTGGCAAAGACCCAATAACAACGATAAAAAAATTGCCCATCAAGCCTTAGAGCAAGTGGACATGGAAAGTTATGCCAATAACGCCATAAGTGAACTCTCTGGCGGTCAGCAACAACGCGTTTTTATTGCACGCGCATTGGCCCAAAAAGCGACGTTGTACTTATTGGATGAGCCCTTTTCCGCCATTGACATTGCCAGCGAGCAAGCCATCTACCAGCAATTAAAGCTATTACAAAACAATGGCGCCACCCTACTCTGTGTGCACCATGATTTAAATACAGTTGAACAATATTTCGATTACCTTTTTTTGCTCAACAAACACCTGGTTGCCCAAGGTCCTGTCGCCAAAGTGTTTACCGAGCAATACATTAAAAAAACGTACAGCAATCCATTTTCATTGCTGGCAAAAGTTGAAGTGCAAGATGAGCTTTGATGCCAATTTTCTTTGGGTGCTCAGCGGGGGCATCATGTTAAGCATCAGCGCTGCATTGAGTGGCACATTTGCTTACTTAAACAAACGCTCATTGATTGGTGATGCCTTGGCACACTGCGCCTTACCTGGCGTGTTGATGGCATTTTTATTGGCACAGACCAACAGCACCGGTATCACTTTAATTGGTGGCACCGCCTCGGCTTTTCTCGGCTATGTCACCCTTGAGTGGCTCATCAATAAAAAACAAATCAGCCCCGATTCGGCTTTAGCCATCGTCTTGTCTTTGTTCTTTTCGATTGGCGTGTTGATCTTATCGATTATCCAAAGGCTGCCCATTCCAGGCAAAGGCGGATTAGACAAGCTGTTTTTTGGTCAAGCCGCTTCACTTACTCAAGTCGATGTGATTTACTTATTTATCATTATGTTAATCGTCAGCGCGACTGTCTTTGTGTTTTTTCATGCACTAAGAGGGTGCGCTTTTGATCGAAAATTCATGCAATTGTCCACCCTAAAACCCAAGCATTTAGATTTGATCATTGGTTGCTTATTGGTGATCGTTGTGGTTATTGGACTGCAATTGGTGGGCGTCATACTGATGTCCGCCCTACTCTTGATTCCCGCACTCATCGCTCGGCAGCTTACCTATTTGCTAAGTAAATTACTTGCCATTGCCATCTTTTGTGGCATGGTCAGTGTGGTTGTCGGGGTGTACCTATCGAGCGAATACAGTAAATTTCCCACGGGTCCTTGGATTGTGGTGACACTGACAAGTTTGTTCATCGTCTCCGCCCTATTCTCGCCCTATAGGGGGGTGATCCATCAACTGTGGACACAACATAAACGCAAAAAAATTCGCTTGGAAGAAAATGTATTGCGCGCTTGTTTTTTATTACAAGAACGCTTTAACAAACCAAGTTTCACCCTAAACGACATTCTAAGTGTGCGCGAATTCCCCAGCCACCTAATTGAACCCACCGCCAAACGTTTGCTTAAAAAAGGATTATTTGTTAATCATCAACCCGATTTGCTGCAATTGACTGAGGCGGGCGCGCGTAAGGCCATTGAATTAACCCGTAACCATCGACTTTGGGAAGCCTATCTGACCAAAAAGGTGGGCTTAGAAAAACATGTGGTCCACCCAATTGCTGAAGAAGTCGAGCACATATTGACTCCAACCATGGCCCGTGAGGTTGAAAGCGAACTCAAACAAATCAAACTTGACCCCCACGGTAAGACCATTCCAACCCTGCCCGCTAAATAATGTCCCACGAATTCTGGTTAATCATCACAGCCCTCTTGGTGGCCATTGTTTGCACATTCAATGGCAACTTTATGGTGCTCAGAAAACAAGCCATGTTTGGCGATGCCATCAGTCACAGTGTTTTGTTGGGGCTCATACTTGCCTATTTGCTCATTGATGACCGTTCACTCATTTGGTTGTTTGTTGGCGCCTTGGCCTCTGGACTGGCGGCGGCGGCGATCACCCAACTTCTGCAAAATGTCTTTAAGCTCAAACAACAAGACAGCATTGGGATCGTATTTACCTCATTTTTTGCCGTAGCCGTCATTTTGATCACTTATTATGCTGGTCACGTCGATTTGGATCAAAGCTGTGTGCTTTTTGGAGAAATTGCCTTCACTCCCATCGACGTTATTCAGATAAATGGGCAAAATGCGGGCCCTCGAGTGGTGTGGATGCTCACCATTGTGCTCATCATCACCTTGGGACTTTTTATCAGCGCCTGGCATCGCTTAAAAAGCATTTGTTTTGACCCCATGCATAGTACGGCAAATGGCATCAACGTCGGCTTATGGCAATGGTTATTGACGGCATTGGTTGCCATTTGTGCTGTCTCAGCTTTTGATGCAGTCGGTGCCATCATGGTCGTGGCCATGCTGACGATCATTCCAAATACCGCCAAACGATTAGCAAAGTCCTTACTCGGTATGTTCATGATCGGATTGGGCTTGTCGGCTATTAGCGCCATTGGCGGTTATTATGTTTCCAGTTTTATCGACGGTTCTATCGCAGCAACCATGGCGGTCTTTGCGGGCCTGTTGTTTGCAAGTTCGCTGCTTTATCAAAAACCATTGCAATCTCGGTTGATCCTTTCCCGATTGTTCAGAAAATTCTGAGCGAGACGACTTCTCATACACAGAATTTTAAACATTGCGTTTTAGTTCCAGCATTTCGATGGCACTGAGTCCATAGCGACCATCGTTTCGTCAGCAGTTTTTAATCATTTGCTCATGGATAATTAGGCTCTATGTATTTAAAAATGACAGCCTAAAATTTAAACCAAAACGCGCAACTGAGCATAATTAAAAATGTCTTGTGCCAAATCTTAAAAAGATAGGAATAATCAGGTTTTATTGACTCATTTATTGACTAATTTGTCCATACAAAATATAATTTGCGCTGATTTGGTTGCCAAAAAAAGCCGCTTAGTCACATCAGCCTGACTTCCTAGACGAGGTCTGTAAGCAACCTTAAGATTTGAGCGTCTTAGATTTTGTTATGAAGCGCAAAATTTAAAAGCTCAATCACTTTAAGAACACCCTATCCAAGACTTTGATGTGGTTGGCGTGGCGCTATAAATAGACCATGATTGTTTAAGCAACCGCTCTTTTAATCTCATAATCGCAAAAGGACCCCTCGATGAATGCACTTTTCCCTCGAATAATAAGCCATAAATGGCTAACCATGTTATCCGTGATTGCGATGACCTTGATTGTTGCTTCAGGGGTGCGATTTTTGTATTTTAACGACGATTATCGTATTTTTTTCTCCCCAGACTTCCCGCAAATGATTGAATACGATAAGGTTCAAGACGTTTACAACAAGGTTGACAATGTTTTTATTTCAATCAAACCTAAATCAGGCGTGTTTGATCGTAAGTTTTTAGATTCTCTGGTCACACTCACTGAAGAACTCTGGCAAATTCCATATTCTAATCGGGTCGATTCGCTCACCAATTATCAGCATACCGATGTTGAAGATGACGATCTCCTCGTTGGCGATTTGGTCGAGGAGGCCTTAGAACTGAGCGATGAAGATTTAAAACGCATACAAGCCATTGCCTTGAATGAACCTGCCTTAGTTGGTCGTATGATTTCATTGAATAGTGCGGTCACTGCCATCAACATCACCATAAACATTCCTGACGAAGATACCCAAGTCGGCGTTGGCACAGTGGCTGCGGCCATTAACAAAACCATGTCAGAGTATCAGGCGAACAACCCAGATGTTGAGGTTCACTTGAGTGGTTTGATTATGCTCAATAATGCTTTTGCCGAGTCGGCAAAGACTGACTTAGGCAATCTGATGCCGCTACTATTTTTGGCGATTTTGATCGTTATGGGACTCTTAGTTGGCACATACAGTGGCGCTTTTGCCACCATGATTGTGGTTATATTAAGCGTACTCATGGGCTATGGTGGTGCGGGCTGGATTGGACTTTACTTGTCTGGTCCTGTGATGATCGCACTGTATATGATTCTCACCTTGGCGGTGGCCGATTGCGTCCACGTTTTATCGAGTTTTTATTATGAAATGCGGCAAAACAATTTGGACAAAAAAGCCGCCATGCATGAAAGCTTAAAAGTCAATTTCATGCCAGTGTTCTTAACGAGTTTGACCACTGCCATTGGATTTTTGACTTTAAATTTCAGTGATGTTGGCCCATTCAGAGATCTCGGCAACGTTGTGGCCATTGGTGTGATTGGGGCTTTTATCTGTTCTATTGCCCTCCTACCCGCGCTGATGATGATCTTACCCGTTCGAGTCAAACCCAAGGTGACACAAAAAACGGATTTTATGGAAACCTTAGCGGAATTCGTTATTGGCAACTCTAAAAAACTTTTGATTGGTTCAAGCATCCTTTCTTTGGCTTTTGTCGCCCTTCTGCCCTTGAACGTTTTGAATGATGAATTCACAAAATATTTTGATGAATCAACGTCCATTCGCCAAGCCACAGAGTTTTCAGATCGCGAAATCGGTGGCAATGGCGTATTTGAATTGTCTTTGAACACCAAAGTGCCCAATGGCATCAATAATCCCGCGTTTCTGAAGGAAATGGACCAGCTGACCGAATGGCTCAAAGCGCAACCCGAAGTGCGCAATATTAACAGTCTGTCAGACGTTGTTAAACGTTTGAATCAAAATATGAATCAGAACAACCCAGAATTTCACCGCATTCCAGATAATCAAGAGCTGGCGGCGCAATACCTGTTGCTCTATGAATTATCCCTGCCTTACGGACTGGATTTAAATAATCAAATCAACGTTGATAAATCAGCAACGCGTATTGTTGCAACCATTATCAGCCTCAGCAGCATTGACAACATCAAATTTGAAAAACGCATCCAAGATTGGTTAGATGCCAATGCCACAACCTTTGAGTCAAAACCTGTGGGTACGACGCTGATGTTCTCTTACATAGGGCAGACGAATATTAACAGCTCGTTGATCAGTGCTAGTCTGGCATTGGTGTTGATTTCCTTGGTGTTGATTGCGGCGTTGCGCTCAATTCGTTATGGCGTATTGAGCTTTATTCCCAATTTATTGCCCGCCGGTATTGCCTTTGGTATTTGGTATTTGCTCAGAGGCCAAGTCGGCATTGCCAACTCCATCGTTGTCAGTTTAAGCTTGGGCATTATTGTCGATGATACCGTCCACTTTTTAAGCAAATATCTGTATGCAAAACGACACAAAAACTTGCTCACCGAAGATGCCATTCGCTATGCATTTAGAAGCGTTGGACGCGCCTTGTGGATCACCACCGTCGCCTTGGTTTGTGGTTTCCTTATCATGTCGTTTTCAACCTATTTGCCCAATGGTGAAATGGCCATATTAACGTGTGTCACCATTATTGCTGCGCTGCTTGTAGATTTCTTCCTACTTCCCCCTCTTTTAATGCTTATCAATCGTAACGAACGGAGTAAAACCTCATGAAAAAACTTTTATTAACTTTCTCACTACTCAGCTTCATCGCACTGCCAGCCTATGCGGCATGGGAGGCAAAAACAGACGCTGAGAAAAAAGGCTTAGCCATCGCCACTAAATCGAAAAACTCGAATGTGAATTGGATCAGCAGTCAAAGTAAAATGCAAATGGAACTCATCAATAATCATGGTGAAAAAAGCACGCGACAAGTGCGTTCACGGGCATTGGAAGTTCAAGGCGATGGTGATAAATCATTGAGCATCTTTGACAGCCCACGCGATGTAAAAGGCACGGCTTTTCTGACCTTTTCACACGTTGACAAGTCCGATGACCAATGGCTTTACTTACCCGCGTTAAAGCGCGTAAAAAGGATTTCTTCCAAAAACAAATCAGGGCCATTTATGGGCAGTGAATTTGCCTTTGAAGATCTCAGCTCTTTTGAGCTCAGCAAATACAGCTATGAGTATCTCACGACCGAAGATATCGATGGTGAAGCCGCTGATAAAGTCAAACTCGTGCCACAAGACAAATATTCTGGCTATAAATACTTCTACACCTGGTATTCTCAGAAGCATTTACAACCGCTGAAATCTGAGTTTTATGACCGCAAAGGCACCTTGTTAAAAACCCTAACCCTCTCCAATTACAATAAATTTGACGTGGGTGTTTGGCGGGCATTGAACATGGAAATGATCAATCATCAGAAAAAACGTCGCACATTGCTGTCATTTAAAGATTTTGAATTTGACGTGGGTTTTAAATCCTCTGACTTTAATAAGCGGAAGTTGAAATCATTACGATAGTCAATGACAGAATTACTGGCAAACCGTCAAGAATCTCCATAAGGCAAAATCAATGTATGGGTGCCCTGAAGTCTATACAGTTCAATGACTCAAGCCATGATTGTTAAACCATTACGTCAATTATTCCAGCTTGTTCTAATTGGTTTATGCTCGGTCACAGCTTCCAAAGTGATTGCAGAAAGTACCTTTGGCAATGAGTTGGGATTTGATTTGTTGAGCTATACCGATGGCAGCATACGGTCGCCACAACAGAACATATTCCCTGCATTGATCGTTAAGCCTCAATGGGCCTGGATCAGTGAGTCGCAAGAACAACAATTTGTCACACAATTCTTTTATCTGTACGATTCGGTCGATCAAAGTCGAACTCATTTTGATGTGCGCGAATTTTATTGGCTCTACCAAGCAGAAACATGGGAAGCTCTGGTGGGCATTAACAAAGTGTTTTGGGGGGTTGCTGAATCACGGAATCTTGTCAATATCATTAATCAGCAAGATACTGCCTATGGTTTTGATAAATCCTATCGTCTGGGACAACCGATGATCCAAGGGACGTGGGATCAAGAAGAGGCGGGTGTGATTAGCGCCTACATTCTGCCCTACTTTAGAGAACAAACTCTGGTGGGTGAAAAAAACCCAGGGTATATCAATGCAACGCCCCAGTACCAAGACAGCGCCAAAGCCAATCACGTTGATTATGCCATCCGTTATGCCAATTACATCGACGATCATGAGTTCGCCGTGTCTTATTTTCAGGGCACAGATCGTATCCCCGCCTACTTATTCCTAAATGGCGTCGGAACGGCACTCTATCGCCAAGCCAAACAAGTTGGATTGGAATACCAATTGTCTCTTGACGGCTGGCTGTGGAAGTTTGAAGGCATCCATAAAAGCATCACAGACGACACCGAATTTTTTGCCTCGGTCTTCGGCTTTGAATATACCTTGGTCGGTGCCATCGATGAAATTGACATTGGCTTATTAGCAGAAGTCAATTGGGATGAACGCGGTGAACGGAGTAATGATATTCTTCAAAACGATACCTTCTTAGCCACACGCTTTGACTTTAATGATGTCGATGGCAGTGATATTACTATGGGTGTGAGCGTTGACAATAATAATTTTGGTCAATCTTGGTCGATTCGAGGTTCAAAACGTTTTGGCAATGCTTGGAAAGCCGAAGTTTCAAGCTTTTTCTTTGCCTTACCCGACGAAGATCCGCTCGCCCAACGACTGAACAACCAAGACTACTTACAACTGCGCTTAACGTACTTCTACTAAGCCTGTTGTTCTGTCACAATGTGCAAAACCGTACTGTTTGCATCAATGCCTAAGGGCGAACGCAACGCATCACCATTTTGACTGTGATGCATAGCCGATAGACTGGCAACGGCGGACGGTGTCGCCAAAAAATCATACGAATCTTTGAGCCAATCAACCGTCTGCTGAGCTTGTTTGTCGCTGATGGTGACAAACCAATCGGCCTCTTTGGCCAATTGTTTAAGAGAGACGTGCGAAGGTTCTTTACAGTCTAAACGTCCCATATTTGAGCTGGGTCCTTCAGTGACGATGGGTTTGCCAACACGGATGCTTTCCATCAATGCTGGGGCTGATTCCGGTTCCACAATAATCACATTTGGCGTCTCACCCCATTGCGCTCTAAGATAAGCACATACGGCACCCGCTATGCCGCCTACCCCAGCGTGCAAGATGATATGGGTGGGTATTTCTGGACATTGAGCGACGATTTCAGCAGCCACTGCCAAATAACCTTCCATCAACAGCAAAGGCAAATCGGTATAACCTGGCCAAGTGGTATCCGCCAATAAGATCCAGCCATGTTCCTCTGCCGCTGATTTTGCCGCTTCCAAGCCGATGGCATAGTTGTCACCCACTCGAATGACTTGTGCATCATAGCTTCTCAAGCGTTCGGCAAAACTTTCTGGCACGTGATGACTTAGATAAATAATGGCATTTGCACCAAAAACTCGTGCGCCTGCAGCCACAGACAGACCATGATTGCCCGCACTGGCACAAACGTAAGTCACGCCTTTGAGTGCCTGTTTTAATTGCTCAGGCGTTGCACCTTTTAAGTTGATATTTCGGTCAGCCATCGCCTCACTGGCGTGCACTGCAATCACATACGCGGCCCCTGTGGCTTTAAAACTACCAAGTCCCATACGCTCGCGCTCATCTTTAATCCATAATTTTGCCACACCCAATTCTGTTGCCATTTGGCTATGATTCAAAAGCGGTGTTTGTTTTGCTACAGGGCAATGTTGCAACAATGACTGTACTCGTTCTGCGTTGACACTCAGTTGTTTGTCGGCCATGCCTTCAGAGGGTGCAATGCCCACGCCTCGATGAGGATTTTTTAATAACTGCATAATATGTTCTAGCTCAGTGGTTAAAGATTTGTCCAAAACGAGTCTGACTCGGATTGGGTTTGATTCCGACCGAGCGCATCATATCCCAAGCCAGGGTTTGATTGCTGCTGAGCACGGGTATGTTTAGACGTTGTTCTGCTTCTGCAATAATGCTCAAAGCCTGTAAATTTGTGCAAGCTACAAATACCGCATCGCAAGCACTACGCTTGGCAACGTGCAAGATGCCTTGCAATATACTTTCGGGCGTAATGCGCGCCACCACAGAATCGTCCATCTGCTCAAAGGAGGCAAATGCGCTGATTGTTTGGCCGTTGTCGGTCAGGGCTTGACGCATTGCTGCAGAAACATCGGCTATGTAGGGCGTCACAAAGCCAATATTTTTCGCACCAAGAGCGTTCAAGGCGCTTTTCGTTGCCTTCAATGGGTCGGTCACTCGCACCTGGGGCAAGACCGATTGAATCGCAAGCTCAACGCGATCAGAACCGATCATCGTTGCGCCAGAAGTGCAAGCGTAACCAACGATTTCGATTTCTGCACTGCTTGGAAATAATTGAGCACTCATCGGCATTTGGGCATGCATTGCTTTTAATGTTTGCTCGTTGACTGTGGTTGAATTTGGAATACGACTGTGCAGAAGTGTAACAGGCAGTTGATCGAAAATACGCCGAAAATCATTCTCAATGGTTTCATCTGATTGCAGCACAATCAGCCCCATTGTGTGACCAGTGGTCGAAATTGTAAAAGGTAATGCCATGGTGCTATTCTAAACGATTATGGGTTTATTGAATGATGGGTAATGCTTCGGGTGCTCGCTGTGTCAGTAATTCACAACCTGATTCCCGAATGACGATATTTTCTTCAAGCACAATCATTTTATTGGGCGCGTACTCAAACCCTGGTTCAATGGTCATGACCATACCAGGCAATAGCGGCGTTTCGTCTTGCAGAGAGAGCGAAGGCGGCTCAGTCAACTGCATGCCCAAACCATGGCCCAATCGCCCAACATTAGACGCTTGGAGCGATTGTCCATTGGCCAGTGACTTCATGATGATTTGGCACAATGCTTGACAGCTCATATTCGGGCGAATGGCTTTCAAAGCCTCATCTATGGCGCGATTAACGTTTTCATAGGCGTATTTGGCTTCATCGCAAATGTGGCCAAAACCAAAATTGCGATCAAAATCGCAGAAGTAACCATCCCAAACAGCGCCCGTGTCGAGAAACAAAATGCTTTGATCTTGAATTAATTTATCACCATTGCCTGCAATGATTTGGTAATAACCTTGCTGACCTGAACAGGCTGACACAAATGGGACTTTGTCCGCACCGTTTTTGATCAAAGCTAAACGCATCTTACGGCTAGCGGTGTTTTCGCTGTCATTTAATTTTAAAACGTCTGGCATTTCATCAAAGGATAGACTACCAATACGGCAGGCGTGGGCAATATGGGCAATCTCAGCTTCGGATTTAATGGCGCGTATACCCCAAATGAGTTTGGAAGCATCGACAAAACTGAAGACAGATAAGTTATTGCGCAATCGATCAAAATCAACAATCGGCATCCGAATGGTTGACTCTGCCCCCATTTCCCAGCCAATATTACCATGCTTTTTAGACAGATTGGCTAGAACTGAATTGAGTAAAGAAATACCATCATCCTCTGGCCGCGGCGCTGGCCATGTTTGAATTTCTTTGATGATCGTCTCTGCCATAGCAGGCGCACCAATTTCAGGGACAACTGCAGTCAAATCACCGCTTCGAGGGACGATCAAAAACCAGGGTCGAGTGGGGCTTTCCCAAAAATCAGAACTGAAACCTGAAAAATATTGAAAGTTTGTGGGCGTGGTCAACACCATCGCATCCATGCCTGATTGCGCTAATTTCATCTGAGCCAATGCCACTCGGTTTTCAAATTCTGTAGAGGTGAAGCCTCGTTGTGGTGCGGTATAAGTCATGGTTGCTGATTGTGCCTCTGATCAAAATGGGATTTTACTTGTAATTGAGGATATTTTCCGCCCCGTTTATGGCGACAATGACTTTTTATTGATAGAACTGTCTCGTTATTTTCTCTGATCGCCTGCTTTGTCATGGCTGCATTGGAATGGTTGCCTACCTTGCCCTTCTTGCAATCGTGTCTAATGCGAAAGGGGCATATTCATTTTCACCTTCTCAGTCAAAATTTTTATAACAGAATATAATGCCCTTATGGCACCCTTCCGATTAAAATACACCCTTGTTTGAAATGATCATCCTGTGTAGCTATCCCTTAGGAAAAACCCTCGTCCATGGCATTTAAAACCATTGGCATTATCGCCAAAAAACCCGACCCAAAAACCGGCCCAACGGTTGAAGCCACCATTGCCATTTTAAAAAAATTGGATTGTAAACTGCTGTTGGAAGAAGACATCGAAACCTTCTGTTCGCCTGGATCGGAGTTTGCTTGCCAACCCGTACAGTCGCTGTACGATCAAGCAGATTTAATCGTCTGCATCGGCGGTGATGGCACCCTACTCAATGTGGTTAAAGACATTGCATTCAATCCCATTCCCGTTGTCGGAATCAATCTGGGCCGCTTAGGATTCTTGGTTGACATTGACACCAGCCATCTTGAAACCCATTTGACTGAAATCATTCAAGGGGCCTACACTTTGGACCAGAGAACGCTGCTTCAAGCTGAAGTCATTCGAGACAAAAATGTGATTTTTTCTACCATCGCATTGAATGATTTTGTTATGTGCAAGTCTGCCATGTCACGCATGATCGAGTTTGAATGCTATGTCAACAATAAGTTTTTAACCTCGCAACGTTCAGACGGCATCATCATCTCAACGCCGACCGGTTCCACCGCCTATTCACTGTCTGCAGGCGGTCCGATCGTGATGCCTCAATTAGAAGCGCTCAGCATCGTATCGGTTTGCCCACATACCATGTCGCAAAGACCCGTTGTTTTACCCATAGACAGCGTCATAGACCTATACTGCAATCCACAGACCTTTGAACAGTCTCAGTTTGATTACGATGGCAATTTTGGCATCAAACTGGCACCGAGCGATCACATACGCATCAAACAGCACGTTAAGAAAGCCCTCATCCTGCACCCTAAAAACTATGATTATTACGAGGTGCTTAGACGCAAGTTGGGTTGGGGAACGCAGCTGTGATTACCAGCTTAGACATCCGCAATCTTGCGACTGTGGATGCTTTACACATTGACTTAGATGCTGGTATGAGTGCCTTGACTGGGGAGACTGGTGTAGGCAAATCCATTCTCATCGATGCGCTTAACCTTTGCTTGGGTCAACGCGCTGACAGCACGCTGATGCGTGATAAAAACACCAAAACAGAAGTGACCGTATGTTTTGACATCAGCGCCAATGAATCGGCCCAACAATGCCTTGAAAACCAAGAATTATCGACCGATGAATGTGTGGTCCGACGCACTTTGCTGGTCAATGGCACTTCCAAAGCCTGGATTAATGGTGTATTGGTGTCTTTGCAACAACTGCAACAATTGGCCCAACATCTGGTCACAGTCCATAGCCAGCATGCACATCAAAATCTACTGAAACACTCGGCGCATAGGCTCATTCTCGATGATTATGGCAAACATGATTTGGCGCCCTTAACCGAGACATTAAACGCCTACAAAGACTTGTGCGATCAATACGATCAATTGAATATTTCCGATGATTCTGAACACGCTTTAGAAATCATGCAAAGCGATCTCAAGTCCTTAGAAGCCTTAGCGCCCGAAGCTGATGAATGGGCATCACTCTCACAAAAGAGTAAACAACAATCGCAGATGTTTGAACTGTTACACAAGATTGAACGGGTGCAAGCGCATATTGATGGTGAACAAGGTGCCATTGCGATGATAAATGCCAGTATTCAAGAGCTCAATGCTTTTGAGCAATCGTTTGAACAGATTCAGTCAATAAATGAAATGTTATACTCGGCTCAGTCTATATTATCCGAAGGACGATCAGACTTGCAGCATTTCATTCAAAAACAAGAATTGGATGAAGAAGCATTGGCACAATTAGAAGCACGCATAGACGCTTGGTACGACTTGGCTCGCAAACTACACGTGATGCCTGAGTTATTGGTCGAGAAATGGCAAGAATTACAACGCTCATACGAGCAGCTTAATAACCTCCAATCCACGCTGGCAAAACTCAAGAATGATCAGCAGCGTCTATTGGCGCAATATCAGGTGGCCGCCAACGGTCTTCATCAGCAACGCGTTGCAACGGCCAAGCAATTGCAACAGTCGATCAACCACCACTTAAAAAAATTGGGGCTGTCCCAAAGTTTTGAAATCCGTATTGAACAAGCACCCGATCGCGCGCCTAACCCCTACGGCAATGATCAAATTACTTTTTATTTCCAACCCAATGCTGGGCTTCAGCCTCAAGCGCTCAATAAAATCGCCTCTGGCGGCGAGTTATCCCGCCTCAGTTTGGCCATTGCAGTGAGCACAGCACAAACCACTCAACAACCCGCGCTTATCTTTGATGAAGTCGATGTGGGTATAGGCGGTGCCATCTCAGAAGTGGTTGGAACGTTGCTGTGTGACCTCAGTCAGAATGCTCAAGTCATTGTCATCACCCATCAAGCCCAAGTTGCGGCTAAAGCGCAACATCACTTGAAAATCACAAAATCTCAATTGGCAGGGACCGTAACGACCTCGGTTGATGTGTTGCAGGGTGAACAAAAAACCCAAGAAATCGCCCGTATGATTGGCGGTATAACCATCACTCGCCAAACTTTGGCGCACGCCAAGGAAATATTAAGCTAAACGCTTTTTTCCACGCAAACTGAGCAAGCGTCAATTAAGCTAATTCAGCCAATTTCTTTAGAATGGTTTGGCTGATCGCCTCGATGTCACCGCCGCCTTTGGCTTCAATATAGTGACATTGCCCCTGCTGAGCCTGCTGCTGATAAAAGGCACTCAATGGCTTGGTTTGTTGATGATACACTTTAAGGCGCGATAGCACCGTGGCTGCTGTGTCATCTTCTCGTTGAATCAAATCTTCGCCAGTCACATCATCTTTGCCCTCGACTTTTGGTGGGCTATAAATCATATGATAGGTCCGTCCTGAGGCTGGGTGTACCCTTCTGCCACTCAATCTTGCGACCAAGTCTTCATCAGGCACCACCAATTCGATAACGGCATCGATGGTTATATTCTGTTCCACCAAGGATTGTGCTTGGGCAATGGTGCGTGGAAAACCATCCAACAAATATCCCAATGCACAGTCTTTTTGAACGATACGCTCTTTGACCAAACCAATAATGATTTCATCGGGCACTAAGCCTCCAGAATCCATGTATTTTTTGGCAGCCAAACCCAATTTTGCTTGAGCTTTGACCGACTCCCTCAGCATATCTCCCGTTGATATTTGCGGAATATTGTATTGTTCAATAATACGTTGAGCTTGTGTCCCTTTGCCTGCACCTGGTGCACCTAAAAAAATAATTTTCATCTGAGCCTTTATAGATTATGTATTGGTTTGAAATTATACGACCTGTGACTTCATTCAAATGGCATTTGTTTGCAACACAGATGGTTCGCCTTAAATGAAGGTGTGTCAACGCATGACGAATGGATCGGGTATGGGATCATCCGAAGTGCGCAACCAGACGGCCTTATTGGTCATGTAGGCTTGCATCGCTTGGATGCCGCCCTCACGACTATTGCCTGATAATCCATAGCCCCCAAACGGTGCCATAGGTGAAATGGCTCTATAAGTATTGATCCAAACAATGCCTGAACGAATTTGGTTGACCAAACGATGGGCGCGGGATAATTTTTGAGTGAACAAACCGGCTGCCATTCCGTAATTTGAATCATTGGCGAAGGCGATGGCCTCAGCTTCTGTTTGAAAAGTTAAAACCGACAACACCGGACCAAACAATTCTTGTGCAACACAAGGGACTTTTGTGGGCTGTTGGGCGTTTGAGCAATCAATAATCGTCGGTGGATAATAATAACCCGTCCCCTCTATAGCGCTTCCCCCTGTCACAACTTCAGCACCCTGTTCAATCGACTGCGCCAACAATGTTTCAATTTTTTGGCGCTGGGCCAATGTGCATAAAGGGCCCACTTCGGTCTGCATGTCTTCAGGCGAACCAATACGAATGGACTCTGCTTTTTGTTTGAGTATGGCCACCAGTTTTTCCTTGACGTCGGCGTGCACAATCAAGCGCGATCCGGCAACACAACTTTGCCCCGTGGCAGCAAATATCCCAGCGACTTGGGCATTGGCTGCACTGTCCAAATCCGCATCATCAAACACAATAAATGGCGATTTCCCGCCCAATTCCAGGGTGGTGGTTGCCAAATTTTTAGCGCTGGCTTTGACGATGTGTTGAGCCGTCTCTGGACCACCAGTAAATGCAATGTGGTTAACCATCGGGTGACTGACTAAGGCCTCGCCACAATCGGCGAAACCTGAGATGATATTAACCACCCCTTTAGGTATGCCCGCTTGATTGACCAATTCTGCAAATGCCATCATCGCCGCCGGTCCTTGTTCAGAAGCCTTTAAAACAATGGTGCATCCTGCTGCAATGGCCGGTGCAATCTTCACGGCAGACAAAAACAACTGGCTGTTCCAAGGCACGATGGCCGCCACCACACCGACGGGTTCTTGTTTGAGCCAGACTTCCATATCAGCTTTATCAATGGGCAAGTGTTTGCCTTCAATTTTGTCGGCAAGCCCAGCAAAATAGCGATAGTAATCGGCAATGTAGGCAATTTGACTGCTGGTCTCGCGGATGATTTTGCCTGTATCACGCGTTTCTATGGCGGCAATTTCCTCTGACCGCTCTAACAGCAAATCGGCTAATTTATACAGTAATTTTCCGCGTGCCGTCGCCGTGGTGGCACGCCATTGGGCACTGTTGAAAGCCTGCTCTGCGGCACGTACGGCACGATCAACATCTGCTGGAGACGCTTGAGCCACTTGTGCCCATACTTGTTCGGTTGCAGGATTTAGGCTATCAAATTGGCAACTGCCTGCTTCAAATTGGCCATCGATGTATTGTTTAAAAAGAGGTAGGGTCATAGGGTTGTGCGGAGATTAGCTTAAGGTTAAAACGATCGGATCACTCGGTAAATGCAGGCATCACTTGTTCGATGAAGCGCTTGAGCGAAGCGCGTTTACGGGCAAAGCTCATGCTACTGTCAACCCAGTAAGCATACTCATCATAGCCTAGGTTTTGACAAGCTTTCAAACGCTCTATCACCGTCTCAGAATCGCCAATGACTTGATTTTTTAACATCAACTCTGGACTGTACATGGGGTGCTGGTCTATCTCTTCTTGGCTTAAAGGTTGAATGAGCCCTTGACTAACGGGTCGCTTGTTTAAAAACCATGCGCCAAAGTAGTTATAAAATCGATTGATTTCTTGCGCGGCCACTTGAGTGTCTTTGTCGTTTTCTGAAACATAGGTATGGCGCAATAACATGATTTTGGGACGCGGTGTGGCGGGAAATTTCTCTACGGCCTGGACAAAATGTCGCATCAGCAGTTGGACCTCTTCATCGCCATTCCATAGCGGTGTGACTTGAACATTGCAACCTTGCTCAATGGCAAATTCATGGCTGTTGGGATCTCTGGCTGCCACCCATAGAGGCGGATGGGGTTGCTGTAAGGGTTTGGGTGACGATGTGGTTTTGGGGAATTGCCAAGTTTGACCCTCATGGGCATAATCACCTTCCCACAATTGCTTGATGGCAGGAATCATTTCACGCATGCATTGACCCGCTGAAAAAGCATCCAAGCCTGGCTTCAGACGTTCATATTCAAAGGCATAAGCCCCCCGAGCAATACCGATTTCCAATCGCCCTTGGGTGATCAAATCGCACATGGCTGCTTCGCCAGCCAACTTAATCGGATGCCAAAATGGCGCCACAATGGTTCCTGTACCTAAGCGCACCTGCTTGGTTTTATGAGCAAGATCGACAATGTTCAAAAAAGGATTCGGCGTGATCGTAAAATTCATGCCGTGATGCTCACCTGTCCAAATCGTGTGCATGCCCGCATCGTCTGCCATTTGGCATAACTCAACCATTTCTTGATAGAGCTGGTCTTGTGGCGTTTCTGGAGACAATCGCTCCATATGAACGAATAAAGATAATTTCATAGAATTTTTCTCATCGATTGTAATGTACTTCCCCTTTGGACTCATCGCCAAAATAAACGCCATAATTTTGGAGTTTATGCTCGTCTTGATAGCGTTTTAAGATGCTTTGAATGGCTTTGTCTGGCACTTGATTAATCGGCAAAGCATCAAGGGCGATGTATTCCCCCCATTGGCTTTGAGTAGAAAGTGCAGCACAACGATAAAATATCTCTTGGCAGCGTTCTGCATGATTGTGGTAAACCGAATAAATGAATCCGATTTCTGCATTTTCTGACACATCAGCCAACAATTGCTTCAACAATTCCATGGCTCTTTTACCATCTAAGGTATCAAATGAAGGTAAGTCATAATAGGGCGGCTGATCGGACGATTGGTTTTTTTGCATCAACAATTTACCATGACTTTCTATCAAAGCGGTGATTTTGATTTTAATGCCTGAGGTGAGGGCTGAAACTGCGGCTTCACTCATACCTAAGGTGAAGAATTTGCCTCGAGCAAAGCCTAAGCCCTGCAACGCATTGTAGGCAAAATTAACGACCTTACCAATTACAATATAGTGATCTCCCGCCTCTATTACTTGGCTAATTTCACAATCGAAAAAAGCACTGTTGCCCTCAATGATGGGCGAGCCTAAGTCGCTCAATGACCAAGCAACATTTGCAAAACGTGCTTCCACAGAACGCGAAAAAGTGATCGCCAAATCTTGTTGTTGCTCTGATAGGATATTGATGGCAAATCGCTTGCCTTCTGTATAGTGCTTGAGGTGCATCGAACTTTTATCCACACAATAGAGTATTAAAGGTGGTGTCAGTGACACACTGGTGAATGAATTTGCGGTAAAGCCTATGGGCTGTTGTTGGTCATCGACGCTGGTCACGATGGTGACACCGGTCATGAAAGTGGAGAATGCGCTGCGCAATTCGGCAAAAGGATTTTGTTGATTTTGCTTAGTCATAATCTTGGTATTTTAAACTTTATTGAAGGCGTTGTTGCGCCTGGTGATGGTTTGAAGCGCATGGTTAACGCGATTGGCAGCCGTTAAATGAACCATATGTCCGTGGCCAACAACTTCGACGCTTCGCCCCTGTGGTATTTCCCCAGCAATGGCTTGTGCCATGGCGGGTGTTGAGTTTTTATCTTCACTGCCCGTTAATATTAGGCTGGGACACTGTATGGCGCTCAAACCGCCTGCATAGACGTCATCACCTGTGGCAAAAGCCTCATAAGCCATAGCATAGCCGGTTTTTTGATTGGTCTCAAGCCACGACTGAACCGCTTTGTAAATATCTCGAGTTGAAGCATCTAAGCTTGACCATTCACCAAACCAACGCTTTACGGGTGCGTTGAGATTCCAATCATTTGACAGCAATTGATATGCACGTTGCTCTACAGCTGCACGATCGGCTTTTGAGCGACAATAGACCGCATTCAAAGCTGATAATGACCATAATCTGTCAGAAAACTGGGTTGCATAGCTCAGGGCGATCAATGCACCCATTGAATGCCCAACCAAATGAAATTTGGGCAGATCTAATTCACCAACACACTGCGACAACCACGCGACGTAATCGCTAACCGATGAAGTTTGCCCTGCCCGCCTATTTAGTGGTGCCGATTCTCCATGACCTGGCATGTCCAAAGCATACACACTATTTGTTTCAGCCAATAGATTTATTTGAGGCAACCATGCTTCGAGCCTTAGCCCCACCCCATGGATCAATACTATCGGTTCTCCAGCCCCTGTGCTGTGGTAGGCAAGACCTAATGGTGTTTTATAGCGCGGCAGGGTTGTCTGCATCAAATTTTGCTTCACCACGCTCCTTTTTAAGATCCTCTATGTCTTGATAGCGATCACCGATACGGTGATGCGGCCGTCCACCAATAGAAGCCCCCAATGCCACAACCAGTTCATCCGCCGCTGGTGCATCGGGTATGGACAATTGAATGGTCAGATAATGTGAACGACGACCCGCATCATGTTTATCCATCAATGGAATCATGATGGGCGCGTTGGCGCCACCTCGGGTATTGCAGAAAGATAAATACGATTTAGCGCCTACAGCCTCACGGTAAAAATTGCCAAAACGCAAGGTGTGAATGATCGCTGAGGCGTGTTCTACTTCACCATTTAGGCCAACGACCGCGGACTTTCCATAGGCTTCAACCTTATCGCCGCCGCCCGCAGTATCAATAATCATTTGGGTCAATTTTTCGCCCAATATTGGTCCGACTGCATGAATTTCTGGTTTTAAATTTTCCACAAATCCTCGTCCTGCCCAAGGATTCTCTATGACCGCAACAGCCGCAATGAGTTTGAGGGGCGGATTGGCAGATTTTCCGCCTTCTATGTGCGTTTCTTCAATGTGACAAAGGGTTTTTCTGATTTTTACTGACATAATACATTTTAATGGTTAGAAATCGTTAAATTAGGCGTGTGACATTATGACACCACAGCCTTTGATCGTGTTATTTTAATTTATTAGAACAAGGCAGTGGATATTATTATCACAAAGACTCAAACTGTGTCAAATTGTCGGCGTGAACTTATATCCACCAACCTTTACAAAGTGTATAATAACGCCACATGAAACGCCCCGCTCTATTCAGTTTTTTCTTGTTATTTAGCCTGTTTTTATATGGCTGTACTTCGGTTCCTAATTACGATGGCACCGATGGTGAACTCTACACAGATGCCCGTGAAAAATTAGAATTGGGCGATTACAACGATGCGATTGAAGCCTATGATTTTCTCCAATCCAAATATCCCTACGGCGTTTTTTCAGAGCAAGCCTGGTTAGACAAAGCTTATGCTTGGTTTTTGCTCGATCGTAATGATACAGCCAGTCTTGAATTACGCGAATTTTTACGCAATTATCCCGGTCACAAACACTCTGATTATGCGTATTTTCTACTGGCTTTATTACAGGAAGCGAGCAATTTCAGCATCAACAATGAATACATCAATGATCCCGCCCGAACCGATGTTTCCTCGGTTGCAGAAGCGCTCAGACGCTATAAAATTATTTTGGAAAAATATCCCGATAGCCCTTATGTGGCACCAGCCAAACAGCGCATTCCTGTTTTAAGAAATCGTTTAGCACGACATGAGTTGTACGTGGCAAATACCTACTTCGACAGAAAAGCGTGGGTGGCGTCCATCAATCGCGCAACAAATATCATCGATACTTATCCAGACACCGTTCACGCCCGCTATGCGCTGTATTTATTGAAAGATTCTTACCTAGAACTGGGGCTAACAGACGTTGCAAACGATGTGGAAAAAGTCATTGAGCATAATGCAGAAAATATGCCAGCGCGCAACTAGATGAAAGTGCCGTCAAAATGCACGCGCGCATCTAACTTATAAAATAATGAATCGCATCTAAAGAATTTTGGCATTCGCTCAATGAAATATAAAAACCTTGCAACTCATTGAAAACCAATTCAAATGTGGGGTAAAATCCGTTTCATACGTATTCTTAACTATAACCGAATAAATTCATCATCTTTTCATCAATCATTGACTTGATTAAGGAGCAATAAATGGCAAAACAATTAACAACCACTGGCGGGAATCCCGTTGCAGATAACCAAAACAGTTTAACCGCTGGCAATCGTGGCCCAGTCACCCTCAACGATTACCAATTGATTGAAAAATTGGCGCACCAAAATCGCGAAAGAATCCCTGAACGAGTGGTTCATGCAAAAGGGTCGGGCGCTTATGGAACCTTAGAAGTCAACGCCGACATTTCTCAATACAGCAAAGCAGATTGCTTGCAAAAAGGCAAAAAAACACGGGTTTTAGCACGTTTTTCGACCGTTGCAGGTGAACGCGGTGCAGCCGATGCAGAACGCGATGTGCGGGGATTTGCTCTTAAGTTTTATACCAATGAAGGCAACTGGGATATGGTCGGTAACAACACGCCTGTGTTTTTTGTGCGCGATCCCCTCAAATTTCCTGATTTTATTCATACCCAAAAACGCCATCCTAAAACGCATATGCGCAGCAATACAGCGGCTTGGGATTTCTGGTCTTTGTCTCCCGAAAGCTTACATCAAGTCACCATTTTGATGAGCGATCGCGGACTGCCAAAAAATTACCGTCAAATCAATGGCTACGGCAGCCATACTTACAGCCTCATCAATGCTAAAAATGAGCGTTTTTGGGTCAAATTTCATTTTAAATCGATGCAAGGTCATGCACACTACACCAACGCTGAAGGTGCTGAACTGGTTGGACAAGACAGAGAAAGCGCTCAACGCGACCTGTTCCACAGCATTGAACAAGGCAATTGCCCACAATGGCGTTTTTGCATACAAGCCATGCCTGAAGCCGAAGCGGCTGATTACGAAGCCCGTACTGGCATCAACCCCTTTGATTTAACTAAGGTCTGGCCGCACTGTGACTATCCTTTGATTGACGTGGGTGTCATGACCTTAAATGAAAATCCTGAAAATTATTTTGCTGAAATTGAGCAATCATCATTTTCGCCTTCAAACGTCGTTAATGGCATTGGGGTTTCGCCTGATAAAATGCTTATTGCACGGGTATTCTCTTATGCCGATGCGCACCGCTATAGGGTTGGGACGCATTACGAATCCCTACCGGTCAATCGTCCCATCAATGAGACCAATCACTATCATTTAGATGGCAGTATGCGTTTTGATAGCCCCAAAGGTGGTGATGCTTATTACGAACCCAACAGTTTTGATGGTCCCAAAGAAAATGCGGACTATGTAGAGCCACCACTGGCATTGAATGGCACAGTTGATCGGCACAATCATCGCATTAACAATGATGATTACACCCAAGCGGGCAATCTTTATAGGTTGTTTGATGACGGTCAAAAACAACGTTTATATGCCAACATTGCAGATGCCATGGACGGTGTTCCAAGCGAAATCATTGAGCGTCAATTGGCACACTTCAGCAAAGCTGACCCAGCCTATGGTGCGGGTGTGGCTGATGCGGTCAACAAAAAGTATGGTCTGAACGTTAAGGCGTCTTAAAGACGGCTTCCTGTTCTAAGTCCGCTCTTCAACAAAGAGCGGGCTTAGTGCAACAGGGCGCAATCTATCTCTTAGACGATGAATGCCCTCGCTTCAGCGAGCGCCATGGTTTATTATTTAAAAAACTCGGGCAATGGCAATTGATTAGCGCGATTGCCTAATCAATAATTAAAGACATCCTGACAACCACCCCAATTGCGCATTTGGCTTGAAAGTGCCAAGACATCAGGTAATCGGCGCCAGCGGTTGTGAAAAAACACCATGGGACATTGACGATTGTCGGGTAGGATATCAACCAAAACATCCCATTCACCCACTGATTCATAAGGCGGGTATTTTCCCCCTCGAATGTCACCATAATGTTTTGAGCCCTTCTCGCTTTGAATGCGTTTGATTTCCTGACTAAAATAGGCATCAGGATCAATCCAACGCTTTGTTTGTTCGGAATAAACCTCAACCTTTCCGCTGTTTAGGCGATCTTCGCCATCTTCCATAGCCCAAGCGGTTGACGCCAATGTCATGCTTAGAAAAAGCCCTAAAATACTGAATTTCATACAAAACTCCTGCTTAGTTGATTACCACCGAATTAAGAAGATTCATGCCGCGCTTTGATCTCCTCATTAATTTGCTTAAACGATTCAATCAATAAATCGCAATTTAACTCAACCGCTTCGCATAAAGCGTTCATGTTGATGTACAGTTTTTTGTCTTTTTTGACAATGTCACGTTTGATGACGCTCGGATGCGCCGGATGTTCGGGTGGTGTAAAAGACCATATGGAATAGACCCCATCATGGCTGGTCGTAAATAGATACCAGCCTTCATACTCTGATGCTTTGGCATTTTGGTCTATTTTCAGTGCTTCATAAGCTTCTTCCACGGTTTCGTGGCCAATGGCGGGCAAGGTTTCCAGTGCCATCACCCCATTCGCCAGCAACAGCAGCAGCAATCCAATAAGGCTATTTATAAGTTTTTTGTTCATTTTGTTATCAAACTAATCTAAAAACGTTCGAGCATTATAAAACAAGTGCATCCACGGGCTCTGCTCTGGCCAATCCGCTGGACACCAAGAATATTGTACCTTACGGAAACATCTTTCGGGATGAGGCATACTGATGGTCACCCTGCCATCCTCTGAGGTTAAAGCCGTGATGCCCTGGGGTGAGCCATTGGGATTCAAAGGATACTGCTGGGTCACTTGACCTGTATGGTCCACATAGCGCATGGCAACAAGATTTGACTCAAGGGCTTTATCAAAAGCTTGGGATGAATCAAACAGAACCCGCCCTTCGGCGTGCGATACCACCACGGGCAAATGAGACCCGTGTAAGCCCCGCATCATGATCGAAGGATTGGCAGGTATTTCCACCATACTCAGCCGAGCTTCAAATTGGTGACTGTTGTTTTCGACAAAGGTCGGCCAGTGTTCACTGCCTGGTATGATTGATTTAAGAGAAACCAACATTTGACAACCATTGCAAGCGCCAAATGTAAAAGTCGTTGGGCGCTGAAAAAACGCTTCAAATTTTTGCCTCAATGCTGGGTTAAATAAAATTGATTTTGCCCAACCTTGACCTGCGCCCAGTACATCCCCGTAAGAAAATCCACCACAAACAGCCAAGCCATTGCAAGTTTGCAAAATGTCCGATCCTTCAAGCAGATCGTTCACATGAACATCAATGGGGTTAAATCCAGCTTGGTAAAAGGCGGCGGCCATCTCGTTCTGACCATTTACCCCCTGTTCTCTCAAAATGGCCACTTTGGGCGCATCATTGCGATTGATCGTCCAATTCGAATTGGGTGTCTTAAAGGCAAAATCTGCGCCAAGTACTGGACTCATCCCAGAATCTTCAAACTGACAACTATTTTGGTACCACATTTGCGCGCATTCAGCATCATCGCGCGCCTCAGTCATCAGATAACTGTTTTTGCTCCAAGTCGTCATCGCTTGTTGCAAAGACAACGATATGAGGTTTTGTTGGCCTTTGACGATGTCCAACAGGAGATTGTCAGTCACCTGCCCTATGGCATGACAGCAGTGCGCCAAACCATGTGCTGTTAATAGCTGCAACACTTCGGCGTGTTTGCTCAATGGCGTTTGAAATACCGCGCCCAACTCTTCATTGAACAATATGGCGTCGCCCTCTCCCGCCAAAGAGGCTAAATCGATGGCCATGCCACGATGCGAGGCAAAAGCCATCTCGGCCAAGCAAGCAAACAGCCCACCATCGGAACGGTCATGATAGGCAAAAACCCAATGGCGTTGCTTTAATGCCTTAAAGGCCGCATGCCATTGAATCAGAAGTTGCGCGTCGTCTAAATTGGGTGGAACATCGCCCATTTGTTGGTACACCTCAGCATAAATGGATGCACCCAAGCGGTTTTTACCAACGCCTAAATCAATGAACCAGAGCTCATTGTCGTTATCGGTCAACAAACACTGTGGGGTCAATGTTTCACGCACATCATCCACCACTGCAAAAGCAGAAAGCACAACCGACACGGGCGCTCGGACTTGTACTTTGTCTGTCCCTTGTTGCCAGCTCATTTGCATCGACATGGAATCCTTACCCACTGGAATGCTGATGCCCAGTTGCGGGCACAGTTCCATGCCAATGGCTTGCACCGCATCGTATAGATGCGCACCTTCGTTGGGGTGATTCATGGCGACCATCCAATTGGCAGACATTTTGATGTCAGATAGATGCTTGATTGGTGCGCTCAAAGCATTCATCACCGCTTCAGCCACGCCCATACGCGCAGAAGCCACTGCATCCAATGCAGCAATGGGGGTGCGCTCACCCACAGCGATGACTTCACCAGAAAATCCGTCAAAATCTCTTAGTGAAACACCACAGTCTGCCACTGGGACTTGCCATGGGCCCACCATCTGATCGCGGTGTATCAATCCCCCGACAGATCGGTCACCTATGGTAATCAAATAGGATTTATCGCCCACCGTCGGATGCGATAGGATTTTTAAAGCACTTGATTCTAAGTCTTTACTGGGACGTTTAAACGGTTTATGATGTGGTTTGGGACGACTCACCGAACGCTTAGGATTGGGTAGCTTACCCAATAACTTATTCAAGGGTAAATCGACCACCCTTTGCTGGTGTAAGGCATCGTCAATCACCAACACCTGATCATCATCGGAATAACCAACCACTGCAACGGGGCAACGTTCACGCTGGCACAAGGCCAAAAATTGGGGTAGATTTTCAACCCCAATGCCCATCACATAACGCTCCTGTGATTCATTGCACCAAATCTCTGCCGGACTCATACCGACTTCATCGATTAAAACATCGCGCAATTGAATGCGCCCACCCTGTTTGGCATCTGCCAACAATTCTGGCAAAGCATTTGAAATACCTCCCGCCCCCACATCGTGAATAGAAGTGATTGGATTGGCTTCGTTCAGCCACACACAACGGTTGATCACCTCTTGGCAACGTCGTTGCATCTCAGGATTATCGCGTTGAACAGAGGCAAAATCTAAGGCACTGTTTTCCGAGCGATTGTCTTGACTCGAGCTTGCGCCACCGCCTAAGCCAATGAGCTGAGCGGGTCCGCCCAAAACAATCAAAGCCGTTTTATGCCTGAAGGATTCTTTCTCAACTGAGCCAACCATTTGCCCAATACCCCCTGCGAGCATAATCGGCTTGTGATAGCCCAACCATGCACCATCCTTGGTCGCTGTTGCTGCCAAATCCTCAGCCATCCAACTGCGAAAATAGCCATTAATCACAGGTCGCCCAAATTCATTGTTATAACTGGCTGCACCAACTGGGGCTTCAATCATTATCTGATAGGCACTGGCAATGTGTTCTGGTTGACCGACACTCATCTCCCAAGGCTGGGGATGATTTGGAATATTTAAATGGGAGACGCTGTAGCCGACTAAGCCTGCTTTGGGTTGGCCACCTCGTCCAGTGGCCGCCTCATCGCGAATTTCACCCCCAGCCCCCGTTGCCGCACCAGGTCGAGGCGAGATGGCGGTGGGGTGATTGTGCGTTTCAACCTTAATTTGATGGTGTATCACCGCTTCTTGTGCAGCGTAGGCCCCATCAACTATCACCCACTTGGAACCCGAACCACCTTCAATCACAGCGGCATTATCCTCATAGGCTGACAAGGTTCCTTCTGGGTTTGAGCGATGGGTATTGCGAATCATATCAAACAAGGTCATGGATTGATCCACGCCGTCGATATTCCACTGGGCATTAAATATTTTATGGCGACAATGCTCCGAATTGACCTGAGCAAACATCATCAGCTCAGCATCGGTTGGATTGCGTTCTAACTCAACAAATAAGGCATAAAAATAGTCCATTTCAATGGCATTCAGAGCCAAACCTAAGGCATCATTGGCCTGTTTTAATGGTGCCATGCCCTGAGTTTTTATATCATAGGTCGTCAACTTCTGGGGGGCATGCTGAACAAACAACTGCTCAATGGTGTGGGGCTGGTGAATCAATGAACGGTGCCAGATTGTTTGAACCATCTTATCGTGCAACAAAGGCTTGATACAACTCACCGCTTGCGCATCAACAAAAGCAGATGCTTGCACACAGATGCCCTGCTCTACGCGTTCAATATGCCCAAAACCAGCAATTTGCGCCAATTGAGTGGCCTTGGTTGACCATGGAGAGATCGTCCCAATTCGAGGGGTCACAAGCAAGGAGTGAACTGGCCATTCTAAAACTGTTGGTGTTGCATTCAATAAAATGCCCAACTGAGTCATTTGAGTCGTACTCAATGACTGCCCAGCTTTTAACTGAACAAAATAACACCAATTCGATTGGATCGCCTCACAAGCGAAACCTGCAGATTGTAAATGATGGGTGATCGCCCGCTGGCGATGTTGGGGAAAATAAGGCTTGCCTTGAAAAACCAGCAATGCCATTGCTACTCTGATGCTTTGTTGTCTTCAGATTTAATGGGCGCCTCGATTTCTGGCGGAATCGCTAATTCCTTCAGCATTTCATTGTCTCGCGCCGACTCGGTTTCAAAACCCAAGGTGCTGCATGATGACAGGACAAGCAACACAGTCAAACCCGTTAGGGTTTTAACACAAATGGACATCAATAATTTCATGATAATGTGATCCCCGCATCGTTCATCGCTTGCTTAACCTTGGTGTAATTCGAGGCATCGAGGTCAACCAGAGGCAAGCGCAATGTTGCACCACACATGCCCATTTGACTCAAAGCCCACTTAACAGGTATGGGATTGGGTTCACAAAATAAAAACTCATGTAAACCTCGCAACTGGTCATCAACCGCTTTGGCGCCAGTCAAATCGCCTGCCAAAGCCAGCGCATATAACTGATGATTTAGCTTGGGCGCCACATTGCCTGTAACTGAAATGCCGCCATGACCACCCAATTCCATAAACTGATACGCCGTGCCGTCATCGCCTGTTAGATAAGTGAAATCCTCTCGGCTGATATGACTCTGTAAGGCCTGTAATCGATCCATTGAACCCGTTGCTTCCTTAATGCCAACGATATTGTCGATCTGGCTTAATCGCTGCACTGTCTCAGGCAAAATGTCCGTCACCGTCCGACCTGGTACATTGTATAAAAATTGTGGAATGGCCACCGCCTCTGCGATTGTTTTAAAATGCTGATACAGCCCTTCTTGGGGCGGTTTATTGTAGTAAGGTACCACCAGCAAACATGCGTCTGCGCCATCTTCTGTGGCTTTTTGAGTCAGCTCAATGGCTTCCTGAGTTGAATTTGCCCCCGTGCCCGCAATGACTGGAATGCGTTTATTTATGTACTGGATGGCGTGACGAATGACCGAACGATGCTCAGTCACCGATAAGGTGGCCGACTCACCCGTCGTACCAACGATCACTAATCCATCTGTGCCTTCCGCAATATGCCAATCGATCAACCGCTCTAAAGCTGGAAAATCAACTTGTCTGTCTTGCAAAAACGGCGTAATGAGTGCAACGATGGATCCTTTAAACATAGCGAGACTGTATTCAGTAATGGGATATAGAGGTCAATAATTCCGTCGTAAAGACGACTTAAATTCAGTAGGCGATTGTAACGCAAAAGCCCCTTCGATTGTTTAATAACCCCGCATTTCCTGCCTGATTATGTTGCATGCAAAATTTTTTTCCGCCTTTACTTGCGAGGACGTACAGAGCGTCGTAAGATGAAGAATATCTATAAGTCAATAGGTCGCGAGGCAAGCGTGTTTTCCCTTCACAAACTTTCTCCGATTCGTGTTTTATTCCCTTTTACAAATTTCCCAGTGTCAGAAGCTCATCATCCAGTCCGCTACGGACAACTTGAATGGCGTTACTCTGTCGTGCGATAGTGTCACCAGTCACAGAGGACAATTGAAATGGGAAGAATGCTGGGTTATTTTTCAGCAATTCTAAGACTGCTTTCCCTTCTTTATCAGTATTCAAAGCGGCTTCGTATAGAAGCATTGTAATATTCGGATTGCTGATTACCACAGGTTTACCTGGCTTATAACAGCCCTTGATTTTAGTATCCTTTAACACACCCCATGCGACAAAAGATCGAATGACATACCGGGCATTCCTACGCACAGTTTCTCTGTCGCCATACTGCTCCCTTAAACGAGAGACTATATAGTCATGGATCTCGGACAGGGCTCAGTCACTTGATTCTTTCCATGCTTCTAATAATCTCGAACCATGTTCAGAAATGATATACTTCTGATTTCTATCTTTGGGATTTTCCGGAATTGTCATTTGAATCATCTCGTTGCTCAGTAATTTTTCCAAGCTACGTTTGAAATTCCCCGTTCTAGATTTATAGCCCGTTGCTTGAAGCAATTCTTGCCCAGATTTTTGTTCTTTTCTTAGGACTGACAATATCTTTTGTTCTGTAGGGGTAAGATTAAAATCGAACTTAAAATGGGCTTCTTGACTCATTTTTTCGTCTAAAAACAATCTTTCTTGAGCCACGCTTGAGCCTAAATCTAACCTTCCTTGGGCCTTTCTTGGGCCTTCCTTGGGCCTTTCTTGGGCCTTTCTTGGGTCAAGTGACTTAACTTGAGTCTTCATTTGGCTTTCATAGGTACCTTCATGATACACAACATCATACTCCCACTTATGTAAGATTTTTTTAATCCGAGGTGCTAATTCAAAAGTGTTTTCAAAATTTTGAATCAATAAGGCGTTCTTAATCAACTGTTTGGTAACATCTAAACATCTACTTTTTGACTGAATGAGAACGCCCTCCAAATCAGTTAGGGAGAGAGGCATCTTTTTTTTACAAGCATAGGCAAAAACAACAGCCTCATCCTCAGAAAGAGGGACGCCTATCGTTTGTTGGAAATTCAATTGATCATCAGTGAGCAGGATGTCCTTCTTGAGGATGAGTTCAAATGCTTTTTTCGATTTGTCATTGGTTACCTCTGGTGGAACATACCCCAAACGTCGCCAAGACTCATACACTGCACGCAATCCCCAACCAGCATTTTCACTGAAACCAATTCTACGAAATGCAGTAACAATAAGGGGGTTGCGGTTCTCTTTTTCACCTGGCGTTAATAAATTACTGTCTGTATCAAAAGCATCGCCAGGATTCCAGAATCGCGTTAAATCTGCATAATGTTGGATGACTGGCTTACGTGAATGGTCCGCATAATCCTGATGGATGAGTGTATTGATGATTGATTCACGAAATGCCACATAACCCACTGGTTCATCTTTTCGTTGCAAGGTTTCGGGATCAATTTCAAATGGAATTTCTGCAAATCGATAAAACCATTCCATAATTGACACCCATGTTTGTACTAAGTTATATTCACAAACTGTTCGGTCGTGCCATCTACCTTCACCAATATGTTCAGATTTATAAAGGTAACGCTGACAATCCATAATTGGGCGAGGGAGAATCCCATGCAAAGACCCATCTTGCCCAAATAGCAGAATAGATGCTACCGTCGGTTTTCTGCCTGATGATGTGTCTTTGATTAGACCAAACTGAAAAAGAAAATCTTCGTTACTCAAATCAGCATAACTGCGATTGTCAGCCTTGCTTTCATACCTTTGTCGATACCAGACAATGTCTTTTTCATTGAAACATTTGCCTATATCAAAATCAAGAGTACTGCTGTCATACCGCTCAATTGAAGCATCTGTTAGAAAACGATTTAATTCATTTTGAGTACATTCTACATCGCAGGCACCCTTACGCAAAAAGCTTCTCTTGATACTACCATTCAGATAAACGGGTTTGTCTTTACGAAGTACTTCGGGGACGTAAAAAACAAGCACACTTTTCCCTGTTACCGTATGCAAATTTGCTTTAACATCAATAATGGTGCTGAATTTATCCTTTTGTCTTAAAGTCGATAAGAATTCATTTTGAATCTTATCGACATTTGCAACACCAACAATTTCAAAGTCAGCGTCATCTTTTTTAACACCAAAAACAAGGTAACCGCCATCTGTATTAGCAAAGGCCGACACAGTTTTATATGCTTCTTTGGACACGGCCCCCTTTGCTTCCTTAAACTCAATATCTTTCCACTCATGCTGACTGAGGCGCTTTAAAAATTCTTGTTCTGTCATGATTCATCAATAGATCGGGTTACTGCTTGGTCGTACCACAAGAGGAGTTGGGTGTCTGCCTCAAGTCTGTTGTGCGAAATTTTACGGCAACATCAATGATGAAATTATAATCGCGGTTCTGACATGCTGCCTGCCATCTTCAGATCACACAGATTGACTCAGATTGTATAAGGAAAAAGATGGATAGATTGCGTGTGCGAGTTGGCACCTTCCGTTTTGCTGTACACAGCACGTTTCTCCTAAATGGAGAAGAAGTTTAGGTAAAAGTACGGAAGGAAAAGGGTTAGAAACGTTGTTCTAACAGGTATTTGCGCCGTTTTTTGGCGATGGGGTCATTGTTGAAGCGTATATTGTCGCCTTCCATAATGACGCCGAAGGCTTTGGCTAAACCAGCAAAGTCGGGGTAGCCTACGCTATCGATGAGCCAAATTTTGTGTTCTCTAAATGGGTTGCCATCAACCAATTCGTCCAAGGCGTTGATCAGTTCGTTGCCGTCAACAATCTGGCGTTTTTTGCGATGGTTTTCGTTGAACAATAAAATCACATCGGTTAATCGTTGTTGACCGCCGCTTTTCTCAATGAGGTGTAAGTCAATCCACATAAAGTAGATCGCACCAGCCCAATAGACACGACGGAAGGCTCTCAATTCGCGCATGTGGGGGGTGATTTCGTCTATGCTTAAACCATCAAATTCGGTCTTGCGATACCCGCGCCTAAAGCCTGCAAATAAATTCTCAAAAACCGCCTTCTCACTGAGGATATTTCTCGAACGTCCTAATTCTTGCCAGTAGCTGGCAAAACCTTCGGTGAACCAACGAAAATTATGACCAGGATATGGGATGTACAAATGACTGATTTCATGCGCCAATGTCCAGTCTTCAATCATGGAATCCATGCCAAAACGCGGGTCAATCTGTAACTCTAATTCGGCACTTCTGTTTTTGCGATTGACTTGTCCCCACGGAACGGGTTGGTTGCTGATTTGCCGTTTAAAGGTTACCTTTATATCGAATGGTGGGTAGCCACCTGCATAACTGCCGATATTGGACGCTGTTCTGCCAAACCAGTCTTTAACGAGCGTTTTTTCTGAAGCGCTGAAATTGCCTTCAAATTCGAGATCAATATCAGCCGATGCGATTTGAGAGAGGCTGAGAAAAAGTATAAGTATTAGGGCACGCATAAGAATTTATGTCCGAGTCAATAGATTGATTGGTCAAGTACACTTTAGTTATACGTCAATGTCGCACAATTCCAAAATAAAAGCGAAAGATTTCTGTAAAAGCACTTTTTAGTGGTTTCAGTCTTCGGAGCGATCCGATGCTTTGACACGATTTCTGCGAGCTTCTTTGGGGTCAACAATCAAGGGTCGGTAGATTTCGACTCGATCGCCCTCTTTCAATGCCGTATGTACGGGTACGCGCTTTCCAAACAGTCCGACCGCCGAGGGATCAACCACCATCTTGGGAAATAATGCGGGTAATTCGCGCATGGTGCTTAAGGCAGTCTCTACGGTTGAGCCTTCGGGCAGTTCAAGCACTTCAATGTGTTGAATCATCGGTAAAGCATAAGCAATTTCAATTTTCATCTTGACTGTGTACCTTGAGTGCTTGTTGGCTGAATCTTTGTACCATGCTTTGTGCTAAGTTGACCATGAGTCCCGTTAAGACTTTGGCGGTTAGGCTGTTTTTCATCTCAAAGTCTAATGAAAAATCAATCTTAGTGCCGCCGTTTTCGGGTGCAAATCGCCAAGCGCCTTTTAAATAACTCAAGGGTCCCTCTATCAAATCCATTGTAATTGAATGGGGTTCATCCAATGTGTTTTGCGTGGTAATATCATACTCGAATATGCCTTTGGCTAGCTTCAATCTTGCGGTTTTTTGCGTCTTAGAACTTGAGAGCACCGTGGCGGTTTTACAAGATGTAATGAACTTTGGATAGTGTTCAACATCATTGACTATGTGATAAATCGTTGCACACGGCACCTTAATCCACGTGGATTTATGAATGTTATTCAATGACAATCCCTTTGTCTTTTAGTAAAGACGCTATTTTATCAACGATTTGCTCGATCGACAGTTCGTCTGTATCGATGATGATGGCGGCTTTGTCTGCCACCAATGGTGAATTTTTACGTGCTCTATCCTGTTCGTCTCGTTGTTGCATTGAGTCATGAATACTGTCGTAATCTGCCTCAGCGCCCATGGCTTCCATTTGAGCGATTCGGCGCATGACTCGCACTTTGGTGCTGGCGGTTAAGAATATTTTCAGGACCGCATTGGGAAAGACCACCGTGCCCATGTCTCTGCCATCTGCCACAACCGATTCGGTGTCTAATAAATGTCTTTGCCAACCTAGAAGCGCTTGACGCACTTCGGGGTTCGCTGCTAGTTTAGAAGCGAGTGCACCGGTTTGCTCTTGCCTGATGAGGTGGGTCACGCAAACATCGTTCAAAAAAACATCATCGGTGGTTTGGTGCAATTTCATCGAGTCAATCAATGCTTGGGTGTCTTGCTCGGGATTGTTTTGCGCGTGCAGGGCAAAGGCTCTATACAACAAGCCACTGTCTAACCAATGCCAATTCAATTGCTGGGCAAGGATGCTGGCAATGGTGCCTTTGCCGACTCCGCTGGGACCGTCAATGGTAATGGCTTGGTGGCAGGTGTCAGTCATGGGTCATCATTCGTCGGTAGTGATGTGCAGCCCCAGTTGCTCTGAGAGGTCCACAAAATTTGGAAACGAAGTGGCGATGGTTTCACAGCCTTCAATGCTGATTGGTTGTTCGCAGCATAAACTCGCCATGGTACAAGCCATGCCAATGCGGTGATCGTGATGGCTTTGTAAGGTATACCCACCAATCAATTGACCCCCTTGAATAATCGCCCCATCAGCTGTTGCTTGGGCAGTTCCGCCCATTTGGTTGATGGCATCCACCATAACGGCTATGCGATCGCTTTCTTTGACGCGCAATTCGGCAGCGCCTGTGAGGACTGTTGTGCCCTCAGCACAAGCGGCGGCAATGAATAAAACGGGAAATTCGTCAATAGCCAATGGCACCAGTTTGGGATCAATGTTTACCCCACGTAGCTGAGCAGAGCGCACTCGAATGTCGGCAATGGGTTCATCGCCTTTGACGCCTTCATTAAATATTTTTAGGTCTGCGCCCATGGCTTGCAATATGTTGATGACGCCCGTACGTGTGGGGTTCATGCCGACATTTTTAATAGTTACATCGGCATTTTGTGCGATGCTGGCGCCCACCATAAAAAAGGCCGCCGAAGAAATATCAGCTGGCACGTCTAAATGGCAGGCTTTGAGGGATTGCCCGCCTTTGAAGGTGATTTGTTGCTGTGCTGATTCAATGTGCGCGCCGTAGGTTCTGAGCATTCTTTCAGTATGGTCGCGAGACGGACCCGGTTCAGTAATGCGCATGATTCCTTTGGCATAAAGTGCGGCGAACAGCAAGGCCGATTTGATTTGCGCACTGGCAACTGGTAAGCGATAGTCTATGCCCTTCAATTGAGTTGCGGGAAAGATGTGGACGGGTGGCGTACCATTTGCTGTTGTTTCAATGCGCGCATCCATTAAGGTAAGAGGGTCTGAAATACGGCGCATGGGGCGTTTGCTCAGTGATTCATCGCCAATGAGCTCGGAACTAAAGCTTTGTCCGCTAAGCAGACCCATGAGTAAACGCATGGCCGTGCCAGAATTACCAACATTGAGGGCTGATTTTGGTGCTTGAAGCCCATGTTTGCCAACACCATGGATGGTGGCGGATGTTTGATTTCTGATGACTTTGACACCCATTTGCTCAAATGCGGCAATGGTGCATAACACGTCTTCTCCAATCAGAAGCCCTTCTACGGTACTGACGCCTTCTGCAAGCGCTGAAAATATGATGGCGCGATGCGAAATGGATTTGTCCCCTGGCGGGGTTATTTGCCCCTTAAATGGTTGTTTGGGACCAATGGTGTATTTCATAAAAACGGCGCGGTCTTTAAAGATTGAATCTTACTTTGGCTGGTGGCAATACAGTTGCCAAATAAAACCTGGAAATGCAAAAATGGTGAATAAAAATAAATTGGTGTAATAAAACTCCCACGCTTGGGGATGATTTTGACCTGTTAGATAATATTCAATGCCCAGCATAATCAGCAATGACACCAGCATATAAAAAAGCCATTGTATCAGCCTTAAAAGCCAATTGACGGGTTGCTTGCTTCTGAATAAGTTAAAAAAAAACGTATTGCTGATAAAAGGAATATTGGCTAAGATGAATACGAAGATCAACCCAACAGCGATGAATCCATTCATAAACCGAAAATGGCAAAGCACAAAGCGATGAGCGGCGCAGGAAACACACCCAGTACGATTAAACTGCCGACGTTCAAGTTTAGAATGAGGTTGCTGTCGGCGTCCGGTTTGGCAACGGCTTCTGGGTTTTCGGCTTCATCAAAATACATCAGTTTGATGACTCTCAGATAATAAAAAGCTCCGACAACTGACATGGAGACACCCAACACGGCCAGCCAGACCAAATCCGCGTCAACGGCGGCTTCAAGCACCAACAGTTTGGCATAAAAGCCAATGGTTGGTGGAATGCCCGCCATTGAGAACATGATGATCAATAACAACAAGGCTAATTTGGGTGCGCGTTTCGCCAAGCCTTTCAAATCAGCCAATTGATCCGATTCATTGGTGGCGGTGCTCAGCAATAAGATCAGGCCAAAACCTGCGGCGCCCGTCAAAGTATAAACAATCATGTAGTACAGCGCGGCTGCATTGCCTTGATCGGTACCAGCAGCAATACCCATCAAAACAAAGCCCATGTGTGAGATAGCTGAATAGGCCAACATCCGTTTTAAGTTGGACTGCGCGATGGCGACCACATTACCGACGATGATGGAGGCGGCACACAACATCATGACCATGGGTTGAATGGCTTCTAAGCTGGGTGATAAGGCATCGACCCACAGACGAATAAGCATGGCAAAAGCGGCCAATTTAGAGACCGTTGCCAAAAACAAGGTAATCACTGTAGGCGAGCCATGATAGACATCGGGCATCCACATATGAAAAGGGACAACGCCTAATTTGAAGGCCACACCCACCACCAAAAATACCAGTCCGAAGTTGAACAATTGACTATCAGGTGATTGGGCAACCACGCGGGCAATTTCATCAATTTGGATGTGTCCTGTGGCACCATAAATCATCGACATACCGTAGAGCAATATGCCCGATGCCAATGAGCCCAAGACAAAGTATTTCATGGCAGCTTCAGTGATTCTGACATCATCTCTGCGCCAAGTGACTAAGGTGTAAAGCGATAATGACATCAGCTCCAATCCCATATAAATGGTGAGCAGATTGAAGGCAGACACCAACACTTGCGCGCCCAAAATGGCGAACAAGATCATGGCATAAAATTCACCGCGTAGCATCTTGCGGTCAGCCGCATAACGTTTGGAGTAAACCAAGGTTAAGAATCCTGTGAGATAGATGAACAGTTTGACCACATCGCCAAAGACGTCGCGCACATAACCGCCGCTAAATGAGGCCTCTGCCCCAAGACTAAAGGTGAATACGGTGTACATGCCCACACCAAACAGGGCTGTCTGCGCCATCCAGTAACCGGCTCTTGGGGCTTTTTCGCCCACATAGACTTCAACCATCAATATGGTCAAAGTCACCAACAGCAAGGCTATTTCAGGAATGAATAAAGAATAATCCATGGTCATAGTTTTGAGGTGGTGGCTTGTTGGAGTAAATGCTCAATCGAGGTTTGCATCACAGCAATGATGGGGTCTGGCCATAATCCAAATATTAGAGTGGCAGCCGCCAAAATACTCATGATTGAAATTTCACGTTTATTTAAATCCATCAATTGGGCGACTTTATCGTTGCCAACTTGCCCAAATATAACCCGTTTAACCATCCAAAGTGTATAAGCGGCACCCAAAATCAAGGTGATGGCAGAAATGAAGCCAAACCAGAAGTTGCCTTGGAACGCAGCCAATATAACCATGAACTCACCGACAAAGCCCGAGGTGCCGGGTAAGCCAGCATTGGCCATGGCAAAGAAGACGGCAAAGAACCCAAAAATGGGCATCACATTGACCACACCGCCATAATCGGCAATGGCTCTGGAGTGCATGCGGTCGTACAACACGCCAATGCCCAAGAACATGGCAGCCGAGATAAAACCGTGAGAAATCATTTGCATCATTGCACCTTCCATTGCCAATACGGCACCGTCTGCCGATTGGGTATTGGCGATGATGTCCCAAGCCAAAAACAAACCCAAAGTCACAAAGCCCATGTGCGATATGGACGAATAAGCGACCAATTTTTTCATATCTTTTTGCACAACGGCAATAAAACCAATGTAAACAATGGCGATTAAAGACAGTACAATCATGAAGGTGGCGTATTCAAAAGCGGCGTCGGGTACGATGGGTAAGCTGAACCGAACAAAACCATAGCCTCCCATTTTCAATAATACTGCTGCCAGTATGACTGAACCTGCGGTGGGTGCTTCGACGTGTGCGTCTGGTAGCCACGTGTGTACAGGGACCATGGGTATTTTGACGGCAAAAGCCGCAAAGAACGCAAAAAACAGCAAGGTTTGCGGCAGCATGGCGAGGGGCTGCTGATGGAAATCGGCGATGACGAAGGTGCCCGTTTGTACGTATAGATAAATAAATCCAATGAGCATAAACACCGAACCCAGAAAGGTATATAAAAAGAATTTAATCGTGGCATAGACCCTTCTGGCACCACCCCAAATACCGATGATTAAGAACATTGGAATCAGCAGGGCTTCCCAGAACACGTAGAATAAGATGGCGTCCATGGCACTGAATACCCCGACCATCAGCCCTTCTAAAATAAGGAATGCCGCCAAATATTGACTGAATCGGTCTTTGATGGCCTCCCACGCCGACAGGATGGCAATGAATGAGGAGAAAGTCGATAAGATGATCAGCGGCATAGACAAACCATCGATACCGAGATAGTAATCAATGTTGAAATAACCAATCCACGGCTGACGTTCCACAAACTGCAAAGCGGGTGTGGTTGGGTCAAAATCAAAATACAAAATCAATGATATGAAAAACACGGCAAGGCTGACCCCGACCGCGAAGTAGCGCGCTATTTTTTCGTGCTTATCGCCCAGCAACAAACACGCAACGCCAGTCGCTATGGGTATCCAAATGAGCAGTGAAAGAATCATCGTGTTTGTCTATTATTTAAAGTTGGAAACATTCATCATGGGATGGACAGCTTAAACAAAGATTAGCCAAGTTAATAAGCCCATCAAACCAATGATGATGACGAAAACATAGTGATACAAGTAGCCGCTTTGCCACAGTCGTAAACTCTGGGCAATTCGACCAATGCCCGCCGCCCCGCCGTTGATTAAGGTATCATCAATGGTGGCAACATCGCCTTTGGACCAGAAAAATGTGCCGATGCGTTGGGTGTTTTGGACAAAAGCCCATTCGTTAAAGCGGTCAAAACCGTATGCATCTAACATCCAGCGGTATAAGCCATTGAACTGAATCGATATTTTTTCAGGCAATTCAGGGCGTTTGAGATACAGATACCATGCGGCGGCTACACCAGCAAGGGCAAAATAAAAGGGTAAGGTGACAAAGCTGTGCAATATCATTGCAAATACCCCATGATATTGTTCGGCCATGATTTTTAAGGTGGTATGGTCCTCTGCAACAAACAGACTGTCAGCAAAATAATCGCCAAACACCCAACTACTCACAGCGATGCCGCCAATGAAAACCGAGGGTATGGCGAGTAATATTAGCGGCACAGTCACCACCTTGGGTGATTCATGCGGCGGATGAGCGGCAACGTATTCACTTTCTTTGCCGTGGAACACCATAAAGAACATTCTAAAAGAATAGAGGGCGGTGAAAAACACACCGATCAAAAGCGCAAATTCGGCGTAAGTCGCGCCAAATCGCTCGGTGTTTTCAACGGCAATGATGATCGAGTCTTTTGAGAAAAAGCCTGAAAAGCCTGGCGTGCCAATCAATGACAGGGAGCCGATCAACATACAGATCCAAGTAATGGGCATGTATTTTTTGAGTCCGCCCATTTCGCGAATGTCTTGTTTATGGTGCATGCCAATGATTACCGAACCTGCACCTAAGAACAACAAGGCTTTAAAAAAGGCATGAGTCATGACATGGAAGAAGCCGATTGAATAGGCTGAAACCCCTAAGGCCGCAACCATGTAGCCCAATTGCGATAAGGTGGAATAAGCCACCACGCGTTTGATGTCGTTTTGTACCACGCCTAAAAAGCCCATGAACAGTGCAGTGCTCGCGCCAATGATTAAAATGCTCGAAGATGCAACTTCTGACAGCTCAAATAAGGGCGATAGCCGTGCAACCATGTAAATACCTGTGGTCACCATAGTGGCTGCGTGAATCAAAGCAGAAATGGGCGTGGGACCTTCCATAGACTCGGGTAACCATACGTGCAAAGGCATTTGCGCAGATTTGCCCATCGCCCCCACAAATAATAGCAATCCAATGACCGTCACCACTTGCCATTCGTAGCCACCCACAATATTGATGGTTTGGTGCGCCCCTTGGGGTAAGGCAGCAAAGAACTGGGCGTAATCTAAGGTGCCAAAAAACATCAGCACCCCCGCAATGCCGAGCAAAAAGCCGAAATCTCCAACACGGTTGACCAGAAATGCCTTGAGGTTGGCAGCAATGGCTGTGGGCCTTTTCATATAAAAGCCAATGAGCAGATAGGAAACCAAACCCACGGCTTCCCAACCAAAAAACAACTGGAGGAAGTTATTGGACATCACCAATGTCAACATAGCAAAGGTGAACAACGAAATATAGGAGAAAAATCTTTGGTAATAGGGATTATCGTGGTCGTAATCCTCGTCATGGTCCATGTAGCCAATGGTGTAAATGTGTACCATCAAGGACACAAAAGTGACCACCAACATCATGGTCGCCGAAAGGCTGTCTATCAATAAGCCAATGTGTAGTTGCGTATCAGCAAATTGCAGCCATTGATAGAGGTTGACGTTCAATATGGGTTCATCGAGCACACATATTTTATAAAAAACAATGGCTGACAACAATGTGGACAGACCCACGCCCGATATGGCCACGCGATGCGCCATCTTGCGCCCAATGACTTTGCCAAAGAATCCTGCAACAAGGGAAGCACCCAAGGGTGCTAACAATGCAATCAAACTAAGGGTGTACACGCTCATTGATTATCCTTTCAGTAGGTTCAAATCTTCAACATTAATGGTTCTCTTATTACGGAAGAGAATCACTAATATGGCTAATCCAATGGCCGCTTCCGCTGCGGCAACGGTTAAGATAAAGAAGACAAAGACTTGTCCCGTTAAATCATTTAAGTAAAATGAGAAGGCAACCAAATTGGTGTTGACAGCCAACAACATCAATTCAATGCACAGCAATATCATAATGATGTTCTTGCGATTGAGAAAAATGCCAGCAAAACTGATGGTGAACAAAATGGCGGCAAATCCTAAAAAATCACTGAGTTCTAACATAGATAGGCCCTTATTTATCGGTGTTATCGTCTTCTGTGGGTTGAAGTGGTCTTTGTTGATGGCGATCTGCACAACTCTCTACTTCAACAACTTTTAAACGGTCTTTGGCTTTCACTTGAACTTGTTTGGCAATGTTTTGGTACTTGGATTCACCTGTGCGCTTACGCAAGGTCAAGGCAATGGCCGCAACGATGGCGACGGTCAGTAACACCGCTGCCAACTCCACTGGGTATAAGTATTTGGTGTAGAGCTCAAACCCAAGTAATTTGGTATTAGACCCTGTACTGATGGCGCCTGCTGCATCAATGTCTAAGGTTTGGGTAAACACATTGGTATTGATAATCAGAATGATTTCAGCCAAAACAATCAGAGCAATGATTGAGCCAATGGGCAGATAATTGGTGAAGCCTTGTTGAATGACAGCCATGTTGATGTCCAACATCATCACCACAAATAAGAACAGCACCATCACGGCTCCAACATAGACCAATATCAGAGCAATACCTAAAAACTCGGCGTGTAATAAAATCCAGATGCCTGCGCATGAAACAAAGGCCAGCACCAGGAATAAGGCCGCTTGCACAGGGTTACGCGCTGTAATCAGCCTAATGGCGGCAACAATGCAAACCAAGGCTAAAAAATAAAAGACAAACTGCTCAAAACTAAACATGACTTCCTATCGATAATTCGATTCAATACTTCTATCTGCGGCGATTTGTTGTTCGTGGCGATCGCCCATATCCATTAACATTTCTTTGGTCATCACTTTGTCCTGAGCCGACTCATAATGATAATCAAAAATACGGGTTTCAACAATGGCGTCCACAGGGCACGCTTCTTCACAAAAACCACAATAAATACATTTAAACATGTCGATATCGTACTGAATGGTGCGTCGTGTGCCATCGGCACGTTCTTCAGATTCAATGGTGATGGCGTTTGCTGGGCAGACAGCCTCGCATAATTTACAAGCAATGCAACGCTCTTCGCCGTTGGGGTATCTTCTTAGGGCGTGTTTGCCTCTAAAACGGGGCGACAAGGGCGTTCTTTCCTCAGGAAATTGCACCGTGACCTTTCTTTTGAACAAGTACCGACCTGTGACGGCCATACCTTGTAACAGTTCCCACAAAGTGAAACTTTTAATCTGATGTTTTATAAATTGCAACATAACTATTTAAACCAAGGACCAATTGAAAAGTAATCCAAAAACCCGACCACAAAAACCCAGAATAACGTTAATGGAATAAAGACTTTCCAGCCCAAACGCATGATCTGATCGTAACGATAACGGGGGAATGTGGCTCTGAACCATAAAAAGAACAGCAACATGGTAGCCGTTTTGAATATGAGCCAGAACGTACCGGGGATGAATGAGAAGACCGTGCCAAGCAAGGGGATGCCTTCAAATGGCGAATGCCAGCCGCCCAAAAACAATATTGAAGTCAATACCGCAATCAAGATCATCATGGCGTATTCGGCCAAGAAAAACACGGCAAAGGTCATGCCCGAATATTCAACGTGGAAGCCAGCAACGATCTCAGACTCGCCTTCTGCCACATCAAAGGGTGCACGGTTGGTTTCTGCCACACCAGAAATAAAATAGACAATGAACATGGGGAACAAGGGGATCCAATACCAATTCCAAAAACCACCGGATTGGTCTAGAACGATAGTCGTCAAATTCATCGATTTAGAAACCATGAGCACGGTCACCATGGCAAATCCCATGGCAATTTCATAAGAAACGATTTGAGCCGAAGCGCGAACAGCACTTAAGAAGGCGTACTTTGAGTTGGATGCCCAGCCCGCAACAATGACCCCATAAACGCCAATCGAGCCGACTGCAAGTATGTAAAGCAAGCCAATGTCAATGTCAGCCACAACCATACCATCACCAAAAGGAACCACTGCCCAAACGGCCACTGCAGGGGCAATGGAGAGCATGGGTGCCACCAAAAATAGCCAAACGTTGGATTTTGTTGGGACGATGATCTCTTTGAACATCAATTTCACCGCATCGGCTATGGGTTGCAACCAACCTTTGGGACCTACTCGATTGGGGCCTAAACGCACTTGCATATAGCCGATGATTTTTCTTTCAGCGTAAGTCAGATAGGCGACGCCTAACATCACAGGCAAAATGACAACCAGCGACTGCACCAAAAAGGTGAGCGCCAATGACAGCTCCCATGGCAAAAGGTAATTTAGTAATAGCGTGAGTTCATTAAACATCAGACTTTAGCCTTGCCCTGCGCGGTGCTCTACGGTGATGGGCTTGTTGCCCATGGAAACAGCGCCGACCGAAGTTAATGAAGCGCCAACTTCTATGGCGGGTATCCAGCAAACGCCTTGAGCCACATCATCACTGATTTGACTTTGAGCCGCGATGGTTTGATCGCCGACGTTGAATTCAACAGGTTCATCTTGTTTAAAATCAGAAGCACATAGCAAACAATAGCGTCCTTGTTGGGCTAATTTTGAGTCCTGTAACGCCTGAGCATTGCGCACCACAGAGTCCACGGCGAATGCATGCCAGTAAACAATGCCTTCCAGACCTTGTTGGCTTGAGGGCTGATAGGCCTCAGGCATTGCTTCATTTGTTGGAATAGCTGCGGTCAATTGTTGTATTGCTTCGTTGAGCACGTCCGCTGAGCTATCGTATTCTGAATTTTCGACGTCTAATAAATTCGCTAAAACGCGTAGAACTTTCCAACACGGCTTAGAATCACCGAGGGCAGCAACGATGGCCGCAAAAGATAGCCGTTGACCGGCCATATTGACAAACGACCCCGAAGTTTCGGCATAAGTTGCAATGGGCAGTATGACATCGGCATGTTGCTCTATTGAATCGCATTGATAGGCACTCAAGGCCACCACTTTGGTTTGTGCCATGCGTTGAACCAACGCCTGACCATATAAGGTGTCGTATTCTGGTTCAATGCCGACCACGACCAAGGGATGCTCGGCCGATGCGCTGAACATTTCATGCACACTGTGTTTAAGGGGCGCGCATCCGAGTTGGTCGGCCGCCACAGAGTTGGCTGCAATCGGCAAGACGATGCAACTGCCTTGGCAATGTTTTGCCAATAATTGAGCCCATTGTTGCAGTTCTGAAAACGCATCGCTTTGTTGCGCGATGTTGCCCAAGATGATGGCAGGATTGTTTGAAGCCATTAATTGCTCAACCCACTTTTGCGCGGCTTCAGAAATGGCCAAGTCTGTCAGACCCAAGGTTTTAATGGCTGCACTGTTATTTTCTGCTGTTAATAAGGCTTTGGTGGCGCTTGCCAAGAACGCAATCCATTGAGAAGGCTTGAGCACTTGAGAATCAATCTGATTCATTCTGAAAACATGTTTTTTGGCATCCAAACACAGAACTTTGGCTTGACTCTTACGGATTCTATGAGCAACCATGGGGTGTTCGTGGGTCAATTCGGAGCCAACCAACATCACCGTGTCGAACGATTCAAATACGGGCAATTCAGGTGTGGTTTGCAGTGGCACCTTGACCTTGGCTGAACGACGTAATCGCGTATCCATGGCGCCTTCGGTTTTTTCTGCAATGCGCTTGAGCAAATACAACTCTTCAACCGTTTGCGATTCGCTCGATAAGATGTGCGGCGATGCTTGGCTGATGATTTTTTGAGCATGGTCCAATGCCGTTTGCCAGTCGGTTGATTGCCACTCGCCGTCAATTTTGATTTTCGGACTCAAGTAGCGTTTTTCTGTTTGCACACCTTCATATGAAAAACGGTCTCTGTCAGACAACCAAACTTCATTGATGGCTTCGTTGGTTCTTGGCACAACGCGTTTTAAAGTGTCTTTTTTGATGTGATAACTCAAATTTGAGCCACTGCTGTCGTGCGCGGCAATGCCCTCTTTTGAAGTAATCTCCCAAGGCCGTGCCGAATATCTAAAGGGTTTGGATGTCAATGCGCCCACAGGGCACAAATCAATCACATTGCCCGACAACTCTGAATCCACACTTTTTTCTAATGAGGTTGTGATTTCGCTGAATTCTCCGCGTCCAATCATGCCCAATTCTTGAATACCAGCAATTTCTTTACCAAAGCGAACGCAACGCGTGCAATGGATGCACCGCGTTAAATCGGTGTGAATCAAGGGACCAATGTTTTTGTCTCGAATCACGCGTTTATTGGCTGTGTAGCGAGAAATATCTGCGCCAAATTCAAGCGAGACGTCTTGCAACTCGCATTCACCGCCTTGGTCACAAATGGGACAATCTAAGGGATGATTGATGAGCAAAAATTCCATCACCGATTTTTGCGCATTTTTTGCCCCAACAGATCTCGTTTGGACGATCATGCCATCGGTCACCAAAGTCGCACAAGCTGGTACAGGTTTACGAGAGCCTTTGACTTCAACCAAGCACATCCGACAGTTGGCCGCTACGCTCAGTTTGGGGTGATAGCAAAAACGAGGAATCTCAACGCCAGCAGAATCTGCCACATCGATTAGCATCTGCCCTTCTTGCGACTTTACTTGTTTTCCATCAATCGTGATCGTTGCCATAACTCTTAATCCGTATCCTAATCGGTCTTGACCATACTCGTGCCATGTTCAATATAATGCTCAAACTCAGGTCTAAAATGTTTGATAAAGCTCTTGACGGGTACTGCAGCCGCATCGCCTAATCCACAAATGACATGGCCGACTATATTGGTGGCCACATTGCCCAGCAATTCTAAATCTTCGTATGTGCCTTGACCACAGCGGATTTTCTTGACAGTTCTGTACAACCAGCCCGTGCCTTCTCGGCAAGGGGTGCATTGACCACAGGATTCATCGAAATAAAAGTGCGCCAAGCATTCCAAGGCTTTGACCATATCTGTTGAATCATCCATAATGATGACAGAACCGGCGCCTAACATCGAACCCGCTTTGCTGATTGAGTCAAAATCCATGTTCATGTCCATGGCCGCATCTGCTGGAATAACGGGCGTTGAAGACCCACCAGGAATAACCGCTTTTAAGCGTCTGCCTTCTAACATGCCACCGCTGAGCGATAATAAATCGGCAAATGGCGTGCCCATGCGGATTTCATAGTTACCAGGTTTGTTGACGTGTCCCGACACTGAAAACAGTTTGGTACCGCCAGAATTGGGGACGCCAATGTCTTGAAACCATTGTCCGCCCTTCTCCACAATCAACGGGATAGACGCATAGGTTTCGGTGTTGCTGACGATGGTCGGCTTGCCATATAGCCCATAACTTGAAGCATAGGGTGGTTTGAAGCGAGGTTGGCCTTTTTTGCCTTCCAAGGATTCGATCAAAGCCGTTTCTTCGCCACAGATGTATGCACCCGCGCCGCAGTGATAGTACAAATCAAAATCAATATCAGAACCTAAGATGTTCTTGCCTAACAAACTACTGTCGTAGGCTTGTTTTAAGGCCTCGTTGAAGCGATTGGTGGATTCAACAAACTCGCCACGAATGTAGTTATAACCCACTGTACCACCCAATACATAGCCCGCAATGGCCATGCCTTCAATCAATTGATGAGGGTTGTAGCGCAAAATGTCTCGGTCTTTAAAGGTGCCTGGTTCGCCTTCATCTGAATTACAAACAATGTATTTTTGAATGGGCAATCCGCGTGGCATAAAGGTCAACTTTAATCCAGTGGGGAACCCTGCCCCACCACGACCGCGCAAGTTCGACAGTTTTAAATCTTCTATGAGTTGGTCTGGGGCGATTTTGTTGTTGACAATGTCCTGCCACATTTTGTACCCGCCATGCGCCTTGTAGGTTTCTATATCCCACGGCGTATCTAAGTGATTTAAGCGAAAGCAAACTTCGTTTTGGATAATTTCTGTCATATCACTGCTCGACCAAGTCGTTTAAAATGCCATCTAATTTTTCTGGGGTCAAATTTTCGTAGTATTGATCACCAATTTGCATCATTGGCGCTCCGCCACATGCGCCTAAACATTCGACTTTTTTAAGGGAGAACATTTGATCTTTGGAGACCTTACCCGCAACGATTTGATGTTTTTGCTCAAGGTGCTCAATTAGTGCATCACAGCCTCTTAACATACAGGAAATATTTTGGCAAATGCTGATTTTATGCTTGCCCTGTGGGATCAATTCATACATTGAATAAAAGGTGGCCACTTCTTCGGCTGCCACATTGGGTATGCCAATATAGTCGGCAACCGTACGAATCAATTCGGGCGTTAGGTGTCCGCCATTATCATTTTGCGCCAAAGTCAATGCGGGCATAATCGCTGAAATTCTTTGATCATTGGGATATTTTGCCAAATGATCTTCAATGCCTTGTTTGACCGCATCACTCAATGTTGCAACATGCTCAGCCTTCGGCGGAAAAGACGCTGAATGATCAACTGTGTGGTCAATGAGTGGATTGGGTTTGGTCATCGATCAATTTCTCCAAATACGATGTCTTGGGTGCCAATGATGGTCACAACGTCTGCCAGCAAATGGCCTTTGGACATTTCATCCATGGCTTGTAGGTGGGCGAATCCTGGGGCACGTATCTTTACCCTATACGGCTTATTCGCACCATCGGATACCAGAAATACGCCAAACTCCCCTTTGGGATGCTCAATTGCAGCGTAGGCTTCTCCCGCTGGCACACAATAGCCTTCGGTAAACAATTTAAAATGGTGAATCAACGCTTCCATGCTGGTCTTCATGCTCGCTCTTTTTGGCGGCGTCACTTTGTGGTCCTCAGCAATAACTGGTCCGTCATTAACTTTCAACCAATCGACGCATTGGTGCATGATATTGACCGACTCGCGCATTTCATGAATACGAACCAAATAGCGGTCATAACTGTCGCCTTCCGTGCCGATGGGAATGGAAAAATCTAATTTATCGTACACTTCATAAGGTTGTTTTTTGCGTAAATCCCAACGAATGCCCGAACCTCTAAGCATGGGTCCAGTAAATCCTAACTGTAGCGCCCGTTCTGGGTCCACAACACCTACGCCAACTAAACGTTGCTTCCAAATGCGGTTGTCGGTTAATAAAGTTTCATACTCATCGATTAATTTGGGGAAGCGTTGGGCAAAATCTTCTATGAAATCGAGCAAAGAACCTTCGCGGTTGACGTTCAAAGCCTTGATGGCTTTTTCGTTCTTTTTATGCTCTTGCGTGTATTGGGTCATGCGCTGGGGCAGATCACGGTAAACACCACCAGGTCGAAAATAGGTGGCGTGCATGCGAGCACCACTCACCGCTTCGTAACAATCCAACAAATCTTCGCGCTCACGGAAAGCGTATAGAAAAACTGTCATGGCCCCCACGTCTAAGGCGTGTGAGCCTAACCACATGAGGTGATTCAAAATTCGGGTTATTTCCGAAAAAAGCACCCGAATGTACTGGGCGCGTTCTGGCACTTCAACTTGTAATAATTTCTCAATGGCTAGCACATAACCGTGTTCATTGCACATCATTGAAACATAGTCCAAACGGTCCATATACCCAATGGAATGATTGAACGGTTTATGTTCGGCTAATTTTTCAGTGCCTCTATGCAATAATCCAATGTGCGGGTCCGCTCGAACGATGGTTTCACCATCCATTTCAAGCACTAAGCGCAAAACACCATGCGCCGCTGGATGCTGTGGGCCGAAATTCAATGTGTAGTTCTTAATCTCTGCCATGGCACTAAGATTCAGTTTTGGGCGTTTTTGTTCGGATAATGCGCGGTATGTTAACGCGATTTTCAAGCGTGACCGGCCGATAACACACACGCTTTTCTGCTTCATCGTAGTACATTTCAACCTTGCCAGTCAAAGGAAAATCTTTGCGCAAGGGGTGTCCCACAAATCCGTAGTCAGTCAGAATGCGACGCAAATCTGGGTGCCCTGAGAACACGATACCGAGCATGTCAAATGCTTCTCTTTCAAACCAATCTGCACAAGCCCACACAGGTACCACAGAGGGAATAACGGGAAAGGTGACATCGGTTGCATAACACTTAACACGCAAGCGCTGATTATCGAATACATCCAACAATTGATAGACCGCACAATAGCGTTTTTCCATTTTGGATTCGACCTTGATCCCAGGCGCGCCTTCGGTTTCGCCAAAATCAAAGACACCACGACTAAAGCCTTGGGCTGTGGCGGAATCGGTCGCCCAATTTTCTTCACCAAAAGCAGCGTAATCCACACCACAAATATCAATGAGGGTTTTAAAGCCAAAATCATCGTGTAATTTTTGGCAAAGTTCAGCTAAATGGTCGGGCAAGACCTCAACGACAATCGTATCAATCTCGTATGTCAACGAATGGTACAAGCCACTGAGTTCAGACTCAAGTTTGTTATTTAATTCGACTTGGTAAGCTTGCATAAGAGTCAACGCGCAATCGTGTTGGTGGCTTTGATTTTTCTTTGTAATTGCAAAATGCCAAACAGCAATGCTTCTGCAGTCGGCGGACAACCCGGCACATAAATGTCAACGGGCACAATACGATCGCAACCTCTGACCACTGAATAGGAATAATGGTAGTAACCGCCGCCATTGGCACAAGAACCCATAGAAATCACCCAACGTGGTTCGGCCATTTGATCATAAACTTTGCGTAAGGCGGGACCCATTTTATTGCACAACGTCCCTGCAACAATCATCACATCAGACTGTCTTGGGCTTGGGCGAAAGACAATGCCAAATCGGTCGATGTCGTAACGCGAGGCAGCAGCGTGCATCATTTCTACAGCGCAACAGGCCAATCCAAAAGACATAGGCCACATTGAACCAGTGCGCGCCCAGTTGATGAGCTTATCGGCTGTTGTGGTGACAACGCCTTCTTTAAATACGCCTTCTATTCCCATTCCAATGCCCCTTTCTTCCACTCATAAATAAATCCGATGGTCAGGATGATTAAGAATATGGCCATAGCAATATACGCGGGGGCACCAACCGTGTCTAAGGAGACGGCCCAGGGAAACAAAAAGGCGATTTCTAAATCAAAAATTATAAACAGGATGGCCACCAAGTAAAAGCGCACATCAAATTTCATGCGCGCATCTTCGAAAGCCTCGAAGCCACATTCGTAGGGAGAATCTTTTGCGGCGTCTGGATGATTGGGAGCCAACAAGTAACCCATGACAATGGGCGCAACACCAAACACAATGCCTAAGCCAATGAAAACCAATATGGGCAGATATTCATATAACATGACTAATCCTAAATATTGAATGGATGCGGTTGCTTATGGCAAAGTAGCGTTCAAATAAACAATCACACTGGACGGTCTATTATAGCACCGAGACAAAGCAATCATGCTCAAAATCAGGGGTAATTACTCATTCGATTTTTGATCATGTTGAACATCTTGAACAACAACAAACGATATGAACTGTATGCAGTCTCACCTGCGTTTACTAAGCATGTGTCAATCGCATTCAGGTTTAGAAGGAGATCGCACACTTGCCAAAAGGCAAATTTTGAATGGGTTGTAGGGATTGTAGATTCAGGATCCGAATTTTAAAGAGCCGATGCACGCCCAATTGGTAATAATTCGCCCTCAGCTGAAGAATTTAATGAGCACTAGTACCGCAACCGAGATGCCAATCGTCCATTGCATTGAATTAAAACGTCGATCAACATGTTCAAATCGCTTATTAACGTCGCTCTGAAACGTATCAAACCGTTTGTCAACCTGTTCAAATTGCTTATCAACTTGGTCAAACCGATGATCAATCCGATCGAGCACGCTTTGCATACTATCCTCATTTATAGACGTTAGTGCATTCCCTTAGCTGAAGAATTTAATGAGCACAAGACCGGCAACCGAGATGCCAATCGTCCATTGCATTGAATTAAATCGTCTATCAACTTGTTCAAATCGCTTATCAACGTCGCTTTGAAAAACATCAAACCGCTTATCAACATCGCTCTGAAAAGTATCAAACCGTTTGTCAACGTCACTTTGAAATACATCAAACCGTTTATTGATTTGATCAAACCGATGATCAATCCGATCAAGTACTCTTTGCATACTATCCTCATTTATAGACGCCAATGCGTCTGCGTTTTCCTTTGAAAACCCTGCCTGCTGAAAAGCATTGGCATTATCCAAAGTATCCGTTATTTGATTACTCATATTCTACACCATTAAAATTAACACGTGAGGCGTATTGAGTGTATAAGCCTCCTGTCATGATCTCTGCTGAAACAGCCAAAAACTTATAGAGAATAAATACTGATTAGACCCTGAACCTTTTCTGTATCCATGCCATTTATTCGATGAATCTATCCCATTTCTTCGATATCCATTGCAAATTTAAGCCAGTCGTTGGTATTTCAATTGCTTGTCAATATACGAACTGAATTGTATAGATTTGGATTTGCCATTACGTACCCTTTTTGATGGACCCTGTTGTCTCGTATCAGGTCTATAAATCGTAACAGCGATCTAGTCAGTGAGTTGGGCAAAAAAAATCCCGCCGTCAACATGAGGGCGGGATTAAAAATACGTGAACTGAATGAATTATTTCAATGCTTTCAAGGAATCAATTCGCTCTTCTAATGGGGGATGACTCATGAATAGTCTGCCGAATCGGCTACCACCACCAGAGACGCCGAATGCCATCATTTCATCAGGTAAGGGTTGTGGGTGCATTTGTTGAAGCCGTTTAAGAGCAGCAATCATTTTCTCTTTACCGACCATTCGAGCGGAATCGGCATCGGCATGAAATTCACGATGACGAGAAAACCACATGGTGATGGTGCTTGCTAGTATGCCCAAAACGATCTGAGCCACGATGGATGTTATGAAGAATCCAACGCCGTGTCCTTCTTCATTTTTGAAGATAACCCGATCGACAAAGTGTCCCACAATGCGTGAGAGGAAAATGACAAAAGTATTGACCACGCCTTGTATGAGGGTCATGGTGATCATATCGCCATTGGCAATGTGTGCAACTTCGTGCGCCACTACGGCTTCGGCCTCGTCGGCTGTCATGTTTTGCAAAAGCCCTGAACTGACCGCGACCAAGGATGCTTTTTGAGAGTAACCCGTGGCAAAGGCGTTGATTTCAGGGGAAGGGAAAATGCCCACTTCGGGCATGGGTAATTTATTTTCTTGGCAAAGACGCGTTACAGTATCGTAAAGCCATTTTTCTTTTTGCGTACTCGGTGATTCAATCAATTGCACACCCATGGCGCGTTTTGCCATCCAACGCGACATAAATAGTGAAACAAATGCGCCTGCAAAGCCAAAAACCGCTGAAAATATGAGCAGGCTGGTGTAATTTAAACCCGTGCCTTCAAGATAACTGCCAACACCAAGCACGCTCAGTGCAACACTGGCAACTAATAAAACAGCAATGTTGACCAATAAAAATAATCCGATTCTTAACATACAGCTCCTATGTATAATTTTTAAAACTTAAATGATGTCTTATCTATGGTTATATTTTAGCAAAATTCAAGATGGACACGCTGAATAATGCGGTTAGTACTTATAAATCCTCAACGTTCAAACGGCCACTAATGAATTTCAATTGCATGACATCTAACCACAATTGCAGTTCAGCTTGATACAAGTTTGTAGCAGAAGCCACAATATCTCTGCGGGCATTAACCACTTCAACAAATTCTGTCAATCCAACATTAAAACTTTCTTGGGTGGCCTCCAAGGCGGCTTCTCTTGCTTCGAGCAAAGCTTCTAATGCAGGCAGCTGATCAATGGCCGAATTGATTCGTATCAATACTTGTTTGGCTTGTTTAAGCAAATCCCTTTCCAATTCTTTTTCCAGAAAATAACTGGATCGTTCTAATGCACTGGCTTCATCTATACGGGCATAATTACTGAGGCCGTCAAAAAGCGTCCAGTTGATCGATAAGGATACTCTATCAACTTCACTATCCTGTAAAACAGCCGATTGAGTCACATAGTCGGTATCGGTTTTATTGAAACTCAGCGCCAGCGTTGGATACTGTTGAGAGGAAACGGCATGGGTGTTCTGCTTTGCTGCTTGGGTGGCTTTTTGGGTCGCCAGCAACTGTTTATTATTA